>NZ_JBNNUF010000001.1:236069-915490 GCF_050279465.1 Bacillus sp. NPDC094077 | reverse complement strand
ACATGATGCCGATAATGGATAACAACCAAATGCCGAACATGATGCCGATAATGGATAACAACCAAATGCCGAGCATGATGCCGATAATGGATAACAACCAAATGCCGAACATGATGCCGATAATGGATAACAACCAAATGCCGAGCATGATGCCGATAATGGATAACAACCAAATGCCGAACATGATGCCGCCAAATCCGTATTATCAACAACAAAATCCATCCTACAATATGCCATATCAGCAAGGAGCGCCATTTGGGCCGCAATACACGTCTATGCCAAACCCAAATATGATGCCAATGGATAATAATATGCCGCCACTCGTACAAGGTGAGGAAGATTGTGGATGCGGAGGAGAGAGTAGGTTATATAGTCCGCAACCTGGGGGACCACAATATGCGAATCCTTTATATTATCAACCAACTCAGTCAGCATATGCACCACAGCCAGGGACAATGTATTATCAACCAGATCCACCAAATGTATTTGGAGAGCCAGTTTCAGAAGAAGAGGACGAAGAGGAAGTTTAAAAAAGGTGGGATTATTCCCGCCTTTTTTGCATTTATCCCGCTATTTGTGGGCAGTAAGACTCCCACCTCAAAATTCGGCGAATGCGAGGGAGTTAGGAGATCAACTGCCCGTAAAAGCCCGATTGGTTCAACTAATAATCAGTGGGGGATGGACAAAACCCCTACTGATTAAAGTTTCACTTTATGTTAATTAAGAAAATAAATGTTTTTCATTAAGTGTTAGAAAATTCCCAGTGAAATATTAACAGTGTAAAAACCTTCTCTGTTACTCATCATAAGAGGGAGCTTTTCAAAAGAGGAGTTCATTCTAATAGAGGGGGTTTTTCTATTGAATACGAAAGTAAAAGTGATTGCTGCTTCTTTGTTAGTTACCAGTGCGTTAGCTGCATGTGGTACACCTAAAGAGAAAAGCGCGATGGACGGGCGTAATTATAATTATGAGCGTACATCTTATAATGATACACATCCATATCGTGGTAATGTAACGCGTAACGATCGTTATACAGATTATGTAACATACCGAAATGGAAACAGAGCAACAGACAATGTGTATGATAACCGTAACGGTACTGGATATAATTATTACCGTGATGTAAATTACAACGGGCAAATCGCGAATCCGCACCCAACTCGTAATATTACAATGAACAATTCATACATTAACAATGATGGTAAAACTGCAGAAAAAATTACGAATCGTGTGAAACGTATGAATAACGTAGATCGAGTATCTACAGTTGTATATGGAAACGATGTAGCGATTGCGGTAAAACCACGTAATACAGTGACAGATGAAACAGCGATGGCAAACGAAATTCGTCAAGCTGTTACGAATGAAGCTGGAAACAGAAACGTGTACGTCTCTGTAAGAAATGACATGTTTACTCGTGTTGATGCAATGAGTACGCGTCTACGTAACGGTACAGTTACAAACGATTTTAATCGTGACATAACAAATATGTTCCGAGACATTCGTTACGGCCTAACTGGTACTGTGCGATAACAATAAAGAGGAAGGGGATCCCTTCCTCTTTATTCATTTTCGTCTTGTAAACGACGCTTTTTAATAAAATAACTAACGGAGTAAGAAACTAAAAAACATATGAAGAGAATACTACCTGTTAGAATAGCTTCAAACAGAGGTCTTTCTGGACTGAAAATGATATAAATAATAGCCATAATAATTCCAACGATAAGGGAACGTAAGACAAGTTTGTAATAAGGAGTTAACTGTATTTCCTTTTCACTTTCTTCTACATCGATTGAAACACTTAACTGTAAATAACTAAATAACATACTTGTAAGAATAAATAATAACCATAATGGAGATTTCGTAATTTGATCCATTCCTTCAGTGACTCCGATATAGCCTAAAATTCCGATTATACCAATGTATTGAAAAAGAAAGGCAATACGTATGTTTTTTAACGTTTGCAGTATAAGACGTTCATCTTTTATTTTTTTCACAATATCCATCTCCTGTTTATTATGATTTCGCTGTTATATCGATTGTAACATATATATTGCATTTATCAATTTATAATTTACATAAAAATATTTGGATGAAAGAGGGAATAAAATATTTTTATAAACATGTTGCGCTTATACGCTATTAATGTTATATTAGCAAAGCGATGAGCTAATTTACGTAAGACGAGAGATATGCTTAAGTGCTAAACACGCGAATGTGGTCGCCTGGTCTCTCGCCGTAAACGCATCAAGACGCCTGCTTTGCAGGCGTCTTTCATTTTATATGAATGTAAGGAGAAGACTGGAGGAATCCAAGCTTCTCTTTTTTGTTCGTTCTAAAGTCAGAAAATAAAGTTATTTACAAGTGTATGGAGCAATTGTTACGTGGCAACAATTAGGTGGAATGCTAATTGTGCTAATTGGTGTTTACATAGCAACGATGGAATCTAATAAAGACAAAAAGCTAATTGCACATAATAGCTGCAATTCTAAGTAAGTAGAAATAGTATAAAGAAGTACAAATAATCGAATTCTATAATTCTTAATGGTGACATGCTATGAATTAGGGATAAAACCCCCATTTCCGGAAAAACTACTAATGAAAGTTTGATTTTGCCTAGAAGAGGTGAACGGAAATGAAATGGATACTGATTGCAGTACAAGCATTCGTTATGATGTTTTGTTTAGTTTATGAAACGAGTGCGAGGGCGGAAGGGCCAGTACCAGAAGTAACAGAGAAGGAACCTCAAGTTACGATTTTATTAGAGCGTATGTATGTTGATGGTGAAGTAAGTGAAGAAATACTGACAGAAAAAGTAGCGGATTTAGAAAAGTTTTTACAGCAATATAAAGAGTGGCAACTCGTTGATCGTGATGATGTACAAATCGTATTGCAAAAGAAAATTGATGATATTTCTCCGTTATTGAAGACGAGTGGTTATTTTGGTGTTTCAGAGGAAGGGATATTACAAATTTTCAAAGGTGTGCCCAAAAGTGACAACGCAATTCATTCGTTCTTTCGAATTGATATGAAAAAGCTTGAGAGTTATGAGCGTGCGAAACTGAAGCGTGGTATTCGTATAAAATCAAAAGAGGGTTTTGTGAAGACGATTGAAAAAATGAAGCAATACGCAGTGCAAAGTAAGCAAAAAAGCAGCTCATGGTGAGCTGCTTTTTTGCTTACTTATTTTTATCTAAGATTTCTTTTGCGATTTCATCAATTAGCATATCTTTCCCAATTGGATTGAATGCTTTCGTATTAAAGACTTCATTTGATACTTCGTATACGTGCTTACTTTTTACTGCTTTATTATCTTTCCAAACGGCACTGTTTTTATAGTCTTCGTAAACTTTGTCAGCTTCGCCGCCGAAGTTTACAATAAACATTTGGTCAGGCTGGAATGCAACAAGGCCTTCTAGTGATACTTGTGCCATCGTTTGTTTTAAATCTGTACCTTTTGTTGCTGGAAGTTTTAAGTCGTTAAAGATGATGTCACCGTATCCGAAGCTACCGTATACACGGAAGTTTTGTGGTGTAACTGCAACGAACATAAAGTTCTCATCTTTTGTTTTCTCTTTAATTTTTTTAGATAAAGAGTCTGCCTTTTTATCGTAGTCTGCAATCCATTTATCTGCTTTCTTTTCTTCGCCAAATAGTTTACCTACTTCTTTAAATTTACCGCGCCAGTCTTCTAAATTTGTTTCTAGAACAACTGTCGGTGCTACTTTTTCTAATTGATCATAAATTTTTAATTGACGATTGTTTAAAATAATTAAGTCTGGTTTTAAAGCCGTAACAGCTTCTAAATCAACTTTAGGTGCCCAGTACCAGCCGACAGCTTTTACTCCGTCTAGCTTGTCTGTTAAGTGCTTTTGAATTTTATCTTTATATGTATTTGCTGTACCAACAGGTTTGTGTCCAAGAAGTAATAATTCTTCTGTTGATCCAGATAAGTCAACAATTCTCTTTGGATTTACTGGAATTGTAGCTTCCCCTTTAGCGTGTTTTACAACTTTTGTTTTCGGTTGTTCTTTTGCTTTCGATTCTTCTTTTTGAGAAGAACAGCCAACGATAGAAAGAACAACTAGCATAATAGTAAATAAAATAAATAACTTACGTTTCATCCTAATGTAACCCCTTTAATTAATATTGATAATCATTATCGACTTCTGTATATTAAGATGCTTTATACTTTCTGTCAATGGAAAATAACAGAAGTTTTAAATAGAGAACATTTGTTGGGGTAGTCTCGCTTTTCTGTCATTAAATATGTTAAAATGGAATACATGATTTAAGAGGGAGAGATCGTATTTTGTTTGAATATGTTACAGGTTACGTGGAGTATGTAGGACCCGAATATGTCGTAATTGACCATAATGGAATTGGTTATCAAATTTTCACACCAAATCCGTATGTATTTCAAAGAAGTAAGCAAGAAATCCGTGTCTATACATATCATTATGTGAGAGAAGATATTATGGCACTTTACGGGTTTAAAACACGTGAAGAGCGTTTATTATTTACAAAGTTGTTAGGTGTGTCTGGTATTGGACCAAAAGGCGCTCTTGCAATTTTAGCTTCTGGTCAAACAGGACAGGTTGTTCAAGCAATTGAACATGAAGATGAGAAGTTTTTAGTGAAGTTCCCGGGTGTCGGAAAGAAAACAGCGCGCCAAATGATTTTAGATTTAAAAGGAAAACTAGCAGATGTCGTACCAGATGCATTTGTTGATTTATTCTCAGATGTAGAACGTTTTGATGAGAAGAAAGGTTCATCAGCTGAGCTTGATGAGGCACTGGAGGCCCTGCGCGCACTTGGATACGCAGAACGAGAAGTTTCTCGCGTTGTACCAGAGTTATTAAAAGAATCATTAACGACGGATCAGTATATTAAAAAGGCACTTAGTCTTTTACTAAATGGTAAGAGGTGAGTATAATGGACGAACGTCTCCTTTCAGGGGAATCTGCATATGAAGATGCGGATTTAGAGTATTCGTTGCGGCCACAGACGCTCCGTCAGTATATTGGCCAAGATAAGGCGAAACATAATTTAGAGGTGTTTATTGAAGCCGCGAAAATGCGTGAAGAAACGTTAGATCACGTGCTTTTATATGGACCTCCAGGACTTGGTAAAACGACGCTTGCGAATATTATTGCAAATGAAATGGGCGTTAATATTCGAACAACATCTGGTCCAGCAATTGAAAGACCAGGAGATTTAGCGGCTGTATTAACAGCGCTTCAGCCAGGGGATGTATTATTTATTGATGAAATTCATCGTTTGCATAGATCGATTGAAGAAGTACTGTATCCTGCAATGGAAGACTTTTGTCTTGATATCGTAATTGGAAAAGGACCGTCAGCTCGCTCTGTACGTTTAGACTTACCTCCATTTACATTAGTTGGGGCGACAACACGCGCCGGGGCACTATCAGCACCACTTCGTGACCGTTTCGGTGTGCTTTCACGATTAGAGTATTATACAGTAGATCAGCTGTCTGCGATTGTTGAACGTACAGCAGAAGTGTTCGAAGTTGAAATTGATTCGTTAGCAGCGTTAGAAATTGCAAGACGTGCCCGTGGTACACCTCGTATTGCGAATCGTCTATTACGACGTGTACGTGATTTCGCACAAGTTCGTGGTAACGGAACGATTACGATGGAAATTACACAAATGGCGCTAGAGTTATTGCAAGTTGATAAATTAGGGCTCGATCATATTGATCATAAATTATTGCTTGGTATTATTGAAAAGTTCCGTGGTGGTCCAGTTGGATTAGAAACCGTGTCGGCAACGATTGGGGAAGAATCTCATACGATTGAAGATGTGTATGAGCCGTATTTATTACAAATTGGCTTTTTACAACGAACACCGCGAGGCCGAATCGTAACGCCACTTGCGTATGAGCATTTCGGAATGGAGATGCCGCAACCATGACGGAGATGCCAAAATTGCTTATTACAGCAGGTATCTTACTCATTGTTATTGGGTTAGCTTGGAAGTTCATTGGAAGGCTTCCAGGCGATATTTTTGTGAAAAAAGGAAACGTTACCTTTTATTTTCCTATCATTACATGTATTGTGTTAAGTATTGTACTATCTTTTATTATGTATATAATAAATCGATTTAAATAAGAAATAGGTGGATATAGTTATGGATATTAATCTGTTTGATTTTCATTTACCAGAAGAACTTATTGCACAAGTCCCGCTAGAAGATCGTGAAACATCAAGATTGATGGTGTTAGACCGTGAAACAGGTGACATTGAGCATAAACATTTTACGGATATTCTTTCTTACTTACATGAAGGGGATTGCTTAGTTTTAAATGAAACGAAAGTTATGCCAGCTCGCTTGCACGGTGTGAAAGAAGATACAGGCGCACACATTGAAGTGCTTCTTTTAAAACAAGAGGAAGGCGATAAGTGGGAAACGCTTGTTAAGCCAGCGAAACGTGTAAAAGAAGGAACTGTTATTTCTTTTGGCGAAGGGAAATTAAAAGCAACTTGCATTGGAACTGCAGATCAAGGTGGACGTCAGCTTGAATTTTCATATGACGGCATCTTCTATGAAATTTTAGATGAACTTGGTGAAATGCCACTTCCTCCATATATTAAAGAGACGCTGGAAGATCGCGATCGCTATCAAACAGTATATGCGAAAGAAATCGGTTCAGCAGCAGCGCCGACTGCGGGGCTTCACTTTACAGAAGAGCTACTTGAGAAGTTGAAGCAAAAAGGCGTTCAATTAGCATTTATTACACTGCATGTAGGGCTTGGAACATTTAGACCAGTTTCTGCAGATACGATTGAAGAACACCATATGCACGCAGAATATTACCATATGTCTGAAGAGACAGCTGCATTATTAAATCGTGTGAAAGAGAATGGTGGACGTATTATTACTGTAGGTACGACGTCAACTCGTACGTTAGAAACAATTGCGACAGATCATGACGGTAAGCTTTGCGCGGCTTCTGGCTGGACAGATATTTTTATGTACCCAGGTTATGAATTTAAAGCAATTGATGGTTTAATTACAAACTTCCACTTACCGAAATCAACATTAATCATGCTTGTAAGTGCATTCGCAAATAGAGATAATGTACTTCATGCTTATAATGAAGCAGTAAAAGAAAAATATCGTTTCTTTAGCTTTGGTGATGCGATGTTCGTTGCATCTCGCGCTAAAATGAGAAACAAATAAAAGGAGTAAATTATGACAGCAATTCGTTATGAATTTATTAAGACATGTAAACAAACGGGTGCCCGTTTAGGTCGTGTGCATACGCCGCACGGTTCATTTGATACACCGACATTTATGCCAGTTGGTACACTTGCAACAGTTAAAACGATGTCACCAGAAGAATTGAAAGCAATGGATTCTGGTATTATTTTAAGTAATACGTATCATTTATGGCTACGTCCAGGTCACGAAATTGTTCGTGAAGCAGGCGGTTTGCATAAATTTATGAACTGGGATCGTGCAATCTTAACGGATTCTGGTGGTTTCCAAGTATTTAGTTTAAGTGACTTTCGCCGTATTGAAGAGGAAGGTGTTCACTTCCGTAATCACTTAAATGGAGATAAATTATTCTTATCACCAGAAAAAGCGATGGAAATTCAAAATGCATTAGGTTCAGATATTATGATGGCATTTGACGAGTGTCCACCGTTCCCAGCTACTTTTGAATATATGAAGAAGTCTGTAGAGCGTACAAGCCGCTGGGCAGAACGTTGCTTAAAAGCACATGAACGTCCACAAGATCAAGGTTTATTCGGTATTGTACAGGGCGGAGAGTTTGAAGAGCTTCGTCGTCAAAGTGCAAAAGACCTTGTTTCAATGGACTTCCCTGGTTATGCTGTAGGTGGTTTATCTGTTGGTGAACCAAAAGATATTATGAACCGTGTACTTGAGTTTACAACACCACTTCTTCCAGATAATAAGCCACGTTACTTAATGGGAGTGGGTTCTCCTGACTCATTAATTGATGGTGCAATTCGTGGTATTGATATGTTTGACTGCGTACTTCCAACTCGTATCGCTCGAAATGGTACATGTATGACAAGTGAAGGCCGCCTAGTTGTAAAAAATGCGAAATTCGCAAGAGACTTCGGTCCACTTGATCCAAACTGTGATTGCTACACATGTAAAAATTATTCTCGTGCGTACATTCGTCACTTAATGAAATGTGATGAAACGTTCGGAATTCGTTTAACGTCTTATCACAACCTTCATTTTCTGTTAAACTTAATGGAGCAGGTGAGACAAGCTATTCGTGAAGACCGTCTTGGCGATTTCCGCGAAGAATTCTTTGAACAGTATGGCTTTAATAAACCGAATGCTAAAAACTTCTAATACATAATTTAAAAGGAGGAACAAAAGATGAATCCAGGTATGATGAATATCATTATGATCGTTGCGATGTTTGCGATTTTCTATTTCTTATTAATTCGCCCGCAACAAAAGCGTCAAAAAGCAGTTGCTCAAATGCAAAGTGAGTTGGCAAAAGGTGATGCAATCGTAACAATCGGTGGTTTACACGGTACAATTGAATCAGTAGATGAAACGAAAATCGTTATTAAATCTGGTGGCTCACACTTAACTTTCGATCGTAATGCGATTCGTGAAGTTGTGAAAAACTAATGAGGAAGGCCCTGCATGAAATGTGCAGGGCTTTTTTTAGTTATTTTGCTTTGACATATTTACACCGAAAATACCACCGAGTGTACTCGCACCCATTAATGCTAATTGATAAAGTAACTGTGAGTTCGATAAAGTTTGAGAAAAGCCCAAATAGTTAACGAGAAAAACAAGTATGGAGAATGTAAGTCCTGTTGTGAAACCTACTAACCAACCTTTCCCTTGTGCCTTTTTTCCTGCAATAAACCCAGACATAAGCATAGATAAAAGAGCGAGTATAAAAATAGTAACGGCTAATGTCCCTTCATTTATATTCGTAAACTTTAATAAAAGAGCCATAACCATGCTAGTCATAGATGCGAGGATAAGTAGGGTAACAATACCGAAGCCAATTGCAGTTGATAATTTTTTCGTTCCATCCATTTATGCATTCCCCCTTTTTAATACAAGCATATTTTCCTTTTGCTCAAGTTAGACTAGTTTCTTTTTTATAGGGGAATCTATAAATAAAAAAGGAGATGTAGAAATGGAATGGGTATCAATAATTGGGCGAACAATGCTTTTATATATAATCATTTTGATTATTTTTCGCCTGATGGGTAAACGTGAAATTGGAGAATTAAGTGTATTAGATTTAGTTGTATTCATTATGCTTGGCGAAATGGCTGTCGTTGCCATTGAAAATACAGATAAATCACTTTGGCACCAATTAGTTCCGATGACTTTTCTTATGTGCATCCAAATCATATTGTCAGTCATTTCTTTAAAGTTTCAGCGTTTTCGACATTTAATAGAAGGAGAACCGGCTATTCTTATAAATGCGGGAAAGATTGATGAAAAAAAGATGCGGAAGCAGCGATATAACATAGATGATTTAATGATGCAACTAAGAGAGCAAGGGGTCGGAGATGTGCGTGATGTAGAATACGCTATTTTAGAACCATCAGGAAAGCTATCTATTTTTCAAAAACAAAAAAGTAAAAAGAGTAAAAATGATACGCCGGTTTTTACACTCCCATTAATTATTGATGGGGAAATTCAATTTAATCATTTGCAAATGATTGAACATACAGACGAATGGCTCATTGAAAAATTAAAAAACTTAGGTTATAACGATATAACAAAAATTTTATACTGTAGCTTTCAAAACGGACAATTCTTTGTTGATTTGAAAGGAAATTAGAAGCTTACCATTTGGAAGGGGAAGCACGATTGGTGTGAGCTAATAATCAGTGGGAGAACAGCCCCACTGATTAAAGTTTCGCTTTACTTCAAAAATGAAAGTTTACGAATGATAGGAAGACGACTTAATTCTTCTTTTCGAATCAGTTTGAAGGTGAAGAGGAGAACAATATAAACGATTGTTGTTAAAGTGATTTCCCATATTGTTTGTATGCTAAGTGAATGAGAGAAAATAATGTACTTATGAAGGTAAAAACCGAAGGCACCTGCAATACCGATGGCAAGTCCGCCGAAAATATAATCTTTTGCGTAAATGGTAAAGGTAATCTTTTTTAAAACGGTAGCGTAGTGAAGGAATGTTACTGTTACGATATTTGCTGCGATAGCGAGGGCAACCCCCATCATTTGAAATTCTGGCCTTGAAGCTAGTACAAAAATAACGATTAATTTTACGATGGCGCCAATAAATGTATTCATCATTGCAGCTCGTGCTAAGTTTAAAGCTTGCAAAACAGAAGTAAGTGGACTTTGAAAATAATGAAATAAAAAACACGGTGCAAGAAGTTGAATGAATGCTGTTGCACTATCTGATCCGTACATAAGAGTCAAAACAGGAGAAGCGAATACGTATAATATAACGACGGACCATCCACCAGTAATTAATGAAATTCGAAGTGCTTGTTGTAAACGGTGCTCCACTAATTTATGTTGCCTTTTTGCCATTGCTTCACTAATAGAAGGTACGAGCGCTGTAGAAAGAGCATATGTAATAAAGGCGGGTAGTGATAGAAGTGGGAATGCATAACCGTTTAATATACCGTATTGTTGGGTTGCAACAGAAGCAGCGACTCCGGCGATTGCTAAGCTTTGCATAACGACGATAGGTTCAAAAAAATAAGAAATGGAACCGATCAAACGGCTTCCTGTAGTTGGAAGGGCAATATCCATAAGAGAATAAAATGTGCCTTTGCTTTCCTTTACAGTAGTGAAAAATCCAGAGCGTATAGATAAATGTTTTTCACGCTGGAATAAAGTGAGTAAAAATAATAAGGATGCAACTTCACCGAGAACGGCTGATAACATAGCACCGGCTGCAGCATATTCTACGCCGTAAGGTAAAAATAAACGAATACATACAGCGATAATTGTAATGCGGACAACTTGTTCTAGAACTTGAGCATAAGCACTAGGTTTCATATTTTGTTTCCCTTGGAAATAACCGCGTAAAACAGAAGAGACAGCAATAACAGGAACGACAGGTAAGATGGCTATTAATGGATAGTACGTTCTTTCGTCGGTTAATAATGTTTTTGCTAAAATAGGTGTGAGGAGCATAATTCCAACTGTTAAAATGATACTAATAACGGATGTAACAGCTAGTGATACTGTTAATATTTTTTTAATTTTTTGTTTATCGTTCACTGCTTCCGCTTCTGCTACAAATTTTGCGATTGCGACAGGAAGACCGATTTGTGTTAATGTAATTGCTAAAATGAATGTAGGAACGGCCATCATATAAAGGCCAACGCCTTCTTCCCCTAAAATACGTGCCATTACAATACGGTTAATAAATCCAAGGATTTTGGTAATAAATCCGGCTATCATTAAAATAAATGCGCCTTTTAAAAAGCTTTGTCTTGTCATGGTCTTCTCCTACCTTCTCAAAATCAGTGGAATGATTTACAATAATTTATATGCACGTACGAGACAAGAATGACAAGCATTTAAGAGAGTGAAGTATGATAGTGCTCTTGAAAGTAGTTATTGCTGTCCATTAGAGCGGGATTAAAAGCGACTTTTCGTGCTGAAATTATAAGGAGATGTTACGTATGTTAGAAAAAGAAGATTTGGTAGAATCATACCGCGGACAGTTACAAGTCGTTTTAGAAAGTAAAGTAGAAGAGTTTCAAATGTTCGGCTATGACCGAGTGACAGATGATGACATTTGGAAGTTTCTTAAAGTGAAAAAGTGGAAAAAAATAGACAGCGATGTTAGATTGTATGAATTAGTAAATGATGTATTAAGAGTAACAGCTAATGAATATATGACATATTTAACTGTTGAAGCGTATCAAGCACCACTTTGGTCATTTGATGAGTATGAAAATAAATAACCGACTGCAATTGGTTTGTTCTTCCTTTTGCAGTATAATGATATGTATTGATAAAGAGGAAATAATTACGTCTAAGATTATATATAAAGGAGGTAGTGCAGAGAAAAATAAATAATGAAAGTGTAGGTATTACGTAGGTCTTACCGACACAGCTAGTGATGAACTAGCAAGAAACACATGTATTTTAAGAAAGGAAGTCTACTAACTAGACGTGTGCACACGTCTAGAAGTGAATCGTAAGAGATTTATTGAAAGTGTTAGTAGCAGAAAGAGGGTACATATGGCAAAGCGTGGTACAAGAATTGCCGCCTTTTTCCTCATCGTTTTATTAATTGGTGGAGTAATTGGTGCGGCAGGAAAAGACATAGCAAAAGGAATTAGTCTAGGACTAGACCTTCGCGGTGGTTTTGAAATTCTGTATGAAGTAAAACCAGCCAAAAAAGGTGATAAAATCGATCGTGATGCACTTGTAAGTACAGTAGGTGCTCTTGAAAATCGTGTTAATGTTCTCGGTGTAAGTGAGCCGAACATTCAAATCGAAGGGGAAGATCGAATTCGTGTACAGCTTGCTGGTGTACAAGATCAGCAAAAAGCACGTGAAATGTTATCAACACAAGCGAAATTAACATTCCGTGATGTGAATGACAATCTTCTTATGGATGGAACGGATTTAAAAGGCGGTGGAGCGAAGCAAACATTTGATGATAAAGGTCGTCCAAGTGTTGGACTTACGTTAAAAAGCGCTGAAAAATTCCGTGAAGTAACTGAAAAGATTTCAAAAATGCCACCACCAACGAATTTAATGGTAATCTGGCTTGATTTTGAAGAAGGAAAAGACTCGTATAAAGCAGAATCTGCAAAACCGAATCCGAAGTTTTTATCAGCAGCAACAGTAGAACAAGTATTTAATCAAGCTGAAGTATCTATCGTAGGTGGAAACTTCACAGTTGAAAGTGCGAAAGAACTGTCATCTTTATTAAATGCAGGTGCACTTCCTGTTGATTTGAAAGAAATGTATTCAACATCTGTTGGAGCAAAATTTGGTCAACAAGCATTAGAGCAAACGATTTTCGCTAGTGCGATCGGTATTGCTATTATCTTCTTATTCATGCTTGTATTCTACCGTTTACCAGGACTTGTAGCGGTTATTATGTTAGGGTTATACATTTTCGTTACATTACTTGTCTTTAACTGGATGCATGCAGTTCTTACGTTACCAGGTATTGCGGCATTAGTGCTCGGGGTAGGTATCGCAGTTGATGCGAATATCATTACGTACGAGAGGCTAAAGGAAGAGCTGAAAATTGGTAAGTCAATGATGTCAGCATTTCGTGCTGGTAACCATCGTTCATTAGCAACAATTTTAGATGCGAATATTACAACTCTTGCAGCAGCTGGTGTATTATTTGTTTACGGTAATAGCTCTGTAAAAGGTTTCGCAACAAGTTTAATCGTAAGTATTTTAGTCGGTTTCATTACGAACGTATTCGGTACTCGTTTCTTACTAGGTTTACTTGTAAAGAGCCGTTACTTCGATAAAAAACCAGGATATTTTGGTGTGAAACAAAAGGATATTATTCCATTAACAAAAGGTGTAGTACATCCACCAACGAAATTTGATCGTATTAACTTCGTAAATATCGGTCATAAATTCCTTATCTTCTCGATTGTTGTTGTAATTGCAGGTGCAATTATCCTACCAATTTTCAAAATGAATCTTGGTATTGACTTTGCAAGTGGTACACGTATTGACTTGCAATCAAAACAAGCACTTACTGTGTCTGACGTTCATAAAGATTTCAACGAACTGAAGATTGATGTGAAGGAAGAAAATATTGTACCGACTGGAGATGGCAATAAAGGATTCGCCGTTCGTACTTTAGGTGTTCTATCAAAAGATGAAATTGCGAAAACAAAAACATTCTTCCACGATAAATATGGTACAGAGCCAAACGTAAGTACAGTTTCACCGACAATCGGTAAAGAAATTGCGCGAAATGCATTTATCGCAGTATTAATTGCTTCTGCGGTTATCATTTTATACGTAAGTATTCGATTCCGATTTACGTATGCGTTATCTGCAGTGCTTGCATTACTACATGACGCATTCGTTATGATTGTTATGTTTAGTATTTTCCAATTAGAGGTAGACTTAACGTTTATCGCTGCAGTATTAACAATCATTGGTTATTCTATTAATGACTCAATTGTTACATTTGATAGAAACCGTGAGCTATACAAACAGAAAAAGCGAGTTCGCGACATAAAAGACCTAGAAGAAATCGTAAATGCAAGTATTCGCCAAACGCTTGGGCGTTCGATTAACACCGTATTAACAGTGTTATTCCCAGTAATTGCGCTACTTATCTTCGGTAGTGAGTCGCTACGTAACTTCTCGTTTGCGTTACTTGTTGGATTAATTGTAGGTACGTACTCTTCTGTTTTCGTTGCTTCTCAAATTTGGTTACTACTTGAAAACCGTCGTTTGAAAAAGGGTAAAGGAAAGAAGAAGGTTGAGAAAGAAGTATCTGAACCGCAAGTATAAAAAAGGTGATGCCTCATAATGAGGCATCTCTTTTTTCGTTTGTGGATACAATAAGATAGCGACTTTTGAAAGGGGAAATGGGAGTAAGTGGTAATGTCATCGCTGTTTTTGTTACAATAAAGTTAAATTGTAATCCGTGGGGGTTTTGTTCATCCCCCACGGATTACTAGCCACACCAATCGGGATAACAAGAGAGGTTAAGAAAAGAAGGGATTTTAATTATGGAAAAAGATGAACGTTTTAAACAGGCCGAGTTTGGTGCTATTGTCGGCATCGTTGGTAATATTATATTAGCGATTATAAAAGCGGTAATTGGTTATATTGGAAACAGTAAAGCGCTATTAGCGGATGCCGTACATTCTGGATCAGATGTAATTGGTTCGCTAGCTGTACTTTTTGGATTGCGAGCAGCCAAGCAGCCGCCTGATGAAGATCATCCATATGGTCATGGTAAAGCGGAATCGATTTCAGCGATTATTGTTGCGGTATTATTATTCATTGTTGGATTGGAAATCGCGATTTCGTCTATAAAAGCTTTTTCGCAAGAACTAGAGCCGCCGAAGGGAATTACGATTTTTGCTGTTGTTCTTTCGATTATAGTAAAAGAAGGGATGTTTCAATATAAATATCGATTAGGGAAGAGGGTAAATAGTGATGCAATTATTGCAAATGCATATGAACATCGTTCGGATGTGTTTTCTTCAATTGCAGCTTTAATCGGTATTTGTGCAGCTATTATCGGAGGGAAGTTCGGTATAGATTGGCTTGTGTATGCCGATCCGATTGCAGGACTATTTGTTTCGCTTCTTGTTGCAAAGATGGCATGGAGTATTGGAGCGGAAGCAATTCATGCAACGCTTGATCACGTTCTTCATGAGGAGGATGTTATTCCGCTTAGAGAAGCAGTCCTTCAAGTAAATGGTGTGAAAAAAATTGGTTCTTTATATGCAAGGGAACATGGGCATTATGTCATTGTCGATATTAAAGTGTCTGTAGATCCGTACATTACTGTAGAAGAAGGGCACCGCATTGGAAAGCATGTGAAAGAAACGCTTATGAAACAAGATAACGTACAAAATGTTTTTGTACATATAAATCCGTATTCCCCAAATTAAACGTCATCAACATTTTAGTATGCAGATATTGCATCGTAGTTTGCATTATATTGTCACCCCTTAATCTGTCTTGTATAATGAACAGGTTAAGGGGTGATTTCGTGTTACAACCGAAGACGCGTTGGAAAGAAAAAGAATATAATGAAGAGCGAGTGAGTGAATTAGCAAGTAAATTGCAATTGTCACCTCTTGTTGTCTCTTTATTCCTCGGTAGAGGACTAGATACAGAAGATAAGATTTTAGATTTTTTAAATACAGAAAATCAAGAATTTCATGATCCATTTTTATTAGAAGGAATGGACAGAACAGTAGAACGTGTAAATAAGGCGATTCAAAATGGAGAACAAATATTAATATTTGGTGATTATGATGCGGACGGAGTAAGTAGTACAACGGTATTATATCTTGCTCTGCAAGAGTTAGGTGCAGATGTAGAGTTTTATATTCCGAACCGCTTTACAGAAGGCTATGGACCAAACGAAGAAGCGTTTCGTTGGGCGCATAGTGCGGGGTTCTCATTAATCATTACTGTTGATACTGGTATCGCAGCGGTATATGAAGCGAAGGTAGCGAAGGAGCTTGGAATAGATCTTATTATTACAGATCACCATGAGCCACCGCCGGAATTACCAGAGGCGCTTGCGATTATTCATCCGAAACTAGATGGTGGTGTGTATCCGTTTCACTATTTAGCTGGTGTAGGTGTTGCGTTTAAAGTTGCGCATGCACTATTAGGTCGTGTACCAGAACATTTATTAGAAATTGCAGTAATCGGTACAGTAGCTGATTTAGTATCACTTCATGGTGAAAATAGATTGCTAGTGAAGCGCGGCTTAAAACATATGCGCATGACGAAAAATATCGGTTTAAAGGCGCTATTTAAAGTTGCTAACGTTTCGCAAAGTGAAATTACAGAAGAAAGTATTGGCTTCTCAATCGCGCCGCGTATTAATGCGGTTGGACGTTTAGAAGATGCAGCACCGGCTGTACATCTTTTATTATCAGATGATCCAGAGGAAGCAAAAGAGTTAGCTGAAGAAATTGATGAGCTAAACAAACTGCGAAAAGATATTGTAAAGCAAATTACAGAAGAAGCTATCGCTGAAGTTGAAAATAATTTTCCGCCAGAAGAGAATAAAGTGTTAGTGCTTGCAAAAGAAGGCTGGAATCCAGGTGTAATTGGAATTGTCGCTTCTAAATTAGTTGAACGCTATTATCGTCCAACGATTGTATTAAGCATTGATCCAATAAAAGAAACAGCAAAGGGTTCAGCGCGTAGTATTGCAGGGTTTGATTTGTTCGCAAACTTGTCAGATTGTAGAGAGTTATTACCACACTTCGGGGGGCATCCGATGGCAGCGGGAATGACGCTACATATGAATGATGTAGATGAATTACGCCGCCGCTTAAATGAGCAAGCGGATGCAATTTTAACAGAAGAAGATTTTATCCCAATTACAGCAGTCGATGCTTTTTGTAAAGTAGAGGATGTAACACTTGCAGCAATTGAAGATATGCAAAAGTTAGCACCATTTGGTGTTGGAAATCCGAAACCACGTATTGCAGTGAAAGATGCTGAGTTAGAAAGTATCCGTGCAATCGGATCAGATGGGTCCCATTTGAAGATGGCTCTTCGTGATGGACAAGCAACACTGGATACAATTGGATTTGGATTTGGTGCGTATGCAAAAGAAATTTCTCCAGTTGCAAAGGTATCTGTAATAGGAGAAGCATCCATTAATGAATGGAATAATTTTAAGAAGCCACAATTAATGGTACAAGATATTGCTGTAGAGGCATGGCAACTATTTGATTGGCGTAGTATGCGTAATGCAGAAGCAAATTTAGCAGAACTTCCGAAAGAAAAAATAACAATGGTGTATTTTTCTGAAGAGGTGTTGAATAAGTTTTCTTTAGAAGACTATAAAGAACATCTCGTGCATGCATCAGAGGTAACTCATTTAGATGATCAATACATCGTGTTGCTTGATTTGCCGAAAGGAACAGATGAATTACGTGACCTATTTAAAGTGGGATTCCCATCGCGAATTTATACGCTATTTTATCAAGAGAATAATCATTTATTTAGTACAGTTCCAACGAGAGAACACTTTAAGTGGTACTATTCGTTCTTGAACCAAAAATCCCCATTTTCTTTAAGGCAATATGGGGAACAGCTATGTCGTCATAAAGGCTGGTCAAAAGATACAGTAAATTTCATGACACAGGTGTTTTTTGAGTTAGAATTTGTTACAATAAAAGATGGTGTCATTTTTATGGCAGACAAAAAACAAAAGCGTGATTTAATTGAATCGAACACATATCGTGAGAAAATGAACCATTTACAATTAGAAAAAGAATTGGTTTATAGCACATATCAGCAACTATATACATGGTTTGAAACGATTCGTAATCATAAAGAAGTAGAACAGTTAGGGTAAAGGATTTGTATTTACAAACCTTTTATATCTGAGGAGGATTCAGAAATATGGATTTCAAGCAACATATCGCAATTGTACCGGATTATCCAAAAGAAGGTATTGTGTTTAAAGACATTACACCTTTAATGAACGACGGAAAAGCATATAAAGCAGCAACAGATGCAATCGTTGAGTATGCAAAAGAAAGAGATATTGACCTTGTAGTAGGACCAGAAGCACGTGGATTTATTATCGGTTGCCCAGTTTCTTATGCATTAGAAGTAGGGTTTGCGCCAGTTCGTAAATTAGGGAAATTACCACGTGAAGTAATTACAGTTGACTACGGTAAAGAGTATGGTAAAGATGTTTTAACAATCCATAAAGATGCAATTAAACCAGGTCAACGCGTATTAATTACAGATGATCTATTAGCTACAGGCGGAACAATTGAAGCGACAATTAAGCTAGTTGAAGAACTTGGCGGAGTTGTAGCAGGGATTGCATTCTTAGTAGAGCTTACTTACTTAGATGGTCGTAAAATGTTAGATGGTTACGATGTATTAGTATTAGAAAAATACTAATCACTATATAGGTAAAACTACGGTGATAAAAAGTACCCGTGAATCTCTTGGAGAGGAGCGGGTACTTTTGTATAATTGAACAAAAAAATAAGGTGAAATGTCAGTAAAATCTTTTCCTTTTCACAATTCACAATCATTGGGTTATAATGATAGAATATAATTTATTCTATTTAATAAAGATAAAGTCAATTTTCAATAAAAGGTGATTCGATGGCAAATGAGCAAGTACTAACAGCTGAACAGGTACTCGAGAAAGCAAGTCAATATTTAGCGGATGAAGATATTGAGCTAGTGGCACGTGCCTATGAATATGCACGCGATGCACATAGCGAACAATATAGGAAATCGGGTGAACCATATATTATTCACCCAATTCAAGTTGCAGGTATTTTAGTTGATTTACACATGGATCCATCTACAGTATCGGCAGGTTTCTTGCATGATGTAGTGGAAGATACAGAAATTACACTAGAAGATATTGAACGGGAATTTAATAAAGAAATAGCTATGCTTGTCGATGGCGTTACAAAGCTCGGAAAGATTAAATATAAATCTCATGAGCAGCAACAAGCAGAAAACCATCGCAAAATGTTTATCGCAATGGCTCAAGATATTCGAGTTATTTTAATTAAACTAGCTGATCGTCTTCATAACATGCGTACATTGAAACATTTGCCTCAAGAGAAGCAGCGTCGCATTGCGAATGAAACGTTAGAAATCTTTGCACCTTTAGCACATAGACTCGGAATTAGTACTATTAAATGGGAGCTAGAGGATACGTCACTTCGCTATTTAAATCCGCAACAATATTATCGTATTGTAAATTTAATGAAGCGTAAACGTGCAGAGCGTGAAGAATATTTAGATGAAGTAATGACTGGTATTCGTGAGAAATTAAAAGAAGTTGCAATTCAACCTGAGATTTCTGGAAGACCAAAGCATATTTACAGTATTTATCGTAAAATGGCACTGCAAAACAAACAGTTCAATGAAATTTATGATTTATTAGCTGTACGCGTCGTTGTAAACAGTATTAAAGATTGCTATGCGGTGCTTGGAATTATTCATACGTGCTGGAAGCCGATGCCAGGTCGTTTCAAAGATTATATTGCAATGCCGAAAGCAAATCTATATCAATCTCTTCATACGACTGTAATTGGACCGAAAGGCGATCCACTTGAAGTGCAAATTCGTACGAAAGAAATGCACGAAATTGCAGAATTTGGGATCGCGGCACACTGGGCGTATAAAGAAGGAAAGACAGCAGAAACAACGGGTACACTAGAGAAGAAACTAACTTGGTTCCGTCAAATATTAGAATGGCAAAATGAAGCTTCTAATGCTGAAGAATTTATGGAGTCATTAAAAATTGATTTATTCTCTGACATGGTATTCGTCTTTACACCGAAAGGCGATGTAATGGAATTACCTCTTGGATCTGTTCCGATTGATTTTGCATATCGTGTCCATTCGGAAATTGGAAACAAAACAATTGGTGCAAAAGTAAATGGGAAAATGGTGACACTTGATTATAAATTAAAAACGGGTGACATCATTGAAATTTTAACATCGAAACATTCGTATGGCCCAAGTCAAGATTGGGTGAAACTTGCTCAAACATCTCATGCGAAAAATAAAATACGTCAATTCTTTAAGAAACAACGTAGAGACGAAAATATTGAAAAAGGCCGTGAACTTGTTGAAAAAGAAGTACGTGGTCTAGAGTATGAGATGAAAGAAGTATTAGCTCCTGACAATTTAAAACGTGTTGCTGAGAAATTTAACTTTGCAAATGAAGAGGATATGTTTGCGGCAGTTGGATATAATGGCATCACTGCATCACAAATTGTTACGCGACTAACGGACAAGTTCCGCAAACAACGTGAAGAAGAAGAAATCGTCGAAGTTAAAGAAGTTCGTAAACCGATGAAAATTCGAAAATGGGATTCTGGCGTTAAAGTAAGTGGTGCGGATAATTTATTAATTCGTTTATCAAAATGCTGTAACCCAGTTCCGGGCGATGATATCGTTGGGTATATTACGAAAGGCCGAGGTGTATCGATTCACCGTCGTGATTGTGTAAATGTTCATACAGAAGAAGCTGTAGAACGTTTATTAGAAGTAGAGTGGGAAGGTAGTCCTGAAAAAGAAATTGAGTATAACGTTGATATTGAAATTTCAGGTTACGATCGCCGTGGTTTATTAAATGAAGTGCTGCAAGCTGTTACAGAGACGAAAACGTACATTTCAGCTGTTTCTGGTAGAAGTGACCGTAATAAGATGGCGACAATTAATATGTCAATCTCGATTCGTAACTTACAACATTTGAAAAAAGTAGTAGAACGCATTAAACGTGTTCCGGAAATTTATGCAGTACGACGCATGATGCATTAATAGGGAGTGTAGAAAGATGAGAGTTGTTTTACAACGATCAAAGGAAGCGTCTGTCACAGTAGATGGTGAGATTGTAGGGCAAATTCCATTCGGTCTAACATTGCTAGTTGGCATTACGCATGAAGATACAGAAAAAGATGCAACTTACATTGCAGAAAAGATTGCGAACTTACGCATTTTTGAAGATGAGAGCGGAAAGATGAACCATTCAGTACTTGATGTAGAAGGACAAGTTCTATCAATTTCGCAATTCACATTATACGGAGATTGCCGTAAAGGAAGACGTCCAAACTTTATGGATGCTGCGAAACCTGACTATGCAGAGCGCTTATACGATTTCTTTAATGAAGAAGTTCGTAAACAAGGATTGCATGTAGAAACAGGGAAGTTCGGAGCAATGATGGACGTTTCTTTGATCAATGATGGTCCGGTGACCTTAATTGTGGAAAGTAAATAGTGTTGTTGAAAAAGAGGGGATTATATAGTCCTCTCTTTTTTATACTTTGTTGTATGTTTTGTTCATTTATCATAGGATTAATTCGAAGGGGAATAAAAGGAAAAGAAGGTGTAGCATGCTTCAAGAATTCAATATAGCTTTACGTTTTATGCTAGAGTTATGTGTTCTTGGGATTGTTGGATACTGGGGATTTCGGGTAGGGACAATAACGGCTATAAAAATTACACTTGCGATTATTCTTCCGGTTGTTGTTGCCGTCGTATGGGCGCTATTTGGGGCACCGAATGCAGAGTGGGAAGTACAAGGTATATTGCATGTACTGTTAGAAATTATCGTTTTTGGAGTAGGTGTTGCAGCGTTGTATCATTTGAAGCATCCTATGCTGGCGAGTGGATTGGCTATTATTATTGTTGTGAATCGAATGCTAATGTTTGTTTGGAATCAATAGCTCGGATTATTTCTTATATAGTATAATGTAAAAAATGGTAAAAAATTGAGTGTATGTGTGATAAGGAGAGATAGTATATGAATTGGTCAATCTTTAAAGATATGAAATTTTCATTGCGATTTAGCTTAGCTATTCTTTTACATGCATTAGGAGTTACTTTCGCGGTGTTAAGTTACAGTACTTGGGTCGTATTTGTAATGGCAGCAATGGTTGTAACATTCTTTATGGTTCAAAGAGCGGATTACTTATATAAGGGTGGTATGGAATAACGTTATTTGTTTATACGTATAACTACTTCATCAATATGGAACAATAACAAGTAAAACATCCATATTGAATGTGAGGGATATACGTATGCGTATGAATGAAAAAGGGCATTCTGTTACAAATGGTGCAAATCAATTGTTTAACGTGAATTTTCATGATTTTATTTCAAAAGAACAAAACAATACATCAATGGAACTTGCTTCTGAGTTTGGGATTTCACTTCAAGATGTAAAGCGTCTAAAGAAGCAAATTGAACGCTCCTAGACCACTTGACAATCCTACTCAACAAACGTATAGTAATTTTATATTTACATATGAATATAACCGTTGAAAGAGAAGAGTAAATGAGACACACATGGAAAGAGAAGAAATGTCTTAGGCTGAAAACATTTCTACATGATGACTGATTGAATGACACTCTAGAGGTTTCAACTTGAACGGCATATATGCTTAGTAGAGATGAACGCACATTTAAGCGTTATTAAAAAAGTGGAAGCATACGTGCTTCAATTAGGGTGGCACCACGGGTATAATACTCTCGTCCCTACTGTTTAAACAGTAGAGGCGGGAGTTTTTTTATTTTTATTAAGATTAAAACAATTTGAGGAGGAACTGAATATGTCTATTCAAATCCCACGCGGAACGCAAGATATCCTTCCGGGTAGCGTTGAGCTATGGCAGTATATCGAAGGGCAAGCACGCGAAATTTGCCGTCGTTACAATTATAAAGAAATTCGTACACCAATTTTTGAACACACTGAGCTATTTTTACGTGGCGTTGGTGATACGACAGATATCGTACAAAAAGAAATGTACTCATTCCAAGATCGTGGAGAACGTAGTTTAACACTACGTCCAGAAGGTACTGCACCTGTTGTACGTTCTTACGTTGAAAACAAAATGTTCGGTGATGCAACACAACCAACGAAATTATACTATATCGGTCAAATGTTCCGTTACGAAAGACCACAGGCAGGTCGTTATCGTCAATTCGTACAATTCGGTATTGAAGCAATCGGTAGTAACGATCCTGCAATTGATGCAGAAGTAATTGCACTCGCTGTTGAGTTTTACCGCGGCATGGGCTTAAAAAATATTAAAGTTGTATTAAACAGCTTAGGTGATGCAGCGAGCCGTCAAGCACACCGCGACGCATTAATCGCGCACTTTGAGCCACGTATCGGCGAGTTCTGCTCTGACTGTCAATCTCGTTTAGAAAAGAACCCTCTTCGTATTTTAGACTGTAAGAAGGACCGTAACCATGAATTAATGGGTACAGCACCATCTATTACAGAATACTTAAATGAAGAGTCAGCAGTATACTACGACAAAGTTCAAGAACTATTAACGATGATGGATGTTCCATTTGAAAAAGATCCGAACTTAGTGCGTGGTTTAGACTACTATCAACATACTGTTTTTGAAATTATGAGTGAGGCAGAAGGTTTCGGTGCTATCACGACATTAAGCGGTGGTGGTCGTTATAACGGACTTGTACAAGAAATCGGTGGACCAGAAATGCCAGGTATCGGTTTTGCGATGAGTATTGAACGTTTAATTATGGCGCTAAAGGCTGAAAACATTGAATTACCAATTGAACATAGTATTGATTGTTATGTTGTAGCGCTTGGTGAAAAAGCGAAAGATCATGCTGCAAAAGTTGCGTTTGATCTTCGTAAAGCTGGATTGTCAGTTGAAAAAGATTATTTAGATCGCAAAATGAAAGCACAATTTAAATCAGCAGATCGTCTAAAGGCGAAATTTGTAGCTGTATTAGGGGAAGATGAGCTAGATAAAGGCATCATTAACTTAAAAGATATGGCAACAGGCGAACAAGAAGAAGTAGCATTAGATGTATTTGCTTCATATGTAGCAGAGAAATTAATATAGGGGGAACTTACATTGGCTGAAAGAACACATGCATGTGGAAAAGTAACAGTAGAAGCGGTTGGACAAACAGTTCAATTAAAAGGTTGGGTACAAAAACGCCGTGACTTAGGTGGATTAATTTTTATTGACCTACGTGACCGTACAGGTATCGTACAAGTAGTATTTAACCCAGAAACATCGAAAGAAGCGTTAGAAGTAGCAGAAACAATTCGTAGTGAGTACGTATTACATGTAGAAGGTACAGTTGTTGCACGTGGCGAAGGCGCAATTAATGACAATATGGCAACTGGTCGTATTGAAGTACAAGCAACGAAAGTAAACGTATTAAACGCAGCGAAAACAACGCCAATCATTATTGCTGATGACACAGATGCATCAGAAGATGTACGCTTAAAATATCGCTACTTAGACTTACGTCGTCCTGTAATGTTCAACACATTCAAAATGCGTCACGACGTAACAAAAACAATTCGTAACTTCTTAGACTCAGAAGAGTTTTTAGAAGTTGAAACACCAATTTTAACGAAGAGCACACCAGAAGGAGCTCGTGACTATTTAGTACCAAGCCGTGTACATGACGGTGAATTCTATGCATTACCACAGTCACCACAATTATTTAAACAGCTTCTTATGGTCGGTGGATTTGAGCGTTACTATCAAGTAGCACGTTGTTTCCGTGACGAAGATTTACGTGCGGATCGTCAACCAGAATTCACACAAATCGATATCGAAGCTTCATTCTTAACGCAAGAAGAAATTTTAGATATGATGGAGCGCATGATGACGAAAGTTATGAAGGATGCGAAAGGTGTAGAAATTAACGCACCATTCCCTCGTATGACTTACGCTGATGCAATGGCTCGCTACGGTTCTGATAAGCCAGATACACGCTTTGAAATGGAATTAACAGACCTATCTGAATTTGCAGCAGGTTGTGGATTTAAAGTATTTACAAGTGCGGTAGAAAGCGGCGGACAAGTAAAAGCAATTAATGCAAAAGGTGCTGCGAGCAAATACTCTCGTAAAGACATCGATGCATTAACTGAATTCGTAAAAGTATACGGTGCAAAGGGTCTAGCTTGGCTTAAAGTTGAAGAAGACGGTTTAAAAGGACCGATTGCGAAATTCTTCGGTGAAGAAGATGCAAACGTGTTAATGACTACATTAGAAGCTACTGCTGGCGACTTATTACTATTCGTAGCAGATAAGAAGAGCGTTGTTGCAGATAGCTTAGGTGCACTTCGTTTACGTCTAGGTAAAGAACTTGAGTTAATTGACGAAAGTAAATTTAACTTCCTATGGGTAACTGATTGGCCACTTCTTGAGTACGATGAAGATGCAGATCGTTACTTTGCAGCTCACCATCCATTCACAATGCCATTCCGTGAAGACGTTGAGTTTTTAGAAACAGCACCAGAAAAAGCACGTGCACAAGCATATGACCTTGTATTAAACGGTTATGAGCTTGGTGGTGGATCACTTCGTATTTACGAGCGTGACGTACAAGAAAAAATGTTCAAAGCGCTTGGATTCTCACAAGAAGAAGCACAAGAGCAATTCGGATTCTTATTAGAAGCATTCGAATACGGTACACCACCACACGGCGGAATCGCACTAGGTTTAGACCGTCTTGTTATGTTACTGGCAGGTCGTACGAACCTTCGTGATACAATTGCATTCCCGAAAACAGCAAGCGCAAGCTGCTTATTAACAGAAGCTCCAAGCCCAGTTGCAGAAGCACAGCTTGAAGAACTGAACTTGAAGTTGAACGTGAAAGAAGAGAAGTAAGAATAAAGTCTAGATGGTTATACTATAGCCGTCTAGACTTTTTTTGAGGTTGTTTAAAAAGTCCGGTTTACATTATGTTTCTTTGTTTGAAATATGTATTTTTAGGAATTCTATAACTTTTTCTATACAAATAGTCGGAAAAACGCTAGAATACATGGTAGACCATTTTTGTAATAGGAGTGTAGAGCTGAATGTTACATCAATTTTCACGTAATGAATTAGCCTTCGGTAAAGAAGGACTTGAAATATTAAAAAATAGTACAGTTGGTATTTTAGGGATTGGCGGCGTAGGTTCTTTTGCAGCTGAAGCGTTAGCGCGTTCTGGCGTAGGGCGTCTTGTATTGGTTGATAAAGATGTTGTAGATATTACAAACGTAAACCGTCAAATTCATGCTTTATTATCTACTGTTGGACGTTCAAAAGTAGAATTAATGAAAGAGCGTATTGCAGACATTAATCCAGAGTGTGAAGTAATTGGACTAGAAATGTTTTATACTGATGAAACATATGAAGAGTTCTTTAAACATGGATTAGATTTCGTAGTGGATGCATCTGATACGATTACGTTCAAAATTCATTTAATTAAACAATGTTTACGTCGTAAAATTAAAATTATCTCAAGTATGGGTGCAGCAAATAAAATGGACCCAACTCGTTTCCGTATTGCGGACATTTCTAAAACACATACAGATCCAATTGCGAAAGTAATTCGTACGAAGCTTCGTAAAGAAGGTATTAAAAAAGGTGTAAAAGTTGTCTTCTCTGACGAAAACCCAATTGTAATTCGTGAAGAAGTACGTAAAGAAATCGTACCAGACGAAAATGCAAAAATTCGTAAAGCGAAATTACCACCTTCTTCAAATGCGTTCGTACCATCTGTGGCAGGTTTAATTATGGCAAGTCACGTTGTACGTGAGCGTATTAAAAACGTAGAAGTGAAGCGTGTAGGGCAAGAATAAAGTGAAACTTTAATCAGTGGGGGCATTCCCCGCTGATTATTAGTTGAACCAATCGGGCTTTTACGGGCAGTTGAAATCCCACCTAACTTCCTTGCATTTGCCGAATTTTGTGGTGGGAGTCTTACTGTCCGCAAATAGCGGGATAAAAGGAAAGCATATATCCATTTCGGATATATGCTTTTTTATATGTATGAAAGAAATATTGATATTTCCAATACTATTAGTTCGAATGTAAGTGAAGTTAGTAAGTAATGATCGTATTTGTCTGATTTATAGGCGGATGTCTCCAAGTCAAATTTTTGACTTAGTGACATCCCTGTTTGTTAATTTTCTGCTGAATATATAATATCTAAATTTCCATTTTGATCCGTTTTGAAAATTGGAGCAATCTGCTCTTCTTGTTCTTCGACTGAAACGATTTTCCGAGCACGATCCATAATTCTAACAAGCATTGCGTAGTCCTCTTCGATTGCTTGTTGTTTTTTTGTGAGAACGGCTAATTTGGCTTCAAGTTCATTATTCGTTTTTTGTAGGGAAGTGAGCTGTGATTGTAAGACGTCATTTTCAGTTTGTAATTTTGTGAGCGAAGGGTCATTATGCTCCAAGTTTTGCAAAAATGAGATGACATTTTGCATTGTAAGATCTTGTTTATTTGGCGTAATATCTTCCGAAAACTCGGCATCGATTACGAGTTGTTTCGTTTTTGTAAACTGCTCTTTTTCTATTTTTGCTTCAGAACGTTTTAACTCTTTACGCTGTTTTTTTGCAAGTTGCACTGCGTCTTCATAATTTGGTCTTACTTCAGCGTTCCATCTAAAGCCACAAGCTGCGGAAGTACGGTTCAAAGCATCGCCAACTTCATCGAATGCTTTTATTTGTGTACTTCCGCTGCGGATATGTCGTAAAACAGTTTCTGCTAAAAGGAGATCGTCTTCTTTTGTCCATGCATCTTGACGTGTTTTCATAAGCGAAGCCTCCGTAATGGTGACGTTTTCGCTTATATTACCCTTAATTCTTCGTTTTATGCGAGCTTTGTAATCTTTCATACACAGTAGAAAGTGCTTGTTCAAATTTCCCTGTCATTTTCGGTTTATAATATTGCTTGTTTTTTATTTTATCAGGTAAGTACTGTTGTTGTACCCATCCATTTGGATGGTCGTGTGGATATAAGTATCCAATGCCTCTACCTAACGATTCAGCCCCTTTATAGTGACTATCTTTTAAATGACTTGGAATATCACCTGTTTGTCCGTTACGTAGATCGTGTAATGCGGCATCAAGTGCTTTATAAGCTGAATTTGATTTCGGTGATAGGCAAAGTTCAATAACAGCATTTGCAAGTGGTATACGTGCTTCCGGAAAACCGACTCGTTCGGCTGATTCAATTGCTGCGAGCGTACGCGGTCCAGCTTGCGGGCTAGCAAGTCCGATATCCTCATATGCCATAATGAGTAGGCGTCTACCAATGCTTTGTAAGTCACCTGCTTCAATAAGACGTGCTAAATAATGGAGTGCTGCATTCACGTCACTTCCGCGCACTGATTTTTGAAATGCTGATAATACGTCATAATGAGCATCTCCACCTTTGTCGTGAACGAAGCTCTTTTTTTGTAAGCATTCTTCTGCGATTTCTAACGTAATCTCCACGGCCTTGTCGTCAGTTGTAAAGCTAGATAAAACTGCTAGTTCAAGTGCATTGTAAGCTGAACGCATATCTCCGCCTGATGCATTTGCAAAGTGATATAATGCTTCATCCGTAACAGTTACATCATATTCCCCAAGCCCTTTTTCTTTATCTTCAAGAGCTCGTTTTAAACCAATTAAAATATCATCTTCTGTTAAAGCATGTAATTCGAAAATTTGACATCTGCTTCGAATAGCGGAATTTATCGCATGGAACGGATTGCTTGTCGTTGCACCAATTAAAGTAAGAAGTCCACTTTCTAAATGAGGTAATAGAAAGTCTTGCTTTGCTTTATCTAGACGGTGCACTTCATCTAAAATTAAAACGAGGTGTCGATGCATTTTCGCTTCTTGTACGACAACTTCCATATCTTTTTTATTATGCGTCACAGCGTTTAATAGGCGAAACGGGGTACCAGTACTTCCTGCAATTGCGCTAGCGATTGATGTTTTTCCTGTACCTGGAGGACCATATAAAATCATAGATTGAAAATGATTTGCTTGGACCATTCGCCATAAAATCTTTCCTTCACCAACTAAATGCTGTTGCCCGATAATTTCTTGAATATTTGTAGGGCGCATTCGATGTGCGAGTGGTTGTTTCATCTTGACCGTCTCCCTTAATGTATAATCTCATTCTATCGTATCATTTTTTTTAATGGAATTTGAAATAGGATGCTGTTTTGTGGGAAAAATGAATATGAATATTTTCATTTTTCTTTCAATTGTAATAATTTCCGAGTTTTTCAATATGATTTTATGTTATCATTTTGATACACAAGTTGAAATTTCTTATAATACTATATTATGCTATAATTTCATAGGATTTTAAATTGTGTTCTTTTATAAAGTGAAACTTTAATCAGTGGGGGTTTTGTTCATCCCCCACTGATTATTAGTTGAACCAATCGGGCGTTTACGGGCAGTTGATCTCCCACCTAACTTCGTTGCTCCAGCCTAATTTTGAGGTGGGAGTTTTACTGCCCGCAAATAGCGGGCTAAATAAGATATAACCAATAGAAGTGAAAATTTGAAAAGAGGTGCAAAATAGATGAAGATTTCAACGAAAGGCCGCTACGGCTTAACAATTATGATCGATCTTGCAAAAAAATTTGGTGAAGGTCCAATTTCATTAAAATCAATTGCGCAGGCACATGACTTATCGGAACATTACTTAGAGCAATTAATTTCACCACTTCGTAACGCTCGTCTTGTAAAGAGTACGCGAGGTGCATACGGTGGATATGTATTATCTGATCAACCAGCTAATATTACAGCTGGGGATGTAATTCGTGTACTAGAGGGTCCGATTAGTGTTGTAGAAATGATAGAAGAAGAAGAACCAGCACAACGCCAATTATGGATGCGTGTTCGTGATGCGGTGCAAGAAGTGTTAGATAGCACAACTTTAGAAGATTTAGTACGTTATGAGGAAGAAAATCACGGGGGCTATATGTTTTACATTTAATTCCTTGTGAAACGATTTGGAAAGAAGGAGATTTAATGGAACGCATTTACTTAGATCATGCTGCGACATCTCCGACTCACCCAGAAGTGGTCGAAAAGATGATTCCATATATGACAGAAGTATTTGGAAACCCGTCTAGTATTCACTTTTATGGACGTCAAGCGCGTCATGCAGTAGATGAGGCGAGACGCGTGTGTGCAAGAAGCATTCATGCTAACCCGAATGAAATTATATTCACGAGCGGTGGTACAGAAGCTGATAATTTAGCGCTTATAGGTGTGGCACGTGCCAACCGTCATAAAGGTAATCACATTATAACAACACAAATTGAACATCATGCGATTTTGCATACGTGTGAATTGCTAGAGCGTGAAGGGTTTGAAGTGACCTATTTACCTGTAGATGAAACGGGGCGTGTTCAAGTTTCTGACATACAAAAGGCATTAACAGAAGAAACAATTCTTGTATCTATTATGTTTGGGAATAATGAAGTAGGGACGATGCAATCAATTGCGGAAATAGGAAAGCTGCTAAAAGAGCATCCAGCTTATTTCCATACAGATGCGGTACAAGCTTACGGTTTAGTAGAAATAGATGTGAAAGAATTTGGTATTGATTTATTATCGATTTCAGCTCATAAAATTAACGGACCAAAAGGTGTAGGGTTCCTATACGCTGGTGCAAATGTGAAATTTGAACCGTTATTAACGGGCGGAGAGCAAGAAAGAAAACGTCGTGCTGGTACTGAAAATGTACCTAGTATTGCTGGACTTCAGCATGCAATTCTTTTAGCTGAAAAAACTCGTGAGCAAAAAAATGCCCAATATGAAGAGTTTAAAGATATAATGGTATCTGTCTTCAAAAATGAAGGCATTACTTTCGAGGTAAACGGAAGCTTGGAATATCGTTTACCACATGTGTTGAATATAAGTTTTACAGGAATGAATATTGAACCATTCCTTGTGAACTTAGACTTAGCTGGCATTGCAGTATCAAGTGGTTCTGCTTGTACAGCTGGTTCGATTGATCCATCACATGTATTAGTGGCGATGTTCGGAAAAGACTCCGATCAAATACGTTCATCCGTACGCTTTAGTTTTGGTCTTGGAAATACGAAAGAGCAAATTGAAAAAGCGGCGTACGAAACAGTGAAAATCGTGAAGCGATTAACACAAAATTAGCATGGGAGGTGACATGATGAACAAACTACCTCACGAAACACGCGTTGTCATCGGGATGTCCGGTGGCGTCGATTCATCTGTAGCAGCTCTTTTATTAAAAGAGCAAGGTTATGATGTAATCGGAATTTTTATGAAAAACTGGGATGATACAGATGAGAATGGTGTCTGCACAGCAACGGAAGATTACAATGACGTAATTGAAGTGTGTAACCAAATCGGTATTCCGTATTATGCAGTAAACTTTGAAAAACAATACTGGGATAAAGTATTTACGTACTTTTTAGATGAGTACCGAGCTGGTCGTACACCAAACCCAGATGTAATGTGTAATAAAGAAATTAAATTTAAAGCATTTTTAGAGCATGCAATTGCGCTTGGTGCTGATTATGTAGCGACAGGCCATTATGCACGCGTTGCTTATATGGACGGCGAATATAAAATGCTTCGCGGTGTTGATGACAATAAAGACCAGACGTATTTCTTAAATCAATTAAGCCAAGAGCAATTATCAAAAACAATGTTCCCGTTAGGTGAATTAAAGAAACCACAAATTCGTGAAATGGCGAAAGAAGCTGGTTTAGCGACAGCGGCGAAAAAAGATAGTACTGGTATTTGCTTCATTGGTGAGCGTAACTTTAAAGATTTCTTAAGTAATTATTTACCAGCGCAACCAGGTGTGATGCAAACGTTATCTGGTGAAGTGAAAGGAAAGCATGACGGTTTAATGTATTATACAATTGGACAACGTCATGGCCTTGGTATTGGTGGTAACGGTGATCCATGGTTTGCTGTTGGGAAAAACTTGAAAGGAAACATTTTATATGTTGATCAAGGATTCCATAACGAACTTTTATATGGTGATGAAGTTATTGCTACGAATGTCGGCTGGGTAAGTAATGAAGCGAAAGAAAAAGAATTTAAGTGCACAGCGAAATTCCGTTATCGTCAAGAAGACAATAAAGTAACGGTTCAAATCGTTGATGAAAATACAGTTCGTATTCTTTGTGACGAGCCAATTCGTGCAATTACACCAGGACAAGCAGTTGTCTTCTATGATGGAGATGAGTGCTTAGGCGGTGCTACAATTGATGAAGTATACCGTAGTGGTAAGAAATTGGATTATTTAGGATAAAACGAGAAGCCTCTGCCGATTAGCGGTTAGAGGTTTCTTTTACATAAGGCGAATTTTCGTTCGCTTGGAAAATACATTCTTTGTTATAATTTGTTGTAGAGGTGAAGGGCATGTCAAACAAACTTGAAACAGGTATTCAATATATGCAAGAAGGAAACTGGGAAGAAGCAGCAAAAAAATTTACGGAAGCAATCGAAGAAAGTCCGAAAGATCCGCTTGGATACATTAATTTTGCGAATTTATTAGATGTACTAGGTGATAGTGAGCGAGCAATTTTATTTTATAAGCGTGCATTAGAGTTAGATGATAAATCTGCGGCTGCTTATTATGGATTAGGAAACGTATATTACGGTCAAGAGCAATTTGCAGAGGCGAAAGCTGTATTTGAACAAGCGATGCAAGCTGGCTTACAATCGGCTGATGTAACATTTATGCTAGGTATCACGCATGTGCAGCTTGGAAATGATCGTCTTGCACTGCCGTTTTTACAAAGAGCAACAGAATTGGATGACGCAGATGTAGAAGCTGTATTCCAATGTGGACTTTGCTTCGCACGACTAGAACATATCCAAGAGGCAAAACCTTATTTTGAAAAGGTATTAGAAATGGATGAGGAGCATGCAGATGCGTATTATAATTTAGGTGTTGCGTACGTATTTGAAGAAAATAACGAGAAAGCTCTTGCCTTATTTAAGAAAGCAACTGAAATTCAACCAGACCACTTTTTAGCTGGTAATGGTATTCGTTTATTAGAGCAAGAAGCTGAATAAGACGAAAATATAGGTTAATGGGTAGTTATCCCTCATCTAAAGAAAAGAGGTGGGGGATGTACTGCTCATTAAAGTGAAAAGAGTCGGAAAGGAGAGGAAAGATGGGAAATCAACATGCAATGGATTTGTTTGAGGAAGAGAAAAAATTTATTAAAGCGCAAGTTCTTCATACCATTTTCCACAACGAAGAAAACCTCTATTCCGTTGTCAGTATGAAAGTCATTGAAACGAATGAAACGTACGATGAAAAAAAAGTAATGATAAACGGTCATTTTCCCCGCATGCATGAAGATGAAGTGTTTACATTGACAGGTCATTTTAAAGATCATCCAAAGTATGGAAAACAATATTTGGTTGAAACATTTAAAAAAGAATTGCCGCAAACAAAAGCAGGCATGGTGCAATATTTAGCGAGTGATTTATTTAAAGGGATAGGAAAGCGTACAGCTGAAAAAATTGTGGACCATCTCGGGGAACATGCTATTTCTAAAATTATGGATGACCCTGATGCGTTAAATGGTGTTGTTAATAAGCAAAAAGCACAGGAAATATATGAGACAATTGTTGAGCATCAAGGGTTAGAGAAAGTAATGAGCTTTTTAAATGGTTACGGTTTTGGAACGAAGCTTTCTATTAAAATTTATCAGCAATATAAAGAGATGACATTAGAAGTGATTCGTAATAATCCATATCAACTTATTGAAGAGGTTGATGGAATTGGGTTTGGAAGAGCGGATGATATAGGGCGTGCGTTAGGGATATCGGGTAATCACGATGATCGTGTACGTGCGGGATGTTTTTATACGTTAGAGAATGTTTCATTGCAACTCGGTCATGTTTATATGGGAAAAGATCAACTTGTAAGAGAAACGATGTCACTTTTGAACAATCAAGAAGGAAGAGTGACTGAGGAAGATATTATAGGTTGTATTGAAATGATGCAAAGTGAAGGGAAAGTCATCATAGAAGAAGAACGAGTGTATTTAGCATCGTTGTTCTACTCTGAAAAAGGTGTTGTAAAGTCTATTCGTCGACTTATGAATCAAGAAGAAACACCTTCATTTCCTGAAGCAGAAGTGTTAAAAACATTAGGTGAAATTGAAGAGCAGCTGAATGTACAGTATGCACCACTTCAGCAAGAAGCAATTCAAACGGCACTTCATAAGCCGATGATGTTATTAACGGGTGGGCCAGGAACAGGAAAAACAACTGTTATTAAAGGAATTGTTGAAATGTATGCATCATTGCACGGATTATCGTTAAATCCGAATGAATATAGTGATGATAATCCATTTCCAATATTATTAACGGCTCCAACAGGAAGAGCTGCGAAGCGAATGAGTGAATCAACAGGACTTCCGGCTTGCACCATTCATCGTTTGCTTGGCTGGACACCAGAAGGCTCTTTCCAGCGTAATGAAACGGATCCGGTTCAAGGAAAGTTACTCATTATTGATGAGTTTTCGATGGTTGATATTTGGCTTGCAAATCAGCTATTCAAGTCACTGCCGACGAACATTCAAGTTATCGTTGTAGGTGATGAAGATCAGTTGCCATCTGTAGGGCCTGGACAAGTGTTAAAAGATTTATTAAATGCAGGTGCAGTTCCGACAGTAAAGCTCACAGAAATTTATCGTCAAGCGGAAGGTTCATCTGTTATTCAACTTGCCCATGCAATAAAAGACGGCACGCTTCCGCCAGATTTAGCACAAAATAAAAAAGATCGTTCATTTATCAGCTGTACAGGGGCTCAAATTGTTGAGGTTGTAAAAAAGGTTTGTGAAAATGCTAAGACAAAAGGCTTTAGTGCAAGAGATGTACAAGTATTGGCACCGATGTACCGCGGGCCTGCTGGTATCAATGTGCTGAATGAAGCGTTGCAACAAGTATTTAATCCGAAAAGAGAAAAGAGTAAAGAAATTGCTTACGGTGATGTTGTATACCGAAGAGGTGACAAAGTACTGCAACTCGTCAATCAGCCAGAGAGCCAAGTGTTTAATGGTGATATCGGGGAAATTGTTTCGGTGTTTTATGCGAAAGAAAATGTTGAACAACAAGATATGATTATCGTTTCATTTGATGGAATTGAAGTCACGTATACAAAGCCGGATTTAAATCAAATTACACATGCATATTGCTGTTCGATTCATAAATCACAAGGTAGTGAATTTCCGATTGTTATTATGCCGATTGTAAAAAGTTACAACCGTATGTTACGTCGTAATTTAATTTACACTGGCATTACAAGAAGTAAGAAGTTCCTTATTATTTGCGGGGAGGAAGCGGCTTTCCAGTCCGGTGTAAATCGCCTTGATGATGCAATGCGTCAAACGACTTTAGCTAGTCGCTTGCAAGAATCGCAAGGAGAAGTGCAGATGGTAACGGTTAATGGTGAAGAAATGGACGTGGAAAACATTTCACCGTATGATTTTATGTAACAAGGTGAAATTATATAGTGAAACTTTCAAACGTATAACGTTGAAAGGCTCTAGCATGTATAAATGAATGCAGTTTGGACATAATGGCGAATAGAATCTGGGAGACTGTAAGGAGATGAAAGCCATATGTTCAGTTGTCCAAATTGCAAAGGGAAAGACATTGGAAAAATAGGTGTCAACCAATTTTACTGCTGGAATTGTTATATCGAATTATCGGTTTCAAAGGGGAAAATCCATACGCATCAAGTAGAGGAAGATGGTTCGTTAAGCTCTCTTGATGATTTATTTGATGAGAACGAAAGAACGATCGGATAACGAAAAGGGGGATTTACTTTGAATCTACGCAATTCATTAATCGCATTAGGTGTTGGAGCTGCAGCATATCAATATGCTCGTAAGCAAGATGTATTTTCAAAACGCAATATAAAAAAGGCGCGTAAGATGATTAAGTCTTATTTATAATCATTTCGATAAAGTGAAAAACTCCCTTATTGATGAGGGAGTTTTTTTACGTGCCCATATGCAAATAAAAAAGTCCGATTTCCGAGAAAAGATAAGATAGACCGTAACATCCGACGCCAAGCATTCCATAATGCCATAATTGCTTCGCTCGTTCTTTTCGTGAGGAACGAATAAAGAAACCTTTCCAAATACCACATCCGATACAAATCCATTCAAGAATCATAAAAAGTGCAGATAATATAAGCATAAATAAGACCATTATTAGCCCTCCTGATTATATTTTTATGTTTTGCATTCTCAGGGGTGGTTGTCCTTATTATGTTAAATATATGTACGTCTTTAAAAAACAGTATGGTCTGTATGAAAAGATTTTAAAAGTTTTGCACATAACCTACCCTATTTATTTTCAAAATAAAGGTGGAGGAGGTTTTTCGTGTGAAGAATCTTAAAATCATTTGGATATATCGTTTAGGGTTATTGTTACTTGTTTTTCTTTGTTTGCTTGTCTTTTTAAAAATTAAGCCGCTATGGGCACCGATTATTTTTGTATTTAAAGTCGCAATCACACCGTTTCTTATTGCGTGTTTTATTGCTTATTTATTGCATCCTTTAATTGAAAAAATTCATAAAGAGGGAATGCCTCGTACGCTTGCTATTTTGCTCATTTACATTCTATTCTTTGGCGGAATTGGTTATGGGATTTATAAAGGAATACCAGTTGTTATTAAGCAGTTACAAGAAATTAATGAACAGTTTCCGCAACTTACAAAAATGTACGATTCTTGGATGGATGGCGTTACAGAACAAACAGCGAATTTCCCATCGTTTATTCATGAAAAGGTGAAACAAATTTTTGTTGGTGTAGAAATGAAGATTCAAGCTCTTTTAAATAAAGTGATGAGTACAGCTCGTGGTGTGCTGGATTCATTGCTCATTATTTTCTTAATTCCGTTCATTGTATTTTACATATTAAAAGATTACGGTGAGTTTTATCATATCTTTTGGAAACTAGTCCCAAGTAAATGGCGAAGTACGGGGCAAATGCTTGCGAAAGAAATTGATAAGTCACTTGGAAGTTATATTCGAGGACAGTTGTTTGTTTGCTTAGTATTAGGAGGGGTATCTGCTCTTTCTTTTTGGTTTATCGGTATGAAATATCCATTACTGCTTGGCATTATTATTGGGGTGACGGATATAATCCCATACTTCGGTCCTATTTTAGGAGCGATTCCGACATTAATGATTGCAGCAACGGTATCAACGAGTTTACTCGTTAAGGCGGGAATTACGATTGCGATTTTGCAATTCGTTGAAAGTAATATTTTATCTCCTTATATCGTAGGTAAGTCGCTTCGTATGCATCCTGTTATTATTATGCTTGCATTACTAGTAGGGGGAGAAGTTGCAGGAATTGTAGGGTTATTAATATCAGTTCCGATTTTAGCGGTTATTCGTACAGTCATTGTTCATGTAAGACCTCTGTGGAAAAAAGAAGATGTGTAAATACGGAAGCCCTCTATTTACGAAATAGAGGGCTAATCATATATTTATTTAGAGAGTTGCTCGTGTATCTTTTGAACGAGGGAGCTCACATCATTTGTTTGAATATGTTTTATTTTTTTCCATTCTGTATCATACATAAATACAATTTGATTACTGAAAAGACGTTTCTGTTCTTTTAGGTTAGAAATTTTTGCGAAAGAGTACTCTTCAAATATTGGATTCTGACTTACATCTGGTCCGTAAAAAAAGAGCCTTTTGTTCGTTAAAATTAACAGTCCTGGCCTTGCGATGGAACGATATATAAATATATCTAGTGAACATGCTGCGTAAAACAATATTGTTTCGTCAGTTGTTAATATATTTTTAGCTTTGTTCAATAAGGTTGTCATAGTGATCGCTCCTTTAGTGTTAATAATTCAATTATAACAAATGATGTAATATTTAGAAAAATGTATAGAGATATTTTTATGAGGATATTCCCATTTAGTAATAAATGCATAATATATTGAAAGGCTGTTAAGAATGAATAGTAGAATAACTATGGTTAATAAGCAATTGATACAATATAAATGATTATCTACATTGACAAACTTAAGAGAATTCTATTATATTTAGTCATATAATACATTAAATCAATGACGGAACAAGTACGTTACAGTCCATTTGTAGAGAGAAGCTTCCACTGGCTGAAAGAAGCTTTAAATGAAGGGTAACAGAAAGCTAATCCTGAGAGCAGCTAATCACTGCCGTCTTGCCACGTTACGGCACCATGAGGTGATGAATTGATTGTTATTATAATCAATTCATAATTAGGGTGGTATCGCGAGTTAACTCTCGTCCCTTTTATAGGGGCGGGAGTTTTTTATATTTAAGGAGGAAAATACAATGAAACAACTAACAGGCGCACAAATTCGTCAAATGTTTTTAGACTTTTTCCAAGAAAAAGGACATGCAGTAGAACCTAGTGCATCACTAGTTCCACATGAAGATCCATCTCTTCTATGGATTAATAGTGGTGTAGCAACATTAAAAAAATATTTTGATGGCCGTGTAATCCCGCAAAACCCACGTATTACAAATGCACAAAAATCAATTCGTACAAACGATATTGAAAACGTTGGGAAAACAGCTCGTCATCATACATTCTTTGAAATGTTAGGGAACTTCTCAATCGGTGATTACTTCAAAGAAGAAGCAATTACTTGGGCTTGGGAATTCTTAACGAGCGACAAATGGATCGGATTCGATAAAGAATTACTATCAGTTACAATCCATCCAGAAGATGAAGAAGCATTCACAATTTGGAATGAGAAAATGGGTGTTCCAAAAGAGCGCATCATCCGTTTAGAAGAAAACTTCTGGGATATCGGTGAAGGACCAAGTGGACCGAATACAGAGATTTTCTATGACCGCGGGGAAGCTTACGGTAATGACTTTAGTGACCCAGAATTATATCCAGGCGGAGAAAACGAGCGTTACTTAGAAGTATGGAACCTTGTATTCTCTCAATTTAACCATAATCCAGACGGTTCATATACGCCGCTTCCTAAGAAAAACATCGATACAGGGATGGGTCTAGAGCGTATGACATCTATCGTTCAAGATGTGCCTACAAACTTTGATACAGACCTATTCATGCCGATGATTGGTGCAACAGAAACAATTTCTGGTGAGAAGTATCGCAATGGTGACTTAGAAAAAGATATGGCGTTTAAAGTAATTGCTGACCACATCCGTACAGTAACATTCGCTGTTGGTGACGGTGCTCTTCCATCTAACGAAGGCCGTGGTTATGTATTACGTCGTTTATTACGCCGCGCTGTTCGTTATTCGAAGAAATTAAACATCAACCGTCCATTCATGTTTGAATTAGTACCGGTTGTTGGAGAAGTAATGAAAGACTTCTATCCAGAAGTACTTGAAAAGAAAGATTTCATCGCAAAAGTTGTGAAAAACGAAGAAGAGCGTTTCCATGAAACACTTCATGATGGTGAAGCAATTTTAGCTGAAGTAATTGCAAAAGCGAAAGAAGAAAAAACAACTGTTATTTCTGGCGTAGATGCGTTCCGTCTATATGACACATACGGTTTCCCAATTGAATTAACAGAAGAATATGCAGAAGAAGCTGGTATGACAGTTGATCATGAAGGCTTTGAAAATGAAATGGAAAAACAACGTGAGCGCGCACGTGCTGCTCGTCAAGACGTTGATTCTATGCAAGTTCAAGGTGGTGTCCTTGGAGAAGTTAAAGTAGCAAGTGAATTCGTTGGTTACGGTACAGTTGCAACAGAAAGTAACGTTGTTGCACTTGTGAAAAACGGTGAATACACAGATAGCTTACAAGCTGGTGAAGAAGGACAATTAATGCTTGATGTAACACCATTCTATGCTGAGAGCGGTGGACAAATTGCAGACCGTGGTTACCTTCTCGCTGACGGTGTAAAAGTTCTTGTGAAAGACGTACAAAAGGCACCAAACGGCCAAAACTTACACAAAGTAGCTGTAGAAGAAGGTACATTAACGAAAGATGCGGCTGTGAAAGCTATTATTGATACAAAGAATCGTAGTAGCGTTGTGAAAAATCATACAGCAACTCACTTACTACACCAAGCATTAAAAGACGTACTTGGAACGCATGTTAACCAAGCTGGTTCTCTTGTAACTTCTGAACGTTTACGTTTTGACTTCTCTCACTTCGGTCAAGTACAAGCTGACGAATTAGAAAAAATTGAGCGTATCGTAAACGAGAAAATTTGGGAAAGTATTGATGTTGAGATTTCTCAAAAAGCAATCGAAGAAGCGAAAGAAATGGGCGCAATGGCATTATTCGGTGAAAAATACGGAGATGTTGTACGCGTTGTACAAGTAGGTGATTACAGCTTGGAGCTTTGTGGTGGTTGTCACGTTGATAACACAGCTTCTATCGGTATTTTCAAAATTGTTGCTGAGTCTGGTATCGGTGCAGGAACGCGTCGTATTGAGGCGGTAACTGGTAAGTCTGCATACGAATTAATGAACGATCAAGTAGGTTTATTAAAAGAAGCAGCAGGAAAAATGAAAACAAATCCGAAAGATATTTTAACAAGAGTTGATGGTTTATTTGCTGAAGTAAAACAACTTCAAAAAGAAAATGAATCTCTTGCTGCAAAATTAAGCAATATCGAAGCTGGAAACTTAACGGATTCAGTCATGACAGTTGATGGCGTAAACGTATTAGCAGCGAAAGTAAATGTTGCAGATATGAACAACTTACGTACAATGATGGATGACCTTAAAAATAAATTAGAGTCAGCAGTTGTTGTATTAGCATCTGTAAATGATGATAAAGTGAATATTTTAGCAGGCGTAACGAAAGACTTAATTAGTCAAGGTTACCATGCTGGTAAACTTGTGAAAGAAGTAGCTTCTCGTTGTGGCGGCGGCGGTGGCGGCCGTCCTGATATGGCGCAAGCAGGCGGTAAAAACCCAGCTCAAGTTGAAGAAGCTTTAGCATTTGTACAAGAGTACGTTAAATCTGTTTCAAAATAAAGAGATAGTAGTGTACAATGGTAGGGAGAGGAGAAGTTCTTCTCCCTATACTTACTATATAAGTGAGGTGCTTGAAATGGACGGTTTTGATAAAACAATGAAGTTTAGCATTCAAGATGAAAAACAGAGTGTCCATGTAAATGATGTACTTTTAACTGTGTATGATGCACTTCAAGAAAAAGGCTATAATCCGATTAACCAAATCGTCGGTTATTTATTAAGTGGAGACCCAGCATACATACCTCGCCATAAAGATGCTCGAAGCATCATTCGCAAGCTTGAGCGTGATGAGTTAATTGAAGAGCTTGTGAAGTCTTACTTGAAACATCATCGTGAGGAGTAGTTTATGCGGATATTAGGTTTAGATGTTGGTACAAAAACAGTCGGCGTTGCAATTAGCGATGAAATGGGCTGGACAGCACAAGGACTGGAAACAATCAAGATTAACGAAGAACGAGGTCAATTTGGTTTTGATCGTATTTCTGAGTTAGTAAAACAGTACGATGTGGACAAAATAGTAGTAGGTTTACCTAAAAATATGAATGGTACAATTGGCCCGCGTGGTGAAGCTTGCCAACAATTTGCAGAAAACCTACGAGAGCTGTTACAATTAGACGTTGTAATGTGGGACGAGCGTTTGTCAACAATGGCAGCGGAACGTCTACTCATTTCAGCTGACGTAAGTCGTAAGAAGCGAAAACAGGTAATCGACAAGATGGCTGCAGTCGTAATCTTACAAGGATTTTTAGATAGTAAATAAGAGGTGACCAAAATGGAAGAAAATCAAATTACAATTGTAGACGAAAAAGGTAACGAACATTTATGTGAAATTATTTTCACTTTTGATGCTGAAAAATTTGGCAAAAAATCATACGTAGTCTTCTCTCCAATCGGTGAAGTAGACGAAGATGGAGACCAAATTTATGATGCAATGGCTTATGAGCAAAATGAAGAAGAGGGCGGAACTTTACTTCCAATCGAATCTGAAGAAGAGTGGGAAATGGTACAAGAAATGTTCAACACTCTTGCTGATGAGCAAGATGCAGAATAATAAGTACTGAAAAGATGGACGACATACAGTCCATCTTTTTTTGTATTTATATGTAAAATGAAAGATTTTTTGTCGAAACTACGCAATCCTTTGTAGTATAATGAGACGGATTGTAGAAAAATAAAATGGCTATTAAAAGAGCTAAGCGGATTTGTTGTGGTTTTCCATCATGCTGTATAGAAACATATACATATGGTCTACAATTGAATAAGGAGGAAGAGTTTTGGTAGAGAATCAAGTGAAAAAGAAGCGTAGACGCATTTTTTTATTTTCGATTATTGCACTGCTCTTAGTTTGTGGTTCAGTCTATGCGTATATTTCATCGGCGTTAGGGCCGGTTGATAGCGGGAATAAAAAAGAGATTGAAGTAGAGATTCCTAAGGGTTCCTCTACAAGTAAAATTGGTGAGATTTTAGAAGAAAAAGGTGCTGTGAAAAACGGTACAGTCTTTAGTTTTTATGCAAAAGCTAAATCGAAAAATTTACAAGCTGGTACATATTTATTAAATCCTTCCATGGGTGCTGAAGATGTCATGGAACAAATGTCATCTGGTAATGTACATCGTCCAGCTCTTTATAAAGTGACGATAAAAGAAGGAGCACAAGTAACCGAAATTGCAGAAGCGATTGCGGCAGAATTAAAGTGGAATAAAGATGATGTTGTGCGTCAATTAAACGATAAAGCATTCGTTCAAAAAATGCAGCAAAAGTATCCGAAGTTATTAACGGATAAAATCTTTGATAGCAATATTAAATATCCATTAGAAGGTTACTTATATCCTGCGACATATTCGTTCTATAAGAAAGATACGACGTTAGAGGAAATTGTAATTCCAATGCTTGATAAAACGAACGCAATCATTGTTCAAAACGAGGCGAAAATAAAAGCAAAGAACTGGGATGTTCACCAGCTTTTAACATTGTCTTCACTTATTGAAGAAGAGGCAACTGGTTTTACAGATCGCCAAAAGATATCTAGTGTCTTCTATAATCGTTTAGCAAAAGGTATGCCGCTTCAAACGGATCCAACGGTATTATACGCACTTGGAAAGCATAAACAACGTGTATTATACGAAGATTTAAAGGTAAACTCACCGTACAATACGTATGTTGTGAAAGGATTGCCAGTAGGGCCGATTGCGAACTCGGGTAAACATTCAGTGGAAGCTGCGTTAGAACCTGCACAAACAGATTATTATTATTTCTTAGCTGCACCAAGTGGTGAAGTGTACTATGCGAAAACATTGGAAGAGCATAATGCATTAAAGCAAAAATATATTACGAAAAAACAGTGAAATGGGGAGGGATAGCGAAAAAGGTCGCACATCCCTCTTTTTTGTGGTAAAATATATCGGGTTAAAAACTGGCAGAAGAATCGTTTTTAATATCAAAACGGGACGTACAAGCTAAGGGTGAAGCTGGCTTGTATTTTTATTGCATTCTATGTGTGAAAAGACGTCATAGAGGCACTTCTCCATGTAAATAAGGAGGACCATTTATGGAGGATGCAGTTAACGAGTACCTATTATCATTTATTGATCCAAAAGATAAATTAATTCTTGAAATGGAAGAATATGCAACAGAAAATCATGTGCCGATTATGGATCGACTTGGAATGGAATTTATGCTGCAATTTTTACGTTTAATTGGACCAAAAAGCATTTTAGAGCTTGGTACAGCAATTGGCTATTCTAGTATTCGTATGATGCAAGCTATTCCAAATTCACGTATTGTGACAGTTGAGCGCAATCGTGATCGATATGAAAAAGCACTTGAATATATAGAACGTTCCCCAGTAAAAGAACGTATTGCAGTTATATACGGTGATGCGTTAGAGACGGGCGAACAAGTAAAAGAACACGGAACATTTGACGTTATTTTTATTGATGCAGCAAAAGGACAATATCGTCGCTTTTTTGACTTATATGAACCGTTATTAAATCCTGGTGGCGTAATTATTTCAGATAATGTTATGTACCATGGTCTTGTAACGACAAAAGAGAAAATTGAAAACAGACGTACACGTGGTTTAATCCGTCGTATTAAGACGTACAATGAATGGCTTATGAACCATGAAGGATATGATACAACGATTTTCCCAATTGGTGATGGAGTAGCTGTTAGTAAAAAGAGAGGGTGACCAAGGTATGAAGAAACCTGAATTGTTAGTAACGCCAAGAGCGGTGGCGGATATCGAACCTCTTGCGAAAGCAGGAGCAGATGCGGTAATGATCGGTGAGCAAAAGTTTGGTTTACGTTTAGCAGGGGAATTTTCACGTGAAGATGTAAAACAAGCTGTTAAAATTGCGCATGAAAATGGTGTGAAAGTATACGTAGCAATGAACGCTATGTTCCACAACGATAAAGTAGAAGAATTAACAGATTACGTTGCATTTTTAAACGAATTACATGTAGATGCAATTGTCTTCGGAGATCCAGCGGTATTAATGGCTGTTCGTGAAGTAGCGCCAAATATGCAGTTGCACTGGAATACAGAAACAACAGCAACAAACTGGTTCACTTGTAACTATTGGGGTCAAAGGGGGGCGAAGCGCGCTGTATTAGCTCGTGAGCTTAGCTTAGATGAAATTGTTGATTTAAAAGAAAATGCTGAAGTGGAACTTGAAGTACAAATTCACGGTATGACTTGTATGTTCCAATCGAAGCGTTCGTTAGTAGGAAACTACTTTGAGTATCAAGGACGTAATCTTGATATTGAAAAGAAAAAATATGAAGAGAATATGTTTTTATATGACCCAGAGCGTAACAATAAATATCCAATCTATGAAGATGAAAATGGTACTCACATTATGAGTCCGAACGATATTTGTTTCATCGATGAATTAGAGGAACTAATCGATGCTGAAGTCGATAGCTTAAAAATCGATGGAGTACTAAAAAGCTCTGAATACATTATTGAAGTAACGAAGAAATATCGTCAAGCGATTGATTTATGTGTGGAAGATCGTGATGCGTATTATGACGTGAAAGATGATCTATATAAAGAAATAGAAGAAATGCAACCAGTAAATCGTCCGTTAGATACAGGATTCTTCTTTAAAGAAACGGTTTACTAAACGAGGAGGGTGTAGGAAATGACTGTACAAGAAATTTCACGAGTGATCGATGGCAAACGCGTTATTGTGAAGAAGCCTGAACTGTTAATCCCTGCGGGTAACTTAGAAAAATTAAAAGTAGCTATCCATTATGGGGCAGATGCTGTATATTTAGGTGGACAAGAATTTGGTCTTCGTTCGAACGCAGGTAACTTTACGCTAGAAGAAATGGCAGAAGGCGTTGAGTTCGCAAAGAAATATGGAGCAAAAATATACGTAACTACAAATATCTTTGCACATAATGAAAATATGGACGGGCTAGAGGAATATTTAAAAGGGATTGAAAAAGCTGGCGTAACGGGAATTATCGTTGCCGATCCGCTTATTATTGAGACGTGTAAACGTGTAGCGCCTTCTGTTGAGGTGCATTTAAGTACACAACAATCACTATCCAACTGGAAAGCAGCACAGTATTGGAAAGAAGAAGGTTTACATCGTCTTGTATTAGCTCGTGAAGCAAGCTATGAAGAGATGAAAGAAATTAAAGAAAAAGTGGATATTGAAATTGAAGCATTCGTCCATGGTGCAATGTGTATCGCATATTCAGGAAGATGTACATTAAGTAACCATATGACAGCGCGTGACTCTAACCGTGGTGGTTGTTGTCAATCTTGTCGCTGGGACTATGATTTAGTTCAAACGGTATCACAACATAAAGATGCAAAAGAGCTTCCTCTATTCCAAGAAGAAGATGCTCATTTTGCGATGAGTCCAAAAGATTTAAATTTAATTTTATCAATTCCGAAAATGATTGAAATTGGAATTGACAGCTTGAAAGTTGAAGGACGTATGAAATCTATCCATTACGTAGCGACTGTAGCAACTGTATATCGTAAAGTAATTGATGCGTATTGTGCGGATCCTGATAATTTTGAGTTTAAACAAGAATGGTTAGATGAGCTTGATAAATGTGCAAATCGTGATACAGCTCCTGCATTCTTTGAAGGGGTTCCAGGACATCAAGAGCAAATGTTTGGAAATCATAGTAAGAAAACAACGTATGATTTTGCTGGTTTAGTGTTAGATTATAATGAAGAAACGGGCATTGTAACGATTGAGCAACGTAATCATTTCAAACCAGGACATGAAGTTGAGTTCTTTGGACCAGAAATAGAAAACTTTACGCAGACGGTGGAGAAAATTTGGGATGAGGATGGAAACGAATTAGATGCAGCGAGACATCCGTTGCAAATCGTGAAATTCAAAGTGGATCAACCAGTGTATGTGAATAATATGATGCGCAAAAGCATACTTCAATAAGAAAGAGTGGTAGTCGAATGGGGACGAATAAGCCTGTTGTAATTGGAATTGCTGGTGGTTCAGGATCAGGTAAAACGAGTGTAACGAAAGCGATTTTTGACCATTTTCAAGGTCATTCTATTTTAATCTTAGAGCAAGATTATTATTATAAAGATCAAAGCCATTTACCAATGGAAGAACGTTTAAAAACAAATTATGATCATCCGCTTGCGTTTGATAATGATCTGTTAATTGAACATTTGCAGCAGTTGCTTGCATATGAGCAAATTGATAAGCCTGTATATGACTATACATTGCATACGCGTTCAGAAGAAATTATTCCAGTTGAGCCGAAAGATGTAATCATTTTAGAAGGAATTCTTATTTTAGAAGACCCACGTCTTTGTGAGTTAATGGACATTAAGCTATTCGTTGATACAGATGCGGATCTTCGTATTCTGCGCCGCATGCAGCGTGATATTAAAGAGCGCGGTCGTACGATGGATTCAGTTATTGATCAATACGTAAGTGTTGTACGTCCAATGCACAATCAATTTATTGAGCCTTCTAAGAAATTTGCGGATATTATTATCCCTGAAGGTGGACAAAACCACGTTGCGATTGATATTATGGTGACAAAAATTGCAACAATTCTTGAACAAAAAGTAAATTTGTAATAGCATAGTAAAAGATATACGATAGGAAGGGATTTTTTCCCTTCCTATCGAATACAATGAAACATGCAACCTCATCTATATATAGGTGAGGGCATATTTATATCAACTTTCCATACATATCTTCTTTATATAAAGAAGAATTGGAAATACGGGGTTGTATGTGACAACTCCGCTAGTGCAAGGGTACTAGAAACCTTCGCTAACAATGGAAGCGGAGGAGTTTTCATATGGAACTCCTCTTTTTTCGGGGGATTGGTATATAAAAGGAGTGGAAAATATGTCAACAGAAAAAACATACCCTATGACGCAAGAGGGTAAGCAAAAACTAGAGAACGAACTTGAGCAATTAAAAACAGTAAGACGTAAAGAAGTAGTAGAACGTATTAAAATCGCACGTAGCTTCGGAGACCTTTCTGAGAACTCTGAGTACGATGCGGCAAAAGATGAGCAAGCGTTCGTAGAAGGACGTATTACACAATTAGAAAATATGATTCGCAACGCAGTTATCATCCAAGATAATGGCGAAGAATCTACTGTTGTTACATTAGGTAAAACAGTAACATTTAAAGAGTTACCAGATGGAGATGAAGAGGCTTACACAATCGTAGGTAGCGCGGAAGCTGACCCGTTTGAAGGAAGAATTTCTAACGATTCTCCAATCGCAAAAAGCTTATTAGGTAAGCAAATTGGTGAGAAAGTAGCAATCCAAACACCAGGTGGAGAAATGCAAGTAGAGATTATCTCTGTAAAATAATAAAAAAATCACTCGTGTAAAAACGAGTGATTTTTTTTATTTGTATAAAAGATTAAACACTCCGTCCAAACTACAATAGACGAGGTGTTTTTTTATGGAAATAAAACGGAGAATTACAATTGTTTTAATTTGTTTTATAGGTGTAATGTTTTTATTACTTTGTCGCTTAATCCAAATACAGATTATAGATACTGAATCATTTACTGATCGAAATATCAACTTGATTGAAAGAAGCGTTACGCAACGAACACAATCACTTACAGTAGATGATGGAAGAGGACATTTTATTGATCGGAATGGTAAAAAAATTGGTGAAGAGAAATACCCAGTTTTAATTATTTTTCCATTTTTACAAATAAAAAATGACATGTTAGAGAAAATTGCGCATATCATTGGTGTGTCGAGACAAGAGATTAAAAGACAAATGAAAGATAAAAAAAATGCAATTATATTGCAAAGGGAAAATGGGCCATTTCAATTGGCACGAGAGCAGATGGAAAAGGTGAATCAATTAAATGTATTAGGTATTGTAGCAGCTGAAGTTCGATTAAAGCAAAACGGAGAGATAAATCATTTAATCGGTGAAGTGGGGGAGAATGAACGAGAATTTCAAAAGCGATATGGAGAAGTGAAAAAAATTTCAAAACAAACGCCAATTGGTATTTCCGGATTACAGCAATCATTTGATGAATTTTTATTGACTGATGGAGAGGCAAAAGTATTGTATCAAGTGGACCGGCAGGGAGAACCGATTTTCGGAAAGCAGGCGAAATACACTTCACCAGGAAATCCGTTCTATCCAGTTACGATTCAAACTACTTTACATAAAGAGTTGCAGCAAAAAGCAGAAGAGGTAATAGAATCCAGTGAAATAATGAAGGGAGGATTAGTATTACTTGATGTAAAGACAAATGAAATATTAGCGTTGGTCAGCAAACCATCTTTACAGGTGAAAAATGAAAAATTATATAAAGCTACACTTGAAAATCAAATGTTAACACCACATTTTCCTGGATCTGTTTTTAAAACAGTAGTTGCAGCTGCAACGATTGAGCAAAATGTAAAAGTGTTTAATCGTACATTTAATTGTAATAAAGATTTATATGGTGAAAAAGCCCCTCAAGTTATGATGGGGACACTCAGTTTTAAAGAAAGCTTTGCTAGAAGCTGTAACAGGACATTTTCAGAGTTAGGTAACGAGCTAATGCAAAAGGATAGGGATGTACTAGAAACGTACGTAGAAGCGTTAGGAGCCGCTGGAAAGATTGGTTGGAATGGTCCGGTATTTCATACATCTCGTTTCGAGCAAATGCCTGAGGAGAAGAGTGCTATTATTTGGGGGAGTGAAGAAAATAAAAATAGTAAGAAAGCGGTAGCGCAAACAGCAATTGGACAGAAAGATGTACGTATATCACCTCTAGCAATCGCAAATATGATGGCGACGATTGCTAGGAATGGAGAAAAGATGGAAGTGAAAGCTGTTGAAAAAATAGTGTATAAAAGTGGAAGTAACTTTTTTACATTTGAAAACCATAAATTAAATGGAAAACAGCTTTCTTATGAAACAGTGAAAACATTACAGGAGTTATTAAGAGGCGTTGTAACAGCAGAGAAAGGAACAGGAGCAGCATTCCGATCGTTACCACTAAGTGTCGCTGGAAAATCTGGGACGGCGCAAACAGGGAAAGGAACGAAGGTGAATCGCTGGTTTGCAGGCTATTTTCCATATGAAAATCCAAGATATGCTTTAGTTGTCGTTGATATAGAAACTGATAGCAATGTAAATAAAGTTACAACCATTTTCAAAGATATCGTAGAAGCAATCCATCAGTTAGAGAATGAAAAGTAATCTTGCAATTTATAGTGAAATTTATAGTGAAATGTTTTTATTTCATGAGAAAATATTATTGTAAATGTTCAACCTTTCTAGATTTAATGTTACAATAGCAAGTAGGAAAAACTGCATGGAGGTTTGAAGAATGGCAGGAGGATCTAGATTCCAACAGAAACAACAAAAACGTCGTCAAAACGGTGTTTTAAATATTGCAATCGCTATTGTATTAGTAGCAGTAGCTATTGTAGCATATCAATTGTTTGTTCCTGACACAAAAGAGCAAGCGTCTTCTAGTGATAAAAAGGTAGCTCAGCAAACAACAAAAGAAAATAAAGCTGAGAAAGCTAAAGGTAAAGAAGAGACGAAGAAGGACGAACAAGAGAAGACAGAGGCTAAGAAGAAGGAAGAAGAAGAGAAGCAAAAGGCTGAAGAAGAACAGAAGAAAGCTGAAGAAGAAGCGAAAGCTAACGAGAAAGTACCAGCTGAAAAAACACAGCCAAAGGCAACAGATGCTTATACGAAGCCTTCTTGGAAGCCAGTAGGTACAGAACAAGGTGCAACACCTGCGATGACGTTTAATAAAGGTACAGCAGATTGGAATGAGATGAATAAAGCGATTTCCGCTGCAATTGACGTTCCAGTAGAGCAATTAATTGTTCATAGAATCGGAAATAACGGTAAGAATAAAGCCTACGGTAATGTACAAGATAAGCAATCGGGTAAAAAGTATTATGTAAATATTGATTGGGTAGACAATGAGGGCTGGAAACCAGTGCTTGTTCAAACTCTAAACTAAAAAAGAGAAGCTCCTTGGGAGCTTCTCTTTTTTAGTTAGCGTAATTTCTTTAATTTAAAATGAACAACTGCGCTATAATACGGTCTTTTGCTTTCAGGATCCATAACCATTTGATGCGAGATGTGATGAACTTCAAGCATAAGTGCTTTATTATTATCGATTTGTTCACTAATTTTTCTTTCTAAAGAAGCTAAGTCTCCGGCTTCAAAAAATTCTATTTTATCTTCTAACATTTCAAAGGTAAATGACACGAAGATGCCCCCTCTCCTATGTAATCAACTACAGTGTAACAAAGAAAAGAAGGAAATACCATGTACATTTCAATTGACATTTTTGGAAAGAGGGAATATCATACTGATAAAACCGATAAGAAAAAGGGGAATTTTTATGGGTACAGAATTTAATGGTTTATTTGATGAGTGGGCTCATACGTACGACTCATTCGTACAAGGCGAAGATATACAATATAAAGAAGTTTTCGCCCATTATGAGGACATTTTAGAGGATGTAGTTAACAAGTCATTTGGTAACGTATTAGAATTTGGTGTTGGTACTGGCAATTTAACAAATAAATTATTACTTGCCGGTCGTACAGTTTACGGTATAGAGCCGTCGCGTGAAATGCGCATTATTGCAAAAGAGAAATTGCCAAAAGAGTTTTCTATTACAGAAGGTGATTTTCTTTCGTTTGAAGTTCCGAATTCAATTGATACCATTGTAAGCACCTATGCATTTCATCATTTAACAGATGATGAAAAAAATGTAGCTGTTGCGAAGTATAGTCAATTGCTAAACAAAGGTGGTAAAATAGTGTTTGCTGATACGATATTTGCAGATCAAGATGCATATGATAAAACTGTTGAAACAGCAAAACAAAGAGGATTTCACCAGTTAGCAAACGATTTGCAAACGGAATACTATACACGTATTCCGGTCATGCAGACTATATTTGAAAACAATGGCTTCCATGTAACGTTTACGAGATTAAATCATTTCGTTTGGGTAATGGAGGCAACTAAGCAATAGAAAGAGGGATTAGATTGAGAATTGCTGTAATTGGAGCAATGGAAGAAGAAGTACGTATTTTACGTGACAAATTAGAACAAGCAGAAACAGAAACGGTTGCAGGTTGTGAATTTACGAAAGGACTATTAGCAGGACACGAAGTAATCCTGTTAAAGTCTGGTATTGGTAAAGTAAATGCAGCGATGTCAACGACAATTTTATTAGAAAAATATAAGCCTGAAAAAGTAATTAATACTGGTTCAGCTGGTGGCTTCCATCATTCTCTAAATGTTGGTGATGTAGTTATTTCGACAGAAGTTCGTCACCATGACGTAGACGTAACAGCATTTAACTATGAATATGGTCAAGTACCAGGAATGCCGCCTGGATTTAAAGCTGATGAGGCATTAGTTGCATTAGCTGAAAAATGTATGCAAGCTGAAGAAAATATTCAAGTTGTAAAAGGTATGATTGCAACAGGTGATTCATTTATGAGTGATCCGAACCGCGTTGCAGCTATTCGTGATAAATTTGAAAATCTTTATGCAGTAGAAATGGAAGCGGCAGCTGTTGCACAAGTATGCCACCAATATGAAGTTCCGTTTGTGATCATTCGCGCACTTTCTGATATTGCTGGTAAAGAATCAAATGTTTCATTCGATCAATTTTTAGATCAAGCAGCTCTTCATTCTACAAACTTTATCGTAAAAGTACTAGAAGAGTTAAAGTAATGTAACAAAAAGGCAACTGTCTCATATAAAGAAAATACATACAGTTGCCTTTTCTTTATTGGCAAATAAGGGGGAGAACACGATGAATGTATATCGTGGAGTTCATGAGTTAATTGGTCATACACCAATTGTAGAAATTACTCGGTTTTCACTTCCAGAAGGGGTCCGTTTATTTGCGAAGCTTGAATTTTATAACCCAGGTGGAAGCGTTAAGGATCGTTTAGGAAGAGAATTAATCGAAGATGCGCTAGAAAAAGGGCTTGTTACCCAGGGCGGAACAATTATTGAACCGACTGCTGGAAATACTGGTATTGGACTGGCACTTGCAGCGTTAGAACATGATTTACGTGTTATTGTTTGTGTACCAGAGAAGTTTAGTATTGAAAAACAAGAATTAATGAAAGCATTAGGTGCAACAGTCGTGCATACACCGACTGAGCAAGGAATGACCGGAGCAATTGCAAAAGCAAAAGAGTTAGTAAATGAAATACCGAATTCATACTCTCCAAGTCAGTTTGCGAATGAAGCAAACCCGCGTGCTTATTTCAAAACACTAGGTCCTGAACTGTGGGATGCATTGAATGGAGAGATTAACATATTTGTTGCTGGAGCGGGAACCGGCGGTACATTTATGGGAACTGCATCTTATTTGAAAGAAAAAAATATAGATATTAAAACAGTTATTGTAGAACCAGAAGGATCTATTTTAAATGGTGGTAAAGCTGGTTCACATGAAACAGAAGGAATTGGTCTTGAATTCATTCCGCCATTTTTGAAAACATCTTATTTTGATGAAATTCATACGATTTCTGATCGAAATGCATTTTTACGAGTAAAAGAATTAGCGCAAAAAGAAGGCCTTCTCGTTGGGAGCTCTTCAGGAGCAGCATTTCATGCCAGCTTACTGGAGGCAGAAAAAGCAACACCAGGTACAAATATTGTAACGATTTTTCCTGATAGTAGTGAGCGCTATTTAAGTAAAGACATATACAAAGGATGGGAATAAAAAATGAGAGCAAAGACAAAGTTAATTCATGGTATTCGCATAGGAGAACCTTCAACTGGATCTGTAAACGTACCGATTTATCAAACAAGTACGTATAAACAAGAAGCAGTTGGTAAGCATCAAGGATATGAATATTCACGTACAGGCAACCCAACACGTGCAGCTTTAGAAGAAATGATTGCCGTATTAGAAAACGGTCATGCTGGATTTGCATTTGGTTCTGGAATGGCTGCTATTACAGCAACAATTATGTTGTTCTCAAAAGGTGACCACGTTATTTTAACAGATGATGTTTATGGCGGAACGTACCGTGTTATTACGAAAGTGTTAAACCGCTTCGGTATTGAGCATACATTTGTAGATACAACAAACCTAGAGGAAGTTGTAGAAGCAATTCGTCCAAATACGAAAGCGATCTATGTGGAAACACCAACGAATCCATTACTAAAAATTACTGATATTAAGAAAATATCTACTCTTGCTAAAGAGAAAGATTTATTAACAATTATAGATAACACATTCATGACGCCATATTGGCAGTCGCCGATTTCTTTAGGAGCAGACATTGTACTTCATAGTGCAACGAAATATTTAGGAGGTCATAGTGACGTAGTTGCAGGCCTAGTAGTTGTAAATAGCCCGCAACTAGCAGAAGACCTTCACTTTGTACAAAACTCAACAGGAGGTATTCTTGGTCCACAAGATAGCTTCTTACTACTTCGTGGGTTAAAAACTTTAGGAATTCGTATGGAAGAACATGAAACGAATTCACGTGCAATTGCTGAGTTTTTAAATAATCACCCAAAAGTAAATAAAGTATATTATCCAGGTCTTGCATCACATCAAAATCACGAATTAGCAACAGAACAAGCGAACGGATTTGGTGCCATTATCTCATTTGATGTAGATAGTGAAGAAACGCTAAATAATGTACTTGAGAAATTACAATATTTTACGCTTGCTGAAAGTTTAGGAGCAGTAGAAAGTTTAATTTCTATCCCATCTCAAATGACACATGCATCAATTCCAGCAGATCGCCGCAAAGAATTAGGAATTACAGATACATTAATTCGTATTTCTGTCGGTATTGAAGATGGTGAAGATTTAATTGAAGATTTAGCACAGGCACTAGCATAATAAAAATGCACTGCTCATATATAGCAGTGCATTTTTATTATATATTTTGTGAAATGTTTCACAAAATAGACATACACAAATAAAATGATTTCGTGTATATTGAATTCATGAAATGTTACTCACGAATAAACTTGTGAAATGTTTCACAAACAATGGGATTCATGTAGGAAGGCAGCTCTATTTTTTTACACTATTCGGGACTTATTGTGACCTATAGGGGCAAATAAGGGCCGTAATAGTAGAATAGGAGGAAATTTACATGGTAGTCAAAGAGAAAGTTGTAAATGAAATGCAGGAAGTAAAAGAAATGATTGATACGTTAGTGAATAACGGTCAAAAAGCTTTAAAAGCATTAGAAGGTTTTACACAAGAGCAAATTGACAACATTGTTCATGAAATGGCACTAGCAGGTGTTGATCAACATATGCCGCTTGCGAAATTGGCTGTTGAAGAAACGGGCCGTGGTGTATATGAAGACAAATGCATAAAAAATATATTTGCTACTGAATATATTTGGCATAGTATAAAGAAAGATAAAACGGTAGGAATTATTCATGAAGATCCTCATGAAGAAATAATAGAAATTGCGGAACCAGTTGGTGTAGTAGCAGGGGTAACGCCAGTAACGAATCCAACGTCGACAACAATGTTTAAAGCGTTAATTGCAATAAAAACAAGAAATCCAATTATTTTTGCATTCCACCCTTCTGCACAAAACTGCTCCGTCGCAGCGGCGAAAACAGTATATGATGCAGCAGTGAAAGCTGGTGCACCAAAACACTGTATTCAATGGATTGAAAAACCGTCTGTCGAAGCAACGAAACAATTAATGAACCATGAGGGTGTTGCACTTGTTCTAGCAACTGGAGGAGCAGGGATGGTGAAATCAGCGTACTCAACTGGGAAACCAGCACTAGGTGTAGGGCCCGGTAATGTACCGTGTTATATAGAGAAATCGGCACATGTAAAACGAGCTGTTAATGATTTAATTTTATCGAAAACATTTGATAACGGTATGATTTGTGCATCGGAACAAGCAATCATTATCGATAAGGAAATCTATGATGATGTTAAAATAGAAATGACTGCAAACAATTGTTATTTCGTAACAGAGGAAGAGAGAAGAAAATTAGAAAAGCTTGTTATTAATGAAAATACATGTGCGGTAAATAGTGATATTGTAGGAAAATCCGCACAGTATATTGCGGAACTGGTTGGGATTACTGTTCCTGAACATACAAAAATGCTTGTAGCTGAAATTCAAGGTATTGGAGCAGCATATCCGTTATCTCGTGAGAAACTGAGCCCAGTATTAGCTTGTGTAAAAGCAAATTCATTAGAAGAAGGATTTGCATATTGCGAAGAAATGTTGAACCTTGGTGGTCTAGGACATTCAGCGGTCATTCATTCTACAAACAAAGAAGTGCAAAAGCAATTTGGTTTACGTATGAAGGCTTGTCGTCTCATTGTAAATGCACCTTCATCACAAGGTGGAATAGGGGATATATATAATGGATTTATTCCATCACTTACGCTTGGCTGTGGTTCTTACGGGAAAAACTCAGTTTCACAAAACGTAACAGCGACTCATTTATTAAATATAAAAAGGCTGGCAAATAGAAAAAAGAATATGCAGTGGTTCAAATTACCACCGAAAATTTATTTTGAAAAACATGCTACAGCATATTTAGCAAACATGCCTAACATTTCACGTGCATTTATTGTAACGGATCCAGGCATGGTTGAGCACGGCTATGTCGATACAGTTACACACTATTTACGTAAACATGCCAATGATGTGAAAGTTGAAGTTTTCTTTGAGGTTGAGCCAGATCCATCAGATGAAACTGTATTTAAAGGTGCGGATATGATGAAAAGCTTTAAGCCTGATGTAATTATCGCGCTTGGTGGTGGTTCAGCTATGGATGCAGCAAAAGGAATGTGGCTTTTCTATGAGCACCCAGAAACAACATTTTATGGAATTAAACAGAAGTTTTTAGATATAAGAAAACGTACATGTAAATATCCGAACTTAGGAAATAAAGCACAATTTGTTGCAATTCCAACAACATCAGGGACAGGATCAGAAGTGACACCATTTGCGGTTATTACAGATAAGAAAAATAATATAAAATATCCGCTTGCGGATTATGAATTAACACCAGATGTAGCAATTGTTGATCCGCAATTTGTAATGACAGTACCGCCTCATGTAACAGCAGATACTGGCATGGACGTATTAACGCATGCGATTGAGGCGTATGTGTCTGTTATGTCAAATGACTATACAGATGGATTAGCATTAAAAGCAATTGACCTTGTATTTAAATATTTACCGAGGGCATATAAAGATGGAAATGATGAAGAAGCGCGAGAAAAAATGCATAATGCTTCCGCAATCGCAGGGATGGCATTTGCAAATGCTTTCCTCGGTATTAATCACAGTTTAGCACATAAAATTGGACCAGAATTCCATATTCCGCACGGACGCGCAAATGCAATTCTTATGCCGCATGTAGTTCGATATAACGCTATTAAGCCAAGAAAACATGCGTTGTTCCCAAAATATGAGCATTTTGTAGCAGATGAACGCTATGCACATATTGCGAGAATGCTCGGGCTTCCAGCAAGTTCAACAGCAGAAGGGGTGGAATCACTTGTCCAAGCAATTATTGAGCTTGGAAAAAGCTTGAATATCAATATGAGTATTGCAGGACAAGGAGTTGATAAAGAGCAATTTGAAGAGGTTGTTGGAGTATTAGCGGAAAGAGCTTTTGAAGATCAATGCACAACAGCTAATCCAAAATTACCGCTCATTTCGGAATTGAAAGAAATTTATATGGAAGCATATAAAGGTGTGTAATAGATATGAAAGAGTCGCAATGAAGCGGCTCTTTTTCTTTTGGAAAACATCTCCCAGAATGGCTCTATTTACTTGTCTTTCAGTTTAATAGAATATGATACAGTGAAATGGAGGAGTGAGAATATAATGAAAGAATTACAAGGGAAAATAGAAGATTATACTCGGTTTGGACAAATCCTTCTCGCTGTAAGTACATTGTTAATGGTTGGCTTATTGATTCCGAATGGAGCAAAAGAAACGATACAATTTTTTGTTATGATGGGGAGCATCGTTATATTTTTAAGTTTATCATTCTTTTTCTTTCAGCGTGTGAAAGTGATGCGTGATCAGTTAGAGGAAAATAAATGTGAGTAATATGGTTAAATAGAGCGCTACGAAAAGAACGAATCTTTTTGTAGCGCTTTTTACTTTTTGTAAAAAATGTATGTGTTTTATATTGACAGCGATAAGCTTTATCGATTAGAGTGGAGTAGTAGTTAATGATTATCATTATCAATTATAAGTGAAAGAATGAAAAAATCTATTACGCTATTCACAGCGATTTTGTCTATTTTTTTCTTATTGATAGGTTGCAATGCAAAGGGAACCGAAAAAGCATCTGCAACCAAAACAGAAAAAAGTTCTTATGTGCGGTAAACTTTTCACTTTAAAACAATTTGGAAAGTTTACCGCCCGTTAGAACGGGATAAGTATCTAGTATATTTGAAAATCCTACACCCCCCTCAATTGTAGTTTTCTTTTTGCTAGTTATGATATGGATGCAGTAGATAATAGTTGTCTACTGCTTTTTTATGTTTATAAAAATTGAATATTCTATATTTTTGTGTTGGTTCATTTATAATAGAGAGTAACACTTATTATACATACAAAATATGATCGTGTAATAAAGAACAAAATGGTAGGAAGGAGTTTAAAAATGTTCCATACAGATCGCTTACAATTTCGCAAATATACAATGGATGATTTACAGTTCTACGCTTCGTTATGGGGAAACGAGAAGGTAATGCGCTATATTGGAAATGGAACGTTAAAAACATATATGCAATGTAAAAAAAGCTTGGAGGAGTGGGTGCTTCCTAGTTATAAAAATGGCCTTGGTTTATTTGTAATGATTGAAAAGGAAACAGGAATACGAATTGGCCATGCGGGGCTAGTAAGGCAGAAGGTAGATGGAAAAGAGGAAATTGAAATTGGATATTGGTTACTTCCTCAGTATTGGGGGAAAGGGTATGCGAAAGAAGCAGCGGCGGCATTTCGGGACTATGGTTTCCAAGCATTACAAATGAATAAATTAATTTCTCTCATTAACCCGAATCATCCGGCATCAATATTTGTTGCTAGAAAAACAGGACTTACTTACGAGAAAACAACTTCCTTTCATGGAATGGATGTTCTTGTCTATTCAATTAAGCGAGTTGGATGAAAAAATTACTTTTTTAAAAGGTAAATTGCATCTTTTGAAGAATGGTATATAAAAATAAAAGGGGGGATTAAATGTATATTTATCATAATGGATTTATTATTCGTGAGGGAACGAACGGAGTACCAGCATATGCAATTAAAACTTTGTTTGAAGATGCTGGTTGGAGCAATGATAATATCCCTTCTTGGCAAATTGAAAAATTTGCAATAGCATTTGAAAATTCAACATGGGCTTTCACAATTTGGGATGAAGAAGAGATGATTGCTATGGTTAGAGTTATTTCTGATCAAATTATGGTCGCGAACATATTGAATTTAGTTGTGAAGTGTGAATATAGGGGAAAGGGATTAGGTAAAAAACTTGTAGCTCTTTGTTTGCAAAAACTTCCCCACGGTGATTGGTTTGCGCATACATCTGCGAACAATTTTGATTTTTATAGAAGTTGTGGGTTTGAAGTTAGAGAGTTATCGAGAAATGGTACATGTGCGTACTATGGATACCAAGTAGCAAAAAGGGATGGTCATCGATAAATGAGCGAAAAGTATAGAAAAATTATAGTGAAGTAATCCTGATTTTATTTTCATAATAGAAAATGAATTAAGGCTCATTTTATGATAAAATGAAAGAAAATTCAGTTTATTATTAGGGGGATAAAAATGAGTATAAAAGTTGGGGATGTATTTAAATATGAAAGAAGATTTACTGAGGAAGAAGTTTTTGAATTTGCGAATATTACAGGAGATAAAGGTAGGCATCATATGGAATATGATGAAAATGGAAGATTAATGGTCCATGGTTTATTGACTGCTAGCATTGGAACGAAAGTAGGCGAAGAGTTACATTACATAGCGAGAGAATTAGTAAGTGAGTTTATTAGGCCAGTCTTTACAGGAGATACGATTACTTGTGAATTAACATTAACAAATATTGAGCAGATGGAAGGATATAAAAAAGTTTCAATCGAGTCAGTTTATCGCAATCAACATGAAAAGACTGTGCTAGTTGGGACAAGTTATGGAATTATAAGGGGATAAAAAAGAAGCCTGTAAATCAGGCTTCTTTTTTTGCCATTTAGTAAACACGTTTTCGATTTTCCGCATGACTAGAGATAAGCAATAATGCAGTTTCTTCCCCTATATTACGAACAATATGAGGAACACATGCATTCCAGGAGAAGGAATCACCTTCTTCTACAATCGCAATATCTTCGCCATGCTGCACTTCAAGTTTTCCGCGTAATACAAGGTGACATTCTTCCCCTTCATGAGCATTTGGTGAGTTTTCTTTCGGAAACCCGGTAGGAATTTCTACTAGAGATAGGCGAAGGCCACCTTGCTCCGCAACATGCTCAATTCTTTGTTCATCTTTTCCATACACACTGTATTTACGTTCTTCTTTTTTAACAATTTTTAAACGATCTCTTTGTTCTAACAATAAATAGGGAAGGGGAACGCTTAAAAAATTAGAGATCGTTTCTAAAGTTGAGATAGAAGGCGAAGTTTTATTATTTTCAACTTGACTCATAAAACCTTTAGAAAGACCTGTTCCCTCACAAATTTGTGCAATTGTTATGCCTCTACGTTGACGAATTTCACGTATTGCAGAACCAATGTTCATAAAAATCAAGCTCCTTTTTGTAAACAGCTATTTGTATCATAGCAAAAAAAATATATTTTTTCCCAATAAAAATGGATTGACGAATAAAAAAATTTAGTGTATGTTTTGTAATGTAAATAAAAGTTTTGTATAAGAAAACTATAAAGGAGAGAAAGAAATGAATCAACATATCGGTAACTTAATTATTCGTATCGTGTTAGGGGTAACATTCTTTATGCACGGTTTAACAAAATTCCAATCGGGAATTGACAATATTGCAGGATGGTTTACAAGTATTGGTTTACCAGGAGGACTTGCATACGGTGTAGCAACTGTTGAATTAGTGGGTGGTCTATTGTTAATTCTAGGTTTAGGTGTAAGATATATCGGATTGTTATTTGCACTTGTTATGGTTGGAGCAATTGTAAAAGTAAAATGGTCAGCTGGTTTGTTAGGAGACGGAAAAAATCCTGGATTTGAGTTAGAACTTGCATTATTAGCAATGGGTGCTTATTTATTTGTTGCGAAAGCTGACGGTTTTGTAGATAATTTCTTAAAAGAGAAAATGTCAAAGAAGAACTAATTTAAATGGGGGTATAACAAGATGAGCTTTCAACTTCATCCCGAAACAACACTCGGTGTTGTTCATTTATACGTATCAAATATAAAGAAATCACTAGATTTTTATACGGAAGTACTAAGTATGAAAGTGCTAAAAGAAGAGGAAACAGTCGTTACATTTGGGAATGAAAATGACGAACCACTCCTTATCATTGAAGAAAAGAAAGAAGCTTTACCAAAGCAAAGAGGGAGAACAGGGTTATATCATTACGCAATTTTATTACCAAACAGACAGGACTTAGCAAACATTCTTCGTCACCTTGTAGAGATGGTATATCCACTGCACGGCGGAGCCGATCATTACTTTAGTGAAGCTCTTTATTTAGCTGATCCAGATGGAAACGGGATTGAAATTTATCATGATCGCCAAAAAGAAGTTTGGCGTGATGAGAATGGAGAGCTACCATTTGTTAGTAACCCATTAGCTGGTGAAGAATTATTGCAGCAAGGAAATACATGGAATGGATTTCCGGTTGGTACTGTGATGGGGCATATTCATTTCCATGTAGCTGATTTAGAGGAAGCGAAACGTTTCTATGTTGATGGTCTTGGTTTTGAAGTAACCATCCCAGCTCGTAATGGAGCATTGTTCGTATCCGCAGGTGGTTATCATCACCATATCGGTTTAAATACGTGGCAAGGTGAAGGGATACCACCACAAATGCCAAATTCCGTTGGCTTGAAATATTTCACACTTGTACTAGCAGATGAAAAACAAAAAGAGCAAGTATGTGAAAGCTTAAAAAATATTGGCGTGATTGCTACGTACAAAGATGGAATGTTACAAGTTAATGATCCATTTGGACATTGTATACATTTTAAAGTAAAAGGAGAAGCCTAAAAAGGCTTCTCCTTTTACTTTCTTATAATTGCTTTTTCGTTTTGTAAAAATAGTTGGTCAAATTGCTTTGCAAGGTCAAAATCTAGTTTCGTTAAACCTTTTGCATTCCATGATGACAAAGTAATAATGACTGCTTTATACTGGATAAGGATAAATGGGTGGTGATTATGTTCTTCTGATAGTTTGGCGGCTTCAGAGACAAATTCGACTCCTTTTAAGTAGTCGGAAAACATATATTTTCTTTCAATCCATTTTTCATCTTTCACTACCCATTTATCTAACTTCAATAATTCCTCTTGAACTTCTTCTTCAGTTAATCGTAGCATCATTTTTCACATCCTTTACCTTCAGTAATGCAAGACCATTCGTAATAAGACGTGTTACAGCTCCGTCCGTTGTGAAAGTAGAAAGCTGTTGTAATAATGCTGCTGATGTTTCGTGACCTTTGTTATGTTCTAAAAGCAATTCTAAAATTTCAAGGCGGAGCAGCCATTCTTTCGGATAAAATTTATTTAACACTTCTTGAATTGCTACTAATTGATCGACATGCGCGTCGTGTAAAATACCTTCACCTCGAATATCACGAACCGTTTGATACATACGTTCAAGCTCATTCAGTACACGTGGAGCAGGAATTTCTTGTACTTCTTCATCCATTGGGAAAAATGCCGCTGCATCTGCTGCACCTGGGAATACAGAAGTAATTGTTGAACCAACAGCCATATCAAATGCGCCCCATGAAGCATCAAATAATAAACGGTCTTTATAAGTAACAGTACAATCGATAAAGGAGATAAGAGAAATCTTTTTATCATTCTTTACAATGTCCGTTACGGTTCCTTTTACATGAATACCACTTGCAAAAGTAAGTTCTGTAATATTTCCAATTGTAATTCCTAATGATTGTAATTGTTCATCTGTACAACTTTCTAATGCAATATTTTCAGTGAGTAATCCAATTGGTGTCCCAAATCCGTCACTGTGTACAGAAGTAGAATGACTTGCTAGCTGTTTATTGTGAATTGCTAATGCAGTTGGTGAGCTTGTTCTCATGTAAATGACTTCACCAGCATCATTTTTAATTGTTTCTGTAAATGTACCTGTAATTTGTAATCCGCTATTTAGCTCAGTAGTAGCATGGTTTTCGGAGCGGATTGCTTTTTCTAATCCTTCTGTGCCACCTGTTTTGAATGCCATCGTTTCAGAGAATCTCTCAAGTGCCTCGGTCAACTCTTCAAATGATTCACAAACAAATAGTTGTGGCTGCATCTTTGTTACGTCATAAGTTGTCCCTGTGCAAGCTTCAATTGAGAAAGGAACTTTTTCTACAGCGTCTGTTAAGCAATGTTTACTTTCACCAACAGAGGAAAGAAGACCAGCACCATATATTTTTGGATCGTCTATACTTCCAATTAAGCCGTATTCCACTGTCCACCAGAAAAGACGTGAAATTTGTTCGGCTTCTGATAAACCAGAAACTAAGTTTTGCTTTTCAATTACAGCACTTTCAGCTGCTGCAACTTCTTCAGGTGTAGAAGTAGGGCTTTCTTTTACAATCGTTAATGTACGAACAGCTTCAAACGCATCATGTTCTTCTTTTGTAGAGAAAGCTTTCGCACCAATTTGTCCAAAACGTTTCACATATTTTGCATATGTAGGATCAAGTAAAATCGGTGCGTGTCCTGCTGCTTCGTGTACGATATCTGGAGCCGGTGTGTACTCGATATTTTCTACTTTACGAATATCTGTTGCGATTGGTAGTAGTCCGTGCCCCTGAAAATCGAAGAATGCTACGCCGGGAATAAGTCCATCAATCGTTACAGCTCCCCAGCCACTTGGTGCTAAACATTCATTCATTTCTTCTACCTTTGGAATTGCATCTATATTAATACCAGATGATTGTAGTCCGTTCACATAGGCTGGATGAGCAACGTCTTTTAAGAAACTATGATTTTGTCTCATAATGTAACGCCAAACAGCGTGATTCACCGGTGTATATTGATCATAATGCTGTGTGGATACGAATGGTTTTAAATGCGATGGAATTTCTGTTTTCTTTGTCATTTAGACATCCTCCTTTTTTTCTATAAAATCGAATATCGGTTTCTTATAGTTTGTACCACCACCTTTCATAATTGGAAGCGCTTATAAAATTTTATCATAAGATTCGGAATTATTTAACATTTGTTTCTGTGAGAAATAGAAAAAGCCCTATCGGAACATCCGATAGGGGCGAAAAAATCGCGGTACCACCCTATTTGTAAGTGAAAATACACTTACATCTTAATTCATGATAACGGAAAAATCCCGTCTTTTCCTTCATGCGTACAAGCACTACGAAAAAGAAGCTCCAGAATTGTAATTCGTACTTATATATGTGCTAATTTCCACCGACCACTAGCTCTCTGTAACAGGGATATAATATACTACTGCGATTCTTTCAACGCGTATATATGAAGTTGTATAAAAGGGAAGGACGCAAAAAAGTCCCTATCGGAAAATCCGATAGGGACGATAAAAATCGCGGTACCACCCTAATTGTAAACAGAAAAACTGTTTACCACTCACTGTAAGATAACGGAAAGATCCGTCTTTCTCTTCATGCATCATGTGCTGCACTACGGGAAAGAAGCTCCAGAATTGTAATTCACGCTTGTATGTGTACTGATTCGCACCAACCATCAGTTCTCTGAGACAGGGATATAAGTCGCTACTAGTATTCCTTCAAAGCCGATATATAATTCGTTCAACTAAACTATGTTTCGTATTATAAAACTATATTTGAAAGATTGTCAACAATAATTTTATCCTATCTAAAAATTGACTTTAAAGTAAAGCGGCTAGATGGGAATCTTATTGCCTGTCAAAGCTGGATAAAAATCGCATATAGTAAGCAGAATGTGAGGAATGCTATAAGAAAAATGGAGGGGGCGTATGAAAGGATTTATCGTAAGTAGTAGTTTAGTTTTGTTCATTTTTTTATCTTCAATTTCTAGTACTAGTGCGGAACATAATGGAGTGAAAATTGCTTTTATTCGTCATCATGATCTTTGGATTAAAGTGGATAGGAAAGAAAAAAAACTTACAAAAGGGGAGTACATAACAGGACCGAAGTGGTCGCATGATGGAGAGTGGCTTGCATATGCAAAAGGAGAGAAACAAAATCAACTGGAATTGTATCGGCTGAAAGATGGGAAGAAAGTCACACCGATTCAATCAGAAGTATTGAATTATCAATGGTCACCGGTTGAGAATGTAATTGCATTTGTATTTGCACGTACATTAAATACGTTTGATGTCCAAAAAAAGAATGCAGATTTTGAAAATGTATCGGCTGGTGTAGGTGACTATGCATGGTACCCTGATGGAAAGAAGTTTCTTGTATCTTCTGAAGCTTATTTACTTCCAACAGGATGGACAGGAGCGCAGCTATATGAAGTGCAAAAGAATGCTCATATGAATCCGCATAAAATGAAGCATTTGTATGCATTGCCAAATGAACATGATGATTTTTTAGCACTAGTTGCAAGTGGATTTAAGTGGTCACCAGATCAAAAATGGATTTCATTTTTAGCGGTACCGACAGCTTCATGGTCAGCTGATAGTAATACACTTTGCTTAGTTCGAGCAGATGGCAGTCGATTTGAAAAAGTAGATCAAATGTTATTAAACACACAATGGTTCCAATGGGCGCCAACAAAAAATATATTAGCCTATATTGAAGGAAGCGGGAGAGTTGCATTAGAGAATAAACATTTAAAAGTAAAAGAACTGCCAACACTCCAGCAGAACACATTTACGCCAAAAGGATATGTCGATTGGGATTTTGCATGGAAGAACGATAAAGTAATTATCGTTTCACGAGCAAAAGAGGCAGGAATAGAAACTCCGCCAGAAAAAAGGCCACTACCATCTTTATATGAGATCGATAGTACGAGCGATGAACAACATCAAATTACAAAGCCATCTAGTAAGCAAGGCGATTATCATCCTATCTTTATGAAGAAGAGCAATCAATTAATATGGATACGTTCAGATCGTAAGAAAGCTGATGTATGGGTTGCTCATAGTGATGGGAAACATGAAAAGAAGTGGATTGAAAATATAGATGTACCAGAGTGGTATTACGAGAAATGGAATTGGGAAAATGTCATCTCGGTGAAAGAAGAATAAAAAACCTGCCTAAAAGATAATTTTAGGCAGGTTTTTTTATTGTTATTTATGTGTTTTATTTGGCTTTTTTTTCCCTGGATTTCCGTTTCCTTGACGTTTTCTATTTTGTTCATCTTTTGCTTGTTTTTCATGCAGTGTATCTAAAAAGTCATTTGAGTTACTCATTTTTATATCGCTCCTTTCATTTCGTCCTAATTACTATAACCATTTAAGAGAATAATCATGAGATAAAAGTTAAGCGCTTAGTTTTCTTCGATAATATAAGTAAAATATTCCATACATAATAAATAGCATAAGTAAAACTTGTAACTCTACATTTTCTTTTAAAATAGCTGCAAAAGGGTCTGGCAAGTAAGGAGATGTGCCGCTTGTTCCTAAACCTAGCCACTTGTTTAAAAGGCTAATGATACAAAACACGAAAACACCAGACCAGCTTGCAATAATTGCTTTATGCTTAATTTTCGTTACCCTTTCATCATCTGTAGCCCAAGGGAAAGCTGTTTTATCGCTAGTAAAGAAGCCATTTATATATCCCCATATTATCATTCCTATAAAGAAAATAATCCATTTCATATTTTGCACCCCTCTCAGATTGTAAAAAGTATTTTACATAAATGATTGTAATGTTTTCCACTTTAAAGTGGAAAATGTTTTTTACACACCAGTTTTTATATAGCAGGAATACAGAATGAAATAGGGAAGAAATATATAAGAGGATTTTATAGTGAGAGGAGAAGGAGTATGAAACTCGTTTTTGTTCGGCACGGTGAAGGTGAGCATACAAAAAATTTGCCGTCGAGTTTACAAGTATTGCATCCTCCATTGACGACAGAGGGAAGGAATCAGGCTAAATTACTTCAATCTGATATACCATTACAAGAAACAGACATATTAATCGCTAGTCCTACACTTCGAACTTTACAAACGGCGACAATATGGAGTACGAAAGTTGCTTGTCAAAAAATCATCCATCCATATGTATCTCCACGTATTTTTCCTTATCGTGAAGGGGCGAAAACATTACCATGTGATCGCATAGTAGATCAGGAAATAATGAAAAAGTTATTTCCACGTTTTTCGATAGAGAAAGGTGCGAATAAGCTTTTATGGCAGCGAGGTATAAATACCATTTCAGAGAATAGTTTTCAGCAAATAGTGGATGAATTTCTTCACTGGTGCTATGAACTAAGAGCTGAAAGAATTTGTATTGTATCCCACGATGGAACAATTACAGCCTATAGGCAATATTTACAGAAAGTCGTTTTAACTAGATCTGATTTTTTGAAAGAAACGGGGATATATGAAATGAATGTATTTAGTCAAAGGGCGATTGATGAGGGCTAATTATAGGATGGAGGGTGTATGGTGAATGTTGCATTAGTAGTTGGTTTTAACTCTGACCTAGAGGCGCAATCAACTCGAGCAACACTTGAATATTTAGTGGCGAGAATTGTGACATATTGGATTGGCAGACCGAAAGATTTCATCGATGTTCTTTCTGGAAAGATTTTATACAAAGATATCAATTATGTTATTTTTTGCTTTCACGGCGAGGAAGGAAAGTTTGTAATGGAAGAGCTAGGTGAAGATGTGTATGAAAAAGATGAACCGAGAGGATACTTTGGTGCAGCAGAAATTTATTAGTTGAACCAATCGGGCGTTTACGGGCAGTTGATCCCTCACCTAACTTCTTTGCTCTAGCCAAATTTTGAGGTGGGAGTCTTACTGCCCGTTAATGCAGGATAAATATGCAAAATTGCATAATACACATATTGTAAATAGCGGGTGTACGTTAGGGGAGAAAAAATTGGCAGAATCATTTTTACGAAGTGGTGCAGAATCGTATATCGGATCGATAGATTATGTTGATGGAAATGCAGCAATTATGTTTATAATACGCTTATTTTACGGGGGTATTAACCATGAAAAAATGTTAGAAGAAGCTTTTCAAGAAGCGAGATTAATTGATGAAAAGAGCGAGACTTTTCGACTATATAAATAGTATGAAACGTGTTTATTCAAATATAGAATAAACACGTTTCACATTTAGCACACATTTTTTTTACAATTCTTTTAATGAAAATGATTATCACCTGTGGTATGATATGTTCAAGTTTTTACAGGTAATAAAAGTTACTATATAAACATTAGTTTTTAATGTTTCATACACATGTCACGAATTATTCATAAATAACATTTGAAAAATAAGTAACTAATGTTATTATATTATCTGTAACTAACTTAATTACAACTTTAGGAGGAAGATATGGTTATTCAATTTTTAAGAGAAAACAAAGCAGTTTCTTTTGTATTAGCGGTAATTCGAGTGTATCTTGGTTACACATGGTTAATGGCTGGAATCGGTAAACTACAAGGAAAAGGATTTGATGCAACGGGTTATTTACAAGGTGCAATTGAAAAATCTAAAGGGGCACAACCGGCTGTTCAATCTTGGTGGGCGTCATTTTTACAAGATTTTGCAATTCCAAACGTTGATTTATTTAATACACTTGTAACATGGGGAGAAATTTTAGTCGGAATTGGTTTAATTGTAGGCTGTTTAACAAAAACGGCGGTCTTTTTTGGTCTTGTAATGAACTTTTCCTATATGTTTAGTGGGTCAATTGGTGTGAACCCTGAAATGGTTATCTTATCTATGTTTGTTCTTGTTTCCGGTATGAATGCTGGAAAACTTGGAATTGACGGCTTCGTTATCCCGAAAGTATTAGGATCAAAAACTCAAAAACGCCAAAAGCAAGCTGCTTAATATATGAAAACGGGTATCTCAAAATGAGATACCCGTTTATTTTTCAGCATTTATAGAATTTTTTTCGAAGAAGTCTTTTACATACCCTACAAATTCTTGTGGCTCTTGACGAAATGGTGCGTGATAGCCTTTTTCGATAATATGGAAAGTGCTATTTTTTAAGAATTGATGATACGTTTCTCCTTCTTTCCAAGAAACGCTACTATCATTTCTACCCCATATAATTAAAGTTGGTTGTTTGATTTCATTTGCATTGATTTGAAGGCGTCTAGGCCATAACTTCATTTTATTATAATGCTCTTCGTCATTCCGCTTGAATTTCACTTTGTTCTCATCATAATCTGTAATAGAAGAAACTGTATTTAAATCAGTCGACAACTGTGGTTTTGGTGAACCTTGTTTGTTAACGAATGTATGAGGGCCGCCTGTAGCGTCAGTTAAAATAAGATGGGTAACCGCTTCAGGGTATAAATATGTTAAATTAAGAGAAATTTCTCCGCCCATTGAATGACCAAGTATTGCGAATGAATCATACCCAAGTTTTTTCATTAACTTATAATACAAATTTGCATGAGTTGGGAATGAATAATAAAAATCCATTGGCTTTGATGAGCGTCCGAATCCTAAAGCATCAACAGAAATAATCGTATGATCTTTTGCTAAATCTGAGTAAATCTTTTGGAAACCATCTGATGATCCTCCAAATCCATGGATCATAAGTAAAGGTGGTTTTTCATTACCAATCTTTTTAAAATAAATGGTTTGACCATCTATTTCTACCATTTTTTCCTCGGTAGCTAGTTTCGCTGCAATTGTATTTTTAACTTGTTTTACTTGTTCTACTGGCTTTTCTGCTGCACTACATCCTACTAATAGTGTAAGAGTAAGACAACCTACCATAAAATAGCTAAATCGCTTCAATTAGGTGTCTCCTTTCTAACATAACGCTGTATCTATCATAGCAAATAGCATATTACGATTTCCAGGAAGTTGGCTACCATTTTTTATCATAAGAGGTGAAAGGAGCGTTTCTTGGAAATTGTCTGTTTGAAGAAATTTACGAAATATAAATTGTGAATGAGGGACATCAATTCGTACTGTGCCATTCCAACATTCACAAATCTTTTTTAATAATTGAATAGCATCCTCCTCTTGTTTTGCGATAAGTGGATTGATACATAATATATTCCCTTTTTGTATACAGAAGGAAAAAGCTCCTATACAGTTATTTCTTTCAATTTTAAAAGAATGCAAGGCTCTTGGTAATAGTAATGAGTAAAGCAGAGAGCGATTAGCACCAGTTACAATTTGATCGAGAGAAGTAATAGAGATAAGGTCTTTTTCTTTCACTTGTTGTGTATGAGTAGTATTCGTCTTAGAAGTCTGTTTTTCAAAACGATGAATTGTTGTTACTGTTTGAAATCCGCACGATGTGTATAGAGGCTCACCAGCTTTTGTCGCAATAAGTGCAATTGGTTGTTTTGGATGAACGTGCTCCAAGCAACGATTTAGCAACATACGCCCTATCCCTTGTCCTTGAAAATTAGGGTGGACGATTAACATGCCAATGGAAGAAAAGCTATTTGTAAAGGGAAATACACCTCCAGCTGCAATCAGTTTATTTTCATGAATATAACCCAAAAGTGTGCCGATAGAAAGATACATTTCGAATTGTTTTTTCATAAAGGTTTTATCCTGTAACCAGCCAACAGCTTTGCACAGATCGAGTAAATCAGAAATGAAAGATTCATTTAGCTTTACTATTTTCATAAGTACTCACCACATTTCTATTAATTTTTATAAAAGTAGATTCAAAATGTAAAATGAAATCCAACTTGTTTATATTTCGATTGTAAAGGGGAAGATGGTTGATATGAAAAGACAAAGTTATACAAATTATAACTGATATTTACATAAGTTAACAAAAAATTTACATATAACTAATTTCCCCTTAATAGTCTTCTATTAAATTTGATAGTGGGAAATGAATAACCTAATTAGGGGGACAAGACAGTGAAAAAGTTTGTGAAAAAAGCATGGCCATTTGCAGTTGTGGCGTCGTTAGCAGTTACTTCGGTAGCAACATGGAATTTTACACGTTCTAGTGAGGTTAATGCAGATGAGAACGGAAACAATGCAAAGATTAAAAATGTCATTGTATTAATTGGGGATGGCATGGGTCCTTCATATATGACGGCTCATCGTTATATGAAAGATAATCCAAAAACATTTGAAATGGAATCTACAGAATTTGATAAACATCTTGTAGGGACACAAAAAACATACCCGGAAGATGAACATGAAAATATTACAGACTCTGCCTCAGCAGCAACAGCTATGTCAGCGGGAATTAAAACATATAATGCGGCAATTGCAGTTGATAATGATAAAGCGGAAGTGAAAACTGTTCTTGAACAAGCGAAAGAACAAGGAAAATCAACAGGGTTAGTTGCAACTTCTGAAATTACACATGCAACACCAGCTGCTTTCGGTGCGCATGATATTAGTCGTAAAAATATGGACGCAATTGCAAATGATTACTTTGATGAGAAAATTAAAGGGAAGCATAAAGTTGATGTAATGCTTGGCGGCGGTGTAAATAACTTTGTTAGAAAAGATCGCAATCTTACAGAAGAGTTTAAGAAATCTGGTTATAGCTATGTAACAGATCGAGATCAATTGTTAAATGATAAAAATGATCAAATTCTAGGTTTATTTGCACCAGGCGGTTTAGATAAAATGATTGACCGTACGGATAAAACACCTTCATTAGAAGAAATGACAAATGCAGCAATTGATCGTTTGAACAAAAATAAAAATGGTTTCTTCTTAATGGTTGAAGGAAGTCAAATCGACTGGGCTGGGCATGATAATGATATCGTTGGTGCAATGAGTGAAATGGAAGACTTTGAAAGAGCATTTAAAGCAGCGATTGAGTTTGCGAAAAAAGATAAAAACACATTAGTTGTTGCAACGGCAGATCACGCTACTGGTGGATTATCTCTAGGTGCGAATGGTGAATATAACTTTAAAGTAGATCCAATTAAAGCTGCAAAACGTACACCAGACTTTATGGCAAATGAGATTGCAAAAGGTGCAAATGTAGAAGAAACATTGAAAAAATATATTGATTTACAATTAACACCAGAAGAAATTAAAGCTGTAAATGATATAGCTCCATCAAAAGATGTAACAAAGATTGATAATGCGATTGAAGATATTTTCAATAAGCGTTCGGTTACAGGATGGACAACAGGTGGACATACAGGTGAAGATGTGAATGTATATGCATTCGGACCAGGTAAATATTTGTTCTCTGGAGTGCAAGAGAATACAAATATCGCTAAACGTGTCTTTGATATTGTTGGCGGTGGCGATCCGAATAAAGGAAGACGCTAATTAAGAGTAAAAGTGAGGCGGGATGCCTCACTTTTCTTTTTAGGAGATGGAAAGATGAGGATTTTTTTTAGGGGAATAGGATCCTTTCTAGTATTTGTATTATTGCTAGTTGGATGTCAAACTCATGAGAATAATAAAGAACAAAAACCTACTACAAAAAAAACTGTGGAAACGGTACAGATAACGAAAGAGGAAGAACAGTCTATTCAAGATGTTATTGGGGCATTTGTACGGACAACAAATGAAAAAAATCTTGTTGAACATATGGAGTTGTTTTCAAAGAAGATGCCTAGTGCTGAAGACTTAAAAACACAAAAAGAAGCAGCTTTTCAAAAGGGAAATAAGAAAATTGAATTGGAACATATAGACATAAAAGCTAGTAAAGCAGGGTATGTTATTGTTGAAACAAAGGAAAAGGAAATAGATGGGGAAGTCACTCTTCAGAAGAAAGTACAGTATGCGCTCGGAAAAGAAGAAGAGAAATGGAAAATCGAAGAGGTCCGCACGATAGAGAAGAAATAAAAAGGTTCTCATTGGAGAGAACCTTTTTTAAAGTGGTAATAAAATTTGACTTGAGCATGCTTCAATTTCATCGATATCTTGACGAATTGTCGCCATTTTATTATCAAGATCTTCAGCTTTCATTGCTGCATCATGTAGTTCATCTTTTAAATAATCAGGTATATTTCCTTCATATTTATAGTAAAGTTTATGCTCTAAACTTGCCCAAAAGTCCATTGCAAGTGTACGTAACTGAATTTCTGCAAATACATCTTTTGTACCAGAATTTAGTGATAAAGGATATTTAATAATCATGTGTAAACTTTTATATCCATTTCCCTTTGGGTTAGCAATATAATCTTTTACTTCTATGACTTCCATATCCTCACGTTTTTGAATTACCTCTTTTAAATGGTAGATATCTTCTACGAAGCAACATGTAATACGAATGCCAATGATATCTTGTAAATGTGTTTGAGCATTTTCAACTGTTGGTAATAAATTTTTACGTTCCAGCTTTTTAATAATACTTTCAGGTTGTTTCAGTCTTGTTTTTATATGTTCAAACGGGTTGTAGTCCTCTAGAAATTGAGCTTCCCGGTTCATAATTTCAAATTTAGTTTTTAACTCTTCTAAAGCAAATGTATACGGTAGTACAAAAGCTTTCCAGTAGTTAACTGTTGATTGGTTATATTCCATTTATATACACACCTTTTCCTATTTACAAGTGAGGTTGTTATTATACTAAATACCAAATCATATAAGCGCAAGCGGCAAATGATGAGATCATAAAACGATATTTAGTTTTCATACTTTCAACTCCTTTCAAGTAAGGTTTTATACGATTAAACGTGATTGTTAATAAGTTCACTATGTACAATTTCTATAGTAATAGATTCGTGTGAATTTCGTATGAACTAATTGTTTCAACTTTTTGTCTTTTTTATATATCATCATTATTACCCATAATTTAAAGTGATTTTATTTGATTTATTTATCTGTATAAATTAATGTATATTTAAATTTATGGTTATTGAGGAGGATATATGGTGAATTTTGAAGAGTTAGCAATTGCTAGACGTTCCGCAATGAAATTTATACAAGGTATAGAAATCCCTGATGAGGATTTTAAAAAAATATTTGAGTTAACGAAGCTTTCTCCATCTTGTTATAATTTGCAACATGCACATTATGTCGTAATTCGTGATCAAGAGCGAAAAGAAAGATTAAAAGAGTTAGCTTTTGGACAATATAAAGTATCGAGTGCATCTGCGGTAGTGCTAGTTTGTGGTGATAAGAGAGCATACCAAAATGTTGAAAATATTTATTTCGGTATGAAGGTTTTAAAGATGATTGATGAATGTGAATATGAAGATACAATTAGGCAAACGAAAGGGTTATATGAAGGAAAAGGAGAACGCTTCATGGAAGATGAAGCGATTCGAAATGCTTCGTTAAGCGCGATGACTTTTATGTACGCGGCTAAATATTACGGCTATGATACGTGTCCAATGATTGGTTTCGATGAAAAAGCAGTACAAAGTGAATTAAATATGCCGGAGCATATAGTACCTGTCTTAATGATTACGATAGGAAAAAGTGATACTACTAAAACTCGCCCAAGAGGATACCGAAAGCCGATTAGTGAGTTTGTTACATATGAATCGTTTTAACAGAATTTATAGATCATAAAAACAAAAGGGTTCTAAATAGAACCCTTTTGTTTTGCAATTGACAAAGAGAGTGAAGTTATATAATATATAAATCGTAATCATTACGTTTTAGTTGCAATCTTTGAAAGAAAGGAGAATTACATATGCGTGTAAATATTACATTAGCTTGTACGGAGTGCGGTGATCGTAATTATATTTCTAAAAAAAATAAACGAAACAATCCCGAGCGCATCGAACTAAAAAAATATTGTCCACGATTAAAGCGAGTAACATTACATCGTGAAACGAAGTAGAAGACTAGAGATTTCTCTAGTCTTTTTTTAATAAGTTTTGGTTTTGTTTGTTATAATTACCTTAAATTGTAACAGAGGAGAGGTATGATGAATCAAAAAGATAAAGAAAGAAAAGAACAAGTGGCTCATATTATTGAAATTCCAGATGAATATAGTCTTGTTGTAGATGATCAAGAAGGAGTGGATGATCCTCATCATCTATTATGTTGGGGACATAAAGAGAATGAGGAGAAACAGATACAAGTTTCATTAAATAGACATACTGGTAATTTAATTGAATTTAGGGTAGATGATGAAAATTATTTTTCGAGTGATAAAGAAGTGATAGAGGAGAATAAGGCAAGAGAGATTGCAAATGTATTTATAAAAAAATATGTGGAAGAAGGATTAGAATTTTATACATATATGTCAGTTAAAGACGATTGGCGTGGTTGGAAAGAAATAAATTATATGCAAGAAGTGAATGGATATCCATTGCCAGATACAGGATGTGTTGTGCGAGTTCATCCTTCAGGGAATGTTGTGAATTTCCGTTATAACGGACGAGAAAGTATACAGGAAAAGCCGCCGTTATGGCCAAGTGAAATTGTTGAGGAGAGTATTGTTCTAGATAACCTGAAGGCTAGACAAGATATGAGGCTGGTGTTTGCTGATTTAACATTCTCCTTATGTGTATATGAAAATGGAGAAAAAGTAAAAGGATATCACCTTCTGTATGAATCAGAACCTAGTCATGCGTTTATTGATGCAAGTACAGGTAAGAATTTGTTTGGACCAGATCACTATAAATTACCTTCAACAGTAGCTGTTACCAAACCGGAAAAAAGTAGTCGACAAGATGATATATTCGATTTGTTTGACTGGGATAAAGAAAGTTTTACAAAAGTAGATGAGACGGAAAATGAAGATGAAATAAGGATGAAATTTGTCCCGAAAGAGGAATTGCAAAAACAGAAAGAAGAGAAGAATCCATATTTAATGAATGAATTCTTTAAAAAGCATTTACCGATGTTAAAATATAATAATTTAGTTGGAATTACTATTGATAAATCAACCAATGAATTAATTGGCTTTTTAAAAATGGCAGACGATAAAAAAGCAAAACAAATACTATCAAGAGAGGAATGTTTACAGAGAGCACTTCAATTTTTAGAACGAGTTATTCCAGAGGTTACACAATATCTTCGTCTTTGGGATGAACGTGACGAAGAAGAAGGGATTGAAAGATTTGTCTTTTCAGTATATGTGAGTGATATTCCGGTAGAGTATAAGGAATTCATGATCAACATCAATACAGAAAATGGTGCTGTGATGCACTACTCGGGAAAACCTAGTAATATAATAGAAGAGTTACTCGCACATGAAACAACACCAAAAGTAACAAAAGAAAAAGCGTTAAAAATATACAAAAAGGCCATGCGAGTTAAATTAGAATGGTATATAGATAATGATGCAGAGGAAACGAAATACAAACTGCTGTATAAACAAACGACGGATGAAAATCATAAAGAGCCCTTCGGTTGTAGTCGAGAAATACGTTATATTGATGCCCACACTGGGGAAAAGATTTGGAGTAAATAAGCCTTTAAATAGGGGGAAAGGTCTTGGAGAGAAGACCTTTTTTAGAAAGAACGATTATTCTTCGTAGGTATCAATTTTGTATAACCATTTTTGTACACTAGCAGGTGGTCCTTCTGTTCTCCACTTTGTTGTACACATTCCGCAAGAACAGTGAACTTTTCCTTTTGCAAAAATAGCGGTAATTTCAGGAGTATATCCCCATGTGTGTTTTGCAATATTCATTTTTCGGTGCATTGTACGTTGCCGTTGGTGTCTTGTATAAGCATGTGTTCTTTCAAATCTCATATTTTATCCTCCTAACTGTTGCTTCAGTGTATGTATTGAAGCTTTTTGAGACAAATATTATGCTTAAAAACATATTGGAATGATATCGTACAGACACAAACAACCTCACGCCCACATACACATAATAAAGACCACTATTTTGGCGGAGGTGAAAGGTTTGAGTCTATTCGCCGCAATTGGATATATGGTTCGAGAAGTGTTTGTCTTTGTTTCTTATGTGAAGAATAATGCGTTCCCGCAGCCGCTATCATCAGATGATGAGAGAAAGTACTTAGAGTTAATGGAGCAAGGTGATGCTCAAGCGAGAAATCTTTTAATTGAACATAATTTACGGCTTGTAGCGCATATCGTTAAAAAATTTGAAAACACTGGTGAAGATGCAGAAGATTTAATTTCAATTGGTACAATTGGTCTCATTAAAGCGATCGAGAGCTATTCAGCAGGAAAAGGAACAAAGCTCGCAACATATGCAGCACGCTGTATTGAAAATGAAATTTTGATGCATTTACGTGTGCTAAAGAAAACGAAAAAAGACGTTTCACTTCATGATCCGATCGGGCAAGATAAAGAGGGGAATGAAATATCGCTTATTGATATATTAAAATCAGAGTCTGAAGATGTAATTGATATGATTCAGCTTAGTATGGAGTTAGAAAAGATTAAAGAGTATATCGATATTTTAGACGAACGAGAGAAAGAAGTAATCGTAAAGCGTTTTGGACTTGGGCTTGATAAGGAGAAAACGCAGCGAGAGATTGCTAAGGCACTTGGTATTTCCAGAAGCTACGTATCAAGAATTGAAAAGCGTGCTTTAATGAAAATGTTCCATGAATTTGTAAAGGCAGAGAAAGAGAAAAAAGCGAAAGAATAATATACATTACAAGCAGCCATATTTTGAAATGGGCTGCTTTTCTTTTGTAAATAAGGAAAGAAAACGGGTTGTGCTAAGAAGAAATACATGTTCACTGTTGAAAATGACGGATTCTATCTGTAATATTAGAAGGTGCTAAACAATTTAAGAATAATACCATATTTAGTTTTCGATATGTATAATGAAAAGTTCTGTATGGTGTGTGGGAATAAGAACCAATTTTACATATGGTATAGAAGGGGAAACTAAAGTTATAGACTGATTAGGAGGTTTCGCAATTTGCGACGTACATTATATCGACTTATGATCGAACTTACAAATGGTCGCTTTACTTCTTATATATTACGTAAATTTGCACAATCTCGTTTGAGCTCTATTATTATTCCATCGTATGCGAAGGTTTTTCAAATTAATCAAGATGAGATGGAAAAGGGTTTGAAGGAATATAGAACGTTGCATGAATTATTTACGCGTAAGCTAAAAGAAGGAAAGCGTAGTATTGATACAGATGCATCGAGTATCGTTAGTCCTGTTGATGGTGTTTTTGCAGATTACGGTCCTATTGAGGACACAAAAACATTCGATATTAAAGGTAAGCGTTATTCAATTGTGGATATGCTAGGTAATGAAGAACGTGCAAAGCGATATGCAGGCGGTACATATATGGTCATTTATTTGAGCCCAAGTCATTATCATCGCATTCATAGTCCGCTTTCTGGTTCTGTCACTGAAAGATTTGTACTCGGTAGAAAATCATATCCGGTAAATGCAGCTGGTATGGAATACGGGAAAGAACCACTGTCAAAAAACTATCGTTCTGTTACAGAAGTAAATAGTGATGGTGAGCATATGGCGCTTGTAAAAGTAGGGGCTATGTTTGTGAATAGTATTGAGCTTTTGCATGAAAGAAGTACTGTTCAAAAAGGTGAAGAAATGGCATACTTTACATTTGGTTCAACAGTTGTATTATTGTTTGAAAAAGATATGATAGAAGTAGTGCAGGAGTTGAAGAGTGGACAAGAACTTCGTCTTGGTGAAAAAATTGCTACTCGATTATCTCATAATTAAAAAAAGATTTTATAACCGTAAGTAAGAATTATGGACAAAGATGCTTAATGATGAAATCCCCTAGATGGGAGTACTTGTTTATTCGAGAGCCATCGTAGGATGGCTCTTTTTACAGGTCAGCCAGTAATTTATCCTGCAATAACGGGCAGTAAGACTCCCACCTCAAAATTTGGCGGATGCGAGGAAGTTAGGTGGGAGATAATTGTCCGTAACTGCCCGATTGTTCCAACTAATAATCAGTGGGGAATGGACAAAACCCCCACTGATTAAAGTTTCACTTTATATGTAATCAAGAAGATTTGACAAGCTTGTCCTCTAATGAGCGTCTAATAATTTCTTGTTTTATAAGTAAAATGAAGTCGGGATTTAATTTTAGTTCTTTTGCTTTATAATAAGACTCAGTGAGTAACTCAGTAGATAACTGTTCCATATGTTTTGTTTTCAAGGTGAGTCACCTCCTAATAATATAAGGATTGATTCGTTGTTGCATTTAATGTACCAAAAAAATATGACAGTCACAAACAAGGGGTTATCCACATACCTAGGTGGATAAAATGTGTATAGTTTGTTAGTAAATTCCAAATTAACTGAAAAATTAATGTGGAAAATGTGTACAATTTTATCCACAGGTTGTATATCGAAAAATGTTGTCGAAAAATTTTATGAATACTCCTCAAAGAGGTGAAAGAAATTGAAGTTATTTTTACCAAATGAATATGTGAAAAATGTATATCATGTTCAACCAGAAGATTTGAAAAAACGTGGAATTAAAGGCGTTATTACTGATTTAGATAACACTTTAATTGAATGGGATCGTCCAAATGCAACGCCGCAACTTGAAGAATGGTTTTTGAAAATGAAGGAGCAAGGCATCCAAGTAACGGTCGTTTCAAATAATAATGAGCAACGTGTAAAAGACTTTGCTGATCCATTAGGTATTCCATTTATTCATAGTGCACGTAAACCGTTTGTCCGCGCATTTAAGCGTGCAATACAAGAGATGCGTTTACAACCAGAGGAAGTTGTAGTAATTGGGGATCAGTTACTAACGGATGTGCTTGGTGGGAACCGAGTGGGACTTCATACAATTTTAGTTGTACCAGTAGCACAAACGGACGGATTAGTGACGCGCTTTAATCGAAAAATCGAACGAAGAATCATGAGAAATATGAAGAAAAAAGGTTTAATTAACTGGGAGGAATAAAGTTTGACTGAAACAATTAAATGTATTGGTTGCGGTGTAGAAATTCAAACAGAAAACAAAAATGAAGTGGGGTATGCTCCTGCCTCATCTTTAGAGAAAGAGCAAGTGATTTGTCAACGTTGTTTTCGCTTGAAACATTACAATGAAATTCAAGATGTATCGTTAACAGATGATGACTTCCTACGCATTCTAAATGGAATTGGAAAATCGGATGCATTAGTAGTCAAGATCGTAGATATTTTTGATTTTAATGGTAGCTGGTTACCTGGCTTACATCGTTTCGTAGGAAATAATAAAGTATTACTTGTTGGAAATAAGGCTGATTTAATTCCTAAGTCAGTAAAACATGATAAAGTAAAGCATTGGATGCGCTATAGTGCAAAACAGTTAGGGTTAAAGCCAGAGGATGTTTTTTTAATTAGTGCAGCAAAAGGGCAAGGGATTGCTGAACTGGCGGATGCTATTGAGTATTATCGCGGCGGCAAAGATGTTTACGTTGTTGGATGTACGAATGTAGGGAAATCAACATTTATTAATCGTATGATTAAAGAATTTAGTGATGAGACTGAAAATGTAATTACAACATCTCATTTCCCAGGAACAACACTTGACTTAATTGATATTCCATTAGACGAAGAATCTTCTTTATATGATACGCCAGGTATTATTAACCACCATCAAATGGCTCATTATGTTGGGAAGCAGAGCTTAAAGCTTATTACACCAACAAAAGAAATTAAGCCAATGGTGTTCCAATTAAATGAAGAACAAACATTATTCTTTAGTGGATTGGCACGCTTTGATTATGTTAGTGGTGGTCGTCGGGCGTTTACTTGTCACTTCTCAAATCGTTTAACAATCCATCGTACAAAGTTGGAGAAAGCAGATGAGTTGTATAAAAATCATGCTGGGGATTTACTGAGCCCACCAACGCCAGAAGAATTAGCAAATATGCCTGAGTTAGTGAAATATGAATTTAATATTCGTGAACCGAAAACGGATGTTGTATTTTCTGGATTAGGATGGGTTACTGTGAACGAACCAGGAGCAAAAATTGTTGCTCACGTGCCAAAAGGAGTAAGTGTTTCGCTACGTAAATCTTTAATTTAATATGGAGAGGGATTTATGAAACAATTATATGGTGTAATCGGAAATCCAATTGGACATTCATTATCGCCCGTTATGCATAACGATGCATTTGAACACTTGAATATGGATGCCCATTATCATGCGTTTCTTGTAGAAGAAGAAGCGCTTGGGGAAGCGGTAAGAGGTTTAAAAGCGTTAGGCATTTCAGGATTTAATGTAACAACTCCGCACAAAGTTGCTATTATGGGGTATTTGGATGAGATTGACCCACTAGCAAGGCAAATTGGTGCAGTAAATACAGTGGTTCATAAGGATGGAAAATTAATTGGCTACAATACAGATGGAATCGGTTTTGTCCGAGCCTTACAGTCAATTAGTAGTGAACCACTTCAAGAGAAACGTATTTTATTACTTGGCGCTGGTGGTGCTAGCCGAGCTATTTATTTTTCTCTTGCTGATGTAGGTGTGAAAGAGATTGATGTATCCAATCGTACAGTCGATAAGGCGAAAGAACTTATTGCTGCATGTGCGGCTAACGTTAATTCTGTTGCTTTATCGTTAGAAAAAGCGACAGAAGAACAAGGGAATTATGATATTATCATTCAGACGACAACAAGAGGTATGCATCCACATGTCGAACATACGCCATTACAAATTTGTTCGTTAAAAGAGGGAACGATTGTATCAGATATAATTTATAATCCATTTGAAACGAAAATTTTATGTGAGGCAAAAGAGCAAGGTGCAATCATTCAAAATGGTATCGATATGTTTGTATATCAAGGAGCACTTGCATTTGAAATGTGGACAGGACGCGTGCCGAATATTGATAGAATGAAACAATTAGTTATAAGAAAGCTTGGAGGCTAACATATATGTTAACAGGAAAACAAAAAAGATTTTTACGTGCACAAGCACATCATTTAACACCAATTTTTCAAGTAGGAAAAGGCGGAGTAAATGAAAATATGATTAAACAAATCGCAGATACTTTAGAAGCTCGTGAATTATTTAAAGTAAGTGTGCTACAAAACTGTGAATTTGATCGTCGTGAAGTTGCAGAAGAACTTGCAAAAGGTGCACGTGCTGAAATCGTTCAAGTGATTGGAAGTACAATCGTGTTATACAAAGAATCAAGAGAAAATAAACAAATTAAGCTTCCACGATAAAAAGACTAGCGTGCGCTATTTTTATCGCTGGTGCGTAATTATGTAGAGAGCGAAACCAATTGAACTTTTATTAACAGTGAACTCTCTTCGGATAGAAATGAAGAGAGTTGCTGTACGTAAAAGGAAGGGGCGTTTCTTTTGAGAAAAATTGGCATTATTGGCGGTACATTTGATCCGCCTCATTATGGGCATTTGCTAATTGCGAATGAAGTATATCACGCTTTGAACTTGGAAGAAGTATGGTTCTTGCCAAATCAAATTCCACCACATAAACAAGGGCGGAATATTACAAGTGTAGAAAGTCGCTTACATATGTTAGAGCTTGCGACTGAGGCAGAAGAACACTTTTCTATTTGTTTAGAAGAGCTGAACAGGAAGGGCCCATCTTATACGTATGACACTATGTTACAATTGACGAAGAAGCATCCGGATGTGCAGTTTCACTTTATTATTGGTGGGGATATGGTTGAGTATTTACCAAAGTGGTATAACATTGAAGCGTTACTTAATCTTGTAACGTTTGTTGGAGTTGCAAGACCTGGTTATACATTGCATACACCTTACGATATCACCACAGTGGAAATTCCGGAGTTTGCAGTTTCTTCCTCTTTATTGCGTGAGAGATATAGAGAGAAGAAAACATGTAAATATTTACTTCCTGAAAAAGTACAGGTATATATCGAGAGGAATGGGTTGTATGAATCGTGAGAAGGCACTTCATATTGTCAAACAACAAATGCATGAAAAACGTTATATACACACAATTGGTGTAATGGAGACAGCGATTGAACTTGCTAAGTTATACGGTGTGGATGAGAAAAAAGCAGAAATGGCAGCTATATTCCATGATTATGCGAAATGTAGAGAGATTTCAGAGATGGAAGAGATTATTAAACGTGAAGATTTGCCGAAAGATTTACTTTGCTATAACAAAGAGTTATGGCATGCACCTGTTGGGGCATACTTAGTAGAAAAAGAAGTAGGCATTACGGATCCTGAAATTTTGCAAGCTATTACATATCATACAAGCGGTCATGAGAATATGACGATGTTAGATAAAGTGATTTATGTAGCTGATTACATTGAGCCTGGACGAAAGTTTCCAGGTGTGGAAGAAGCTCGTAAACTCGCATATACGGATATAAATCAAGCTTTATTATTTGCTTTAAAGCGAACAATTCAATTTTTAATGGAAAAAGATCAAACGATTTATCCATTAACATTCCAAACATACAACGCAGTTATCAAGGAGGAATTTAGTAAATGAAAGATAAAGAGTTATTAGTATTAGCAGCAAAAGCAGCTGATGATAAGAGAGCAGAAGATATGGTTGTCCTAAATATGCAAGGTATTTCACCAATTGCAGATTATTTCATTATTTGTCATGGTAACTCAGATAAACAAGTGCAAGCAATTGCACGTGAAATTAAATCAAAAGCACACGAGTTCCAAATTGACGTACAACGTATGGAAGGTTTTGACGAAGCGCGCTGGGTATTAGTTGACCTTGGAGATGTAGTTGCTCATGTATTCCATAAAGATGAGCGTGATCACTATAATCTAGAGCGTCTATGGGGCGATGTGCCACGTGAAGATATTACAGAAGAGCTAGGCCAATGAAATACGAACAATTTGCATTGTTGTATGACGAACTAATGAATGATGTCCCATATGATAAATGGGTGGAATTCACAGAGGAAAGCTTGCAACAAGCAGGTATGAAAGAGGCAAAGATTCTTGACGTAGCATGTGGTACTGGTAATGTAACACTTCCACTTGTGCAAAAGGGGTACGATTTAATAGGTGTCGATCTGTCAGAAGACATGTTAACAGTCGCTCAGCAAAAACTAGGAGGAGAGGGATACTTTATTCCTTTTTACCAACAAGACATGCGAGAGCTTGATGTTCCAGGTGAGTTTGACTGTGTAACAATCTTTTGTGATTCATTAAATTATGTATTGCAAGAAGAGGGAGTGCAAGAAACATTTAGAAGAGTGTTTCACCATTTACGCCAAGATGGTTTGCTTTTATTTGATGTACATTCTTTATATAAAATACATCATGTATTTCAAAATGAAACATACACAGTAAATGGAGAGGAAATATCTCTTATTTGGAATTGCTTCCCTGGTGAAGAAGATAGTGTAGAGCATGATTTAACATTCTTCGTTCAAGATCCAGAAGAAGATGTGTACCATCGTTTTGACGAATGTCACGTACAACGTGCATATCGGGTTGAAGAGTTAACGAAATGGCTTGAAGAAGCTGGCTTTACAGTACTTCGCGTGACTGGTGACTTTGAGCGAATTGAAGTGACAGAACAAACAGAGCGTATTTTTTTCATGGCGAAGAAAAATGGATAAAACAAAAGCAACCGGGAAGGTTGCTTTTGTTTTGTAAAAAAGATGTGATTTTTGTTCTAGAATGAATGAGATGATGATATGTGTAAAATGCGAAAATGCTAGTTTGAGTAAAAAGGGGGGATAAAAAAGTAAGTATTTATAAAAAGGATTTGGAATGACAATGACGTATCTATTATGTGTGTTTATTGAATTGCTGATCAACGCATTTTAAGTCTTCATCAAATTTCTCGTGTGTCCGTTCAATTAATTTATGAAACATATCCCCAACGTGTTCTTCTAAAATACGAATACCTTCTCCAGTAACGCCGCCTTTAACACATACCTTTTCTTGTAAAGTAGGTAATGTGAAGATTTCTTTTTCAAGTAATTTCCCCATTCCCACGACCATTTCACTTACTAAAGTAGTAGCTTCTTCATGTGTAATATTGGTTTTATCTACAGCAGCGTTAATGAAACATTGTAATAAATAACTAAAGAAAGCAGGACCGCAGCTTGCTATATCAGATGAAACGCGCGTTATATCTTCTTCTATTACAAGGGGAGTAGAAATATTTTTGAATAGACGAAGTAGTTTTTGTTGCCACTCTTCAGAGCAATTATCTCCAAATGTAAATAGTGAGGCGCCAGATAGGGCGCGATTTGTGATGCTTGGAATGATACGTGCGACGTGGCAAGGTACAAGAGTTTCTAATTGTGACGGAGATATTGGACTTGTAATAGAAACTAAGCACTTTTCATCAGAAAAATGTTCAGCGTATTTTTTTAAGATAGGGTATATATCTTTCGGTTTAACACAAATAAAAATAAGTTGTGATTGTTCGATTACTTCTGAAATTGTTTTGGCTATATGAACAGAAGGGTATTTTTCCTTTATATGATATGCTTTGGCAGACGTCCGATTAATGATTGTAAGGCACGAAGGTTTGACAGCACGGGTTTCTAAAAATGCATCGATTAGTATATTCCCCATGTTTCCTGTCCCTATAATTCCTATGTTCAATGTTTCATCCCTCCTTCGTAACAGCTTTCTCCTAAACAATATGAATGATGTTATAAATTTATGATTAGAGGTGTAAAATGATGTGGGATTTTCCGAAAAAATGGTTGGGGCTAGTAGTTATTATTGGAACTTTGCTTTTTCTTGTTTTTTGGAAAACGAGTCAGCATACAGAGCAATCGCCCATTCCGATGGATGTGCAAGCGAAAGACGCGGAGAAAAAAAGCAAATCGAAAATATCGGATGCAAAGGAACAGAAAAGAATCATTATGATTGATGTGAAGGGAGCGATCAGTAAAGAAGGGGTGTATGAAATGAAGGAAGGGGACCGGGTAAAGGATGCGGTTCAAAAGGCTGGTGGTTTTTTACCAGAAGTAGATATGAAAAAAGTGAATTTGGCACAAATTGTACAAGATCAAATGATTCTTTATATCCCGAGTAAAAATGAATCAGAGCAAGGGATGTCTACATTTTCTAAGGAAGAGGGTAAGATTCAAATAAATACAGCCTCGAAAGAGCAACTTGAAAAAATCACAGGTATTGGCTCTCGAAAAGCAGAAAGTATTTTGAAATATCGAGAAGAACATGGTCCGTTTCAGAAAATAGAAGATTTATTAGAGATTGATGGGATTGGAGCGAAGTCTCTGGAAAAAATAAAAGATCAAATTATTATTCCGTAAAAGATTGACGAAGTTTTTCTTTTTTCGCTACACTACAAGTAGACAAAAAAGTAGGTGAAAAATATGGAACGAATTTCATGGGATCAATATTTTATGACGCAAAGCCATCTATTATCGTTACGTAGTACATGTACAAGGCTTGCGGTAGGGGCGACAATTGTTCGTGATAAACGAATTATTGCTGGAGGATATAATGGTTCAATTAAAGGTGGCGTGCACTGCATAGATGATGGCTGCTACGTGATCGATAATCATTGTGTTCGTACCATTCATGCCGAAATGAATGCTTTATTACAATGTGCAAAGTTTGGTGTGAAAACGGAGGAAGCGGAAATTTATGTTACGCATTTCCCTTGTTTACAATGCTGTAAGGCAATTATTCAAAGTGGCATTACAGCAGTTTATTATGCGCAGGATTATAAAAACCATCCGTATGCCGTAGAGTTATTTGAACAAGCGAATGTAACAGTGAAACACGTTCCGCTAGAATATGATATTGCAGCACTAGAGGAACAAAAGCGTCATATGGAGTTGAAAGAACTATTTGCATCTTTGGAAAAAGATAATCTATCAATGGAAGAATTACAGCGAGTATTCACGAAAGCAAAAATGATGCTATAAGGAGTGAGTATAAGTTGCAGGAACAATGGGGCTATGTTGCAATCTCGTTTGTAATGGGGATTGCAATCGCCTTTTCCTCGTCGTTTTTATTGATGGCTTGTTGTCTCGTTTTATATGTTTTCTTCTGCTTATATCGTACTTCGCGTAAAACCTTCATTTTTTGTATGATAGCGTGTTTTAGTAGTGTTATGTACACTTCGTATGTTCAAGGACAAAATAAGCCTCTAGGGGATCCCTACGAAGTTACAAGAGGAGTGATACAAAATACACCTCTTATTAATGGGGATCGTCTATCTTTTCAATTTGAAGATCAGAATAAAAATACAGTGCAGTTAAGTTACAAAATGAAATCAGCTTTGGAAAAGAAACAATTGCAACAATTATATGCGGGAGTATCCTGTGTATTCAAAGGTGAAAGAAAAGAACCGCAAACAGCTCGGAATTTTCATGGTTTTGATTACCGAGATTATTTATATAAGCAAAACATTCATTTTATATTTGATGCAACATATATTTCTGAGTGCCAAAAAGCATCATTATCATTTGTACAATGGATTCTTTTTTATAGGCAGCATATAATCTTTAAAGTTACGGAAATGTTTCCAGAGCAATCAGGTGCTTTTATGAATGCATTATTATTTGGTGACCGACAATACATGGCGTTTGAAGTTGAAGAACAGTATCAGCAATTTGGTCTTGTACATTTATTGGCGATTTCAGGATCGCATATTGTACTGTTAATGGTGATAGTTTACTTTGTTTTACTGAGAAGTGGTGTAACGAAGGAGATAGCAACAGTATGTCTTATCGTCTGCATTCCCCTGTATATGGTTTTAGCAGGAGCGTCACCGTCTGTTATAAGAGCTTCTGTAACAGGTGTTTTGTTGTTGGTTGCTTTCATTTGTTCTGTTCGCTTATCTAGTTTAGATGCCTTAAGTATAACGGCTATATGTATGCTGATATACGATCCGTATCTTGTTTTTAATATTGGATTTCAATTTTCATTTGTAGGTAGTTTTGCTTTAATTTTGTCTGCTCCGATACTACTAAGGCATAGTAATGGAGTAATTCGAAATGCTATTTACATTTCTATTATCTCGCAGCTCGTTAGTACCCCGATTTTGTTATATCATTTTGGTTATTTTTCTCCATATAGTATTTTCCTCAATCTTATATATGTTCCGTTTTTATCCATAATTGTATTGCCGTGTAGCATGATTATTCTGGTATTTATGCCAATTATTCCATTTCTCGCGAAAGGACTTGCGAATGTACTGTCAATAGGTTTGGTTATTTCTAATAATTTTCTAAGTTACTGTGAAAGCTTACCGTTTCCTCGCCTTATTTTCGGACAAACACCTATACTTCTTATAGTTGTGTATTGTGTGATGATTACTAGTATATTGATTGTTTGGGAAAGAGGGATGTCGAAAAGAATTGTGTTCATAGTCGTGAGTGGATTTCTTGTTATTAGCGTGTGTCATTATGTATACCCATATTTTCGTGAGAGTGGGAGTGTTACATTTATTGATGTTGGACAAGGTGATGCAATATTAATTCGTCTTCCGTATGATAAAGGGGTTTATCTTATCGATACGGGTGGAACGCTTCAGATAAATAAAAAAGAATGGCAACAAAAAAAGCATGAATTTTCTATTGGTCACGATATTCTTGTTCCTTTTTTACAAAAGGAAGGTGTAAAAACAATCGATAAATTAATCGTAACGCATGGAGATGCGGATCATATAGGTGCCGCATCGGAGTTATTATCATATATAATTGTAAAAGAAGTTGTATTTGGTCAAAAGGAACAAGATACAGTATTAGAAAAAGTGTTAAAGCAAAAGGCACTAGAAAAAGAAGTGAAAATAAGTGTAGTGAAAGAAGGGGAGAGCTGGAGTGTAAATGGAGCGGAATTTTTTGTACTAGCTCCGAAAGGGAAAGAAAAAAGTGAAAATAACTCTTCAATTGTCATGTGGGCCAAATTAGGAGGGCTAACATGGCTGTTTACAGGGGATTTAGAAGAAGAGGGAGAGGAACTTTTAGTATCAATATATCCACATTTACGGGCGGACGTTTTAAAAGTTGCACATCATGGGAGTAAAACGTCATCTACAGCGCCTTTTTTGAGGCGTATACAGCCTAGTGTAGCGATTATTTCTGTGGGAGAATGGAATAGGTATGGGCACCCGGATAAGGAGATTATAGAGCGTTTTGAGAAGATGGATATTGAAATATGGCGAACGGATAAACAAGGTGCCATTTCCTATGTTTTTAAAGGAGAAAACGGAACCTTTCAAAGTAAAATCACATATGATGAAACACATACTAGATGAAAAAGAGAAGACTGCCATAAAGTGGCAGTCTTTAGGAACCGATAAATTTAATAACAGTTGCAATAATGAAAAGTGTTGCGAAAAAACCAAATGAGACGATAAATCCTACCCCTGAATCAATAGCGTCATTGCGTTTACTTTGAACGTTTTGTTCAAAATCATTCATTTAGAATCCCTCCCCAACATTCCACTTTAGTATAAAATATTGTCAGAAAAAAATCTACAATTTCCATATGAAGAGAAATCGAGTATTTTTACTACTTTTAGTTCATTAAGTAATGTGAGCTTTTCGTTTCCAAGCATGTTAACAGTTGGCACTTATACTCGGATTTTTATTGTGAATAATAAAGGGAAGGTGATTACCGCACACCAATAAGAAAACCGGGGCTTATTGCGTGGCGTTTAATATAAATAAAGGGACGGGTTATAAAGCCTGTTCCTTTGTACTTGTAAAACAAAAGCTAGGGCATTAGTATAAATATATATTGCCAAGTTAGGGAGTAGGAAAAAAGTATGAGTGATATACATAAAAAAATTAAAAAGAAGCAGTTTGCTCCGTTGTATTTACTGTATGGAACGGAAGCGTTTTTTATAAACGGAACAATAAAGCTTATTACAACAGAAGCACTTGAAGAGGAAGATCGGGAGTTTAATGTTGTGACATATGATTTGGAAGAAGCGTATTTAGAAGATGTGGTTGAGGATGCACGTACGCTTCCTTTTTTCGGAGAACGTAAAGTGCTATTAATAAAATCACCACTATTTTTAACTTCACAAAAAGAAAAGTTAGAACAAAATATAAAAATTTTAGAAGAATATATTGGTGAACCTTCTCCGTTTTCTATTCTTGTTTTTGTTGCGCCTTACGAAAAACTCGATGAACGAAAAAAAATTACAAAACTATTAAAGAAAACAGCGGATGTAGTAGAAGCAAATGCGATGCAAGTGCAGGATGTTCAGAAATGGATTGTTGCTCGTGCAGATGAAGTACATGTGCATATTGATCATGCAGCTGTTAGTTTGTTGTTAGAGCTTGTGGGAAGTAATGTAACGATGTTGGCGAAGGAAATGGACAAGTTAACGTTATATGTTGGTATGGGCGGAGAGATTACACCAAAACTTGTTGCAGAGCTTGTGCCAAAATCAGTTGAGCAAAATGTGTTTGCTTTGACAGAAAAAGTGGTAAAAAAAGATATCGCGGGTGCGATGCAAATTTTGGATGGGTTATTTACGCAACAGGAAGAACCCATTAAATTGCTTGCGTTATTAGTGAGTCAATTTCGTTTGCTGCATCAAGTGAAAGAGTTACAGCAGCGTGGTTATGGACAAAATCAAATTGCGTCTCATATTGGTGTGCATCCGTATCGTGTAAAGTTGGCGATGAATCAAACGAAGTTTTTCTCTTTTGAAGAATTAAAAAAAGTTATTATAGAATTAGCGGAAGCTGATTATAGTATGAAGACGGGAAAGATGGATAAGAAGCTTGTGCTCGAGTTTTTCTTAATGCGGTTAAATCATATGTGATGATACAAAAAGTTCATGTACTTAGTACGTGAACTTTTTTGTATATAAAAAAACGATCCAGATGGATCGTTTTTTAAACGCCTTACGCGTTTACTTGTTTCGCTAAGCGAGATTTTTGACGAGCTGCAGCGTTTTGGTGGATAAGACCTTTACGAGCTGCTTTGTCAAGTTTTTTAGAAGCAGTTTTGAAAGCTTCTTTAGCATTTTCAAGATCGTTATTAGTAACTAAAGCTTCTACAGTTTTAACAGCAGAACGCATGTCAGACTTAATAGAAGCGTTGTGTGCACGACGCTCTTCGCTAAGTTTAGCGCGTTTGATAGCAGATTTGATGTTTGCCATACTTTTCACCTCCCTGGTGCAATCGAATGACTCGATTCTTACATAGAACAAGTGATATTCTATCAAACGGTGAAGAGAATTGCAATAGTATATCAATGAAATTTCACGTAAAGGAAAGAATGACCTTATATAACTTTGGGAAATCTAACGATATTTACTATGAATTGCGGAGGAGATACGATGAACGAACCATTAGATTTAAGTAAATATAGTGTTAGAACTGACCTTGCTGTAGAGGCACATCAAATGTTGCAAGAACGCCAAAAAGAACAAAAAGGGGTACAAGGAGTTATTGTAAAAGAGAGGGAAGAAGAGGGTATTACAATTACAAAAGTAACGATTGATGAAGTTGCATCTGAATCGATGGGTAAAAAACCTGGAAATTATTTAACGCTTGAAGTGCAAGGTATACGTCAACAAGATACGGAGCTTCAACAAAAAGTGGAGCGTATTTTTGCAAAAGAATTTTCTTATTTCTTAGAAGAGGTTGGTGTTACAAAAGAAGCGAGCTGTTTAATTGTCGGTCTTGGGAATTGGAATGTAACGCCAGATGCACTTGGACCGATAGTTGTAGAAAATGTATTGGTAACGAGACATTTGTTTCAATTGCAGCCTGAGAGTATAGAAGAAGGCTTTAGGCCTGTTAGTGCAATTCGGCCGGGGGTAATGGGAATTACAGGAATCGAAACGAGCGATGTTATTTATGGAATCATTGAGAAGACAAAGCCAGACTTTGTAATTGCAATTGACGCATTAGCTGCTCGTTCTATTGAACGAGTAAATAGCACGATACAAATTTCTGATACAGGAATTCATCCGGGGTCTGGTGTTGGGAATAAACGTAAGGAACTAAGTAAAGAAACATTAGGTATTCCTGTTATCGCAATTGGTGTCCCGACTGTGGTTGATGCCGTTTCGATTACAAGTGATACGATTGATTTTATTTTGAAACATTTTGGACGGGAGATGAAAGAAGGAAACAAACCTTCACGATCTTTGTTACCAGCTGGTTTTACATTTGGAGAAAAGAAAAAACTAACAGAAGAAGATATGCCAGATGAAAAGAGCCGGAATATGTTTTTAGGTGCTGTAGGTACGTTAGAAGAAGAAGAAAAGAGAAAATTGATTTATGAAGTGTTATCTCCCCTTGGTCATAATTTAATGGTGACTCCAAAAGAAGTAGATGCTTTTATAGAGGATATGGCAAATGTAATAGCGGGTGGTTTAAATGCAGCGTTGCATCATCAAATAGACCAAGATAATACAGGAGCATATACACATTGATGAGAAAAGATGATAATAGTTTAAGTCGTTTTTCGCTTTTATGTATATGTAGTGCAGCCTTATGTTTACTTATGATGATAGCAGGAGTGGCGCTTGCTAATCATGGTTTGAAAAGTATGAAAGGTTATAAGCAGCTGTCGTATGAACAAATAGCTCATATGACAGGAACAGAGGGTGCGGGTGCTGAATCGGAAATTTTGGGAAGTTCGTTTTCAACTATTGAGAAACAAAAACAATTAGAAAGCTTAAGAAGTTTTAATGTCATAGAAGGAATTGGTATGGCTATGGCAAGTGTTGCTTATGAAATGACAAAGTTTGGAACGGATATAGTTGTTGGGAAAGTGAAAGAGATTTTTAGCTAGGAGTAATATGGAGGACGGTTGTCTTATCGGTTTGTAAGACAGCCGCTTTTTAATTTGAAAAAGGTTTGTCTCTTATGGTTTGTTCGCATAAGATATAGATAGAATGATTTGTATTGTAAGCAGCACGAGTTTTCATTGAATCTTTGCTGCTCTATTGATATAATCAGTGCTAGTGTATATTGGCGAGACTATTAGGAGTTGAGAACATAGATGAATAAAGAAGAAAGAGCAAAAAGACAGTCGAAAATTCGTAATTTCTCTATCATTGCTCATATTGACCACGGAAAGTCAACGTTAGCAGACCGTATTTTAGAGAAAACAAATGCGTTAACACAACGTGAAATGAAAGCTCAATTGCTTGACTCTATGGATTTAGAGCGTGAGCGTGGTATTACAATTAAATTAAACGCAGTACAGTTAAACTATAAAGCAAAAGATGGTGAAGAGTATATTCTTCACTTAATTGATACACCAGGACACGTCGACTTTACGTACGAAGTGTCTCGTAGTTTAGCGGCTTGTGAAGGCGCGATTCTTGTAGTAGATGCAGCGCAAGGTATTGAAGCACAAACGTTAGCAAACGTATATTTAGCACTTGATAACAATTTAGAAATTTTACCGGTTATTAATAAAATCGACTTACCAAGTGCGGACCCAGAGCGTGTGCGTCAAGAGGTAGAAGATGTAATTGGTTTAGATGCATCAGAAGCAGTGCTTGCTTCAGCGAAAGCTGGGATTGGTATTGAAGAAATCTTAGAACAAATTGTTGAAAAAGTACCAGCCCCAACAGGTGATTCAGAAGAGCCGTTACAATGTATGATTTTTGACTCTTTATATGATCCATACCGCGGTGTAATTGCTTATATCCGTGTTGTAAATGGAACGGTAAAAGTTGGCGATAAAGTACGTATGATGGCAACTGGTAAAGAATTTGAAGTAACGGAAGTAGGTGTATTTACACCGAAAACAACGCAGCGTGATGAGTTAACAGTAGGTGATGTAGGTTTCTTAGCAGCGTCTATTAAAAATGTAGGGGACACACGCGTTGGTGATACAATTACACATGCGAAACGTCCAGCAGCTGAGCCGTTAGCAGGTTATCGTAAATTAAACCCTATGGTATTCTGTGGTCTGTACCCAATTGATTCTGCTCGTTATAACGATTTACGTGATGCGTTAGAAAAATTAGAGTTAAACGATTCTGCTCTTGAGTTTGAACCAGAAACATCTCAAGCGCTAGGATTTGGTTTCCGTTGTGGATTCTTAGGTTTACTTCACATGGAAATCATTCAAGAACGTATTGAACGTGAATTTAAGATTGACTTAATTACAACAGCGCCAAGCGTTATTTATAAAGTTTATTTAACAAACGGTGAAGATGTTATTGTTGATAATCCATCTAATATGCCAGATCCACAGTCTATCGATCGTGTAGAAGAGCCGTTTGTGAAAGCTTCAATTATGGTTCCGAATGACTATGTTGGAGCTGTAATGGAAATTTGCCAAGGTAAACGTGGAACGTTTATTGATATGCAATATTTAGATGAAACGCGTGTTACATTAACATATGAAATCCCGTTATCAGAAATCGTATATGACTTCTTCGATCAATTGAAATCAAATACGAAAGGATATGCATCATTTGACTACGAGTTAATTGGTTATAAACCGTCTAAACTTGTGAAAATGGATATTCTTTTAAATAATGAACAAGTGGATGCTTTATCGTTCATTGTGCACCGTGATTCAGCGTATGACCGTGGTAAAGTAATCGTAGAGAAATTAAAAGAATTGATTCCAAGACAACAGTTCGAAGTGCCAATTCAAGCTACTATCGGAAACAAGGTTGTAGCGCGTTCTACAATTAAGGCGATGCGTAAAAACGTACTTGCAAAATGTTACGGTGGTGACATTTCTCGTAAGCGTAAACTTCTTGATAAGCAAAAAGAAGGTAAAAAACGTATGAAGTCTGTTGGTTCTGTAGAAGTACCGCAAGAGGCATTCATGGCTGTACTGAAAATGGATGACAACTAATATAAAATAAAGAAGGAGTCGTTTATGCGGCTTCTTTTTTTCTGTATCATTACTTTTTAGACATCTTAGCATCTCTCATTTACAATAGTGGGAGAGCTTTTTAGTTCATACAGAGTTAGGAGATTATTAATGTCCGAAAATATTCGAAAAGATATTCAAGAGAAACTACAAAATGGCAATTTTAATTGTGAAAAGGAATTGACGCTTTCTATTATTAGTGGAAAGTGGAAAGTTGTGATACTGTGGCATCTTGGTGTGGAAGGGCCTCATCGTTTTAGCGAATTACAACGGTTATTCCCAAGCATTTCTCATAAAGTTTTGTCGAACCAATTAAAAGAGTTAATGGAAGATGGGATTGTTGATCGAACAGTATATCCTGAAATTCCTCCTCGTGTTGAGTATTATATGACAGAACTAGGCATGTCACTTTTACCAATCGTTGAAATGATGTATGATTGGGGAAAAATGCGAATGGAACAAATCCGTAATACGTTAGAGAAGTAGAGAACCCTCCGGAGTGCGGAGGTTTTCTTTTTAGAAAGGTAGGAGTTATATTTGGTACAAGCTGCATATATTCATATTCCGTTTTGTCAGCATATTTGTCACTATTGTGATTTTAATAAAGTGTTTATTGAACGCCAACCGGTAGATCAATATTTAGAGTACCTAGAGAAAGAAATAATAAATACGGTTCAAAAAGTACCGTTTGATAGTATGAAAACGATTTTTGTTGGTGGAGGAACGCCGACAGCATTAAATATGGAACAGACAAAAAAATTGCTCGATATCATTAATCGTCGTTTGCGTCCGTTTGCTCCGAATTGTGAATTAACTTTTGAAGCGAATCCAGGGGACTTACCGAAAGAGAAGTTGAACTTACTGTTAGAAGGTGGCGTGAACAGAATTAGTTTTGGTGTACAAACGTTTCGTGATGAACTGCTTGAGAAAATAGGGCGCAAGCATACGAGGGAGGATGCGTTTGTAGCGATTCGAGAAGCGCAAGAAGTTGGCTTTACAAATATTAATGTAGACATAATTTATGCTCTGCCAGGGCAGACGATAGAAGATGTAAAAGAAACGTTAGACATTGCCTTTACGCTCGGTGTGCAACATTTCTCAGCATATTCATTAATTGTGGAACCGAAAACAGTGTTTTATAACTTAATGAATAAAGGGAAATTAAGACTCCCAGGTGAAGACCATGAAGCGAAAATGTACGAAATGGTAATGGATGAAATGGAGAAACACGGTTATAACCAGTATGAAATTAGTAATTTCTCAAAAGGTGATAATGAAAGTAGACATAATCTCACATACTGGAATAATGAAGAGTACTATGGATTTGGAGCTGGAGCGCATAGTTATGTAAATGGAGAACGTATTCAAAATGTAGGGCCGCTCAAGCAGTATTTCACGAAAATTGATGAAACAGGATTTCCTTATTTAGATGTTCATGAAGTGACTGAGAAGGAAAAAATGGAAGAAGAGTTGTTTTTAGGACTTCGAAAAACAAAAGGTGTGTCTAAAATAGCATTCCAAAAGAAATTCAATATGGAGATGGATCAAGTTTTCGCGAAGCAGTTACAAGGCAATCAAGAACAGGGGTTGCTTGAAGAAAGAGATGGATATGTGCGTTTAACACGAAAAGGGAAATTATTAGGGAATGAAGTATTCCAGTCATTTTTGATTGACTAATTAAATGTTTCGTAAACGTGAAAAATTTTCATTATTTCGTGACGTTTCCGTTGACAATTGAATGTCAATTTTGGTAAGTTATTAATAGATTTAGCACTCGAAGACAAAGAGTGCTAACAGAGGTGATGATGAGATGCTTACGGAACGTCAGCTCTTAATTTTACAAACAATTATTGATGACTTTATTGGATCAGCGCAGCCCGTTGGGTCTAGAACGTTGGCTAAAAAAGAAGAAATTACATTTAGTTCAGCTACTATTCGAAATGAAATGGCTGATTTAGAAGAATTAGGTTTTATTGAAAAAACGCATAGTTCTTCTGGACGGGTTCCTTCTGAGAAAGGATACCGATTTTATGTAGACCATCTTTTAGCGCCACAAAACTTACCGAACGATGAAATTGTACAAATTAAAGATTTATTTGCTGAAAGAATTTTTGAAGCAGAAAAAGTTGCACAGCAATCTGCTCAAATTTTATCAGAGCTTACGAGCTATACAGCCATTGTTCTCGGGCCTAAGTTAAGCACAAATAAACTTAAAAACGTACAAATTGTGCCACTTGATCGTCAAACAGCAGTCGCTATTATTGTAACGGATACAGGGCATGTACAAAGTAAAACGATTACCGTTCCGGAATCTGTTGATTTATCAGATTTAGAAAAAATGGTTAACATTTTAAATGAAAAGCTATCTGGCGTACCGATGGCAGAACTTCATAATAAAATCTTTAAAGAGATTGTTACAGTTTTACGTGGGTATGTTCATAATTACGATAGTGCGATAAAAATGTTAGATGGTACATTTCAAGTTCCGTTATCGGAAAAGATATACTTTGGAGGGAAAGCGAATATGCTTTCGCAGCCAGAGTTCCATGACATTCACAAAGTAAGATCATTGCTGACGATGATTGATAATGAGGCTGCGTTTTATGACATTTTGCGTCATAAACAAGTCGGAATTCAAGTGAAAATTGGTAGAGAAAACTCTTCGACGGCAATGGAGGATTGCAGTTTGATTTCTGCAACGTATTCGATTGGAGAAGAGCAACTTGGAACAATTGCAATTTTAGGTCCGACGAGAATGCAATACTCTCGTGTAATTAGTTTACTGCAGTTATTTACAAGACAGTTTACAGACGGACTTAAAAAGTAAATGAGAGTAATACATTCGCTCAAGTGATGAAATTTTCATTGCTGTGTGTAATATATAATGCTTAGGTAATCATGCTAAGCGTGATACCTAATACCTTTTAAGGAGGTGAAAATTGTGGAAGAGCGTAACGAACAAGTGGTAGAAGAAGTGAAAGAAGCGCAAGTTGAAGAAGCTGTCACGCCAGAAAACAGTGAAAAAACTGTAGAAGAAAAAAGTGAGGCTGCTCTTTTACAAGAAAAAGTAGATGAGTTACAAGCGAAACTAACGGAAACGGAAGGTCGCACATTACGTCTACAAGCTGATTTTGAAAATTATAAGCGCCGTGTCCAAATGGATAAACAGGCTGCTGACAAATATAGAGCACAAAGTCTAGTTTCAGATATTTTGCCAGCTCTTGATAATTTTGAAAGAGCGATGCAAGTGGAAGCGACTGACGAGCAAACGAAATCCTTATTACAAGGTATGGAAATGGTGCATCGTCAATTGCTAGAAGCGTTGACTAAAGAAGGTGTGGAAGTGATTGAAGCTGTTGGTAAACAGTTTGATCCGAATGAACACCAAGCTATTATGCAAGTGGAAGACAGTGAATTTGAATCAAACGCGGTAGTTGAAGAATTCCAAAAAGGTTATAAACTAAAAGATCGTGTGATTCGCCCATCAATGGTAAAAGTAAATCAATAATTTACATAAAAGTAGGAGGATTCGCCATGAGTAAAATTATCGGTATTGACTTAGGTACAACAAACTCTTGTGTAGCTGTTATGGAAGGTGGAGAACCAAAGGTTATCCCAAATCCAGAAGGAAACCGTACAACACCTTCTGTTGTAGCTTTCAAAAATGAAGAGCGTCAAGTTGGGGAAGTTGCGAAGCGTCAAGCAATTACAAACCCAAATACAATCATGTCTGTTAAACGTCATATGGGTACAGACTACAAAGTAGAAGTTGAAGGTAAAGATTTTACACCTCAAGAAATTTCTGCAATCATTTTACAAAACTTAAAAGCTTCTGCTGAAGCATACTTAGGTGAAACAGTAACGAAAGCTGTTATTACAGTACCTGCATACTTCAACGATGCAGAGCGTCAAGCAACGAAAGATGCTGGTCGTATCGCTGGTTTAGAAGTTGAGCGTATCATTAACGAACCGACAGCAGCAGCACTTGCTTACGGTTTAGAAAAACAAGATGAAGAGCAAAAAATCTTAGTATATGACTTAGGTGGCGGTACATTTGACGTATCTATCCTTGAGTTAGCAGACGGCACATTCGAAGTTATTTCAACTGCTGGTGACAACCGTCTTGGTGGAGATGACTTTGACCAAGTTATCATCGATCACTTAGTAGCTGAATTCAAAAAAGAAAACAACATTGATTTAAGCCAAGATAAAATGGCACTTCAACGTTTGAAAGATGCAGCTGAAAAAGCGAAAAAAGATCTTTCAGGTGTAACACAAACACAAATTTCATTACCATTCATTAGTGCTGGAGCTGCTGGCCCATTACACTTAGAATTAACGTTAACAAGAGCGAAATTCGAAGAGCTTTCAGCAGGTCTTGTTGAAAGAACGTTAGAGCCAACTCGCCGTGCATTAAAAGACGCTGGCTTTGCTCCAAGCGAATTAGATAAAGTTATCCTTGTTGGTGGATCTACTCGTATCCCAGCTGTACAAGAAGCTATTAAACGTGAAACTGGTAAAGAGCCATACAAAGGCGTAAACCCTGATGAAGTTGTAGCATTAGGTGCTGCGGTTCAAGGTGGTGTACTTACTGGTGATGTAGAAGGCGTACTATTATTAGACGTAACTCCACTTTCTTTAGGTATTGAAACTATGGGTGGCGTGTTCACGAAATTAATCGAGCGTAACACTACAATTCCAACAAGTAAGTCACAAGTATTCTCAACAGCTGCTGATAACCAACCGGCAGTAGACATTCACGTACTACAAGGTGAGCGTCCAATGTCAGCTGACAACAAAACATTAGGTCGTTTCCAATTAACGGATCTTCCACCAGCACCACGTGGTATTCCACAAATCGAAGTAACATTCGATATTGATGCGAACGGTATCGTTAACGTACGTGCAAAAGACTTAGGAACAAGCAAAGAGCAAGCTATTACAATCCAATCTTCTTCAGGTCTTTCTGATGAAGAAGTAGATCGTATGGTACAAGAAGCAGAAGCAAATGCTGACGCTGACCAAAAACGTAAGGAAGAAGTTGAACTTCGTAACGAAGCTGACCAACTTGTATTCCAAACAGACAAAGTTGTAAAAGATTTAGAAGGTAAAGTAGATGCAGCTGAAGTTGCAAAAGCAACAGAAGCGAAAGAAGCATTACAAGCTGCAATTGAGAAAAACGAGCTTGAAGAAATTCGTGCGAAAAAAGATGCTTTACAAGAAATCGTACAACAATTAACTGTTAAATTATACGAGCAAGCTCAAGCAGCTGCTGGTCAAGCAGAAGGTGCGCAAGGTGCACAAGACGCTGGCGCGAAGAAAGACAATGTAGTTGACGCTGAGTTTGAAGAAGTAAAAGAAGACAAGTAATTCAACTGTAAACATAATAAGTAAGATGACAAAAAGTCAAAGTCAAGCGTGCCTTGACTTTGGCTTTTTTCACGAATGAGAAGCGATGTGTGAGGATCTTAAGTTTTTCGCTTTGCATACTGTAAGTGAGGAAACTTTGTTGCAAAGCACTTTCTTTCGGTGTTAAAATTACGTTTATGTGAAAGATTCGGGGGTTGTAAATTTATGAGTAAACGAGACTATTATGAGGTCCTTGGACTTAGCAAGGGCGCTTCAACAGATGAAATAAAAAAAGCGTATCGTCGTTTGGCTAAAAAATACCATCCAGACGTAAGCAAAGAAGAAAATGCAATTGAAAAGTTTAAAGAAGTACAAGAAGCATACGAAGTGTTAAGTGATGATCAAAAGCGTGCGCAGTACGATCAATTTGGTCATGCTGGTGCAAATCAAGGATTCGGTGGATTTGGCGGCGGAGGAGACTTCGGCGGTGGCTTCGGTTTTGAAGATATATTTAGTTCTTTCTTTGGCGGTGGCGGCGGCAGACGTCGTGATCCAAATGCTCCGCGCCAAGGTGCTGACTTACAATATCAAGTCACTTTAGATTTTGAAGAAGCTATTTTTGGTAAGGAATTAAATGTGGAAATTCCAGTAGAAGATCCATGTGATACTTGTAAAGGTAGTGGAGCAAAACCAGGAACTTCAAAAGAAACATGTAAACATTGTTCAGGCTCTGGTCAAGTAAGTGTAGAACAAAACACACCGTTTGGTCGTATCGTAAACCGTCAAGCTTGTGGTCATTGTTCAGGAACTGGACAAATTATTAAAGAAAAATGTACGACATGTCACGGTTCAGGTAAAGTTCGTAAACGTAAAAAAATCAATGTTAAAATTCCAGCGGGTATCGATAATGGTCAACAAATTCGTGTGTCTGGAAAAGGTGAAGCCGGCGTAAATGGCGGACCAGCAGGAGACTTATATGTTGTCGTTCATGTAAGAAATCATGAATTCTTCGAGCGTGAAGGAGATCACATTATTTGCGAAATGCCATTAACATTTGCGCAAATGGCGCTTGGTGATGAAGTGGAAGTTCCTACTGTTCATGGTAAAGTGAAGCTGAAAATTCCAGCAGGAACACAAACTGGAACAGAATTCCGCTTAAAAGGAAAAGGTGCTCCAAACGTACGTGGATATGGTCAAGGAGATCAATATGTAGTCGTTCGTGTTGTTGTACCGACGAAATTAACTTCACATCAAAAAGATTTATTGCGTGAATTTGCAGGACAAGAAGAGCAGGATGATAGTTTGTTCGGAAAGCTTAAGCGTGCTTTCAAAGGGGAATAATGGAAATAAAAAATGGAGTTGGTAAATTGTGAAATGGTCAGAAATTAGTATTCATACAACAGAAGAAGCAGTAGAAGCTGTCTCTCATATTTTACATGAAGCTGGTGCTAGCGGAGTTGCGATTGAGGATCCAGCGGAGTTGACGAAAGAGCGCGAGCAACAATATGGTGAAATTTATGCATTGAATCCAGATGAATACCCGGCAGAGGGTGTATTAATAAAAGCATATTTCCCGCAAACGGATTCTTTACATGAAACGATTGCAGGTGTAAAATCATCTATTGATGTGCTTCCATCTTACGACATCGAAATTGGTACTGGTAATATTACCGTTAACGAAGTCAATGAAGAAGATTGGGCTACTGCTTGGAAAAAGTATTACCATCCAGTACAAATTTCTGATACATTCACAATCGTACCGACGTGGGAAGAATATACACCATCTTCTCCTGATGAAAAAATCATTGAATTAGACCCAGGTATGGCGTTTGGTACAGGAACTCATCCAACAACAACGATGTGTATTCGTGCTTTAGAAAAAACAGTTCAACCAGGTGATACGGTCATTGATGTAGGAACAGGTTCTGGTGTACTTAGTATTGCAGCGGCAAAATTAGGTGCGTCTTCTGTTCAAGCATATGATTTAGATCCAGTTGCAGTGGAAAGTGCAGAAATGAATGTACGTTTAAATAAAACAGATGATATAGTTACTGTTGGACAGAACAGCCTATTGGAAGGTATTGAAGGACCTGTTGATTTAATCGTAGCGAATTTATTAGCAGAAATTATTCTTTTATTCCCTGAAGATGCAGCGAGAGTTGTGAAGTCGGACGGATTATTTATTACATCGGGCATTATTGCTGCGAAGGAAAAAGTAATTTCTGAGGCGTTAGAAAAAGCTGGATTTACAATTGAAGAAGTGTTACGAATGGAAGATTGGGTAGCAATTATTGCACGAAATGCGTAATATAGATTTTAGTCTATAATGAAAAGGGGAGTCTCTCACTATAAAGTGAGGGACTTGCCGTTTGTTATATGAAAAATGATAACGTTTCGTTCTTTTCGTAAGTGTTGACTTACGAAAGGAACGAAACTCTACTAAGGTGATTATATGCAACGTTATTTTGTAGAAGAAAAACATGTAAGTGAAGCGAAGATTCGCATTGTAGGTGATGATGTACATCACATTGCGAGAGTAATGCGTATGTCAGCTGGAGATCACATTTATTGCTGTGTGAACGGAAAAACAGCAGTATGTTCAATTGATGAAATTACCAGTGAATTTGTTGAGACAGCTATTGTAGAATGGGTAGAGGCATCGAGTGAACTTCCTGTGTTCGTGACGATTGCAAGTGGACTGCCGAAAGGAGACAAGCTAGAGTTAATTTTCCAAAAAGGAACTGAGCTTGGGGCAGCCGCATTTTTACCATTTCAAGCATCCCGCTCTATCGTAAAATGGGATGCGAAAAAAGCTGATAAAAAAGTTGAGCGTTTAAGAAAAATTGTGAAAGAAGCTGCGGAACAATCGCATAGAAGTGAAGTTCCAGAAGTACATGCTCCAGCATCGTTTAAGCAATTGCTTTCAATGAGTGGTGAGTATGATGTTTGTCTGGTTGCGTACGAAGAGGAAGCGAAACAAGGCGAGAAATCTAATTTTGCGACAGCTTTAACGACAATGAAACCAGGTCAAAAGCTATTGATTGTATTTGGCCCAGAAGGTGGTTTAGCTGAGGAAGAGATTACAGCGCTTCGTGAACATAAATTTGTACCATGTAGTTTAGGACCAAGGATTTTAAGAACGGAAACGGCACCGCTTTATGCGTTAAGTGCTGCTTCTTATCATTTTGAATTGATGGGGTGATGATCAATGTCAACTGTTGCGTTCCACACGTTAGGTTGTAAAGTAAACCACTATGAAACAGAGGCAATTTGGCAATTGTTTAAACAAGGTGGTTATGAAAGAACTGAATATGAAAAGAAAGCTGATGTATATGTTATTAATACATGTACAGTAACGAATACGGGAGATAAGAAAAGCCGTCAAGTAATTAGACGTGCTGTGCGTCAAAATCCGGATGCAGTTATTTGTGTAACGGGATGTTATGCACAAACATCTCCAGCGGAAATTATGGCAATTCCAGGTGTAGATATTGTAGTTGGTACACAGGATCGTGAAAAGATGTTAGGCTACATCGAAGAATTCCGTAAAGAGCGTCAACCAATTAATGCTGTCCGCAACATTATGAAAACACGTGTATACGAAGAACTTGATGTACCTTATTTCACGGATCGTACACGTGCATCTTTAAAAATACAAGAGGGTTGCAATAACTTCTGTACGTTCTGTATCATTCCTTGGGCGCGTGGTTTAATGCGTTCTCGTGATGGGAAAGAAGTTATTAAACAAGCACAGCAATTAGTAGACGCAGGCTATAAAGAAATCGTATTAACAGGTATTCATACAGGTGGATACGGTGAAGATATTAAAGATTATAACTTAGCTGGATTACTTCGTGACATGGAAGCAGAAGTAGACGGATTAAAACGTCTTCGTATTTCTTCTATTGAAGCGAGTCAAATTTCAGATGAAGTAATTGAAGTGTTAGACAAGTCTGAAATAGTTGTACGCCATTTGCACATTCCGTTGCAATCAGGATCTAATACTGTATTAAAACGTATGCGTCGTAAGTATACGATGGAATTTTTCCAAGAGCGTTTAGATCGTTTGAAAGAAGCGTTACCAGGCCTTGCGATTACATCAGACGTAATCGTCGGTTTCCCAGGTGAAACAGAAGAAGAATTCATGGAAACATACAATTTCATTAAAGAGAATCGCTTCTCTGAGTTACACGTGTTCCCTTACTCAAAACGTACAGGAACACCTGCAGCGCGCATGGAAGATCAAGTTCCTGAAGATGTGAAGAACGATCGTGTTCATCGTTTAATTGAACTATCTAATCAATTAGCGAAAGAGTATGCGTCTCAATTTGAAGGTGAAGTGCTTGAAATTATTCCAGAAGAGCAATTTAAAGAGGGCGAACGTGAAGGGTTATATGTAGGTTATACAGATAACTACTTGAAAATTGTATTTGAAGGATCTGAAGAATTAATTGGTAAGCTAGTGAAAGTGAAAATTACGAAAGCTGGTTATCCATATAACGAAGCGCAATTCGTTCGTGTTCTTGAAGATGATGTGAAAAAAGAATCAGCAAGCGCATAAAAAAAGCATGCAACCGGAAACGGTTTGCATGCTTTTTTCGTCGAGAAGTTAAGTACTGAAAAGATGGGTAGTTGTTTAGTACATCTTTTATTAAAAAGGTGTACTGGTAAAAACATGGTTGTCTTTAGGTGGAGGGATAAGGGCTGTCTGCATAGCTTTTAAAAAAGGAAGGGCATCGATTCGTCTTTTATTCTGCAAATAGTTGACCTGAAGTGATAAAATGTATTATAATCGTAAAAGACATGCTGAAGAAGTGTTTCTTTTTGCATGCTGAAGTTAGTATGTAAGTGTGATGTTTCGGAGGGAGGGAAAGAGAATGTCAAAAACAGTCGTTCGTAAAAACGAGTCTTTGGAGGATGCACTTCGCCGTTTTAAAAGATCGGTTTCTAAAACTGGTACACTTGCTGAAGCAAGAAAGCGCGAGTTTTATGAAAAACCAAGTGTAAAACGTAAGAAGAAATCTGAAGCGGCAAGAAAGCGTAAATTCTAAGAGAGGGTGTAAGTTATGAGTCTTCTCGGTCGTTTAAACGATGATATGAAACAAGCGATGAAGAATAAACAAAAAGAAAAATTAACCGTCATTCGTATGGTTAAGGCTGCTTTACAAAATGAAGGTATTAAACTGCAACATACTCTTACTGAAGAAGAGGAACTAACGGTTTTAGCTCGTGAAGTAAAACAGCATAAGGACTCCCTCCTTGAATTTAAAAAAGCTGGTCGTGAAGACCTTGTTAATAAACTGCAAAGTGAAATTCAGATTTTAAGCGCATATTTGCCAGAGCAATTAACTGAAGAAGAACTAGTTGATGTAATCAAGCGAGTTATTTCTGAAGTTGGTGCGACTTCTAAAGCAGATATGGGTAAGGTGATGACTGCTGTTATGCCGAAAGTAAAAGGTAAAACAGACGGATCACTTGTGAATAAGTTGGTTATCCAGCTATTAGCATAAAAAAACGTCTCATTTCGTATGAGACGTTTTTTATTGTTCTTATTGAAAATGACGCTATATTAATAAAAAGCGTTCCTGTTAATGATAGAAACGCCTCTGGTATGTAAAAAGTAACAATCTTAGTTATGATTAATCCCACCACAAAAAAGCTTTTTCGTTTTCTTAATTTCTTCAATTAATTTTTCAATACTTTCTGTTCCTTGTTCCGCTATATCTGGACAAAATTCATACATTTCTTGGTCTGTAGGTAACACACTAAAAATGGCATCAACTGAGTCATGATTAGCACCAATAATGATAAACGGATAGCGATTATTCCATTTTCTTAGTTTAGAAATAACATCTTCATTGCTAACCTCGTAATTAACACCATTTGTTTGTTGGATTGTAAGGATATCAAATTGACCCCGCTGTTTGCGGGCAGTAAGACTCCCGCTTCAAAATTCGGCACATGCGAGGAAGTTAGGTGGGAGATTAACTGCCCGTAAAAGCCCGATTGTTTCAACTAATAATCAGAGGGGGATGGAAAAAATCCCCCTCTGATTAAAGTTTCACTTTACCATTTCCTTGTATGATTCCTATTCTACACTCACTCTTCTTTCCTTCACTAAATTTTCTTTCGTAAATAAAAGCTAAGTATCCAAGTTTTTTAACTTGAGATTGAAGTTTTATAACTTGCTGTTCAGCGTAACTTTCAAAGGTAACGAAAGAGATTCCCGCTATTTTAGATTCTAAATCAGTCGTGTAAAAGGGCTGGATACTACTATCGGTAACTTGCTTTATAATGTTCAAAATTTCTTGAGTAAATCCAATTTCCTTTAGTATTTCCTCACTTATCATTTCATTTTTTGTTTTTTAATGAAACCTAATATTTTTTTGAAATTCATATAACAACCACCTATAAAATATTCTTCCTTACAACGCAACATTCAGAGCGGAGGGCGATTTCCTTTTTCAAATATTATATCTATGTCTAATGAATGACAACTACTTATCCTATGATCAGTATGTCATATCCAGAACCAATTGTAACAGGATTTTTTACGCTTCCAACTTCTCGTCAGGCTCAATTTCTTAGTGCAACTTGTACTGATATCCCGTAGGGGCGCATATTCTTGTATTAATACTCCTATTATTCAGGATAACATCCTCTGATCCATCATTGTCCCGACAAATATGATTTCATATAGCGGCTGTTTTAATTAACATGATATGAACTCTTTCAGAATATAGTTATGTTAGTGAAGTCGTTATAACACGATAGGCACTTGTGAAGAAATACATATATATGGGATGAGAGGGGGGTCTTTTGAGATGAAGAAATTAGAGCAAATGAAAAATTGGTTAACAAAACAAGTAGACCTACCAGTGGATGTATTAATGGATCTACCTCGGATTACTCTTGTTGGGCAAATACATATTTATATAGAAAATCATCGAGGGTTATTAGTGTTTTCAGATAAAGAAGTGCGATTGCTATTAAAACACGGTCAATTACTAATTAAAGGACAATCCTTTGTTATTAAAACGATTCTTCCAGAAGAGCTTTTACTCGAAGGGATAATTGAACAAGTAACATTTTTGGAAAATGAAAAAAAGGAGGATTGAAGTGAAACTTCCATTTGTGAAGTTTTTCTTCTTTATCCTGTAAAAGTTCCGTTGATAGAGAAAGATTAAAGTTTCACCTTGTTTCACTTTAGTACGAGCTATTTTAATGTTTCAAATGAAAAGTAGTATATCTACTTTTGGAAAGGTAGTGAAGGTAGTAGATGAAAAATAAATGGTTTATAAAGTGGCTTGGGTATGTAAAAGTGCGAATTGAAGGTAGGGGAGTGGAGCGGTTTGTTAACGAATGTGTACGGAGAAATTTATTGGTTTGGGATGTTAAGAAGATTGCTGATGAAACGTTAGTTTTTTGTATGTTGTTACGCGATGTGAAAAAAATAAAACCAATCTATAGAAAAAATGAATGTAAATTATATTTTATTGGACGCTACGGTTTTCCCTTTTGGAATAAGCGTTTAATTAAAAACAGTGGTTTTTTAATCGGTTTTTTAATTTTCTTTTTTGGCATGATTACAATGTCAAATATGGTTTGGAAAATTGAGATTACAGGAGCAAAACCTGAAACAGAATATATATTGATGAAAGAATTGGACAAAATGGGTATTAAAAAAGGGAAACTACAGTTTCAAATGCCTAGTGTAGAAGATGTACAACGCCATTTGACAAACAATATTAATGCGATTACTTGGGCAGGACTAGAAGTAAGAGGGACGACGTATCATTTTAAAATTGTTGAAAAAAACGAACCGAAAAAAGAAAAGGAGCAACAACCACAAAATTTAGTGGCAAAAAAAGAAGCAATTATCACAAAAACATTTGTTGAAGTTGGAAAACCGGTTGTCATGAAAAATGATCATGTAGAAAAGGGGCAGCTCCTCGTATCGGGAATATATGGTAATGAGGAGAATCCGACGGTTGTTTCAGCGAAAGGTATTGTATATGGAGAAACGTGGTACACATCTGAGGTGAATGTTCCGTTAAAGACACAATTTCAAGTGTATACTGGGAATGCATACAATGAATATTTTCTTAAATTTTGGGATGCGAAAATAAAAATATGGGGATTTCAACATGATAAGTATAAACGCTCTCGTACTGAAAGTATAAAACATGATGTGAAATTATTTGGTTTTACATTACCGATTGCATATGAAAAAGATATTGTACGAGAAGAGGAAGAGGCAAATCGAGAATACACAGAAAAACAGGCATTGAAAGTAGCGAAAGAGATGGCTGAAAAAGAACTAAAGAAAAAATTGGATGAACATGCTATGATTGTAAGTGATAAGATTTTGAGTAAAGAGGTTGAGGCGGATCAACTAAAAGTCACATTGCATTATACTGTAATTGAAAATATTGCAGAGCCACAACCGATATCCGAATCCGATATTCAAGGAGACTGAGTAATGGCAGAACAATTAGTAGAAATGAACCAACAATTGGAAAATACTAACGAAGCAATCGCTCTTTTTGGAGTCAATGATGCTCATTTAAAGGTAATTGAACGAGAACTTAATGTATCGATCGTAACTAGAGGAGAAACAGTTCATGTGTCTGGGGCAGTTGAAACTGTGACACTCGTAGAAAAAATCTTACAGCAATTACTTGTTGTTATTCGTAAAGGTGTATCAATTACAGAAAGAGATGTTGCATATGCAATTCAGCTCGCACAACAAGGGAAAATTGCTCAATTTGAAGAGTTATATGAAGAAGAAATTTTTAAAACGGCAAAAGGTAAATCCATTCGTGTAAAAACAATGGGGCAAAGACGATATATTCATGCAATGAAGAAGAATGATATTGTATTTGGGATGGGACCTGCTGGGACGGGGAAAACATACTTAGCTGTAGTAATGGCTGTGAGAGCTTTAAAGCAAGGGTATGTAAAGAAAATTATTTTAACAAGACCTGCTGTAGAAGCTGGAGAAAACTTAGGTTTTTTACCAGGGGATTTAAAAGAGAAGGTAGATCCGTACTTACGTCCATTGTATGATGCGCTGCACGATATTCTTGGACAAGAATATACGCAACGTATGATGGAACGAGGAGTAATTGAAATCGCGCCGCTTGCTTATATGAGAGGGCGTACGCTTGATGATTCATTTGTTATTTTAGATGAAGCGCAAAATACAACTGGTGCCCAAATAAAAATGTTTTTAACAAGATTAGGCTTTAGTTCTAAAATGGTTGTAACAGGGGATCCTTCGCAGGTGGATTTGCCAAAAGGAGTGAAATCTGGCCTTTCAATTGCTGCAAATGTTTTATCTGGTGTATCGGGTCTTTCGTTCATTACATTAGAACAAAGTGACGTTGTAAGACATCCGTTAGTGCAACGTATTATTGAGGCATATGATAAAATGGAATGATCCTATTTGTCAGGATCATTTCTTTTTGTATGATAAGGTTGGCGAGTGGCAATTTTTTTACTATCATGAAAGAAGAAGAGAATAAGCGATAAATGATGTATTATTCTAAAAGCATCGCTAGCTAGAAGAAATGAAAGCTATAAATAGTTTCGCTTTATTTCTGGAGAGGAGAAGGTATTGAAATCATGTCAAGATCTCAAGAAATTTCTAAGTGGTTTCGTAATTTACAACATTCGAAAAAACTAAGTTGGATTTCTTACGTTGTATTAGGAGCGGTGCTGTTTTTTGCACTTATGAATAATGTAAAGCCAGAGCAATTAGATGTTGAAACATACTCTATTGCTAAAAAAACAATCCACTCTCCTATTAAAATTGAAGATAAAGTTACAACAGAAAAAAAGAAAAAAGAAGCCGCTACCAAAGTTGAAGATCAGTATACATATAGAAGTGAGCTTAAACAAAATAAAGTGGATATTGTTAATGATGTTTTTTCTAAGGTAGATGAAGTGGTACAAGAGATTAAAGCTGTTGGACCAGATGAACAAAAAAAGATTACCGATGCTGATAAAGTGGAAAAGTTGAAAAAGAAATTACCTGTCGATTTAACGAAAGATTTATCGGACTCAAACTTACTAAACTTGATTAACGCAGATTCAAGCCAATTGGTATTAGCGAAAGATGCAGCAGTCACAGCTATTAATAGTATTATGACTGAGCATATTAAAATGGACGAATTGAAGGACGCAAAAGAGCGGTATGTAAGTGAGATGAATAGTGTTAATGTCGATAATGGTTTAAAAGAAGCTATTAAGGCATTAGGGAAATATGCGATTTCAGCAAACTATTTTTATGATCCGGGCTTGACAAAAGAGAAGAGAAAAGCAGAGGAGGATTTAGTTCCGCCTGTTTATATTCTTCAAGGACAAGTTCTTGTTAGAGAAGGTGAAACCATTTCAAGTGATATGTATAATCAGCTGAAATTAGTCGGCTTGTTAGAGAAAGGTAATAGCTTCCAACCCTATGTGGGATTAGCGGTGCTTATTGGTGTGCTATTATACTTTATGCATAAACAGTTTGAAGTGTTTTTACAGCGAAAAAGAGAAGATAGACCGTATATTTTAGCTTATATTACCATCTTGTCTATTACGATTGTTTTAATGAAAATCATTAGCTTGTTCCAAAAGCTTGAATATGCAGGAATCGCGTATGTTGTTCCAGTTGCAATGGGAACAATACTTGTAAAACTAATGATTGGTGACCGATTTGTATTTTTAACAAGTATGATTTTTTCTGTGTGCGGAAGCATTATGTTTAATGAAGGAGTAACGAGCACACTCAATTATAGTGTAGGAATCTATGTTTTATTAAGTTCATTATCAGTTAGTATTTTCTTGAGAGAAAAAAATCGTCGTACGATGATTTTACAAGCGGGTATACTTGTTTCTGTATTAAATGTAGTCGTATTGGCGGCATTGTTATTGTTACGTAATGGGAATTTTTCACCTCTTGAAATTGGTACGCAATTATTAATGGCTTCCTTATCAGGAATCATCTCTTCGGTTCTAGCTATGGGGATTTTACCATATTTAGAGAGTGGGCTTGGAATTGTATCAAGTATGAAACTGATGGAACTATCAAGTCCGAATCATCCGCTTTTGCGTAAAATTTTGTTAGAAGCGCCAGGGACATATCACCATAGTGTAATGGTGGCGAATCTGTCTGAATCGGCTTGTGAAGCGGTTGGAGCAAATGGTGTATTAGCTCGTGTAGGAGCGTATTATCATGATGTAGGAAAAACGGTGCAACCACAATTCTTTATTGAAAATCAGATGGGAATTAAAAACCCGCATGATAAATTAGACCCTGTAACGAGTAAAGATATTATCATTGCTCATGTAACGGATGGGGTAAAGATGTTAGAAGAATACCATATCCCGCAAGAAATTATTGATATTGCTGGGCAACATCATGGTACAACGTTGCTTAAATATTTTTACTATAAGGCGATTAAAGAAGATAAGGAAAAATATACAGAAGAGATGTTCCGTTATCCGGGATCAAAAGCAACTTCTAAAGAGTCGGCAATTGTTGGTATTGCTGATAGTGTAGAGGCTGCGGTGCGTTCCATGAATCATCCAACGCCAGATCAAATTAATAATTTAGTGCAGAGTATTATTAAAGATCGTTTACAAGATGGACAATTTAGTGAATGTGATTTGACATTTAAGGAACTACAAATCGTGGGAAAAACGTTATGTGAGACGTTAAATGGTATTTTTCATTCTCGTATTACATATCCGGAACTACCGGAAGATAAGGAGAAAGAATGAGTTTATTAATTGATTTTATGGATGAAACAGAAGAAGTAAAAGAGGAATATGTAAATCTAATTCGTGAAGTGTTAGAAAAAGCAGCTCAAATGGAAAATATAGAGGATGGTGCGGAGTTATCAGTGACATTTGTAGATAACGAGCGCATTCGCGAGATTAATCGTGATTACCGAGATAAGGATCAGCCTACTGATGTAATTTCCTTTGCTATGGAAGAGCTGGGAGAAGGAGAAATGGAAATTTTAGGTACGGAGATGCCGCGCATGCTAGGGGATCTTATTATTTCTATTCCTAGAGCGAAAGAACAAGCTGAAGAGTATGGACATTCTTTTGATCGTGAGCTTGGCTTTTTAGCGTTACATGGCTTTTTACATTTGCTTGGTTATGATCACATGACAGAAGAGGATGAGAAAGAAATGTTTGGAAGACAAAAAGAAATTTTAGAAGCGTTTGGATTAGGTCGATGAAAAAGGGAAAACTTATAGATAGTTTTGGATATGCTATAGCTGGTATATTCTTTTGTCTTCGTCAGGAACGAAATATGAAAATTCATTATTTAGCCGCAGTCATTGTTATATGCTGCGGCTTTTATTTCCATATTACGAAAGTAGAGTGGATGGTATTACTTATTGTAATAGGAATTGTAATGAGTTTAGAGATGGTAAATACGGCTGTGGAGAAAACAGTAGATTTAGCGACTGCCGATATTCATCCGTTTGCGAAAATTGCAAAGGATGTCGCAGCAGGAGCAGTTTTATTATTTACAGTTATAGCTGTTATAATTGGTGCTATTATCTTTTTACCGTATGTGGTATAGTTGCATTCCGAAGCTTTTATTAAGCTTTGGAAGTGCCTTGAAGGCCTTTAATGAGAGAGTGTATCTATTCACAGTTGTGAACAGGAAGGATGCGGGAATATGAATAGCAAACAATTAATTCAAGAAGCAATCGAAGCGCGTAAACAAGCGTACGTACCATATTCTAAATTTCAAGTAGGAGCAGCATTATTAACGCACGATGGAAGAGTATATCGTGGATGTAATGTTGAAAATGCATCCTATGGCTTATGTAACTGTGCAGAACGAACAGCTTTATTTAAGGCGGTTTCTGAAGGAGATAAAGAGTTTGCAGCTATGGCAATCGTAGCGGATACAAAGCGTCCAGTACCTCCTTGTGGAGCATGTCGACAAGTTATGGTAGAATTATGTAAACAGGATACGAAAGTATACTTATCAAACTTACATGGTGACGTTCAAGAGACAACAGTCGGAGAATTGTTACCAGGAGCATTTTTAGCGGAGGATTTACATGAATAGAAAAGGTTATAAATCAGGTTTTGTCTCTATTATTGGCAGACCGAATGTTGGGAAATCTACATTTTTAAATCGTATTATTGGCCAAAAAATTGCTATTATGAGTGATAAGCCACAAACAACTCGTAATAAAATTCAAGGCGTTTATACAGAAAACGATTCACAAGTAATTTTCATTGATACACCAGGGATACATAAACCTAAACATAAATTAGGTGACTTCATGGTGAAGATGGCTCAAACGACATTGAAAGAGGTTGACATTGTTCTGTTTATGGTCAATGCAGTTGAAGGATTTGGTCGTGGTGAGGAATTCATTATTGAGAAATTACAAGAAACGAAACAACCGGTATTTTTGGTAATTAATAAAATTGACCAAGTTCATCCAGAGCAATTGTTAGAGTTAATTGATCAATATCGTAAACTACATGAGTTTGCAGAGATTGTACCAATTTCTGCATTAGACGGTAATAATGTGGAATCTTTAATTGGAGCAATTAAAAAGTATTTACCAGAAGGGCCACAATATTACCCCGATAATCAAGTAACGGATCATCCAGAGAGATTCATCATTGCGGAGCTTATTCGTGAAAAAGTACTTCATTTAACACGTGAAGAAGTACCACATTCTGTAGCTGTTGTTATCGATGCGATTCAAAAACGTGAAGGCGGAGCGGTTTATATAAATGCGACGATTGTTGTTGAACGTCCATCACAAAAAGGAATTATTATTGGAAAACAAGGAAAGATGTTAAAAGAAGTAGGAAAACGAGCGCGTTTTGATATTGAAGCACTTCTTGGCTCTAAAGTATTTTTAGAAGTATGGGTAAAAGTACAAAAAGATTGGCGCAATAAAATGTCTCAACTTCGTGACCTTGGTTTCCGCGAGGACGAGTACTAAAATAGAGTAAAGCTGTAATCAGCGGATGTTTTGTTCATCCGCTGATTATTGGTTTTTATGAACTTTGATAAATTAGGAAAAATTTTTCTCACATGAAAATGGACAAAATGGGTCAATTTAATAACAACAAAAGAAATTGGTTTATAGGCTACGCTTATTGAGAAAGGTGGATTCTTATGCTAGATTTTACCTGGAAGTTTTTCTCCAAAACAGGAAGCATTGAAACGTACTTGCTTTTGAAAGAGATGGAAAAAGACGTAAACGATGAGATGGATCAACATGAAGAGGAGCTAGCGCATCTAGACTCTCCAATTTCTTGACCCGTTTTGTTCAAACCTTGGATGGTGACGAACATGTTTCAAAAAGTTGAGGGCATCGTTATCCGTACGACAGATTACGGAGAAACGAACAAGATTGTTACAATATTCTCAAGAGAACTTGGTAAGGTAAGTGCAATGGCAAGAGGAGCGAAAAAACCGAAAAGCCGGTTAGCCTCTGTTTCGCAACTTATGACACATGGGCATTTTCTTATTCAAATGGGATCTGGACTTGGAACTTTGCAACAAGGCGAGATTATTTCAACTATGAAAGAAATTCGCGAGGATATATTTTTAACCGCTTATGCATCATTTATTGTTGAGTTAACTGATAAAGCAACAGAAGATAAAAAACATAATCCATATTTATTTGAAATGTTATATCAAACGTTGCATTATATGTGTGAGGGTGTTGACCCAGAAGTGTTATCATTAATTTATCAAACGAAAATGCTTCCAGTATTAGGGATGCGCCCGTACTTTGATACATGTGCGATTTGTCATCAAGAAACAGATTTTGTCGCCTTCTCTGTTCGAGAAGGCGGTTTTCTGTGCTCACGTCATGCGGAGCAAGATCCGTATCGTATACCGGTAGGAGAAGCTGTTCATAAATTGTTACGTCTTTTCTACCACTTCGATTTACATAGACTTGGCAATGTATCAGTGAAGGATAGCACAAAAAAACAAATGCGTTTAGTATTGAATACATATTATGATGAATATTGCGGGATTTATTTGAAATCAAGACGTTTCCTAGAACAACTTGATAAGTTTCAAATATAATTTTGGGCCGTATACGGTCCTTTTTACATACTTTCTTTTTCGAATAGCATATTTAGTATATAATATTTAAGAGATAGTATAACTTTTTTCGTTGTGCATTAAAGGTGGTGATTATCATAGAGCTGAATAAACGGCAAGAACATATCATTCAGATTGTAAAAGATCACGGTCCTATTACAGGGGAATCAATTGCAGCGCAATTGGGTTTAACACGTGCAACGCTAAGACCAGACTTAGCAATTTTAACGATGGCTGGTTATTTAGAAGCGCGTCCACGCGTAGGTTATTTTTATACGGGTAAAACTGGGGGACAGCTATTATCTGAAGCTGTTAAGAAAATTAAAGTACAAGATTATCAATCTAGACCGGTTGTAATTGATAAAAATGTTTCTGTATACGATGCAATTTGTACGATGTTTTTAGAAGATGTTGGTACATTATTCGTTGTAGATCAGTCGACTCTATTAGTTGGTGTTGTGTCTCGAAAAGATTTATTACGAGCTAGCTTAGGAAAGCAGGATTTAACCTCTCTTCCGGTTAATATTATCATGACAAGGATGCCAAACATTGCGATGTGTCGTAGAGAGGATTCTTTATATGATATTGCGATGGAATTAATAGAAAGACAGATTGATGCGATGCCAGTTGTAAAAGATACGAAGCAAGGTTTAGAAGTGATTGGGCGAATTACAAAAACAAATATTACACGTGCGTTTGTAAACTTAGTAAATAACGAATAAGTGTAATTTGTTTAAAGTGAGGTAATGTAATGGATAATAAAATCGTATATGTCGTATCTGACTCTGTAGGAGAAACGGCTGATTTGGTTGTTCGAGCGGCAATGGGACAATTCCCATTCGCTCCTGATATTAGACGTGTACCGTATGTAGAAGATACAGGGACATTAAAAGAAGTGATTTCGATTGCAAAGAGCAATCGAGCGCTTATTTGTTTTACGTTAGTGAAGCCTGATATGCGTCGATATTTATTAACAGAAGCGGCGAAAGAAGGGGTAGAGGCATACGATATTATCGGACCTCTTATCGATCAGATTGAAGAAATTACGGGGCAAGTGCCAAGATATGAGCCTGGTGTTGTTCGTAGATTAGATGAAGAATACTTTAAGAAAATTGAAGCGATTGAATTTGCTGTGAAGTATGATGATGGTAGAGATGCACGTGGTATTTTAAAAGCCGATATCGTATTGATTGGAGTTTCACGTACATCAAAAACACCACTTTCTCAATATTTAGCTCATAACAAACGTTTGAAGGTTGCCAATGTACCACTCGTACCAGAAGTAGATCCGCCTGAAGAATTATATCAAGTGGCAAAAGAAAAATGTTTCGGTTTGAAAATTACGCCAGATAAGTTGAATCATATTCGAAAAGAACGATTAAAATCACTTGGATTAAGTGATGGAGCGACATACGCAAATATTAATCGTATTAAAGAAGAAATTGATCACTTTGAGCAAGTAATTAGTAAAATTAATTGTCAAGTAATTGATGTATCGAATAAAGCGATTGAAGAAACAGCAAATATTATTGTGAATGCAGTGCAAAACCAAAAAATGTTTTAGCACATTTACCAAAGGTGAATGTGCTTTTTTGCTCGCATGAAATGCGATATCTGCGGATTAGTAATAAATGATAGCGGAGTGGTTATACTTATATTCTTCTGTTTTCTCATTATATTAAAGGTGGGGTTTCGTTATCCTGAAATGTAAGATGAAAAAATAAAGGGATATGTAGCGTAGTTGAAGAAAATATATTATAATAAAAAATTGTGATAAAAACCTATATTTTACGTTTAGACTTTAATTTTTCAGAATAAACTAGGGATAGGATTTACGAAAAAGACATGTAATTACGTTAAATCGACAAAATCTATACAAGAAAACGCACATTATGGAAGGATTCACAGAAGGGATGTAGAATACAGAAATATGCAAAACATCAAAAAGATATTAGTTGGTGTAGATGCATGACCCGTGAAGGCTGAAATTGTGCAAGTTGGAACGAAATTTCATGTCGAAATTTTGTTTGTCGCATCATATGCTCATCGTTTAAGAAAACAGCAAGGCAATTGGATCTATGTAGATTCTAAACAAGATGAAGTTGATTTTTATATTTATCAACATGCAAAAGCAACGGATCTCGTGATCACACAGGATATGGCGCTTGCCAGTTTTCTTGTAAAAAGGTGTATATGTATTGTCTCCAAGAGGTACATTTGTAACAGATGAGCAAATGGATACAATTTTATATAGTAGGTATGTATCTGCGAATTTACGCAGACAAGGGATCTATACGAAAGGTCCAAAATCGTTTACACAACGTGATCGACAGCACCTTCTAACAAGTTTAGAAAAAATATTGTCGAATTATAAAGGAATTTTTTAATTTATATCGAATACAAAATACGACACGGAGATGGAGTTATGGGGAACAGAATTCCCGAAGAAGTTGTTGAACAAATTCGGACGTCATCCGATATTGTCGAAGTGATTGGTGAGTACGTTCAACTTAGAAAGCAGGGGCGCAACTATTTCGGCCTTTGTCCATTTCATGGTGAGAATTCTCCTTCATTCTCTGTTTCATCTGATAAGCAAATTTTTCATTGCTTCGGATGTGGAGAAGGCGGAAATGTATTTTCCTTTTTGATGAAAATGGAAGGACTGGCTTTTACCGAGGCTGTTCAAAAGCTTGGTGAAAGAAATGGAATTGCGGTTGCAGAGTATACATCAGGGCAAGGACAACAAGAAGACATATCCGATGACACTGTCATCATGCAACAGGCTCATGAACTTTTAAAGAAGTATTATCATCATTTATTAGTAAATACGGAAGAGGGAAATGAAGCACTTTCGTATTTATTAAAACGTGGTATTACGAAAGAGATGATTGAGAAGTTTGAAATTGGTTATGCATCACCTGCTTGGGATGCAGCAACGAAAATTTTACAAAAAAGAGGTTTATCGCTGTCTAGTATGGAACAAGCTGGTCTTCTAATAAGAAGTGAGAAGGATGGTAGTCATTATGATCGCTTCCGTGGAAGAGTTATGTTTCCAATCCATACGTTACAAGGTAAGGTGATAGCGTTTAGTGGAAGGGCGTTAGGAGATGACACTCCGAAATATTTAAATAGCCCTGAAACACCGATTTTTCACAAAAGTAAATTGTTGTATAACTTCCACAAAGCACGGCCGTTTATTAGAAAACGTGGGCAAGTGGTCCTTTTTGAAGGCTATGCCGACGTACTAGCTGCGGTAAAAAGTGGTGTGGAAGAAGCTGTTGCGACGATGGGAACAGCTTTAACGGAAGAACAAGCAAAACTTCTGCGACGTAACGTTGAAACTGTTGTTCTTTGCTATGATGGTGATAAAGCAGGGCGAGAGGCGACAATGAAAGCAGGGCAATTATTGTTGCAAGTTGGTTGCCAAGTGAAAGTTACATCCTTGCCAGATAAGCTTGATCCTGATGAATATGTGCAACAATATGGGACTACCGCTTTTGAAAATCTTGTGAAATCAAGTATAAGTTTTGTTGGTTTTAAAATAAATTATTTGCGTTTAGGGAAAAATTTGCAAGATGAGTCTGGCAAAGAAGAATATGTGAAAAGTGTTTTAAAAGAGTTATCGTTGCTACAGGATGCGATGCAGGCAGAATCATATTTGAAGTCATTATCGCAAGAATTTTCGTATTCAATGGAAACACTTTTGAATCAATTGCACCAATATCGCAAAGAACAAAAGGTACAGCAAAAACAAGTAAAGCAGGTTTCTAAGCCATCTCAAATTGTTCAAACAAAACCGAAGTTAACAGGTTTTGAAAGAGCAGAAAGAGAAATTATTTACCATATGTTGCAAAGTGCAGAAGTGGCTGTTCGTATGGAACCCCATATAGAAGATTTTCATACAGAAGAACATAAAGGGATTTTATATGAACTGTACGCATATTATGAAAAGGGAAATGAACCTTCAGTCGGAACATTTTTAAGTTGGCTCTCTGATGAAAAGTTGAAAAATATTATTACTGATATTTCGACGGATGAATTTATTAATCCAGAATACACAGAAGAAGTGTTGCAAGGCCATTTGGAGACGCTCAGACGTCATCAGGAAAAACTTGAAAAGATGGAAATCATCTTTAAAGTAAAACAAATGGAAAAAACAGATCCTGTAGAGGCTGCTAAATATTATGTAGCATATTTACAAAATCAAAAAGCGAGAAAATAGCTTTTTTGATAAAGTTTTAGTATAATGAATGTTTGTATCTCGCGTAAGGAGGGGAACAGATGGCTGACAAACCAGCTCGTTCTAAACAAATTGAAACTGAAATGACCCTTGAGCAAGTGAAAGAACAACTCACTGAGCTCGGAAAAAAACGTGGCGTTCTTACATATGAAGAGATTGCAGAACGCATGAATGGATTTGAAATTGAATCCGATCAAATGGATGAATACTATGAATATTTAGGTGAACAAGGGATTGACTTAGTTGGCGACAATGACAACGACGAAGGTCCTAATAATCGCCAAATTACAAAAGCGGAAGAAGAATTCGACCTCAATGATTTAAGTGTGCCACCAGGTGTGAAAATCAATGATCCTGTTCGTATGTATTTAAAAGAAATTGGTCGTGTAGACTTACTATCTGCAGAAGAAGAAATTCGACTTGCAACGCGTATTGAAGAAGGCGATGAAGAAGCGAAACGTCGTCTTGCAGAAGCGAACTTACGTCTTGTAGTAAGTATTGCAAAGCGCTACGTGGGCCGTGGTATGCTTTTCTTAGACTTAATCCAAGAAGGGAATATGGGTCTAATTAAAGCGGTTGAAAAGTTCGATTATCGTAAAGGTTTCAAATTTAGTACGTATGCAACTTGGTGGATTCGCCAAGCGATTACACGTGCGATTGCAGACCAAGCGCGAACAATTCGTATTCCAGTTCATATGGTTGAAACAATTAATAAGTTAATTCGTGTACAACGTCAATTATTACAAGATTTAGGACGCGAACCATCTCCTGAAGAGATTGGTGAAGAAATGGATCTTGCTCCAGAAAAAGTACGCGAAATCTTAAAAATTGCACAGGAGCCAGTTTCTCTTGAAACACCAATTGGTGAAGAAGATGACTCCCATTTAGGTGATTTTATTGAAGACCAAGAAGCAACATCGCCTGCGGACCATGCAGCGTATGAATTGCTAAAAGAACAATTAGAAGATGTGTTAGATACACTAACAGATCGTGAAGAAAATGTTCTACGTCTTCGTTTTGGTTTAGATGATGGACGAACTCGTACGCTTGAAGAAGTTGGGAAAGTATTCGGCGTAACGAGAGAACGTATCCGTCAAATTGAAGCAAAAGCACTTCGTAAATTAAGACATCCAAGCCGCAGTAAACGTCTTAAGGATTTCTTAGAATAGGTTCTTTTTAAGTTTACTTCACCTTTGTGAAGTAAACTTTTTTATTTTGTTAATTTTTGTTAAAATTTATCTATCGGCAACGATTACAATTTCTTGTAATTTATTTTACAGAATTGTCTTTTGATTTGCAAATGCTCATTTTTCGATTTTTCGATTAATTTTGTTTATTCTATACAAAAAAATATGTAGAAAAGCGAAAAATATGATGAGAAACGTTAATAATTATCGAAATAATAAGCGATATAGCAATAAAAAACAATAAACTGAATTTATGGAATATTTTTAACAAGTGGCAGTTTACTCTTTTCTGATAGAGCGTTTTCAAGTACAATGGAAATGACTGAATCATCTAACTATTTAGGGGTATAGAGGGGGGAGAAGAGATATGAAACGTAATCCGCTGATTCCGTTCGCTCTTATTGCAGCATTAGGTATTATCGTTATGTTTGTATTTTCATTTCAGGGGCTAAATAAATCTAAAGAGTTAGCTGATGCAAAAAATGGCGGGAAGCCAACGCAAACAGCATCGAAGCCGGAGGATATTGTGAAGCAAAGCTGTACGAGCTGTCATGGTGATCAGTTACAAGGAGCGGTAGGACCTAACTTACAAAAAATTGGTGGGAAACTTTCAAAGGATGAAATTAAAGAAATTCTTTCGAAAGGAAAAGGAAATATGCCACCAAATGTAGTTCCAGCTGATCAAGCAGCTAAAGTAGCTGATTGGTTATCGAAGAAAAAATAAAGTTTCGTATAACAAGCCTTTTGCAAAAGCAAAAGGCTTGTTTTTCTATACTTTCTAAAATACGATGAGTAATAGAGAATTGAATTGTTATTATGGGCTTGCAACAACTACTATAAATTCATTATCATGGAGACAGACTGACAAGAGAAGGAGTAATGGAAATACATGAATGAAGTAAAGCTTTCAAAACGATTAGAAGAAGTTGTGCGTGAGATTCCAGTAGGATCTACAATTGCTGATATTGGATCGGATCATGCGTATTTACCGTGTTATACAATTATAAATAATATTGCTACAAAAGCAGTTGCAGGAGAAGTTGTAGATGGGCCATTCCGCTCTGCACAAGCAACTGTAGCTGAAAGTGGCTTACAAGATAAAGTAGACGTGCGTAAGGGTAATGGATTAGCAGTTATTACACCAGGAGAAGTAGATGTTATTACAATTGCTGGTATGGGTGGAGCGTTAATTCGTGACATTTTAGAAAGTGGTAAAGAAAAACTTGAAGGTGTAACGCGTTTAATTTTACAGCCGAATATTGCTGCGCACCATATTCGTGAATGGTTTATTGAAAATGGATGGGAGCTTATCCATGAGAAAATCGTAAAAGAAGACGGAAAGATTTACGAGATTTTAGTTGGGGAACGAGGAAATATTGCAGCACCTTACTCGGATAATAAACAAGCTGAATTATTTATGGGTCCATTTTTAATGAAAGAAAAGAGTGCAGCTTTTGTTGAAAAGTGGGAAGGGGAATTGGAAAATTTCCAAAATATCCTAAAACAATTAGAGCGTGCGGCTGATTCTGAAGAGACAAAAACGAAACGTGCAGAAATAGAAGTGAAAATGAAAATGATAGGAGAGGTTTTATCATGAGTAAAATTCCAAATGGCCATGAAATTATTTCTTTATTTGAAAGTATGTATCCGAAGCATTTGGCGATGGAAGGAGATAAGATTGGTTTACAGATTGGAGCACTTAATAAACCCGTGCAGCACGTATTGATTGCTTTAGATGTAACGGAGGAAGTTGTGGATGAAGCGATTCAATTAGGAGCGAATGTCATTATTGCACATCACCCTTTAATTTTTAATCCGTTAAAAGCGATTCATACAGATAAAGCGTACGGAAGAATTATTGAAGCGTGTATTAAAAATGATATTGCAGTTTATGCCGCTCATACAAATGTAGATGTTGCGAAAGGTGGAGTAAATGATTTACTTGCTGATGCGCTAGGTTTACAACATACAGAAGTATTAGTTCCGACATATGCGGAAGAAATGAAAAAAATTGTTGTGTTTGTACCAGTAACTCATGCAGAAGAAGTGCGTAAAGCACTGGGAGACGCAGGTGCTGGTCATATCGGTAATTATAGCCACTGTACGTTCAGTAGTGAGGGAGCAGGTACGTTTGTACCTCAGGAGGGAACAAATCCTTATATCGGGGAAACTGGGCAGTTAGAACGTGTGGAAGAGGTACGTATCGAAACGATAATTCCAGCTTCACTACAAAGAAAAGTTATGAAAGAGATGTTGGTAGCTCACCCATATGAAGAAGTGGCATATGATGTATATCCTCTTGATAATAAAGGTGAAACCTTAGGTCTTGGAAAAATAGGATATTTACAAGAAGCAATGACGCTTGGGCAGTTTGCTGAACATGTGAAACAATCATTAGACGTGAAGGGCGCAAGAGTTGTCGGCAAGTTAGATGATAAAGTGCGTAAAGTCGCTGTACTTGGTGGAGACGGTAATAAATATATAAACCAAGCGAAATTTAAAGGGGCAGATGTATATGTAACAGGTGACATGTATTACCATGTTGCTCATGATGCGATGATGCTCGGTTTAAATATAGTTGATCCAGGACATAACGTTGAAAAAGTAATGAAGCAAGGTGTGCAAAAGCAACTGCAAGAAAAAGTGGATGCAAAGAAATTTAATGTACAAATTCATGCTTCGCAGTTACATACAGATCCATTCACATTTGTATAAGAAAAATAAAAACCGTTGCTCATGTAGGCAACGGTTTTTATTATTGTTCTTTTTTCACTTTTACACGAGGTAAGATCTTTTGAAGTGGTACTTTTCGAATTCTTTCCCACGTAGTTGGGTTTGTTGGGTCATATTGCTCTAAGAAAGCGATAACCTCTTTTGTAATTGGTGTTGGAGTAGAAGCACCTGCTGTAACAGCTACGTTTTCTACACCTTGTAGCCACTCTAATTGAATTTCACTTACATCTGCAACACGATAGGCTTTTGTACCAGCAATTTCTTGTGATACTTGCGCTAAGCGATTTGAATTGTTACTTTTTGGATCACCAACAACGATTGTTAAATCTGCCACATCCGCTTGTTTAGCTACAGCTTCTTGGCGAACTTGAGTTGCTAAACAAATTTCCTTATGGAATTCTGCTGTTGGAAATTTTTTCTGAATGTCTTCCATTAAATGTTGAACATCCCATTGACTCATTGTTGTTTGATTCGTAACTAAAATTTTATCCGTTGGGATTTCTAATGTTTCTAAATCATCAGCTCTTTCGATAAGATGAACGATATCAGGTGCAATACCAACCGCGCCTTCTGGCTCTGGATGTCCTTTTTTACCGATATAAATGACATGGTACCCTTCTGCTTTCTTTGCTTCAATAAGGTCATGCGTTTTTGTAACATCTGGACAAGTGGCATCAATTGTCGTTAAACCTTTTTCTTTTGCGCGTTGTTTCACTTCAGGAGAAACACCGTGAGCAGTAAAAATAACAGTGCCAGAATCGATTTGATCTAAAATATCTAAGCGACTTGGTCCGTCTAACGTAATGATTCCATCTTCTTCAAAAGCGTCTGTAACATGTTTATTGTGAACAATCATACCTAAAATATAAATGGGTCTCGGTAATGATTTATCTAATGCAGCGTTACGTGCAATCACCATTGCATCGACAACACCGTAGCAATAACCACGAGGGGAAATTTTAACAATTTTCATGTGAGTAATCCTCTCCTTCTAAACAAGGGATACTTTTGTGCATAGTCTTTTACATTATAAAGGAGGAGTGGATAGAAAACAAAGGATTGTTACACATATAGTTTTGGTTTTGTTGCTGTTTGTTGAACAGGTTCTTCTGGTAATTCTTTTTCTATTACAGGCTCAATCACTATTTTTTTTCGCTTTCTTTTTCTATTTTGGGGCGTAGGAGGTGGAGTTGCTACCTCAACCTGCTCTGTTACATCTTCAGTTTGATTTTCTTCCGTACTTTTTCCAGAGGTGAGGATTTTAACAATGCTTGGTAAACTACGCATAATGGGGCCATACTGTTCGACGACAGGACCTACAGATTGAACGACTTGTGATACTTTTTCGATATTATTTATCATGTTAGTTGGATTCGAAATTAAATTCGAAAAAAAACTTCCGATGCCGCTGTTAGATGTCGCGGCAGCTGTAGTTGTTGCGGCGCCACGCGTTTCATTTGATTCATACATTTGAGGTGGTATCATTTGTTGGGGAGGCTGCTGCATGTATGGTTGCTGTTGTTGCTGATACTGTTGTGGATATTGCTGCGGGTATTGCTGTTGATATTGCTGCGGCGGTTGCTGATGCATCATCGGTGGCCCTTCCATTTGTCGATAAGGCGGAACCATTTGCATGAAAGGTTCGGTCGGATCGTGTTTTTTAAAGAGTTTAGCAAGGAAACCCTTCTTTTTTTGTGCCATCGGTGGTAGTTGTGGAATGGGATATGGCGTGTAAGGTTGCTGCCCTTGATTCGGATACATTTGCCTTATAGGGGATTTTGGATACATATGAGAAATCCTCCTTTCTTCAGTTAGGTATATACACATACAATATGCAGTAAAGAGTAAGAAGGTTAGTTTTTGGGATGAAAACCTAAACTAAAGATGGATTTTACCTTTAGATTTCGATATAATGTAGACTTGACTGATTTGTGCACGCAGTAGAAAATTTAGAAAGAAGGTGTAACTTATGACACAACAAACTTTTACACAGTATGATTTTAAACCATTTTTAATAGATGCAGTTCGTGAACTACGCTTTACAGAGCCGACAGGAATTCAGCAGAAAATTTTCCCGGTCGTGAAAAAAGGTGTAAGTGTAATTGGACAATCCCAAACGGGTTCTGGGAAAACACATGCATACTTACTTCCTACACTGAACAGAATTAATGCAAATCGTGAAGAAGTACAACTTGTTATTACAGCGCCTACTCGTGAGTTAGCACAACAAATTTACGAAGAAATCGTGAAATTAACAAAGTTCTGTGCGGAAGATCAAATGATTACAGCGCGTTGTTTAATTGGTGGAACTGATAAACAGCGATCAATTGAAAAGTTGAAAAAACAACCTCATATTGTAGTTGGAACACCAGGGCGTATTAAAGACTTAGTAGAAGAACAAGCGTTATTTGTTCATAAAGCAAATACGATTATTGTCGATGAAGCAGACTTAATGCTTGATATGGGATTCATTCAAGATGTAGACAAAATTGCAGCGCGCATGCCTAAAAACTTGCAAATGCTAGTTTTCTCTGCAACAATTCCTCAAAAACTAAAACCGTTTCTGAAGAAATATATGGAGAATCCAGAGCATATTCATATCAATCCAAAACAAGTTGCGGCTGGAAATATTGAGCATTATTTAGTGCCCTCTAAACATCGTAACAAAATCGATTTAGTGAAAAAGATGTTACTTCAATTTAAACCGTATTTAGCAATTGTTTTCACAAATACGAAGAAAATGGCAGACCAAGTGGCTGACGGATTAACAGAGCGTGGTTTAAAAGTTGGACGAATTCACGGAGATTTAACACCACGTGATCGTAAAAAAATGATGAAGCAAATTCGTGACCTTGAATTCCAATATATTGTTGCGACAGATTTAGCAGCTCGTGGTATCGATATTGAAGGAATTAGCCATGTTATTAACTATGAACTTCCATCAGATTTAGATTTCTTCGTTCACCGCGTTGGAAGAACAGCACGTGCAGGTTATTCAGGTATTGCAGTAACGATCTATGACCCAGCAAACGAAGAAGCGTTAGATAGTTTAGAAAAACAACGTCATATCGAGTTTAAGCATGTAGATTTACGCGGAGATGATTGGGTGGATCTAGGTGACCGTCGTCGTCGTAAGAGCCGTAAAAAACCGAATGATGAACTTGATGTTATGGCAACAAAAGTTGTTAAAAAGCCGAAAAAAGTAAAACCAAATTATAAGCGAAAGCTTGCAACAGAACGTGAAAAAGTGAAACGAAAATATAGCAATAAAAAAAGATAAGGGGAATCCCCTTATCTTTTTTTATCCATTTCATTTATGTAGTAATTTTTGTATAGGAACAATTCGCTACATATTTCTACAAATTATGCTATCATTATAACTATTGTAAATTGAAGAGGTGATTGTATGTTAAAGATTGGATCTCATGTTTCAATGAGTGGTAAGAAGATGTTATTAGCAGCAAGTGAAGAGGCTGTTTCATACGGTGCAACGACGTTTATGATATATACAGGTGCACCGCAAAATACAAGAAGAAAACCAATTGAAGAATTGAACATAGAAGCAGGAAGAAAGCATATGGAACTGAACGGTATTGAGGAAATTATCGTCCATGCGCCATATATTATTAATGTTGGGAATACGACGAAGCCAGAAACGTTCCAATTAGGTGTAGACTTCCTTCGCATGGAAATTGAAAGAACAGCAGCGTTAGGTGTAGCGAAACAAATTGTTCTTCATCCAGGAGCCCACGTTGGTGCAGGAGCAGATGCTGGTATTCAACAAATTATTAAGGGACTTAACGAAGTACTAACGCCAGAACAAACGGTTAATATTGCGCTAGAAACGATGGCAGGAAAAGGAACTGAATGTGGTCGTAGCTTCGAAGAAATTGCGAAAATCATTGATGGTGTAAAATATAATGAGAAACTATCTGTATGCTTTGATACGTGTCATACGCACGATGCAGGGTATGATATTGTAAATGATTTTGACGGTGTGTTAAATGAATTTGATAAGATTGTTGGAATTAATCGTTTACAAGTACTTCATATTAATGATAGTAAAAATGTACGCGGGGCAGGAAAAGACCGTCATGAAAACATCGGTTTCGGTCACATTGGCTATAAAGCATTGCATCACATTGTACATCATCCGCAGTTAATGCATGTACCGAAAATCCTTGAAACACCGTATGTAGGGGAAGATAAAAAAGATAAGAAGCCACCATACAAATTGGAAATCGAAATGCTGAAAAACGGTACTTTTGATGAGGGACTTCTTGAAAAAATTAAAGCACAATAAGGAGGGGATTTTCCCCTCCTTATTTTAGTAGTTGTTGAAATAATATATTTACTTGTTGGGCGGTAGCAGGAGAGGTTACTTTTGCGATTTGTTTTAAAAGCTCTAGTCGTTCGTTATTATCGTAAATGTTAATATTCTTTCCTTTCATAAGTAAAACAATTTGATCAGCTTGTGCGGTTGTAATCGGAACTTCATATTCTTTACTATATTTCAATAACTCCTTTGTAGAAATATGATTTAATTTTTTATTAACAATTTGTTTAATGAGGTTCATCGTGTTATCCTCCTTCACACGTTCTTCTATCGAAATATATGAGCATATAGCTTGTACATATTCTTATAGAGTTTCTTTTTTCATGAGGAAAAGAAGCGTATGTTATAATGTAAGGACAAAACTACAGAGAAAGAGTATAAGGAGGACTTATGGAAAAAAAGCAACATCGAAAAGAAAGTGTTATTCATCTCATCTATCGTTTAGTTATGATTATTTTTGGAGCAGCATGCGCGGCGGTGGCAATCGAACTATTTTTAATGCCAAATAAAATTATTGATGGTGGAATTATTGGTATTTCTCTTATATTAGATTATCTTACTCCGAATATTTGGTGGTTAAGCTTTTCTACTTTAGTCGTTATTCTCAATATCCCGTTTATGTACTCGGGTTATAAGCAAATTGGAAAAACATTCATGTTATCTTCGGCATTTGGTATCGTAGCTTTAGCGTTTATTGAATCAACATTACATGCAGTGCCGCCATTTACAACGGAGCCAATTTTAGCGACAGTGTTTGGTGGTCTCATTTTAGGTCTTGGTGTAGGGCTTGTGATTCGTCATGGTGGATCGTTAGATGGAACTGAAATTATGGGTATTTTATTAACGAAGAAATTACCGTTTTCTGTTGGTGAATTCGTAATGTTTGTGAATTTATTCATTTTTGCATGGGCAGCATTTGTATTTGGTGTTGAACAAGCAATGTATTCTGTTATGACGTACTATATCGCATTCAAAACAATTGATACAGTAATTCAAGGGTTAGATGAAACGAAAGCAGTTTTAATTGTATCAGATCAATATGAGGAAGTATCAAATGCAATATTGCATCGCCTTGGTCGTGGAACTACAAAGCTTGTAGCAAAAGGTGGCTATACAGATAAAGAAAAAGAAGTTATTTATGCAGTTGTAACGCGTCTGGAAGTGACGAAGTTAAAATCAATTGTGCATGAAATTGATGAAAATGCGTTCGTTACTATTATGAGTACGCAAGAGACAAATGGTGGTAAGTTTAAATCAGCTATTCACTAAAAAGTTAATCCTGCTATTTGTGGGAGTTTACTGCCCGTAAAAGCCTGATTTGTTCAACTAATAATCAGTGGGGATGGGCCCCCCTCTGATTAAAGTTTCACTTTATAGGAATATTTTTCGGAAGCAGAGAATTTTTCTCTGCTTTTTGTTATAATAATAAGGTTTCTTGAAAAAATAGATATATTTTAGGCAGATTGGTTTACAACTATAATAAGCTGTACTATAATTCAAATAGATATAAATCGGAATCATTCTGAATTAAAATAGGTGAGATACTATGGATAATATATTAGAGATTGAAGGATTAACATTTCGATATGAAGATCGAAATGTGTTAGAGGATATTAATTTGCAAGTTCCGAAGGGAGCTTTTTTAGGTTTAGTTGGACCGAATGGTTCAGGAAAATCAACTTTGCTTAAATGTTTATTAGGCGTTTTAAAGCCAAAACAGGGAAGTATTCGTTTGTTTGGTGTTGATAGCAAGAAGTTTAAAGAATGGAACAAAGTTGGCTATGTATCCCAAAAAGCAAATAGCTTTAACTCTGGTTTTCCAGCAACTGTTTTTGAAGTTGTTTCAATGGGACTCGTTTCGAAAAAAGGGCTTTTTCGCTTTTTCACAAAAGACGATAAGACAAAGGTAGAAAAAGCGATTGCTGATGTAGGGATGAGTGAGTTTCAAGGTCGTAATATTGGAGAGCTTTCTGGTGGACAACAACAGCGTGTATTTATTGCTCGTGCGCTCGTTAGTGATCCTGAATTAATTATTTTGGACGAGCCTACTGTTGGGATCGATGTGAAAAATGTAGAAAGTTTTTATGAGATATTAGAGGATTTAAACAAAAAGTTGGGAATCACATTAATTCTTGTTACTCATGACATGGGAGCTGTTACCGAAAAAGTAACACATGTTGCATGCCTAAACCAACATCTACATTTCCATGGAAATGTAGAGAAGTTCCGAGAGTTAGAAGATGCAGAAATGTCCGTCTTATATGGACATCATGTTCACCGCTTAGAACACGAGCATGAGCATCACGGGAGGATATAATGATACAAGATTTTTTACAATATGACTTTTTACGTAATTCTTTATACGCAGGTATTTTAATAGGGCTTGTTGCACCGCTTATCGGTGTGTTCGTTGTAATTCGCCGCATGTCGCTTATTGCAGATGCGTTAAGTCATGTGACGTTATCGGGTATTGCTGCAAGTTTATTACTTGAAAAAACAATTTTTACAGGGGGATTTTTAAATCCTTTATATATGGGAATGATTTTCTCGATTGGTGGAGCGTTACTGATTGAAAAATTGCGAACTGTATATAAGCATTATCAAGAATTAGCAATTCCAATTATTCTTTCAGCAGGAATGGGCATCGGTGTTATTTTCATTTCACTTGCAAATGGATTTAACACAGATTTATTTAGTTATTTATTTGGTAGTGTAAGTGCTGTTACAAGTACGGATTTAATTATTATCGGTATTGTAGCAATTGTTGTTATTGCAACGATTAGTTTATTATACAAAGAGTTGTTTTTACTATCATTTGATGAGGAATACGCTGTATCAACCGGTTTGAGTGCAAAGTGGATTCACTTTATTTTTATTATTTTAGTTGCGCTTGTTATTGCAGTATCAATGCGTGTTGTAGGTGTTCTTCTCGTATCATCTTTAATGACGTTACCAGTTGCAGCAAGTATTCGTATTGCTAAGGGATTTAAACAAACAATTTTCTTTTCCATTTTATTTGGTGAAATTGCAGTAATTGGTGGAATGTTTGCTTCGTATCAACTTGATCTAGCACCAGGTGGTACAATTGTTATGATAGCAGTTCTTATTTTGATCGGTGCAATTTTATGGAAGAAGAAAAAAACTGCATAAAGTAGGGATAGGTATGAATCTAACAGAAGCTTTGCGCCTAATGAAAGAAAAAGGATACAAACATACTGGGAAAAGAGAAGAGATGCTCCGATTATTTGCGGCTCACAATCGTTATTTAACTGCGAAAGACGTTTTAGAGCATATGAAGGATGATTATCCAGGTCTTAGCTTTGATACGATTTATCGTAACTTAACGGTTTTTGCCGAAATCGGTGTTTTAGAACAAACGGAATTAAATGGTGAAAAACATTTTCGTTTTACATGTTCCATTATGGAACATCATCATCATTTTATTTGTTTAGATTGCGGGGGCACGAAAGAGATTACTTCCTGCCCAATGGATTTTATGAATAAAAATTTTAACGGTTATGAAGTAACGGGGCATAAATTTGAAATATATGGTCGTTGTCCAAAATGTGTAAAGTAAAAGCTTGTCGGTTATATAACTGACGAGCTTTTTTACATAGAAAAGAAGGTTGCTCACAACTTATTGTGGCAACCTTCTTTTTACTGTTCTTGTGTTTCTTTTTCTTTGTCTCTTTCAGCAGCCATTTCAGCAGCAATTACATCAATTTCTTTTTTAAGTTCTTCTACCATTATTTCTTCTGGTACTTTACGAACAACTTGCCCTTTACGGAATAATAATCCTTCTCCACGTGCACCAGCAATACCGATATCGGCTTCACGAGCTTCACCAGGACCGTTTACAGCACAGCCAAGTACTGCAACTTTAATTGGTACTTGCAGGGTAGAAATATATTCTTCTACTTCGTTAGCGATGCTAATTAAATCAATTTCAATACGACCGCAAGTTGGACAAGAGATAAGTGTTGCTGCGTTAGATGCAAGACCGAATGACTTTAATAGTTCACGCGCAACTTTTACTTCTTCAACTGGATCCGCACTTAATGAAATACGTAGTGTATTTCCAATACCTTTACTTAAGATTGCCCCAAGACCAGCGGCACTTTTTACAGTTCCAGCAAACAATGTTCCTGATTCTGTAATACCTAAATGTAATGGATAATCAAAAGCACGAGCAGCTTTTTCATATGCCTCAATTGCTAAGTTAACATCAGAGGCTTTCATAGATACGATAATATCGTGGAAATCTAAGTCCTCTAAAATTTTAATGTGATGTAGTGCGCTCTCAACCATACCATCTGCAGTTGGGTACCCATACTTTTCTAAAATGTGACGCTCTAATGAACCAGCGTTTACACCGATACGGATTGGAATACCGCGCTCTTTTGCTGCATTTACAACAGCTTCTACTTTATGGCGACGACCAATGTTACCCGGGTTGATACGTACTTTATCAATGCCGCCTTCAATTGCTTTTAAGGCAAGGCGATAATCAAAATGAATATCAGCAACAAGTGGAATGTTGATTTGTTTTTTTATATCAGCAATAGCATTTGCTGCACGTTCATCTGGAACAGCAACACGGACGACTTGACAGCCAGCTTCTTCTAAACGTTTAATTTCAGCAACTGTTGCTTCAACATCATGTGTTTTTGTTGTTGTCATACTTTGTATAATTAATTCATTATTACCGCCAATTGTTAAATTACCGACTTTAACTGGACGTGTTTTTGTACGATGAGTCATTTCATTCACGAATAGATCGCTCTCCTTATAAAAGAAGTTTCTTTTTTAGTCCCTTACATCAATGATAGTATGTGAGAGAAAGGGCTATAGAAACCGAAGTACTCGGTTTCACTTTTACTATTGTATCAGCGCCTTTATGTAATTGACAAGGATTAAGTGATTGCTCATTGATATAACGGGAATTTATAAGATTTCCCAATTTGTATTTTTGTAGCAGATGTATTTTTGTTTAATTGTTTAAAATCATCAATTACTTTTTCAATAGAAGGGATTTTTTTCTTGTTAATCGCTTCTGTGATAGAAAGGACAGTATCACCTGTTTTGACTTCAATTGCTTTATAAGCTGTATCTGTTTCTTTCTCTTTCTCTTTATTTTGTTTTGTATCTGTATTTTCCTTTTTTATCGTTTGGGCAGCGGTTGTTTTTTTATATGAGCTTAACATCGGTAAAGTGCCGATTTTTATATCGTAATAAAATATATAAACGAGAACAAGCACGAATAAGAATATACCTAATCTCTTCATATTCTTCACTCCCTTGCTAGGAATATATGCTTGTCCAAAAAAAAAAATGCCTATTTAGGCATTTTTTTGTGTTCTTATTTTTCTTTCGGTTTTGGGACTTCTTTAATTGTTAAGTATAGGACAATTAAAACAACTGCGATATAAATGAATGTTGAACCAGGTACGACGATTTTAAATAAATCCATAATCATAAAGAAGATTGTTGGAATTGTATAGCTGTACGCAGTTAGTGTCCAAACTTGTTTATAGGATAATTTACGTTGACCGCTCATAGCAGAACCGATGAACGCAAGTAAAGTCACGCCTAAAAAAGTGATGAATAGCTGGAATAGGTACACTAAAAATCCGATAACAAATAATAAAATTGGATAAATACTATCGAATAAAGAAATAAAGTCTTGCAAATCTTTTTTCTCAAGAGATGCACCTAATAAGTCGTTATAGGAATACGTTTGTGTTTGACCATTTCCTATAGAGACGACTTTATCTTTTAAAACAAATAAACCTGTTTTATTTTGATATTTTTCTAATTCTGTTGAATTTGGATCAAATACGAAAAGGGCATTTCCTTCTTCTTTTTCGATAGGTTGATCAATATCAGCTTTAAGTTCGCCATTTTCAATTTTAAAATCAGGTAAATCTTTTTCAATGACTTGATTTACCATGTTCACACCATCTTGGATAAAGCTACCGTACAAGAAAGTTCTTGGAATAGTAGTAATTAAGCAAAGTAGCATAATATACAAAATGGTTTTACCGATTTTTTGAAAACGGAATAGCGCCATATCTTTAGGCGAGTATACACTTTTTGCGAATTGGGTAAATATGGACATAGATTCACTTCCTTTATGTATGTATAAAGTCATTGTAACGTAGGAATCTAGAGAATCTCAAGATATATTATATTTACATATAGTGAAGATAACTAAATTTCTTTTTATTAATTTTCTTCTTTTGAATGAGAAAAATACAATTGACACTTTTCTTTTTTATATGGTAAATTTATCTTACCTTTCTTAAAGGATATATCCGATAGGAATTCAGTTATTTGATATGTTATTACATACATAATTGTGGACCCTTAGCTCAGCTGGTTAGAGCAGACGGCTCATAACCGTCCGGTCGTAGGTTCGAGTCCTACAGGGTCCATATCCATTTCACATGTTTATTATGTCAGCAGGAAGCTTCCTTGTAGAAGGGAGCTTTTTTTACGGAATATATGAGCATTTTGATTGAAAAGAAGTGGGAATTTTGCTACTTTAATGTTAGCAAGACAATGTGATTTATTTGTTTGCACCCTATGGCAATTAGGGTAGAATGAAGTTGTATGTCACACAAATAGTGACAATACATAAACTGGGAGGAATATAACAATGGCAAAACACGAATTACCAAATTTACCTTATGCGTATGATGCTTTAGAGCCTCACTTTGACAAAGAAACAATGAATATCCATCATACAAAACATCACAACACGTACATTACAAACTTAAACGCTGCTTTAGAAGGTCATGCAGAATTAGCTGACAAAAGCGTTGAAGAATTAGTTGCAAACTTAAATGAAGTACCAGAAGCAATCCGTACAGCAGTACGTAACAATGGTGGTGGACATGCTAACCATACATTCTTCTGGACAATCTTATCTCCAAACGGTGGCGGACAACCAGTAGGCGAATTAGCAACTGCAATTGAAGCGAAATTTGGTAGCTTCGATGCATTCAAAGAAGAATTTGCTAAAGCTGGCGCAACTCGTTTTGGTTCTGGTTGGGCTTGGTTAGTAGTAAATAACGGTGAGTTAGAAGTAACAAGCACTCCAAACCAAGATTCTCCTTTAACTGAAGGTAAAACTCCAGTTATCGGTTTAGATGTTTGGGAGCATGCGTACTACTTACATTACCAAAATCGTCGTCCAGACTACATCGGTGCATTCTGGAACGTTGTAGATTGGAACGCTGCTGAAAAACGTTACCAAGAAGCAAAATAATTGCAATAAACATGGAAAAAGCTGGGAGTAATCTCCTAGCTTTTTTCTATGCTTTCCTTTTACATAATTGGGCTTGTCTTTGGAAGACTAGAACATGAAGTAAAGGAGAGTTGTGTATGAAGTGGAAACATATAATTGGTGACGTTGAAGTGAATCGGGATTTAGTGTTATTGCTTCTTATAGGAGGTTTATACACGCTCGCAATTTCTTTATCGAATACGTTTGTTAACATTTACTTATGGAAACAAACACAAAATTATGTGAATCTTGGCTTGTATAATTTGGCCAGTGTTGTATTACAGCCCCTCACATTTCTTGTAGGGGGGAAATTAGCGAAACGTATTGATCGCTCGATTTTGTTACGAATAGGCGTAGGAACGCTCGCAATTTTTTTTATCGTTGTTTTAGTAGCGGGAAAAAGTGCTTCTCACTATATTTTATTAATGGGAGCTCTTTTAGGAGTAGGATACGGTTTTTACTGGTTGGCGTTTAATTTATTGACATTTGAGATTACAGAACCAGAAACAAGAGATTTCTTTAACGGGTTTCTTGGACTTCTTACATCTTTCTCTGGAATGATTGGACCAATAGCAGCAGGATACACAATTTCACGTATGGAAAAATGGAGTGGTTATACTGTCATATTCTTTCTTTCATTAGTGCTATTTGCGATTGCTGTCGTCTTAAGCTTCTTTTTATCTAAGAGAGAATGTGAAGGGCGTTATGAAATCGTACAAGTATTGAAAGAGCGAAGGGTTGATAAAAATTGGGGGAGAATTACAAGAGCTCATTTTTTTCAAGGATTGAGAGAAGGAACGTTTATTTTTGTCATTTCAGTATATGTTTATTTAGCAACTAATAGTGAGTTCGCATTAGGAAAATATAGTTTAGTGAACTCTGCTGTATCCTTTGTATGTTACTACTTAGTCGCTCGTATGTTAAAGAAAGAGTGGCGAAAAAAAGCGATTTTGTTTGGAGGCATTATTTTATATGCTGTCGTATTTTTAGTTATTTTCAATGTTACATACGCAAAATTACTTATTTATGCAGCATGTATCGCGATTGCATACCCTATCTTACTTGTTCCGTACGGGTCAATGACATATGACGTAATTGGTAGAGCGAAAAATGCGAGAGAATGGCGCGTGGAATATGTAGTTGTCCGGGAATTATGGTTAAATGCAGGAAGGATTTGTTCCATCTTAAGTTTCTTGTGTGCGGTGATCTTCTTTCCGCCTGAAAAAAGTTTGCCTTATTTACTATGTATTTTAGGTGCTGGACATTTTCTTATTTATTTTGCGATTAAAAATGTCAAATATGATGAGGGAAATGCGGGTAAAACAAGTGTTGTAGCGCAAGGAACCACACAGAATCAAACTGAACCAGAAGGTTAACTTCTCGTTTGTTTTATGCTAGAATAGAAAAAGATGTAAGACAGCAGTGAGGACACCTGTATGAAGGTGTCCCTTTCACATTACATAGCTGTTGGTAGAGGGGGTTTGTATGAGCAAGAAACAGAAGCAAACAAAGAAAAAGACCCACGTTCCTTTTCGATTAAACGTGTTGTTTTTTTGCGTATTTTTAATGTTCTCCGCGGTTATTGTAAGACTCGGATACGTACAAATTGTTCGCGGTGAGGAATATAAGAATGAAGTGGAGAAGAAAGAAAATTCAACGATAAGCAATCCAGTACCGCGTGGGAAAATATTTGACCGTTATGGACGACCAGTAGTAGATAATGCAGCTGTTCGTACCATCACATTTACAAAAATGAAAGGATCAACTGCAGAGGATCGCTTAGAAACAGCGAAAAAACTAGCAGAGTGGATTGACGTACCGACAGATAAATTAACGGATCGCGATAAAAAAGATTATTGGCTTGCTATGCATAAAGAGGAAGCCAAAGAAAAAATTACGAATAAAGATCGTCAAGAATTGAAAAATAACAAAATTGACGATAAAGAGTTAGACGAGCGTCAACGAAGTCGTGTGACGGAAGAAGAGATTAATCAATTATCCGCAGAAGATTTAGAAATATTAGCGATTAAAAGTAAGATGGACGGCGGATATGCGATGACACCTCAAGTTATTAAAAAGGATGCTACAGAAAAAGAATATGCGAAGATTAGTGAGAATCTAGCAACATTACCAGGTGTAGATACGAATGTTGATTGGGATCGAAAATATACGTATGATGATTTATTCCGAAGTGTACTTGGTGGAGTGTCAACGTCTGATGAAGGTTTACCGAGAGAAAGACTAGATTACTATCTTGTTCGCGATTATAATCGAAATGATAGAGTAGGAAAAAGTTATCTTGAACAGCAGTATGAAGATAGCCTGCATGGTACGAAAGAAGAAGTGAAAAATATTACAGATAAAAACGGTAATATTTTAGAAACGATTAATGTATCGCAAGGACAACGAGGTAACGACCTGAACTTAACAATTGATATGGAATTACAAAAGCGTGTGGAAGATATTATTACAAAAAATTTAATGAAATTTAAAGGGTCAGAACCTCTTTTAGATCGGGCATTTGTTGTAATGATGAATCCGAAAAATGGTGAAGTTTTATCTATGGCTGGGAAACAATTAGTGGATGAAAATGGCGAAACGAAAGTACAAGATTTCGCATTAGGAACGATGACAAGTTCTTATCCGATGGGATCGACTGTAAAAGGTGCGACAGTACTTACAGGATATCAAACAGGTGCGATTCAACCGGGTTCAGTTCAAGTCGATGAACCAATCGTATTAAAAGGAACGAAGAGCAAATCTTCTTGGAAGACGATGGGACCTATTAATGATCTGACAGCGTTAAAAATGTCTTCTAACGTATATATGTTTAAAACAGCGATGAATATTGCTGGTGTTCCATATGTTAGAGGCGGTACGTTAGATATACCACAAAAAGCATATGATACGATGCGATACTATTACGGTCAGTTTGGACTTGGTGTAAAAACTGGCATTGATTTACCGAATGAATCTGCTGGACAAAGAGGTAGCACAGACAATATCCCAGGTTTCTTATTAGATTTATCAATTGGACAGTATGATACGTATACACCGCTTCAATTAGCTCAGTATATTTCAACAATTGCGAATGGTGGATATCGTATGCAACCGCAAGTTGTAAAGGAAATTCGTCAGCCAGCGACCAAGCCAGAAGAAGTTGGAAAAGTTGTTCAATCTATGGAACCGAAAGTATTAAATCGTATTGATATGCCTGAATCACAAATTAAACGTGTTCAAGAAGGATTTAGACAAGTATTTAACGATTCAGGCGGTACAGCTACAAAATACTTTACTGGTGCAAAATATAAAGCTGCAGGGAAAACTGGTACAGCGCAAACTGTGTATGGTGGAGATAAAGCGATTGGTAAAAAAGCAGACGGTCAGCGTGTGGAGACATATAACTTAACATTAGTAGGTTATGCGCCACTTGAAGATCCAGAAGTAGCATTCTCTGTTGTTGTGCCGTGGGTACATGATGATAAGACTGGTATTAATGGATATATTAGTCGTGAAATTATGGATGCTTACTTTGATTTGAAAAATCAAGAAATAAATGGTGGAGCTCCAAAAGATGAAAAAGACAATAAAAATAAAAACGAAGATCAAGATAATGAATAAATAAGTTATAAAAAAAGCACACTATCTGAAAAGATAGTGTGCTTTTTTTTATGGTTCATGCATACGTTTTAATAAAAGTGGACAGGCATACAGTATTGAAAAAGCACGCGGCCTCATAAAGGATACTTATGTATATCCTCTTGTTTTATTTTGTGCGATAGGAGGATAACTGCTTTATAGGCTAATCGTTAGAGGGGACGAACAGCTATCCACTGATTAACCTTTTACCTTATGTTGATTGTTGTGGAACTTTACAAAACTTTTACAAACAATTAAAACCGAATTAATAGTTTAGCAGTATTCTTATATCTGTAATCCTGTTATTTCCGGTTACTTCTAGGAGGAAGCACACGTGAAATGGATGCGAACACAGATTAAAGTTTTAATGTTATCGACATGTTTCTTTTGTTTTGGTATGTCTACTGCGTTTGCTACAAGTGAAATGGGAGAAGTGAGAGTTGACGGATCCTCAACGGTTTTTCCTATTATAGAAGCAGTAGCGGAAGAATATACAAAGGTGCATCCGAACGTGAAAATTTCCATCAGTGTTTCTGGAACAGGAGGAGGATTTAATCGTTTCAGTAAAGGTGAGGTAGATATAAATAATGCTTCGAGAGTAATGAAACAAGTGGAAGAAAATGAAATGAAGAAAAACTCCATTCAGTTTACACCGTTTGAAGTCGCTTACGATGGTCTTACAATTGTTGTGAATCGTCAAAATACGTGGGTAGAGAATATGACGGTAGACGATTTACGTCTGTTATGGAGTGAAGATGGAAGAGAGAAGCGATGGTCACAAATTCATTCATCATGGCCACGTGAACAAGTGAAGTTTTATGCGCCAGGCGTAGACTCTGGTACTTATGATTATTTTCAAAATGTCATCTTACAAAATAGCCGCCTTGTAAAAAGAGTCTCTTTGTCTGAAGATGACCAAGTTATTATGCAAGGGGTAATGAATGATAAACATGCCATTGCTTTTGTAGGATATGCTTATTATATGGCTAATCGAGATAAGGTGAAAGCGATAAAAGTGAATGGTGTATTTCCGACGAAAGAGACCATTCAAACAGGTAAGTATAAGCCGTTATCTAGATCGCTATTTACTTATGTGAATGATGCATCTATCCGAAATAAAATGAGTGTAGCAAATTATGTTGAGTTTATGATTCAGCATGTTGGAAATCTCGCTGAAGAGGTCGGATATGTAAAATTACCCCCAAAAAAATATAATGAACAGCTACGAATGTTAACAGAAATAAAAAGGTAATGTCAGGGTGGAAAGGGGTTTTCATCTTTGGCTCATAATGACAAAAGTCAAATTACATTTTCTGTACAACATTTGATTGAAAGAAATACAAAACAAAGAAAAAAAACGCAGCGAATCAATCGAATAGTTCCGTTATCACTAAAAATAATTGCTAGCGTTTCTGTTGTGACGACACTTGGAATTATATTTACGTTGGCAAATGAAACAATCATGTTTTTTCAAAAAATATCATTACATTCCTTTTTGACGGAGAAAGAATGGTTACCGTTTTTTGAAGATCCGAAATTCGGTATATTACCACTTATATGTGGAACAGTCCTTGTAACGGCAATTGCTATGCTCGTAGCAATTCCTATCGGATTAGGTTGTGCCGTATTTTTAAGCGAATATGCTTCAAACGGTGCACGGAAGATATTAAAGCCGATGCTGGAACTATTAGCAGGCATCCCGACAATCGTATATGGTTTTTTCGCATTAACAGTTGTCACGCCACTTTTACAACGGATTATACCGGATTTACAGTTTTTTAATGCGATTAGTCCAGGGATTGTTATTGGACTTATGATGATACCTACAATTGCGTCACTCTCTGAAGACGCAATGAGAGCTGTAGCGAAAGGAACGAAAGAAGCTTCGTTAGCACTCGGGGCGACTCGCTTTGAGATGGTAAAACAAGTAGTGTTTCCTTCGGCTTTTACAGGGATTATGGCAGCGATTATATTAGCGGCTTCTCGGGCAATTGGCGAGACAATGATTGTTGTTATTGCAGCGGGATCCACACCTAATGTATCGCTAAATCCGACGCAATCTATTCAAACGTTAACAGCCTATATTGTGCAAGTAAGTTTAGGCGATGCTCCGCATGGAACTATTACTTATTACAGCATGTATGCTGTAGGTGCAACGCTATTTATGTTTACTTTTATAATGAACATCCTTTCGCAATATATTATGCACCGTTTTAGGAGGGTGACATAATATGCGAATGTTAAATCATAAGAAAATAGAAGAAAATATGACAGCTCGTTTTTTGAAAGACAGAATTTATAAGTTGTTTTTTTATATAGCGATTTTGTTTTCGGTAGTAATACTTTTGATCTTGCTGTTTCAAATTTTTGAAAAAGGTGTAAGTTATCTTTCAATAGATTTCTTTACAAACTTCGCTTCACGTAATCCGAAAGAAGCTGGAATTGCTGCTGCTTTGTCAGGGACAATATTATTTATGGGAATCGTTATACCGGTTTCTTTTATATTGGGAGTCGGAACGGCTCTTTATTTAGAACATTATGCGAAGGAGTCCATATTTAAGAAAATAATAGAAGTTAATAATCAAACATTAGCGGGAGTACCTTCTGTTGTATTCGGTTTACTCGGTTTAACGATTTTTGTATATGCTCTTCATTTAGGAGAGAGTATAGTTGCAGCGGCATTGACGATGAGTTTGCTCGTCTTACCAACAGTTGTTGTAGCTAGTCAAGAAGCGATTCGATCTGTACCGAATTCGTTATTGGAAGCTTCTTACGGATTAGGTGCTACGAAGTGGCAAACGATGTATCAAATTGTATTGCCGGCAGCTTTTCCGGGAATTATAACGGGTTGTACGTTAGCGATCTCAAGAGCAATTGGAGAAGCGGCACCGTTATTAGTTATCGGGGCACTTGCATTTGCAAATTATGTTCCATTTAGTATGTTTGATAGATTTACAGTTTTACCAATTCAAATTTTTAATTGGATGAGTAGACCGCAAGAAGAATTTCAGTATGTAGCAGCAGCTGGAATGATTGTTTTGCTAGGGTTGTTGCTCTTTATCAATATATTTGTCTTATGGTTACGAAATCGAAAATAAGTTGGAAGTGGATGAAAGGGGAATTCAAATGGTAGCAACAGTAGTAAATGTACAGGTGAAAAATGAAGAGAAAATCGAGACTGCACCAAAGAAAGTAGTATTTGATACGAAAAACTTAAATTTATGGTATGGAGAAGACCATGCTTTAAAGGATATCAACTTAAGTATTCATGAGAATGAAGTTACAGCAATTATTGGCCCAAGTGGTTGCGGTAAATCAACGTACTTAAAAACATTAAATCGTATGGTAGAGTTAGTACCGATCGTTCGAACTACAGGTGTAATTGAATATAGAGAACGTAATATATTTGATAAATCATATCCAGTTGAAGAATTACGAACACATGTAGGAATGGTATTCCAAAAGCCAAATCCATTTCCGAAATCTATTTATGAAAATGTAGCATATGGCCCGAAAATCCACGGTATTCGTGATAAAAAAACATTGGACGAAATTGTTGAAAAAAGTTTACGTGGGGCAGCGATTTGGGATGAGTTAAAAGACCGTTTGCACGATAATGCATACGGCTTATCTGGCGGACAGCAACAACGTTTATGTATTGCGCGTTGCTTAGCGATTGAGCCAGATGTAATTTTAATGGATGAGCCAACATCAGCGTTAGATCCAATTTCAACATTAAAAGTTGAAGAATTAATTCAAGAGTTAAAGAAAGACTTTAGTATTGTAATCGTAACGCATAACATGCAACAAGCAGCACGTATTTCAGATAAAACTGCTTTCTTCTTAAGTGGGGAAGTTGTGGAATATACAGAGACAAATAAATTATTTACAACACCTTCAGATAAGCGTACAGAAGATTATATTACAGGACGATTCGGTTGATATCGTTGTAAGTATAAGAGTAAATGCCCTCTTAACGGAGGGCATTTCTTATTTTTACCTCATTTTAATAGGGAAGTAATAATTTTCCTATCTTAATACTTATTGTAAGTATAGGAGGCTAGATAGGAAATTTATATATAATGACACATAATATTGAGGGGGAAGAAACAATGGTAAGAGAACAGTTTCAATGTGATTTAAAAACGTTACAGCAAAAGGTGATTGAGCTTGGCGAATTAGCAAAGGAAGCTTTATTAATTGCTATGGAAGGTCTGCATACAAGAGATGTAGAGAAAGCGTTAGAGGTCATTGATGGTGATTACCGCATGGATAATTTAGAAGAGGAAATAAACGATCTTGCGCTTATGCTTATTACGAAGCAACAGCCTGTAGCAAGTGATTTACGAAAAATTTTCATTTCAATTAAAACAGCGACAGATTTAGAGCGTATTGCAGATCATGCCGTTAATATTGCGAAGTCTACTATTCGTCTTGGGGAAAAAGAAGTGGCTGTTAGTTTACACAATCTTGATGAAATGTTTGCGATTGCAAATGAGATGTTAAGTTTAGCGTTAGAAGCATATGAGCAAGAAAATTTAACTTTTGCTAAACAAATTGCCGAAATGGATGATTCCGTTGATGAAATATATGGAAAGGCGATTCGTGAATTTATATCTTCAGTTCCGGAACAACCAGAAGCAATTACACAAATTACACAATTATCATTTGTGGCGAGATATATTGAGCGGGTAGCAGATCATGTTACAAATATTGCTGAGAATGTATTTTATTTAGTAAAAGGAAAGCATTATTTATTGAATGAATAGGGATCAAAGCAGGTGATGAGAAATCATCTGCTTTTTTAGTCAAAACATGACAAAAAAAGCTCGTTGTTTCCTTTAGTTTATGATGATAAGATGTATCATAATGTAATGAGGGAATTAGTATATATGTTGGTTGCTATTCAGCGTTATTTTACTAAGTTAATAGTAAGCGCTTTCTTTCTGTGGGGGTTTGAAAGATATATTTATATAGAAGGTAATCTTAAGCAGAGTTTTTCTCATCAGTAATGATTCGTTACAATAATCAAGTTTATGCTGCTAATTCATGTGAGATAGAGAATATACATATGGTATACGGAGTTACTGAACATTATCTAAGTGGAGGCTGAAGTATATGAAGGGGGTTATTTTAGCTGGAGGAAAAGGAAGACGCCTTAGACCATTAACATGTAATACTCCAAAGCCGATGTTGCCATTATTAGAAAAACCAGTTTTGGAATACAATATTGAATTATTACGTCAGCATGGTATTCGTGAAATTGCAATTACCGTTCAATATATGGGTACGGCCATTAAGCAGTATTTTGGTGATGGTAGTAAATGGGGAGTTAAATTGTATTATTTTGAAGACTCTCCTCCGCTTGGAACCGCAGGGAGTATTAAGCAAGCGGAAAACTTTTTAGATGAAACATTTGTTGTGATAAGCGGAGATGCATTAACTGATTTTCAATTATCAGAAGGAATTAAGTTTCATGGACGAAAGAAAAGAATGGTAACAATGTTTGTGAAGGAAGTAGAAAACCCACTCTCATTTGGTTTGGTTGTAATGAACAAAGAACAAGAGGTTATACGGTATGTAGAAAAACCAAGCTGGAATGAGGTAGTTTCTAATGTTGTGAATACAGGTATTTATATTATGGAGCCAGAAATCTTTTCTTACATACCGCCACAAGAATTTTTTGATTTCAGTCAAGATGTGTTTCCGTTATTGGCAAATAAGAATGCCTTATTTGCATATTTGTCAGAAGGGTATTGGTTAGATATTGGTACATTTGATCAATATCGACAAGCACAATTTGATTTGTTAACGAAAAAACTGCAAGTGCCTATTCCCTATACTGAAGTATTGCCGATGGTATGGATGGGAGAAGATGTAACGATTGGGAAAGGAACGAAAATTCATGGCCCTTCTTTTATTGGAGAAGGAGCAAAGATTGGTGCGGGGGCTGTAATTGAGCCGTACTCTATTATCGGGAAAAATAGTACTATTTCAAGCTATTCTCATCTTCAAAAAAGCATTGTGTTTGCAAATGCTCACATTGGGGAGTATTGCGAGCTATTAGAAACGACAATAGGAGAGCATACAATGGTTGAAGATGACGTTACACTGTTTCAAAAAAGCATTGTAGCGGATCATTGCCATATAGGGAAAAGTACGGTAATTAAGCAAAAAGGAAAACTATGGCCTTATAAGGCAATTGATAGTCATTCGGTAGTAGGATCAGCTGGTGTTCAAGAAAGTGAAAAGAGTGCGGGATGGTTACAAAAAAGCCGTATAGTAGGGAGAGGAAATGTTGAGATTACTCCTCAATTTATTGTGAAAGTTGCGATGGCGTATGGATCGCTTTTGGGAAAAGGGGAAAGTATATTAATCGGGAGTCAAGAACATATAGAAACAACTTCTTATAAAAATTTATTCTTACATGCTATTCATGGTATCGGGATTCATACGATGGAATGTAAAGAAATGACCGAGTCACTTTTTCAGTATAATATTCATAATTTGCAATGTGCAGGTGGGGTTTTCGTTCAAGTGGAAAATGAAAAAGAGGTTGTTATCAAGTTGTATGGTAAGGATGGGATGCTATTAACATATAAGCAGCAAAAAGCGATAGAACAAGTATATATGTCCGAGTCGTTTTATTACGTATGTGAGAAAGAAATGGGACGAAATACGCCAGTTCACGTTTCTTTAAATGATTATATAGAGGCTGTATTAGAGCGCATTGATATCGAGCAAATACAAAAACAGAAGTTTCATCTTCTTATTAATAAGAGAAATGATATGTTACAACATTTACTTATGCTCTTTCTTCAAAGGCTTGGATGCACAGTTACATGGATTTATGCGGGTGAACAAAAAGATCATGTGAAAGCTTTGATGAAATCAAGTAAAGCAAATATGGCGCTTATGTTTTCTGAGCAAGGAAATTATTTCGAGTTATATGATAATTATAGTAATATTTACCAAGGTACAGATTTTGAAGAAATAGATCTTCCTGATTTATTACTGGAAGCGACAGGAAATATTTACCCGATGTCTTTGAAATTAGGAGAATGTTACCTTCTATTTTATATACATGATAAAAAAAAGTCGTTCCAAGTAAAATGGAAACGAGATATTTTATACCGAATTGGAAAATTATTCGAGTTAATAGCACTGCAAGGAAAAGCGTTTCACAGCATAGTAGAGCAATCGCCTCCACTCTATTTACTTTATGATGAAGTTGTATGTTCATGGAACGAAAAAGGGAAAGTGATGAGGAAATTATTGGATGATATGGAAAGGGAGGAAGAAGGTATATTTGAAGGGGTACAGTTCAAATATACCGAAAAAGAGTGGTCTTATATTGTTTCTGACACAAAACAACCAAAATTTTTGGTGTATTCACATGCTAGAAACCCAGTAATAGCAAGGGAAAATATGAAAAATCTTATAGAAAAAATTAGACAATATCAAAAGGTGTAGAATTTTTATTTTAAAAGTGGTATTATAGTATAGTCTGATTTAAGTTATTAGTGACTGGAGGGAAATAAGAATGCGTGTGAATATTACTCTAGCATGTACAGAATGCGGAGATCGTAACTATATCTCAAAGAAAAATAAACGTAACAACGCTGAGCGTATCGAGCTTAAAAAGTATTGCAAGCGTGACAAGAAGTCTACGTTACACCGTGAAACAAAGTAAGCAGTAGGAATATTTTCCTACTGTTTCTTTTTTTTATTCGATTCCTGTGCTAAAAGTGATACACTATCTTCGTAGAGTAAAGTGTCACTGCAAGGGGGGAAATGTGTGAAAGAAGAGAAAGTACGTTTACGTAAACAAATAATAGAACACATGAATTCTTTATCGGAAGAACAGTATACAACTTTATCAGAGCAAATTGCAGTTTCGTTGTATGCGCAAAAAGAGTGGGTTGAGGCTAAAGTAATTGGAATCACTCTCTCGATGGAACGTGAAGTGAATACATATCCTATTATCGAAAAAGCTTGGGAAGAAGGAAAGAAAGTAGTTGTTCCAAAGTGTAATAAAGGGATAAGGACGATGTCTTTCCGGAAAATTAGTAATTTTGACCAATTAGAAACAGTATATATGAACTTACGTGAACCGATTTTGGCGCTTACGGAAGAAGTGAATGCAGATGAAATTGATCTTCTTATCGTGCCAGGCGTAGCTTATACGCAGCGAGGAGAACGGATTGGGTATGGTGGTGGCTACTATGATCGTTATCTCGTACATTATAAAGGGAAAACGCTATCATTAGCCTATGGTTTTCAAATGGTAAAACATATTCCGGTAGAACCATTTGATAAGAATGTAGAAAAAATTATTACAGAAAAAGGAACAATGGTTATAAATGGGCTTGTATAGACAAATAAAAATTGACGAGACTTTTTCTTCTTGATTATAATAAAATATGTGAACGTTTTCTTATTATGATTTTTATAATAAGTGAGCATAGAGGGTGATGAAATGATATCTATTTATGATATTCAACAATTGCTAAAGAAATTTGGTACGATTATTTATACGGGTGATCGAATTGCAGATTTACAATTAATGCAAGATGAGCTACGTGAATTAAACCAATCACAGCTAATCGATCCACAAGACTATCAAACAGCTTTATTTTTATTGAAGCAAGAAATTCAAAAAGAGATAAATAAGAATTAGATAAAGGTAGGTAAACAACATGGAAGAGAAATGGTTAGTTGGTGTTGATCTTGGTGGTACAACGATTAAATTAGCATTTATTAATGTGTACGGTGAAATTTTACATAAGTGGGAAATACCTACGAATACAAATGAGCAAGGAAAACATATTACACTTGATGTAGCGAAAGCAATCGATAAAAAGCTAGAAGAGTTAGGTGAATTAAAAAGCAAGTTAATTGGTATTGGTATGGGAGCTCCTGGTCCTGTACATGTGGCATCTGGAATGATTTATGAAGCGGTTAATTTAGGATGGAAAAACTATCCGTTAAAAGATTTACTAGAAGTAGAAACAGGATTACCTGTTGTGATTGATAATGATGCAAACTTAGCAGCACTTGGTGAAATGTGGAAAGGTGCTGGCGAAGGAGCAAAAGATTTAATTTGTATGACACTTGGTACTGGTGTTGGTGGTGGTGTAATCGCCAATGGTGAGATTGTACACGGTGTAAGCGGTGCTGCTGGTGAGATTGGACATATTACAGTCGTTACGGAGAATGCTTTCCCATGTAATTGCGGGAAGTCTGGTTGTTTAGAAACAGTAGCCTCTGCAACAGGTATTGTGCGTGTTGCTATGCAAAAAATACAAGAGACTAATAAAGAAAGTCTGTTACGTTCTATGTTAGCGGAAGAAGGGCGTATTACATCAAAAGATGTATTTGAAGCGCATGGACAAGGTGATGAACTAGCAGGTGAAGTAGTAGAAAAAGTAGCTTCTTATTTAGGGTTAGCTGTAGCGAACCTTTCTAGCACGCTGAACCCTGAGAAAATTGTTATTGGCGGTGGCGTGTCTAAAGCTGGAGATGCACTATTAGAACCAATTCAACGCTATTTCGAGCAATATGCTTTCTCACGTGCTGTAAAGAGTACAAAGTTAGCAATTGCAACACTTGGTAATGATGCAGGTGTTATCGGGGGAGCGTGGCTTGTAAAAAAGCACAAATACGAAGCGAAGATGTTATAAATAGTGAAATATGAAAAGAGGAAGGGAAAACCCTTCCTCTTTTTGTGTGAAATCTTGATGAAAAGTATAACTGAAAATGAATTAAGCTGCTGGTGGGTACCCGCTATATAGAACAGTCATGATCGTAAACCATCCGAAAACGAGTACAGTTGCAATTGCAAAACCGCTCGCGAAAAAGTTCTTTTCGCGGAGAGTTCTAAGCGTAGCAAATACAGCTAACAGAGTGACAAGTGCAAAAATAATAACAAGGCCCATACAATATCCTCCTCTGTCTACCCATTCTTTAATATGAGTTTTTAGAATATTTACTCTTTTATATTGTACATGTTTTAAAAATGATTGTCGAGATAGCATCCTTTCTTTTCCTAAGAGAAAGAAATGTTGTATCATTAAAAGTAAGTTTAATAACTGGAGGAGATTTTCATATGAAATGGACACAAATGCCGTTAGGACCACTACAAACGAATGCTTATATTTTAACGAATGATCAAAATGAGTGTATTATCTTTGATCCTGGTCACGAGGGAGAGAAGCTCGTTACATATTTACAAAAAGAACAATTAAAGCCATTGGCAGTTTTATTAACACATGCTCATTTTGATCATATTGGTGCTGTTGATGCGGTGAGAGACGCTTTCCATATTCCTGTATACGTACATAAAGAAGAAGCAGATTGGTTAGGGGATGCAACTGTAAATGGCTCTCAAATTTTTATGATGAACCGCAGTATTACAGCAAAGCCAGCAGATCATATTATTGATGCAGAGGGTGCATTAACAATTGGTTCATTTAACTTTGAAATTTTTGAAACACCAGGACACTCTCCAGGAAGCATTTCTTATTATTGTAAAGAGGCGAATGCCGTGTTTTCTGGTGATGTATTATTCCAAATGAGCATCGGAAGAACGGATTTACCTGGTGGAAGTTTTGCTGAATTAATTGGAAGTATTGAAGAGAAATTATTTGTATTACCAGATGAAACCGCGGTGCTATGTGGACATGGTCCAGAAACAAGCATTGGTTTTGAAAAAGAAAATAATCCATTTTTACAATAAGGAGTTATTATGGGGATGGAGCTCATTTTAAGAGAATGGATGGGGAAAGAGAAGGATTATTCAATTTCATATAGTACGTATATGAACCTCGTATTGTATACAGAAGGACATGGCTATTATATGAAGGAACGTGAAAAGATTGGAAGACAAGGGGATTTTTTTACAAGTAGCAACGTATCCTCTGTTTTTGCAAAAACTTTTGCTAAGTTTTTTATTCGTCTTGTTGAAAATGGTGAAGTTGCTCCGAATATTTGTGAGATTGGCGGAGGGACAGGAAAGTTTGCCTATGATGTTTTACAAGAATGGAAGCAATTATCCCCGGAAACCTTTATCGATTTAAATTATTCAATGATTGAATTGAGCCCTTTTCATAGAAAATTACAGCAGGAGAATCTGTGCTCATTTTCTAATGTGTCGTATTATACATCTTATAGTGAAATGGGAGAAGCATTCGAAGGGATTCTTTTTTCGAATGAGTTATTTGATGCATTTCCTGTTGAAGTAATTGAGAAGAGAAATGGAATGTTGTATGAAGTACGTATTACGTATACAGAGGAAGGAAATCTTGCTGAAGTATGTAGACCGTTAAATAAAAGAATAGGTCGATACTTATTGAAATATAATATTCATATTGCTGAAGGACAACGTTTTGAAGTGCCAATTGCGATGGAAGAGTATATAAAAGGAATTGCGAAATGGTTTCAAAAAGGTATATGTATTACAGTTGACTATGGCTACACAAAAGAAGAATGGATGCATCCTGCACATCACGAAGGAAGTTTACGTGGATATTATAAGCATAAGTTAATACGTAATCCTCTAGAACATCCGGGTGAAATGGATCTTACTACTCATATTCATTGGGATGAGCTAAAGGAGATTTTTAGCCTTCAAGGAATGAGTGCAGTATGGCATAAAAAGCAATCTGAGTTTTTGTTAGCGGCAGGAATATTAGAACAGCTTACGAGTCATCAAGATACGAATCCTTTTTCTGAAACTCAAAAACAAAATCGAGCAGTTCGTTCTATGATTTTGAATGGAGGATTAGGGAGTGTCTTTGATGTTGTTATACATACAAAAGATATGCAGAATTCACATGTGAATCGATATTTAACAATATGAAAAAAACAAGACACAGTATATTTCTGTGTCTTGTTTTTTAATACGACTTATGTAGTATTATATATTTCCTCTCATGATATATATTTATATTAAAGATATGAGATGAAATATATAGAATACGTTCTTTTTCTCTGTTTATTAGTCCCTAACCTAATAATACGCGAACGAGTTGAATAATTGTTTCGTTTTCTACTTTGTAGTAAATTTCTAATCCTTTTCTTTCACTGGAAACGATTTTAGCACTTTTTAACTTTGCTAAATGCTGTGAAATTGTAGATTGTGGCATGTTTAAGCCAGTGTACATTGTAGAAACGTTGCTTGGACCACGCTCGATTAATCCTTTTACAATACATAAACGAACAGGATGAGCAAGTACTTTCAATAATTCTGCATTACTTTCATATAGTTCTAATTCTTTTTGAAAGGTTTCTAACATGTTCTTTTCCACCTCCGTGTGAGCTGTTATACCATACTATACATACCAAAAAATTAAAGAAAAGAAAACAGTTGTTGCAGAAAAAAAGTCCTAAAGTAAAGAAATTGTAAGAAAAGAGACCCTGATGTAAATAAAATAAATAAATTAGCACGGTTTTGTAAAATGACATTTTTGGGTGAAAATTTCGATGCATTTTAAAAATTGAAAGATATAGATATATTTGTAACACAATTTTATCATGATTTTCTTATTCTTTCAAATGAATATACAAAATTTTTAAAATAATATGACAAAGGAATTGTAATGTTATATATAGAATATAAAGCAGGTTAAAAAGAAAAGAAGCTGAATGTAATCTGTTTCTGTATGGTGATAATGAAATACTTGAGTGTAGCTAATAAATCTTAGAATGATCAAGTCATTAGTCATTTATCCCGCTATTTACGGGCAGTAAGACTCCCACCTCGAAATTCGGCGAATGCGAGGAAGTTAGGTGGGAGATAGTTGCCCGTAAAACCCCCACTGATTATTAGCCTTCACTTTATTCTAGAGTTCGTCTTTTATCAACTTTAAAAATCTATGGTTCCATATATTCTCATAAAAATCAATTGTCTCTTTTGCGGACATAAATGGATTATTTAACGTAGAGGTTGTTTTTTGTACCATGAAGTTTTCGTATCCGAGTCCGTGGGCAAATTTAATTGTAGCATCCATACAGTACTCTGTTTGGGCACCGCAAAATTCAATACGATTTACAGATAATTTGTCTAAAATCTCTTTTAAGTTTGTTTTATAAAATGAATTTGCATGCGTTTTTCTTACAAAAAAATCTTGTTCTTGAACATCTAGATCGGTATGAATAGCCCAAAGTTCCTTTTCTGGTACTAAATCATCATCACAATGTTGAACAAAAATGATGGGTTTATTGGAATTTCTGTATGAAGAAAGTCTTTTATTTACTTTTTTAAGTAAATTTTGTAAATCGAATAAATGCTCACCGCTATAGCATACCCCATTTTGTAAATCGATAACGATTAAAATATCTGCACAAGTATCCATTCTTTTTCCCCCTTTTATTTCTTAATATATCAATAAATCCATTACTTGGAAATAGATAGTATGATTTTATTTTTTAATGAACTATACAACAAGAAAAGACATGAAAACGAATATGTTAGACAGCATAAAAAGAAGATATGATAACTTAATTTCATATCTTCTTTTCACTCTATGCATTTACAGGTTCTTCTACGTAAGAAAGGGCATTTTCGAAATCGGATATTAAATCGTTAACATTTTCCAGGCCAACTGATAAGCGGAGCAATGAATTAGAGATTCCTCTTTCATCACGAGCCTCTTGTGATAAAGCCGCATGTGACATTTTGGCTGGATAGGAAAGAATCGACTCGACAGCTCCTAAACTAACTGCAAAAACAGGTAATCTTACTTTTGATAAAAATTGGCGGAGTGCATCTTCTGACTGTAAAGTAAAAGATAGAACAGCTCCAGCTGATGTTGCTTGAGATTGTTGAATATCAAAACCAAGATGTGTTTGTAATCCCGGATAATAGACATTTTGAACTTTAGCGTGCTCTTGCAAATAATGTGCAACTTTATTGGCACTTGCAGATGAGTGCTCGAGACGTACATGCAATGTTTTTAGACCGCGAAGTACGAGAGAGCAATCTTGAGGTCCTAAAATAGCACCAAATGCATTTTGTAAAAATCCAAGTTTTTGAGCGAGTTCGGCATCTTTTACGACTGCTAATCCTGCAGTAACATCACTATGACCAGCAATAAATTTTGTAGCGCTGTGAAGAACAACATCGGCACCAAGATCAAGTGGCTTCTGGAATAGTGGTGTCAAAAATGTATTATCAACAAAAGTAAGAGCACCGATAGATTTTGCGAGTTTAGAAACAGCGCGGATATCTGTCACTTTTAAAAGTGGGTTAGAAGGTGTTTCTACATAAAAGAGCTTCGTATTTGGTTTAATGTTTTGTTTGATTTCTTCTACATTTGTCATATCAACAAATGTATGTGAAACACCGTAACGAGAGAGTACTTCAGTTATAATTCGGTAAGTGCCTCCGTATACGTCTTCTGAAATGAGTACGTGATCGCCTTGTGAAAGGAGGAGAAATGCAGTAGAAATCGCTGCAATGCCTGATGCAAAGGCGAATCCCTTTGTTCCGCCCTCTAATAAAGCGATAATATCTTCAAGAGCTTCACGAGTTGGATTACCCGATCGACTATAGTCATATTTTCCGAACGTATCTACATCAAACTGGTGAAAAGTTGATGTGTTATAGATGGGAACGTTAACAGCCCCGGTTTGTGTATCATGTTTATATTGGTTGTGTAGTAAGAGTGTATCTATAGAATAACTCATATTCTTACACCTTCTTTTACAAATTTAATGGCCTGTTTTAAATCTTGAATTAAATCGTTACTATTTTCAATGCCGACGGAGAATCGAAGAAGACGATTGCATACACCGTTTGCCGTTCTGATTTCTTCAGGAATATCAGCATGCGTTTGTGTTGCTGGATAAGTCATTAAACTTTCTACACCACCAAGACTTTCGGCAAATGTAATTAAGGATAAAGATTGTAAGAATGGATTAATCCATGTTTCATCTTGTAGACGAAATGAAATCATACCGCCTCTACCCGGATAAAATACATCTGTCACACCGTCTTCATCGTTCAAATAAGCAACAACTGCTTTCGCATTTTCTTCATGTTGTCTCATTCGAAGCGCTAAAGTTTTCATACCACGAATTAATAGCCATGAGTCAAATGGACTTAGGACAGCACCGGAGGCATTATGATAATGAGCGATTTCCTCGCAAAGTTCCTTTCCTTTTGCAACGACAAGTCCGCTTAGTACATCGTTATGCCCACCTAAATATTTCGTTGCACTATGAAGTACGATATCGGCACCTTCTGTTAATGGTTGCTGTATATAAGGCGTGTAGAATGTGTTGTCTACAATAAGAAGTAGTCCATGTCTTTTTGCGACAGTTGCGATAGCTGCGATATCAGTAACTTGCATTAATGGATTAGTCGGGGTTTCTATGAAAATAGCTTTTGTTTCATTTGTGATAGCTTGCTCAATTTGTTTAATAGATTGTGTATTTACGTATCTACATCGAACATTCCACTTTTTTTCATGCTCAGAAAATAAGCGATACGTTCCCCCATATAAATCTTCAGATACAATAAGTTCATCTCCAGAACGGAATAACGAAAGGACGAGGAGAACAGCTGCCATACCTGAACTACAGGCGTAACCTTGTTCGCCACTTTCTAAGTCTGCGATTGCCTGTTCTAAAAGACCGCGAGTTGGATTTCCTGTTCGTGAATAGTCAAATCCAGTAGATTTACCAATTCCTTCGTGACGATAAGCGGTTGAGAAATAAACAGGCGGGTTAACAGTTCCTGTTGTAGTTTCGCTGCGGTTTCCGATTTGTGCTAGTTTTGTTTCAATAGTTGACATGTGAAAATTCCTCCTTTTTAAATTGAACAGTGAAGTGAATATAAAGTGAAACTTTAATCAGTGGGGGTTTTGTTCATCCCCCGCTGATTATTAGTTGAACCAATCGGGCTTTTACGGGCAGTCCGACTCCCAACTAACTTCTTTGCTCCAGCCGAATTTTGAGGTGGGAGTCTTACTGCCCTCAAATAGCGGGATAAAATAAAAAAAGCCTTCTAAGAAGAAGGCTTTCGTTTGAATAGAGTCTTCTTCTCATCTGTCAAATCTTTCACAATTTGCTGGAATTAGCACCTTATTAACAAATGTTAATGGTTGCTGAGGCGTCATAGGGCCAGTCCCTCTACCTCTCTAGATAAGAATGTTCGTATGAAATTTTATTATGGTTTTAACTTTACATCAAAAGATAATTGAATTGCAACTCTATTTTAAATAATTTTTATTTTTCCGCAAGTGTCATTGACTTTTGTATTTGTGCATGCTAAATTTATTAAAAAATTAACAAACATTGTTAAAAGGGGAACGCATTTCCTTTTAGCTACATAAATAAAATATATAGACAAACTCTTATTGAGAGCGGTGGAGGGAAAGGCCCTGTGAAACCCGGCAACCTTCAAACGAAATGTTTGAAACGGTGCTAATACCTGCAAAACGAATGTTTTGCATAATAAGAGGCGGAACAATTATGTCCCCCTCTTCAAAGTGAAGAGGGGGTTTTTATATTGATAGAAATGAGGGGAGATTCGTGAAATTACTAGATTTATTATCAAAAGGAATTGTAATAGGTGATGGTGCGGTTGGAACGTTATTGCATTCACATGGTTTGCAAAGTAGTTTTGAAGAATTGAATATATCTGATCCAGACTTAATTATATCGATTCATAAACAATATGTAGCTGCTGGAGCAGATGTGATTCAAACAAATACGTATGGGGCAAATGAAGCGAAATTACGTATGTATGGATTAGAGAATCAAGTTGTTCAAATAAATAAAGCGGCAGTAAAACTTGCAAAAGCATCTGTTACAGAAAAAAATGCAATTTTAGGAACAATTGGTGGTATGAAACATATCGGAGCTGTTACAACGACTGATATGGAGAGAGAATTTATGCTACTTGAACAGGCAGGTGCTTTATTAGAAGAACAGGTGGATGGATTACTATTAGAGACTTTTTATGATGAGTTTGAATTAATCCATGCTGTTAAGGTGTTACGAAAACAAACGAATATTCCAATTGTAGCCCAATTAGCGTTACATGAGGCAGGTACGACTCAAAATGGAAATGATGTAAATGAAATATTAAAGCAGCTTTTAGATTACGGTGCAAATGTTGTTGGACTGAACTGTCAACTCGGGCCACTTCATATGACGGAAGCTTTTAAAATGATATCGATTCCGCAAAATGGCTATTTGTCAGCATACCCGAATGCAGGTCTCCCCAATTATGTGGAGGGACGTTACGTATATGAAGGGAGTCCGGCCTATTTCGAAGCGATGACACCAAAATTTATTGAACAAGGTATTCGGTTATTGGGTGGTTGTTGTGGTACCACTCCAGAACATGTTGAAAGTATGAAGCGTGCTATTGCAAATGTTGCACCTGTAATAGAAAAGGAAACGATTCAAAGACCAAAAGTAGTTCATACACATGAAAAACGTTCGAAAGCTCACGTCACTCTCGCAGAGAAGGCAAAGAAACAAACGACAGTTGTAGTGGAATTAGATCCACCGAAAACGCTAGATACGCAGCGTTTTTTTGAAGGCGCAAGAGCACTGAAAAGAGCGGGGGCGGACGCTATTACACTAGCAGACAATTCATTAGCGTCACCACGTATTTCGAATATGGCTATGGGGGCATTATTAACGAAGCACGATATTCCAGTATTGACGCATTTAACGTGTAGAGACCATAACGTCATTGGACTACAATCTCATTTACTAGGTTTATCCGCGCTAGGTATGGAGGAGGTACTAGCTTTAACGGGTGATCCAGCACGCGTTGGTGATTTTCCGGGTGCCACTTCTGTATATGACTTGTCCTCTATAGAGCTCATTAAAATGATTAAAGAAATGAACGATGGACGTTCCATTTTAGGGAAATCAATTGGACCGGCAACAAGGTTTTCTGTAGGTGGCGCATTTAACCCTCACGTAAGACATTTAAAAGCAGCTGTAAAACGAATGGAACGAAAAATAGATGCTGGAGCGGAATATTTCTTAACACAGCCAATATATGATGTCGCTTTAATTGAAGAAGTATATGAAGCGACAAAACATTTGGAACAGCCTATCTTTATTGGAATTATGCCATTAGTAAGTAAGCGGAATGCAGATTTTCTTCATTTTGAGGTGCCGGGAATTACTCTTCCTGAAGAAATAAGAGAGAGAATGGATGGACACGAAACGAAAGAGGCAGCTATTGAGGAAGGTATTCGTATTTCACAAGAATTAATTGATACGACATTAAAATATTTTAACGGTATATACTTAATCACACCATTTTTAAAATATGAAATTACAGAGCATCTCGTTAAATATGTGAGAGAGAAGCAAGAAGTGAAAGAAGGTATTAATTGATGAAGCGTATAGAAGAAAGATTACAAAATAGCATTTTAATACTAGATGGTGCAATGGGTACAATGATCCAGCAAGAGGACTTAACTGCGGAAGATTTCGGGGGAGAAGAGTACGAAGGTTGTAATGAATATTTAGTAGAAACAAGGCCAGATGTAATTTTAAAGATTCATAAAGCTTATATTGAAGCTGGAGCTGACATTATTGAAACAAATACATTTGGGGCGACGAATATCGTATTAAGTGATTATGAGTTGTCTCATTTAGACGAAGAACTAAATGAAAAGGCATCACTTTTGGCGAAGCAAGCTGTTAAAGAAAGCGGGAAGGAAGTATATGTTGCAGGTGCGATGGGGCCGACAACGAAAGCAATTAGTGTTACAGGAGGAGTTACATTTGAAGAACTAATTGAAGCCTATACAAGGCAGGCGAGAGGATTATTGAAGGGCGAAGTTGATGTATTACTCATTGAGACGAGTCAAGATATGCGTAATGTGAAAGCCGCTTATATTGGAATTCAAGCAGCTTTTGAAGAAATAAATAAAATTGTGCCTATCATGATCTCAGGAACGATTGAGCCAATGGGAACGACTCTGGCAGGACAAACAATTGAGGCTTTTTATTTATCAGTAGAGCATATGAAGCCGTTATCTGTTGGATTAAACTGTGCGACCGGTCCTGAGTTTATGAGGGAACATATTCGTTCTCTATCTGATTTATCAGAGTGTTACATTTCTTGTTATCCAAATGCAGGTCTTCCGGATGAAGATGGACATTATCATGAATCTCCATCTTCTCTCGCCGAAAAAGTGAAGCGCTTTGCTGAAGAAGGATGGGTTAATATTATCGGTGGTTGTTGTGGTACAACGCCAGAACATATAAGAGCGATGAAAGAAGCGCTAGCATCTCTTAAGCCACGTGAACACCATGAACGAGAAGGGCATGGGATTAGTGGGTTAGAGGCATTGCAATACGATGATTCTATGAGACCGTTATTTGTTGGAGAAAGAACAAACGTTATTGGATCGCGTAAATTTAAACGATTAGTAGCAGAAGGGAAATTTGAAGAGGCTGCTGAAGTGGCAAGAGCACAAGTGAAGAAAAATGCCCATATCATTGATATTTGTATGGCGGACCCTGATCGTGATGAAATAGAAGATATGGAAAAATTTTTGGCAGAAGTTACGAAAGTGCTAAAAGTACCGATTATGATTGATTCAACAGATGAAAATGTTATGGCAAAAGCCCTTACTTATATTCAAGGAAAAGCTGTTATCAACTCAATTAATTTAGAAGATGGAGAAGAACGTTTTGAAAAAGTGACACCGCTTCTTCAGAAATACGGTGCCGCTATAGTTGTAGGAACAATTGATGAAGAGGGCATGGCCGTTAGTGCAGAAAGAAAGATAGAAATTGCGAAAAGAAGTTATGAACTACTAACGAAGAAGTATGGTATACGCCCGTCTGATATTATTTTTGATGCGCTCGTGTTTCCTGTAGGGACAGGTGATGAAGAATATATCGGTTCAGCGGCAGCGACGATAGAAGGAATTCGCCTTATTAAAGAAGCATTACCAGAATGTTTAACGATTTTAGGTGTAAGTAACATATCATTTGGCTTACCACCGGCTGGCCGTGAAGTACTAAATTCTGTCTTTTTATACCATGCAACGAAAGCAGGATTAGATTACGCGATTGTTAATACGGAAAAATTAGAGCGCTATGCATCAATTCCAGAGGAAGAAAAACGTCTTGCAGATGCATTACTTTTTGAAACGACGAAAGAGACGTTAGAAGAATTTACAAACTTTTATCGTGTGGCCAAAAAGAAAGATGTTATTGTACAAGAAACGCTTACGCTTGATGAAAGACTAGCCAACTATATTGTAGAAGGTACGAAGCAAGGATTACACGAAGATTTAAGTCTGGCACTTGCAGAAGGAAGAAAACCTCTTGATATTATTAATGGTCCACTTATGACAGGAATGGATGAGGTGGGACGATTATTTAATCATAATGAGCTTATCGTTGCTGAAGTATTACAAAGTGCTGAAAGTATGAAAGCTGCTGTAAGCTATTTAGAGCCACATATGGAATCTAGTGATAGTGCGAAAAAAGGGAAAGTATTATTAGCAACTGTAAAAGGTGACGTACATGATATTGGGAAAAATCTTGTTGAAATTATTTTATCGAATAACGGATATGAGATTATTAATTTAGGAATCAATGTACGTTCGGATCGGATCGTTCAAGAAGTACAAGAAAAGAATCCTGATATTATAGGTCTTTCTGGATTGCTAGTAAAATCAGCACAACAAATGGTAACGACTGCTGAAGATTTAAAAGCGGCAAATATTGATATTCCAATTGTTGTAGGTGGTGCAGCGTTAACGAGAAAGTTTACAGACAATCGTATTTCTCCATCGTATAAAGGGCTCGTATGTTATGCGAGCGATGCGATGACGGGGCTTGATATTATTAATAAGCTTCAAAAAGAGGAAGAGCGTGAGAAGATGAAGCAGGATAAAAAAGAACGTCATCTTCATATCGTAAAAAAAGAGGAGAAGAAAGTAGAAATTCCAGCAGTAATTGAGCCGTTACCAAAATCAGCGGTTATGGTTCCTGGTTCAACAAAACGAATTGTATTACGTGATATTCCTGTTGCACATCTTGCTCCATTTTTAAATAGACAAATGCTACTTGGACATCACCTTGGATTAAAAGGAAATGTGAAGAAGCTTTTGAAAGAGGGAGATAAAAGAGCACACGAATTAAACGATTTAATAGACGAATTATTGGAGGAAGGACAATCTTGGTTAAAACCGAAAGCAGTGTATCAATTTTTTCCAGCGCAAAGCGACGGACAAAACATTGTAATATATGATCCAGAAGATCATACGCGTATGATAGAGCGTTTCACATTCCCAAGACAAGGAAAGGCCCCATATCGTACTTTAGGTGATTATTTACGCCCTATTGGCGATGAGATGGACTATGTGGCTTTCTTATCTGTTACTGTTGGGGAAGGAGTTCGGGATATTGCTGAAGAGTGGAAGGCGAAAGGTGATTATTTGCGTAGTCATGCCATTCAATCGTTAGCGCTTGAATTAGCAGAAGGACTTGCTGAAAAAACACATATGCTCATCCGTGATCGCTGGGGCATTCCAGACTCACCTGAATTGACGATGGAAGAACGCTTCCGCACGAAATATAGAGGAATACGAGTGTCATTTGGTTATCCAGCCTGTCCAGAACTTGCGGATCAAGAAAAGCTATTTCGCTTAATTCGTCCAGAGGAAATAGGTATTTCATTAACGGAAGGATTCATGATGGAGCCAGAAGCATCTGTAACGGCTATGGTATTTTCTCACCCTGAGGCAAGATATTTTAGTGTATTATAGTCTAGAAGGGGGAGACGTATGAAAAAAATAGTCTTTACAGGTGGTGGTTCGGCAGGACATGTAACACCTAATTTAGCCATTATTCCATATTTACAAGAACGGAATTGGGACATCTCTTATATTGGTTCTCATCAAGGGATTGAGAAAACGATTATAGAAAAGGAAGGCATTCCGTATTATAGTATTGCAAGTGGAAAGCTACGCCGTTATTTTGATTTGAAAAATATAAAAGATCCTTTTCTTGTAATGAAGGGTGTTATGGATGCGTATGTAAGGATTCGAAAACTAAAACCGGATGTGATTTTTTCAAAAGGTGGTTTCGTATCTGTACCAGTCGTAATTGGAGGATGGCTAAATAGAGTACCAGTTTTATTACATGAATCTGATATGACGCCAGGACTAGCAAATAAAATTGCGCTCCGTTTCGCTTCGAAAATATTTGTTACATTTGAAGAAGCAGCAAAACATTTACCGAAAGAAAAAGTAATATATACGGGATCTCCTGTACGTGAAGAAGTATTAAAGGGAAATCGTGAAAAAGGTTTAGCGTTTTTAGGTTTCTCACGTAAAAAGTCAGTTATTACAATCATGGGAGGAAGTTTGGGCGCGAAGAAAATTAATGAAACGGTTCGAGAAGCGTTACCAGAACTTCTTAAAAAATATCAAATTGTTCATCTTTGCGGAAAAGGTAATCTTGATGAAAGTTTACAAGATAAAGAAGGATATAGACAATTTGAATATGTACATGGAGAATTGCCGGATATATTAGCTGTAACAGATTTTGTTATTTCACGTGCGGGCTCCAATGCAATTTTTGAGTTTTTAACATTGCAAAAGCCGATGGTTTTAATTCCTTTATCAAAATTTGCAAGTCGTGGAGATCAAATATTAAATGCAGAGTCCTTTGAAAGACAAGGATATGCCTCCGTATTGTATGAAGAAGACGTCACTGTGAACTCTCTTATAAAGCATGTCGAAGAGTTGTATCTTAACAATGAGACGTATAAAACAGCATTAAAAAAATACAATGGAAAAGAAGCGATTAAAACGATTGTTCACCATATTTCAGAGGCATGATGAAACAATCATGCCTCTTTTAGTAGGCTGAAAGATTCCAAGAATTGATATTTTTATGTTACAATAGCAAATGGTTAGTAGGGAAATTCCAATTAATGAAGCGTGAAAATACGAATGGATTAGGAGTGACTGTGTTGGAGCTAAGTCTCTATGAAAATACTGCACTTATTATATGCTTTGTGTTGTACGTTGGTAGTGTTATTGTTTATATTTCAAGGAAATTTTCGCAAGAGAGAGAGCTTGAAAAGTCAGAAATAACAGCTGAATTAGAAATGTTAGCTGATGAAAGTTATAAAAAGAAAAAAATAAAAGAAGACCATGAAACATCCCATCATTTAAACGCAAATAAGTTCTAAAGATGGGGATTTTTTTATTATATCTATAACAAGTAACGCTAAAAAGGAGTTTCCCCATACATAATTAAGGAGTGTATATAAATGAAATTTTATATTGCTTCAAGTTTCCAAAATAAACATCTTGTACGTTCTGTAGCCAATGAACTGAAAAATGCAGGATGGCATCATACATATGATTGGACAAAAAATGAAAGAGCAGTTAATCAAGAACAATTAAGAGAAATTGGTAAGGCAGAAAAGAATGCTATACAAGAAGCCGATGTCTTTTTACTCATATTAGATGGTGGAAATGGAAGTCATACAGAGTTCGGAATGGCCATTGCGCTCGAGAAAAAAGTATATATGTATCATGAAGGAATCCCGCTGCAAACAACATTTTACCATTTGCCAGAAGTAAATATTTTTGAAGGGGATGCAGAGGAGTTTGCATCTCATGTTATCAATAATATGGAATAATAGTAATTGTTTAAAAGGTTATAAAGATAATCTTTTGGGTACAGTGATGATAAGGAAAGTATATAAAGGAGCTATATAATATGAAATTAGAAAATGGATGGGAAACAAGTTTTTTAGAAGTGGTACAAAAGAGTGAATTTAAGAAAGATGCGCTTCTTAGCCAATTGCTTTTTGCAGATAGTGAAGAGGTAGAAGAGCTTGTTGACGATTACGGCTACGAAGAGATTATTGAACGCGAACATGATGATGAGTTAGCAGAAATTTTGGGAGAAGAACTTTTCAGTGAGATGGAACGACATGTATTCTTATCTTCAAAGCCAGAAAAAAAACTTATTTCATTCGTCAATGGATTAGGTTTTCATGTGTTAGATTGGATCGTTCTTCTTGAAACAGAATTTGGCATCGATAGTGCAAACTTTACATCAGATGCGGTGAAAATGTTAGAAAAGCGCTTCAGACAATTTCCATACATAGAAGAGAAGACGATTTTTGATATGACATTTGGAGAAGCGATAGATGTATTAGAATCTGTTACAGGATTACAACTGAAGGAAAAGATGAACGTATAATGAAAAAAGAACGTGAGTTTATCACGTTCTTTTTTACATAATAATAATTTTATCATCTAGTTTTGTCTGCCCAGTAAGAAGTGCGTTTAAATATTCCACTTTTCTTATACAAGCTTGTATATGTCTTTCAACCTCTTGCAACTCTGCTTGGTGATGTGTTTCAATTGGATGAATTTGTACGTTGAATTTTTCAAATTGACTACTATATGTTATTTCTGCATAGCCGCTCATAATATCGGTTTCGTTATGAAATAAAAATTGCTTCGTTTTGTCACAGAATGATACATCCTGAAAGCCATATACTTTTAATGCTTCAATTACTTTTTTAATCATTTTTGTATTCATTTTTTAACCCTCTTTACGAAGTTCTACTTATATAGTATAACATAAAAAATTACATAGAAAGCGCTTCCAAGTGTATTTTATTATAAACTTTACGTTTCAATCATAAAAATGAAACAAAGAAAAAATAATTGTAAAGAAGGAAGGACTCTTTTATTGTTTCGTCATATATATAGAGAAATAGTGCAATGAAAGGAAATTTTCCGAAGTTGAGTTCGTATTTCCAATTTGAGCGCAATAAAAGAGGTGAGAATCTTGAACTTTGATATTATAGGACAAAAAGCATATATAAAAGATGGACCGTATCGGAACCGAATTGGAATTGTAAAGAAAAACGAAAAACAATTAGAATCCCACTTTGCTATTGTAATTGGGGAACAAAGTATTGATGTAGAGCTAAAGGATATCGTGTTAGTTGGGGTAGACGTAGGACAATTTCATAAATGGTGCGAGCAAAATGGTTATTTGTAAAAGGGACGGGCTGTGAGATAATGACATATATTTGAGAAAAGAGAATACGATATGGTATTCTCTTTTTCCTTGTTTAAGGAGGCGGAAATGAAATATAAAGAACAGGGGTTTACATTGAGTTGAAAAAGAAGATTCAATGTATGGAAAATGAAATAGAGCGAATATCACTTGAACTTTTTAAAGAGTATTCAAATTTATACATAGAGACAAACATGGAGACAAACATGGAACTGTCTATGGGACTTGTTAGAGATATAGAGCATCCTTTTGAAGTGGGTTATTATTCATCAGTTGCGATAGCTATACTAGATGAAGAGAAAGAAATGGTTAGGTTTTATAATATTCCAAATTGGAGATGCAGAAATTATTTTTTAGGAGCAAAAATTCAATTTAAGATGTGGGAGAGTAAGACGATAGGGGAACTTGTTGATGAATCTTGTTATGAGATTAAGGAGGAGTTAAAAGAGCAACTAGAAGAATACTTGGAGTGATAATTTTCAAGATAAGATGTATAGAGAGGGAACGGAATAAAAAAGGACGCAAACAATTTTATGTTAGCGTCCTTCTTATTTATGAAGCAATTTCACCAGTTTTTGTATCATCTTGATTGTACGTATCTTGATCTAATTCACCCAGCCATTTACTAGAAATAAGACCAGCTGTCATAGAACCACTTACGTTAAGAGCTGTACGGCCCATATCGATTAATGGTTCAACTGAGATAACAAGAGCGACAATGCCGATTGGTAAGTTCATTGTAGAAAGTACGATTAACGCTGCGAATGTTGCACCGCCACCAACACCGGCAACACCGAATGAGCTAATAGCAACAACAGCGATTAAAGTTAAAATAAATTGTGGTTGTAATGGATCAATTCCTACAGTTGGAGCGACCATCATTGCAAGCATCGCTGGATAAATACCTGCGCAACCGTTTTGACCGATAGATACCCCGAATGAAGCTGCGAAGTTTGCAATCCCTTCAGAAATACCAAGTTTTTCTTTTTGGGCTTCAATATTTAATGGCATTGCACCAGCACTAGAACGAGATGTGAACGCAAATGTTAATACAGGGAACACCTTTTTTACATATTGAATTGGATTTAAACCAGAAAGTGCGATTAGTAATAAGTGAATAATAAACATTACGATAAGTGCAACGTAAGACGCTAACACGAAGTTACCAAGTTTTAAAATCGCGTTAATATCGCTACCAGCAACCGTTTTTGCCATAAGAGCTAATACACCGTATGGAGTAAGGCGTAAAATTAATGTTACCATACGCATTACGATTGCATATACAGCATCAAGCATCTTCTTAAATAGCTCTGCTTGTTCTGGATATTTTCGTTTTACACCTATAAAGGCAATACCGATAAAGGCTGCAAATATTACAACAGAAATTGTTGATGTTGGACGAGCACCTGTTAAATCAAGAAACGGATTTGTAGGCAGTAGTTCTAATAATTTGTCTGGAATTGTTGTCTTTTCAATAGAAGTAAATCTTTCTTCAACTAGCTTCAGACGAGCAGATTCTGCATCACCTTGTTGTAAGCCTGCTGCTGATACATCAAATCCTGCACTTGCAGCGATACCGACAGCTGCAGCAATTCCTGTAGTAAGAATTAAAATTCCGATGATAAGACCACTAATTTTACCAAGATTTTTTGTTAACTGTAATTTTGTAAATGCTGAAATAATAGATACTAAAATAAGTGGCATAACGATCATTTGAAGCAATTTCACATAACCGTTACCAATTAAGCCAAACCAGTTATTTGATTCAATAATTATCTTAGAAGTAGGCTCGTAAATAAATTGTAATATAAGACCAAATATAATTCCGACTCCTAAAGCAGTAAATACACGTTTATTAAAAGATACATGCTTACGTTGCATATAATATAATACGCTAACTAAAATGAGCATGACTGCAACGTTAATGCCGACAAGCAGTGTATTCATGTTGATTCCCCCTAATTCCAATCTGTTATATAGAATATAAGGTAATAAAACCTATAAGTCAACTAGGAAATTGCGGAATTAAAAAAAAGATGGCAAATTGCCATCTTTTAATGTCCAGCTCCAGGGACAAGTAAAAACGTCGTGTAGTATGTAAATCCTATGAAGAAAACAGTTAAGTACGCCCCGAATACGTATATATACATACGCTCTGTTAATTTTAAATAGCCTAAAAGTACGAAGAAACCTGTTTGTCCTAAAAATAGTAGTGCAGTCGAATGCATATCCCCTACGTAAAACATAACCGAGAAAATTCCAGTCCAAAAGCCGAGAACGCGAAACATGCGCTCCATGCCATCTCCCTCCTTTTCTAGAAAAAGTAAACCTCTCCTCATTATAGTGTATTTTTCTTACTATTGTAAATATTCGTTCATATAAAAGAAGCCAATTATAATTGGCTTCTTTTATAAGGGAAATTAAATTGTTAGTTTATAATTACAAGATTTACATCCATCTAGTAGACTATCATTTCGTGTTAATTCCATGTTAGGGAATAGGATTTCAAAAATCCCTTTCATCATATCTCCATGCATATTACAAATTTCAGTTGGGTGATGAACAGCAACTTCTTTAAATGGACAATTGTGTACATCATAGAAAATTTTTGTTCCATCTGCACTTAATTCAAATGCAGGTGATAAACCAGCTGTTGAGAATGCTTCTTTTGCAATTTGAACTTTTTGTTCTACTGTTAAATCATCTTTACTCACATTTAAGCGCTGCATATGCTGTTGCATTAATTCTGTTCCAAATTGTTTTCCTGTTTCATATAGCGCTTTTTCACCAGCAGCTCCAAGGCTAAGGAGAGAATTAAACGCTATTTTTGCTAATAATTGATAATCGCGAAATGGAAATTGCAATTGGATAACATCTTCAGATAATACATATAATCTGCTTGGTCTTCCGCCTTTTCCAGTTTTTTTTGTTTCTGATTTTAGCATATGAACATCTTCTAATTTAGATAAATGTAAACGTGCTACGTTTGGATGAATGTCAAACTCATCTGCAATTTCTTGTACAGTTACGTAACTATGTTTTTGAGAAATATATTTATAAATGTAATAACGAGTTGGATCAGATAATACACCTGTAATTTTTAAAGCTTGTTCCATGAGGATCTCCACCTTTATCACTTTATCCAAGATAATAACATTATAATACAGATAAACATACATATAGGTAATTTCAGACAATAATTCAGAAATTGTTCATAATTTCACAAACATATTTTTCCTTTTCTCTCTAATGAAAATACAAAAGTTCCAATTTTCCTTGCTTGTTTTTTCATGCTATATACATAGTGAGGAGGGAAAAAGTGATGAATGGGATCGAAAATTTTGCAAATACGATTTTGAAAGAAGCATGTAGGGTACAAGCGTCGGACTTACATATTGTGCCCCGGCAGAAGGACGTAGTGGTTCAACTGCGTATAGGAAAAGATTTAATTACGAGACAGTGTATTGAAAAGGAATTTGGAGAAAAGCTTGTTTCGCACTTTAAATTTTTAGCTTCAATGGATATAGGGGAGAAAAGGAAGCCGCAAAACGGTTCGTTATATTTACAAATTGATGGACAAGAAGCTTATTTACGCCTTTCAACACTTCCAACAGTATATCGAGAAAGTCTCGTTATTCGCCTTCATTTACAAGCATCTGTTCAACCATTATCTCATCTTTCGTTATTTCCAAGTACAGCGGAAAAACTACTCTCTTTTTTATACCATTCTCATGGATTACTTGTATTTACTGGGCCAACAGGTTCCGGTAAGACAACAACAATGTATGCATTATTAGAGGTAATTAGAAAAAGGAAAACACGCCGCATTGTTACACTTGAAGATCCAGTTGAAAAAAGAAAGGACGATTTATTACAAATTCAAATAAATGAAAAAGCAGGTATCACCTATGAGACGGGGTTAAAGGCTATTTTACGTCATGATCCAGATATTATTTTAGTCGGTGAAATCCGTGATGAAGAAACAGCAAAAATAGCTGTAAGAGCAAGTTTGACTGGACATTTAGTAATGACAACGCTGCATACTAATGATGCGAAAGGAGCAATCATACGATTTATGGATTATGGCGTAACGAGGCAAGAAATTGAACAGTCTTTACTGGCTGTAGCCGCACAGCGACTTGTTGAATTGAAATGTCCATTTTGCAGAGGGAAGTGCTCAACTTTATGCAAATCAATGAGGCAAGTAAGGCAAGCGAGCATTTATGAGTTGTTATATGGATATGAGTTAAAACAAGCGATTAAAGAAGCGAACGGAGAATGTGTTACTTATAAACATGAAACTTTAGAATCTTCAATACGAAAAGGATACGCTTTAGGATTTTTAGAAGAAGATGTTTATGTTTAAGAAAACATGGAGTTTAAGTGATCAAGTAGTATTGTTGAAACGATTAGGGGACCTATTAGAAAAAGGATACTCCCTCTTACAAGCATTAGAATTTTTGCGTTTTCAATTACCGTTAGAAAAGAAAGTACAATTGCAGCACATGATTGAAGGATTAAAAGATGGAAAAAGTCTACACGATTCTTTTCATCAATTAATGTTTCACCAGGAGATGTTAAGTTATTTATTTTATGCGGAGCGACACGGCGATATTTCTTTTGCGTTACAACGAGGGAGCGCACTTCTATATAAGAAAGATAAGTATAGGAAAGACATGATGAAAATAATGCAGTATCCTGTGTTTTTGGCATTCTTTTTAATGATTATGCTTACTGTTTTCAACCTCATCTTATTACCACAGGTTGAAATGGTGTATAGTTCGTTCGGTTCTACAGCCCCGCTACTTACAGAACAAATTTTAAGTGCAATTAAACGAATACCTTACATTATTTTTACCATTATTCTTATCGTTATTATTGGGTGTAGTTTATATATGTTTTATTTTCGGAAACTCCCACATATTCAACGGGTAAAAATCATACTTCGTATCCCCCTCATAAGAACATTTCTTCTTTTAAAGCATTCGCATTATTTTTCCACTCAATTGAGTGGTTTATTAAACGGCGGACTATCAGTATTTGAGGCCTTAACAATAATGATGGAGCAAAAATACCATCCGTTCTTTCAGTATGAAGCGGGCCGGATTGAACGACAATTAATTGCAGGAGAACCGTTACAATCTATCATTGCTAAAAGTGGTTATTATGAGAAAGAACTTTCTTATATTATTACGCATGGACAAGCAAACGGTAATTTAGCGATTGAGTTGGGTGACTATAGCGATCTTATTATGGAAAAGATGGAACAAAAAATTAAAAATATGTTAGTTATTATTCAACCGATTTTATTTACATGTATTGGAGGAATAGTTGTTCTTATGTATTTAGCGATGATTATGCCGATGTTTCAAATGATGAATTCTGTTTAGGAGGCACTTACATGCAGAATGAGGAAGGATTTACTCTTTTAGAAATGCTATTAGTTATGGTTGTCATAACTGTATTATTATTATTAATTATTCCAAATGTAGTCACACAGCGCTCATCGGTCCAAGGAAAAGGGTGTGCAGCATATGTGAAATCTGTAGAAGCGCAAATACAAGTATACCAATTACAACATAATAAAATCCCGTCATTAAAAGAACTAATAGATGAAAAATATATTGTAGCTGATAAGTGTCCGAATGGTGAAGCAATTTATATTTCAGATAATGGCACAGTATCAGTCGGGACACTGTGAAACAAAAAGGATTTACTCTTTTAGAAATGTTGCTCGTTCTATTTGCAATTTCTGTATTGAGTATGGTTACGTATTTTAACGTTCATTCATTATATGAAAAGCAAAAAGTTGAACAATTTTTGAGACAGTTTTCCAATGATATTTTGTATATGCAGCAATTAGCGATAAACCGTCAAACACATTATACGTTACGATGGTATAAAGAGAAGAATGTATACTACATTGGGGAATCAGGTACGAATCATTCTATTGTGAAGAGAGACTATGATAACGATATACAAATTGATTTGTATACTTTTCCAAATCCGATGACATATAATCCGAGCGGAAATATTAATAGAGGTGGCACGATTTTACTTTCGTATCGAAGTTATAAATATGAGATTGTATTTCAGCTTGGAAGAGGGAGATTTATGTATCGTGAAATGCCAAAAAGGGTCAGTAATGGCTGAAATGCTTGTGGCACTAAGTTTACTAATGATGGTGGTATCGTTACTACTGCCACAAACAGTATTGGTTATGCAAGAAAGAAAAAATATACAAATCCGCTATAAGGCATTCGTATTATTAAAAAAAGAAGCAGCCCTATATATGTATGAGAATGAGGAACAACGAGTGAAAGAAAAAGTCATAAACGGAATTGTGTATTACACATATTGGGGAGGAAATGAAGTTTGTGCTATGTGGAAAGATGTGAAGGAAAGAACGATGAAACAATGCTTTTATGCAGGCGAAAAAACAAATTAGAAGTTGGATTTACATTAATAGAAATGATCGTATGTTTGCTTCTGTTATCACTGTTCTTTTTACTCTTACCAAGATTTCATTTTATAGGAATGGAAAATAGGCAGGCAAAAGGGTTAAATGATTGGGAGTGGGATGTGTTTTTAGGACAAGTACAATTGGAGTTTCGTGAAGTATCATTCGTGGAAAATACAACCCTTGGAAATGGAGAGAATATTTTACGTTTTCGTCTGCGTAATGGGGAGGAAGTGACGTATGAAAAAGTAAATAATCATCTTATAAGAAAAGTGAATATGCGCGGAAGAGAAGTTTTATTGCAAAAGATTGAAATGGTTTCGTACAAACTAACACCTCATTTGCTCTTTATAAATGTGAAAGATACTAGCGGGAAAAGATATGAAGGTGTAACTGTACGATATAGCGAAATGGGAAGGTCCATATGAGAAAACAAGATGGATTTACAATGCCTGGAACAATCATTTTTCTTGTTTTATTAACTTCTTTTTTTGTATACGAAACGAATATGTTGCTTTCTGATAAAAATTTTTATATTGAAACAGAACAAAAATTTTTAATGGAGGAATTGATGAATCGAGTTATTGCAGATATAAAAAAAGACTTACAGAAAACAGAAAGAGATGGTACGTTTTTCTTTCAGTATGAAAAGGGAAAAGCGATTGGGAAGTACGGATTTGAAAATGATATGGTCCTCGTTTCTTTGCAGTGCGAGACAAAACAAAGAATTTCCTATACGGTGAGCTTCCGGTATAGAAAAAAGGATGAGAAAATATACGATTGGATAGAAGGATGATAGATAAAATATGCGGAGTAAAAATATGAATTTTCATTGTGAAGAGCGTCAATTTCTTTTGGGAAATGGATAAATATAACGATTAAAAGTTTAAATTTTCTCAAAAAAGAGAAAGGTAGAAAGAATATGATATATTCATGCTATCCAATCATTATTTTTAGGGAGAATAGGGAAATGACAAATAACAATCAAATAGGTGAAAATAAGGAACAAACTATTTTTGATCATAAAGGAAATGCGATTATGACAGAAGATAGGGAAATACAAATTATCTCAAAATTTGAAGAACCTCTTATTGTCGTATTAGCAAATGTATTAAGTGATGAAGAATGTGAAGAATTAATTGAATTGTCTAAAAATAAAATGAAGCGTTCTAAAATTGGTTCATCACGTGATGTAAATGATATTCGAACAAGTAGCGGTGCATTTTTGGAAGAGAATGAACTTACTTCGAAGATTGAAAAACGCATCTCGTCTATCATGAATGTTCCTGTAGCGCATGGAGAAGGATTGCACATTTTAAATTATGAAGTGGATCAAGAATATAAAGCTCACTATGATTATTTTGCGGAACATAGTAGGTCAGCTGCTAATAATCGTATCAGCACTCTTGTGATGTACTTAAATGATGTAGAAGAAGGCGGGGAAACATTCTTTCCGAAATTAAATCTTTCCGTACACCCTAGAAAGGGAATGGCAGTATATTTTGAGTATTTTTATCAAAACCAATCACTAAATGAACTTACGTTACATGGAGGGGCACCTGTAACGAAAGGTGAGAAATGGATTGCAACGCAGTGGGTGAGAAGAGGTACTTATAAGTAAAAGCGAATACGTAACGTTTTGTTCTTCAGTTTATAAGAAGAACAAAACGTTTTTTTATTAAATAAAGTAACATCTTTCGTTATAATAACAAATAATAAAGAACGATTGAGAGGAACGAACATGAAATCTATATACATAACCGGCTATATGGGAGCTGGGAAAACAACAATTGGAAAAGCGTTAAGTAAAGAACTTCAAATGGATGTTGTAGATACAGATCAAAAAATCGAAGAGAAGCAAGAGAAGGCGATTCGAAATATTTTTGCAGAAGAAGGCGAAATGACTTTTCGGGAATATGAAAGTGAGATGTTACGTTCACTACCAGTTCATAATGTAATCATTACAACTGGTGGAGGGATTATTGAGCGAGTGGAAAATCGAAAGTGGATGAAGGAAAATGGAACTGTCGTGTATTTATATTGCGATCCGCATGTAATTGCAGAAAGGCTTCGTGAAGATACGACACGTCCGCTATTTCAGAAGAAAGATATAGATGCATTTGTAACGAAATTTGAATCGCGCCGAGCTTATTATGAAGAGGCAGATATTCATATCGATACGACAAATAAGTCGGTAGAACAAATTATGAATGAACTAAAGGAAAAGATTAATGTATAAAAAAGTGGACATACTAATCAAGTAGAGGTGATGATAATATGTCTACTAATGATTATGTTCGCTTTGTGACGCAACAGTTTGTGTCGTATATGGATGCTCCAAAAGAAGATCGTAAACAAAAGAAAGAACAACGCCGTGCTGAAAAAGAACCATTTTTGAATAAATGGTTTGGTGTTATGCCGCTGAGCGCTGCTTTGTTTTATCGAAACGTAAAAAATAAAAGAAAAAAATCAAGTTAACTTTTAGTCATATGTCTAGCAAAATAAAGATCCCCTAGTAGCATTACATACTAGGGGATTTTCATTTACTGTACGGATTCTTTTTCCTCAGTAACCGCATGTATTTTATTGTTCACCCATACGAATCCTATTCCAATACAAATTGAAATGCCCCAGCCTACAGCAGTCATAATCGCTCTCATTTCACCGTAGCCATCTACACCGAAAACAGAGATGAAATAGATTTTTAAAAAGCTTTTTAATATAAATTGAAGCCCAAAAAATAGCGTTAAATATTGCAGTGCTGGATATATACGACTATCACGATAAAGCTCACGGCTTTTATCGCGGTCATGGCCTTGCAATGCTGCGATGTCCGCAGCAAAATATAACATGAGTGGTTTTTTTATAAAAATTGAACATATGACGATAATGCCGAGCGCGATATGATAATAAGCATCATTCCATAACATTCGTTCAGCCGATCCAGATAATAAATCTACCGTCGTATTAGCAATGAGTGTAATTAAAATAAAGAACCCTGTCACGTTAAACTGTTTTTCCTTTTTAAACGTATACAGTGTATAAATAATCCCAGGGGCAGATGAGATTAACATTGCGTAATAAGGATCGATATAAGGCTTTGCAAATTTCCAAATAAGGAATGGAAATACGAGATAAAAGACGATATCTAATATAGCTTTTTTATTTTGATTCATATAAGGCCTCCTTAAGTCATACATATATTTTATAATATAATTTCTGAAAATTGTATAAGGTTTAATGAAAAAAGGAAAAGCCTATGATTAGTAGATTAAAAAATTGCCCCTAGCGTAGTAAGTTTTTTTAGTATATAATAAAGGAAACGCTTTCATTTTTTGGGATTGTTCACAAAATGGACGAAAAATAACATATTTACTATCGATATGTTGCTTTATAATGAAACTAATTATATATACATGCATACAATATTGTGAAATAAATAACATAAATAATCTATATAAATGTAAACGTTATCAAAGAGAGAGGTGGAGACAATGAGTAAATTTTTCTTCAATCATAATCCAGCAACATTAGAGGATGGAAGGCTTGTTAAATATGCTGAAATTATTTATGGAGAAGGTGGCCGTTCTGTATTAGAAAATTTAATGGTGAAGGCATCTATCAGATTACGTGATCGTTATCCGAATAAATCTGACGAGCAGATCTCGAACCTCGTAAATCAAGGCATCCATGATATGTTTCAAAAATACGTGAATGAGTAAGAGCAGCTAATGGCTGCTCTTATTTTTTTTTGAATAAGGATTGTATCTCTAGCTGAAAATAAAGTGAAACTGTAATCAGTGGGGGCTATCCCCCACTGATTATTAGCCTTCACCAATCGGGCATTTACGGGCAATTATCTCCCGCCTAACTTCCTCGCACTCGCTGAATTTTGAGGTGGGAGTCTTACTGCCCGCAAATAGCGGGATAAACGTGTATTTTGAAAGACATAAAAAGGAGTGGAAAAGATGAGCAATGGAATTGGACGTTCAAAAGAAAATCTTCCAACTGATGCAAATCATGTGAGTGCAAAGGATCGTGCACATCAGAAACGTATGGCAGAGAAAAAACAGCAAGAGCGTAGTGGCGATAAAGAGTAGGATAGGAAATAACTAAAAAGAAAGCCCCTTCTAATACGGAGGGAGCTTTTTTAAGATAGAAAATGATTAGCGGTAACATAAAAAAGGCCACCGTTAATAATTTGCACTGTAATGCGTGGTTCATACTGTTCTTGTAAAGCTTGTTTTTCAATTTCGTAGCTTTCAGGAAGTTCATCACTATCTTCATAAAAACGATTTAAAAGATCTAAATCGTGATTCCAGCGTACCCTCGCTTCTTTCGCCCAAGTATGGTCATCTTCTGCAATTATATTTTTTAAAGTGTCCTCTATACGTTGTAAGCCGCTTTGTGGCTTAATGATAGGAGAGAGCGTAAAACAAAAGTCAGGTATTTTCGGTGTAAGTTTAATGGTAGTTAATGTTTCATGAAAGTTTGCAAGCATTGTTCCAGAGATGAGATGAATACCAATGGAGTGAAGGGTGTCTTTTTTTCGATCACATTGGTAAGACACTTTTATATTTACACCGAGCCAAGGATGGAGTGGGGTATGCGTTGCCCCGCTATGTTTTACTTCCTCATATAAGCGTATGTAAGAGCCTAATTCTTTCGTTGTTTGGAAAATTTGATGTAGACGTGGTGAACCATAGTGAATAAGCTCACCATCATTTTCCGCATTTTCTGCATTTGTAATAAGAGTAAGGCGCATCGGATTCGGTACGCCTCCTGTTTTTTCAAGGTAGTGCCAATAAAAAGGACGATTCATTAATAATTTATCCATTTCAATTGTTAGCTGCACGTCTAATAGATGAGAGGAACGTTGTAAAATTTCACAGTTATTCGCCTCAAAGAAATTGTATAAGTAATTATGGATTTCATCTTGCTGCATAGCCTTGCACCTCAGCTTCATTTCGTTTCGCAAAGTCGATAATAGATGTTAAGTTTTCCATTTTAATTCGAATTTCACCTTCGCTTTTTGATTGTGCGAAAATTTCTTGAATATGCGCATCGATGTTTTTCATATTAATTCTTGTTAAAATTTCATCGAGTTCACCGATAACACGCTCAAATAAGTTGATTTTTTCATATAACAGTTTCAAAATGTGTTCTTCAACAGTATGCTTTGTAGCTAAGTTATAAATATGAACATCATTTTTTTGACCAAGACGGTGGATACGTCCAATTCTTTGTTCAAGACGCATTGGGTTCCATGGCAAATCATAATTGATCATATGGCTACAAAACTGTAAGTTAATTCCTTCTCCGCCAGCTTCAGTTGCAATTAATACTTGCGCGTGGTTTTGGAAAAGTTCTTTCATCCAATCTTTCTTCCCGCGTTTAAATCCGCCGCGAAACGGAACGGAAGAAATGCCGTGCTGCTGTAAAAACCATTGTAAATACATTTGTGATGCTCTATATTCCGTGAAAATGACGACTTTATCGTCAATTTCTTTTATAAGCTCAAGAGCTTTATTTGCTTTTGAGTTGAAAGGAATATGATTAATTTTGTCCATTAGCACATCAATATGTGGATCTTTTATATAGTGCTCATTTTCTTTCAGTCGTTTTTCTACATGCTTTTTCAATGAATAGTACACAGCTTCCCGGCTACTACATGCCTCGCGTTTTAAAGTTAATGATGAGAAAGCAGATGTGAAGGCATCTTGTCCTCTCCAATTTTCAATTGCATTATATAAAGCTTGCTCTTCCTCATTAAACTCAACAAAAATTGTACGTACATGCCTCTTAGGCCAATCAATTCCGGTATTATGTCGTCTATTTCGAACCATTACTTTGTTAATAAGAGCTTTTAAATCTTCATCTGATTCGGCTGAACGATTTTTTGAAGCATAATATTCTTCAAAGTTGGATTGATTGCCTAAATGGCCTGGTTTTAGTAAAGAAACAAGGTTGAAAATTTCATCAATCTTATTTTGGACAGGGGTTGCGGTTAGTAATAAACAAAACTTCTTTTTTAATCGCTGTGCAAATTCATAGTTTTTTGTTTTATTATTTTTTAGCTTATGCGCTTCATCAATAATAATAAGGTCATATTCTAAATTCAAAACGATATCGCGATGTGGTGAACGTTTCGCAGTATCAATTGATGATACGATCACATCGGCTTGCTCCCACGAGTAGCTTTTCTTTTGGGCTACAGCTGGAATGAAAAACTTTGTATTCAGTTCGTATGCCCATTGTGATACGAGAGAGGCTGGGACGAGTATAAGTACTTTTTTCACAAGGCCGCGTACCATATATTCTTTTAAAATAAGTCCAGCTTCAATCGTTTTTCCAAGCCCTACTTCATCGGCTAGTATCGCTTTTCCATTCATTTGTTCAATAACATTTTGAGCGACTTCTAATTGATGAGGAAGCGGTGTGAAATGGGATAAATGTTTCGGTGCTTGCAGTCCATCGAAAGTAGGAACAAGTAACGATTTTTCTGTTTCATAAGCTAAATGATATAAATCCCAGTTTGTCCAAGGACCATCTTCGTCAATTCTATTTAAAAAATTGTTTTGCCACGTCCGATCTACGGAAATATCGACATTCATTACGACTCTCCCACCTTTTATAAACTAAAGTGATTGTTTTAAATGTATGATGATTCGCCTTGAAATAAGGCATGATTATCGTTACTAAAGGCTATACGATAGAAAATAATAAAGTATTAAATCTTAAAAGCTGTATTTTATAAGTTGAATCATAAAAAATTCTAAATTATTTTTTATGCTAGAATATTGATGAAATATAGCGAATAATGTTAGGATAATGGTGTGAAATGTGTGGAATCTTTCGTATTTTACCCAAGAAAGCAATTTTTTATTTACGCTTTCATAAAAAAATATAGTGAGATTCCGTATATCCTATCTTTTCAGAATGAAAATGTTTAGATAAGGGAAACAACTTTTATTGATTTGTCAGAGCATAAGGGGGAGAGAGCATGATTACATTACAACGTACACCGTTATTTGATGTATACGCGAAGTATGGTGGGAAAACAATTGACTTCGGTGGTTGGGAATTACCAGTTCAATTTTCAAGCATTAAAGAAGAACACGAAGCTGTACGTACAGCGGCAGGTTTGTTCGATGTGTCTCATATGGGAGAAGTTGAGGTAAAAGGTGTAGATAGTTTAGCATTTTTACAACGTGTTGTTACAAATGACGTATCTACCTTAAAGGTAGGGGGCGCACAATATACAGCTATGTGCTACGAAAACGGTGGTACAGTAGATGATTTATTAATCTACAAACGTGGTGAAGAAGACTATTTATTAGTAATCAATGCATCAAATATCGAGAAAGATTACGAATGGTTAGCAAGTCATGTAATTGGCGATGCAACAGTAGTCAATGTTTCTAGTGAAGTTGCACAGCTTGCAATTCAAGGACCAAAAGCAGAAGGCATTTTACAAAAAGTTGTGTCAGAAGATTTGAAAGAAATTAAGTTCTTTAAATTTAAAAACGATATTCTTGTAGATGGAACTCCTGCGCTTGTATCTCGTACAGGTTACACAGGTGAAGACGGATTCGAAATTTACTGTAAGAGTGAAGATGCTGCAAAACTTTGGGAGAAACTTCTTGAAGTTGGAGCAGAAGAGGGCTTAAAGCCATGTGGTTTAGGTGCTCGTGATACACTTCGCTTCGAAGCAACACTTCCGTTATACGGACAAGAATTATCAAAAGATATTACACCGATTGAAGCAGGAATTGGCTTTGCGGTAAAAACAAATAAAGAAGCAGATTTCTTCGGAAAAGAAACTTTAAAAGAGCAAAAAGAAAACGGTGCATCTCGTAAGTTAGTCGGCATCGAAGTAATCGAACGCGGTATTCCTCGTACGCATTACCCTGTATTTATTGGAGAAGAAAAGATCGGGGAAGTAACGAGCGGTACACAATCTCCAACGTTAAAGAAAAGCATTGGTTTAGCACTAATTGATGTAAAATACGCAGCAGTTGATACAGAAGTAGAGATTGAAATTCGTAATAAACGCGTCAAAGCAGTAGTTGTTCCAACACCATTTTATAAACGTTCAAAGTAACGGGGAGAGGGGTAGATTTCATGTTGCATCGTTATCTTCCAATGACAGAAGAAGACAAAAAAGAAATGTTACAAACGATCGGGGTTCAAACGATCGATGAATTATTCTCTGATATTCCAGAGAGTGTTCGTTTTAAAGGGGATTTAAAAATTAAAGAAGCAAAATCAGAGCCAGAGCTTTTAAAAGAGTTATCTCAAATGGCTAGCAAAAATGCGAACTTAAAAGAATATGCTTCTTTCTTAGGAGCGGGTGTATACGATCATTACGCTCCAGTAATAGTTGATCATGTTATTTCTCGTTCAGAATTTTATACAGCTTACACACCATACCAACCAGAAATTTCACAAGGGGAATTACAAGCGATTTTTGAATTCCAAACAATGATTTGTGAATTAACAGGAATGGATGTAGCAAACTCTTCTATGTATGATGGAGGTACAGCTTTAGCTGAAGCGGCAATGCTAGCAGCTGGCCATACTCGTAAAAAGAAAATTCTTGTATCTAGTGCAGTGCACCCAGAATCAAGAGCAGTACTTGAAACATATGCAAAAGGTCAACATCTTGAAGTTGTTGAAATTAATCATAAAGATGGTGTAACAGATTTAGATGTATTACAAAGTGAAGTAGACGATACAGTTGCTTGTGTAATTGTTCAATATCCAAACTTCTTTGGACAAGTTGAAAAATTAGCTGATATTGAAAAAATCGTTCATCAACAAAAATCATTATTTATCGTTTCTTCAAATCCATTATCATTAGGCGCATTAACACCACCAGGGAAATTTGGTGCTGATATTGTAATCGGTGATGCACAACCATTCGGTATTCCAACGCAGTTTGGTGGACCACACTGTGGTTACTTTGCAACAACGAAAGCATTTATGCGTAAAATTCCAGGACGTCTTGTGGGACAAACTGTAGATTCAGAGGGTAAACGTGGGTTTGTATTAACGCTACAAGCACGTGAACAGCATATTCGCCGAGATAAAGCGACATCTAACATTTGTTCAAACCAAGCGTTAAATGCACTAGCAGCATCTGTTGCAATGACAGCACTTGGAAAACAAGGTGTGAAAGAAATGGCACGTCAAAACATTTCTAAAGCACAATATGCAAAACGTCAATTCGAAGCGAAAGGCTTCACAGTAACATTTGCTGGACCATTCTTCAATGAGTTCGTTGTAGATTGCAAGCGTCCAGTAAAAGAAGTAAACGACGCATTACTACAAAAGAATATTATCGGTGGTTACGATTTAGGTCGTGACTATAAAGAATTTGATAATCAAATGCTTGTAGCAGTAACTGAGCTTCGTACAAAAGAGGAAATTGACACACTTGTAAACGAAATGGGGGCTATCCAATGAAGAACCAAGACCAAGCACTTATCTTTGAAGTGAGTAAAGAAGGACGCGTAGGATATAGCTTACCCAAATTAGATGTAGAAGAAGTGAAACTAGAAGATGTGTTTGAGAGCGATTATATTCGAGTAGAAGATGCAGAGCTACCAGAAGTATCTGAACTTGACATTATGCGCCACTATACAGCACTTTCAAACCGTAACCACGGCGTTGATTCTGGATTCTATCCACTTGGATCTTGTACGATGAAATATAATCCGAAAATTAATGAGAGTGTAGCTCGTTTCGCAGGATTTGCAAATATTCATCCACTTCAAGATGAAAAGACAGTGCAAGGTGCAATGGAATTAATGTACGACTTGCAAGAGCATTTAATTGAAATTACAGGTATGGATACTGTTACTTTACAACCAGCAGCTGGTGCACACGGAGAATGGACAGGTTTAATGTTAATTCGTGCATATCATGAAGCAAATGGTGACTTTAACCGTACGAAAGTAATTGTACCTGACTCTGCTCACGGAACGAATCCAGCATCAGCAACCGTAGCTGGTTTTGAAACAATTACAGTAAAATCAAATGAACATGGTCTTGTTGATTTAGAAGATTTAAAACGTGTTGTAAACGAAGAAACAGCAGCACTTATGTTAACAAATCCAAATACATTAGGCCTATTCGAAGAAAATATTTTAGAAATGGCAGAAATCGTCCATAATGCAGGTGGTAAATTATACTATGATGGTGCAAACTTAAATGCTGTATTAAGCCAAGCGCGACCAGGAGATATGGGATTTGATGTTGTGCATTTAAACCTTCATAAAACATTTACAGGACCGCACGGCGGCGGCGGCCCAGGTTCTGGTCCAGTAGGTGTGAAGGCTGATTTAATTCCGTACTTACCAAAACCAATTTTAGAGAAAACGGAAAATGGCTATCACTTCAACTATGATCGTCCAGAAGCAATTGGGCGTGTGAAACCATTCTATGGTAACTTCGGAATTAACGTTCGTGCATACACATATATTCGTTCTATGGGTCCAGATGGACTACGTGCAGTAACTGAGTATGCTGTATTAAATGCAAACTATATGATGAGAAGATTAGCACCGTTCTATGATCTTCCATTCGATAGACATTGTAAGCATGAATTTGTATTATCAGGTCGTCGTCAAAAGAAACTTGGTGTACGTACGTTAGATATTGCAAAACGTCTGCTTGATTTCGGCTACCATCCACCAACAATTTACTTCCCATTAAATGTGGAAGAATGTATTATGATTGAGCCAACAGAAACAGAATCAAAAGAAACGTTAGATGGTTTCATTGATAAGATGATTCAAATTGCTAAAGAAGTAGAAGAAAATCCAGAAGTTGTACAAGAAGCACCGCATACGACAGTCATTAAACGTTTAGACGAAACAATGGCTGCACGTAAACCTATTTTACGTTATGAAAAGCTAGCTCCTGTACAAGTTTGATTAGAATAAAAAAGAACTCGCTATATGCGGGTTCTTTTTTTGTGGGCAGGTAGGGTGAAAAAGTGTTGAAAATTATTATTTTTTGTTTCATATTGCTGTAAAGAAGCAGTTTCATAGGTGATTTTGTTGAAAAAGTCGGTTTGATAAAAGTATTTATTTTTGTTAGAATTTTATTGAAATTAAGAAGATGTGATGAGGCAAAAATTACTCATTTTTATGTATATGTGAAAAAACGAGCAAGGCGGGGGTGAAAGTGTGGGATATCGATGTTATAGAATGGTATACCATTTAGAAAATGGAGAAACAATTAAAGATGTAAAAGAATTTTGTTATCGAGACCAAGGAAAAGTGTTAGAAAGAGTAGCGCATCGTGTAATGGATAATAGAGAAGTGACGGCAATTGATAAACAAGGAACAATCATTTCAATAGCATGTGAGAACATCGTAAAGGTAGAACTTGATTACATAACAGAAAGTTAACCTTGAGTCATATCGAATTATTCGATAAAATATAATGTTGAATGATGTAGTGAGAAGAGAGGAGTTTATTATGGGTAGTACAAGACACTTTTATATGTTTATCTTAGCGTTTGTTCTTGTTGTAGCTTTAACGATTTATTTAATTGTTGACAGTAGCTGGTACAACACAGTTCATCCGGCATTCCTTCTGTTTATGTATGTAGGAATTGCGGTAGTTAGTTTCGGAATGAGAGACGAGATGTTAGATCGCTTTGAAAAGTGATACATATACGAAAGACCAACAGGAAAATGTTGGTCTTTTTTACTTGCCAAAAATAGGGTAGTGTGTATATACTGTATATATAAAGTATATACAGTATATACACACTGGAGGAAAACATGAATATTATTATTTCGAATTCTTCCCAAGACCCTATTTATGTGCAAATAAGGAAACAATTAAGCCAACTTATTTTAAATGGTGGTTTAAAAGGTGGAGACCAATTACCGTCTATTCGTAGCTTAGCGAAGGAATTACAAATTAGTGTAATTACAACGAAGCGTGCGTACGAGGAGCTTGAAAAAGAAGGATATATAGAAACTGTTGCTGGGAAGGGGACTTATGTTTCACGTAAAAATAATGAACTATTAAAAGAACAGCGCTTACGTCTGTTGGAAAGTAAGGCCGAAGAAATTGTGAAAGAAAGTAAATTGTTGCAGCTTTCACTTGAAGAATTACAGCAGATGATTGCGTTTTTATATGAGGGGGAATAGGGAAGATGTTGGAGCTAAAAAACGTTTGCAAAAGTTATCAAGATTTCTCAGTGAAAAATATAAGTTTTACATTACCACGTGGATATATTATGGGATTTGTCGGACCAAATGGAGCTGGAAAAAGCACGACGATCAAAATGATTATGAATTTGATCAGAAAAGATAGCGGCGATATAAAAATTTTTGGCAAGGACAATAAGAAAGCGGAAAAGGAAATAAAACAAAATATCGGTTTTGTATATGATGAAAATCATTACTACGAAGATTTAACGTGTGAACAAATGAAGCGTATTATTGCACCGTTATATAAAAGGTGGGATGAAAATCAATACCAATCGTATATGCAGAGATTACAAGTTCCAAAGTATAAAAAAATTAAAGAGCTATCCAAAGGGATGAAAATGAAATTTGCGATTGCAATCGCACTTTCACACCACGCAGAGTTTATCATTATGGATGAACCAACCGCAGGATTAGACCCGGTTGTTCGAAGCGAATTACTTGATATGTTACAAGAAATTGTAATGGAAGATGAAGTGTCTGTATTATTCTCAACGCACATTACAACAGATCTAGAACGTATTGCAGATTATATTACGTTCATTAATGATGGAGAAATTATATTTACTGGTGAGAAAGAAGACTTAATGGAGAACTACGTAATCGTAAAGGGAAGTAATGATTTATTAGATCGAGAAGGAAAAGAGTTATTTGTTGGATTACGAAAAAATAAATTTGGTTTTGAAGGTTTGGCAAAAGATAAACAAGCAATTATAGACTGGTTTGGAAATGAGGTTGTATTAGAAAAACCTAAATTAGATGATATTATCGTGTACACTGCGAAAGGGAGAGGTGCCTATGCGTCAGCTCATATATAAAGATTTATTCTTTTTTCGGGTAACTTGGTTAGTGAATCTTATTATGCCCCTGTTGTTCTTTATGTTAGAGCCAAGTGGTGAATTGTTATTTCCGATGAGTTGTCTATTTATAACCCTTTCCTCCGTTATGACGTTAATTGTTATGGATGAAAGGAATAAAAGTGACATTATTATAAATAGTTTACCGGTAAGTCGAAAGGATATCATAATTGCTAGATATATTTCCTGTGCAATATTTATTGTAGGCGGGATAGTTTCAACTATGTTAGTTGTTTTTCTTATAAGAGGTATCGCTGTTATTGGTGATATCGGTGCATACCATCCTAATTTGTATATTGAAATTCCATGGTATGTATTGATAAGTGGAGCGATTTATTCTTTAGTATTTGTGGCGACAGTTTTCCCTAGTTATTATGGTACAAAATCAAAGGCAGCAAGAAGTATAGTATCAACAGCATCAATGGGGATTGGTGTACTTCTTTGGATATTTATTAGTGACGGTCTGAACGAAGCAACACCATCATTTATAAATTGGATTATGAATCCATTACATCTTGGCATATTCATAGTTGGATTAATCACACTAGCTAGTGTATATATCGCCTCTATGTTTCTTACAATTAAAATTTATGGAACGCGTGATTTATAGAGAGGAGAATTAACATGCAACAATTGATTTTGAAAGAGTTTTTCTTACAAAGAAAAATGTTTCTTATCTATTTAATATTGCCAATATATGGTGCATTCCAAAACTCTATAGAACCATTTCAATTGGCTTATATTTGTTTTGCTTTATGCCTTTTAATGATTTCAATCTCTTTATCAGTTGAAGAAAAAAATCGCACAGAAAAGATATTAGTGAGTTTACCTTTTACTAGGAATGACATAGTTATTGCAAAATATATAACTACAGTATTTTTCATTACATTCAGTTTAATTGTTACATTCGTTTTCTTTATATTGCCTGTGTTTGTATTAAGAGATAATATAAATATTCCGTGGTATGCATTGTTTATAGGCATTTTCTTTTCTGCTATTTATGCTGTTATGGTTCTTCCCATTAAATATAGTGGGGATAAGCAAACTGTTATTATTCTTGGAGTGATTATATTTTTTCCTCTAATAGGTTTGTTAGGATTTATGTGCAATATATTTGCTGACAAAAGGCTTATGTTAATGTTTTTTCGATCTTCGGATGTGCTACTAGTTATAAGTGTGTTAAGTATAGTGGCGTGTTTAAGTTATTTTATCTCAATGCTTTTTTCGATTGCGATTTTTAAAGAGAAGGAGCTTTAATACTTATAATTTGACTAATATAAAAACAAATTGTATTTGCAAAGTATATAGTAGCAATTATTATTCTTTTTATAAGCGTAACGGTCGGTTGTTTCACGATGGAAATGAAGCATGGGGTTAACCTATTTGAATTTATTGAAACGACAATGGTTGCGAGTATTAGCTTTATTTTAGTATATTTAAGCTTTGTTTTACCGATATCATTTTGGCTAGCATATAAAAAAATAGTTTTTATTACGATATTAATATTCATGGCGCCGATTGTTATTTTGGAGACGTTCTTTCAAATCAATCTGGAACAAATTCAACTATATAATAGCTTATTGCTCGTTAGTTCAATATGCATGTTCATAGTATCGGTCTTCGTTTCAGTGAGATTATATGAAAAAAGAGAATTTTAAAAGGTGCCTCATAAAAGGCACCTTCTTCAATAACGACAATATGAAAGTAAGAGTTTATAAATAGAGAGGCTATTCGGTATAACATCTTTCGGAGTATGTAATATAAAGCTGAAAACGATGATGAGAGCGAGAAATAGGAAAAATAAAAATAGGATATGTTTATGTATAGAATTTTGCATATCATCCACTCCTTTTTTTAGGTAGTATGTCCAAAAGAAAGAAGGGTATGAGAAATTTTAGGAGGGAGAACGATGGGAAAACGAAAATTGTTATTTGGAATAGGGGTAATATTTTTTTCAATTGGTCTTATAGTATCAAATTTTTATTCGGATATACCACCGCTATTTCCTAATTTGCATAAAGGGATTGGTATGAGTGTTGTCATAGTTGGAGTACTTTGTCTTATCACATCAAACTTCTATAGAAAATCTGAATGAATATAAAGTGAAACTTTAATCAGTGGGGATTTTGTCCATTCCCCGCTGATTATTAGTTGAACCAATCGGGCGTTTACGGGCAGTTGATCCCCCACCTAACTTCTTCGTTCCAGCCGAATTTTGAGGTGGGAGTCTTACTGCCCGCAAATAGCGGGATAAAAAAGGACAGTTACTCTTTTTCAGAAGAACTGTCCTTTTTAAATAACTTATTCCATAGCTTGGCGATACTCCATATAATGACGATTGTAATGGAGGCAATAATTGACCAAACGATAGATGTAATTTCAAGTGCCATGTTAGGAAGGAATGTAAGAATGGATAATACTTTATGAAACAACCACTCTATTATATGAAAACTTATTTGCAATAGAATGGCGATCCCAAGTATGATCCATGCTAAAATTTGTTTTCCTTTTTCTTTCCACATGACATTCACCTCACGTTAGCTTAATAGTTTTAAGCCAACAGCGCCGCATAGAATGCAGCTTAAGAAGGCAAGTCGGCGCCAATCCGCTGATTCGCGGAAAATAAGAATGCCTAGAAGTGCACTTCCGGCAGTTCCGATTCCAGTCCAAATCGCGTAAGCAGTTCCCATTGGTAATGTGTTCATCGCAAGGGATAAAAAGAAGAAGCTTACGCCGAAGTTTGCGATTAAAATAACCTTTGGTGCCCAGCCTTTCTTTTCGGTGGCTACTTTCATAAAGAGTACACCAATAATTTCACAAATACCAGCTAGAATTAAAAATACCCAAGCCATTTTATGCAGCCTCCTTTGCTTCTTTTTCTTCTGTTACTCGTTTTAAGCCGATTACGCCGAAGAAGATTAAACCGATTAATAATACTTTTACAATAGAGAATGGCTCTCCAAAAACGAAAATCTCTGTAAGAACGATTCCGCCAGCTCCAATTCCAGTGAAGACTGCGTACACAGTACCAACAGGTAAATCTTTATAAGCTCTAAATAGTAATACGAAGCTAATTGCAATTAATAAAGCAACACCAGCCCACTCAAGTGGTGCCTCCGCGTGTTTTAGTCCAATTACCCAAAAGATTTCAATAATACCAGCTAAGATTACATAAATCCATGCCATATGTCATTTCTCCTTCCTACCAGTCGTTAGGTAAAGGGCTTAAAAACGACGCATTGCAAAGGAGCAATCCGTCAGTTTGAAAGGCCTCGCCAAAATACTTTCCAAGAGGCGTTTAAACGTGTCTCAAAACGATTTAAGCCTGCGTATAGTAGTTCAACCATAAGACCATCTAGTAAGCATAGATAAGCTTCTAAGGCGTCTTTTACTTCAATGTTATGCAGTTCCCCTTGGTCATTTGCTCTTTTAAATACAGGGTATAAAAGTTTTCTAATGTTTTCGATGTGTGTATTCGCCTTATCAATAATTTGTTCGCGAAATGCATCAGGCGGAAAATACGAAGTTCGTAACCAAAACATAGATTCTTCACTTTCACCAAATCGTTTTGCATATCCTTGTAACAGATTTAAGAGAAGTTCTTCTGTAGATGACGTTGAAAACTTTTCAATATCGTCTGTGAAGCTCTGTACATCTTTTTGAAGAGCGGATTCCAAGCATATAAAATATAGCTCTTCTTTTCCTTTAAAGTGTGCGTAAATCGATGGTTTTTTAATCCCGACTTCTTGAGCAATATTTGCTAATGAAGTTCCTTCGTAGCCATAGCGTGCGAAATGAGAAAGTGCTACAGCTTTAATGCGGTTTGCTGTCATTTTCATCCCCTACCTACCGTTCGTTAGGTTCATTATATGAGATGAACAATGCAAAGTCAATAGGTGAAGAACTGAAAAAGAGCGCTATAGTTAACGCTCTTTTTAAATTGTTTTCCGCTCAATTAAATGGAATGGAAGTTCTTCTGAGTTGCCGGTTATTTGTTCGTCTTGTATTTGTTTATGGAACAAGGTAAAGGCTCGTGATCCCATCGTGAGGCCAGGATGCTCAATAGTTGAAATTTCTAATGCCTTTGAAATTTCATGGTTATCGAATCCTAAAATAGCGAGATCTTCAGGGACGCGAATCCCATGTTTTCTTGCCTCTGTTAATAAACCGGCAGCTACTTGATCATTTGCTGTGAAAATAGCAGTTGGACGGTTTTCCATATTTAAAATACGATGGAGTATTTGTGCCCCGTCCTGCATCGTATAGCACTGATGAAAAATCCAATCAGGGTTCACTATCTTTCCTTCGTGGCGCAGCGTATCAGCAAAAGCTTTCTCACGCTCGATTGAATTTACACTTGTTTTTCTTGCTAAACAAATCCCGATTTTTTCATGACCTTTACTTAATAAATAAGCAGTACCGATACGGAAGCCTTCATAATGATCCACGTAAACAGACGATATGAGAGGATGCTTCATTTTTTCACATGAAATAATAGGGGCAAATTTTGCGAAAGGTTCAATTTGTTCCCATGAACTCGTTCGAGAGCAAATAATCATCCCATCGAATTGTTTCATTTTCATCATTTCAAGAACACGAATTTCTTCAATGCTATCGTAATTTGTTTGACATAAATTAATGTGATACCCAGCTGCTAACGCTTCGTTTCCGATTCCTTCAATAATAGTACTAAAGTATGGGAGATTAATGAAAGGGAGCATAACACCAATTGTATATGTTTTTCCCTTTATTAAATGAATAGCATTTATATTTTTTGCATAGTTCAATTCTTCAACGGCATCTAGAACACGCTTACGCTTTTCTTCTTTTACGTAAGGGTGATTATTAAGGACGCGAGAAACAGTTGATATAGATACACCAGCAGTTTTTGCAATTTGTTTTATATTGGCCATATGTATCACCTCTTTCCCTTATTATAAAGGGAAAATAATTAAGAAGGAAAAAATCTTGACCTGAAAAGCTTTTCACAATTTATGTTATAAATAAGGCTTCCTTTTATTCGCGTAACCTTATTATTTGGGCGTAAGAGTGATAGGGGTCTTTTTTGTTTGCGAAAAATGTTTTGTCATAATGTGTGAGAATAATGTGGAAAGTTTTCAAAGGAGGAGTTTGATAACGAGGCGAATATGAAGAGCATATAAACGCTTGATTTGTTAAGAGAGCGGTATGAAAGGACGGAAACAAATTGAAAAAAAGAATCATTTGTTTCGCGTTTTCTAGTCTAGTGCTTAGTTCGTGTTCGTTTCACCAAACGATGCAAGAAGAAAAAAACTTTGTGGGGACAACAGGTGGAGCTATGGATCACGTTACGGATCCTATTCCGCTAAAGGAACTTCCAAAATATTTTCCGGTGAAGTTTAAAGTTCCGACGTTTTTACCGTACGACATAACAAGTGATGTGAAGGGTGAGGTAAGAACAATCGGAAAGAAGAACGCTGTCTTAACGATTAAATATAAACAACAGGAGAAAGGTAGACATGAGTATATTGAGCTAAATGTTGCGAACTTTTCTTATAGTTTTCCGGATGTCGTGGAAGGGCAGCGATTTCAAGAACAAATGAAATTGAATAATGGAGCATCTGCGTATTTTAAAAATAAAGACGACTTCGAAAGAGGAGATGAATTTGCTACGCTTATATGGAAAGAGAAAGGGATTGAATATCAGCTGTTATATCGTAATGTAGAAGAAAGGGATGTAGACGCGATTAAAAAGAATTTATTTTACATTGCGAACAATATGAAATAAAGAACTAGCTGCATCGTGCAGCTAGTTCTTTTGTATGTTATTTCTTTTTAATTTTGCCTGACCAAGACTTAAATCCACCTTGTAATTGATAAAAATCTTTGTAGCCTTGTTTTTTTAAGTATTGAGCAGCACGACCTGTACGGAATCCGCTTTGGCAGTATAAGTAAACAGGTTGATCTTGACGAAGTTCTTTATGACGAAGGCGAATTTGTGATAACGGAATGTTACGTGCACCTAAAATGTGCCCTGCGTTATATTCGTCTGCTTCGCGAATATCGATAAGCTGTGCTTTACGGTAGCCAGCGCGAAATTCTTCTTCTGTAAGAGTTTTAATTAATTTTTTCTGATAGAAATACATCCATACAGTGTAGCCGATGAACGCTACGATTACGGCTAATAAAATAATCCAAGTTGTTGACACGATTCTATCGCTCCCTTTTTTCTTATCCTACTTTCAATATTATAATGCCCATATGTATTTATGCAACAGATTCATTTGTATATACAAAGAAATTTCGTATTCTTTCACAAATATTGTCGAATTTGGTAGACTAGAGAATGTGAAAAATAATTGGTTATATGAGGTGCAGGATGGGAAAAGAAAAATGGTGTTATATTAACTCTGGTCAATGTTCACCGGCATTTAATATGGCGTTAGATGAATGTTTATTAAATTGGCAAAGTGAAAAGAAAATGCCACCAACAATTCGTTTTTATGAATGGGAAGTACCAACATTAACAGTCGGGTATTTCCAGCGTGTTGAAAAAGATATTAATATGGATATAGTTAACGAAAAGAAATATGGATTCGTTCGTCGTCAAACAGGCGGTAGGGGTGTACTACATGATAAAGAATTAACGTACAGTGTTATTGTGTCTGAAGATCATCCAAATATGCCAAAAACAGTTACAGAAGCGTATCGCGTTATTTCACAAGGGTTATTAGACGGTTTTAAGGCGCTAGGATTAGACGCATATTATGCAGTTCCGAAAACAGAAGCAGATCGTGAAAATTTAAAAAATCCACGTTCGGGCGTATGTTTTGATGCACCATCTTGGTATGAAATTGTAGTAGAAGGAAGAAAAATCGCAGGTAGTGCGCAAACACGTCAAAAAGGTGTTATTTTACAGCACGGCTCGATTCCATTAGAAATAGATTTGGATGAACTATACGATCTATTTTTATTCCCAAATGAACGTGTAAAAGAGCGTATGAAGAGTATGTTTTCTTCTAAAGCGGTAGCAATTAATGAATTGACGGACCGTACATTTACGATTGAACAGTTAATTAAAGCGTTTGAAGTTGGGTTTGAAAAAGGATTGGACATAGAGCTTGTACCGTATGAATTAACAGAAGAACAGTTACATGAAGTTCAAACATTAGCGAAAGAAAAGTATGAAAGTGATGAATGGAATTATAAAAAATAAGAGATGGCGATTGCCACCTCTTATTTTTTTATAGTAAATTAAGTACTTTTTCTACTTTGATTCCTTTATCTTGTAAAGAACGAAGGCGATTTACAACGTCCATAATTTCTTTGTCGAATGTAACGCTAATACCTTGGCTTTGTAGTTCTTCTTTTAAGCTTTCAATAGAATCATCTATGTCGATGCCAAGCTCGTAATCTTGGCAAACTTCAATTGTTTTTTTCACAAGTTTAACATAATTTTCTTGTAGTTTTGAGTTTGTTTCAGTCAAAGCAGGCTGTTTCGGTTTTACAGGAGAAACCGGCGCTGTCTCTTGCTTTGTAACTGGAGTAGGTACTTCTTTTTTCACAGGTGCTGGAGTAGATAGTTCTACAGCCGCTTCTACACTTACTGGTTTCGGTGTTGGTACCGGAGTAGGCTTAGGTGCTACAGCAGGTGTTTCTAAACGCGTAACAGGCTTAGGAGCAGGTGTAACTGCTTTTGGACCTTCTACAACTACTTCTTTTTTCGGTGCCGCTTCTACAGGTGTCTCTTCTTGCTCAGCTGCTTCTTTATTTTCTTTACTCCACATAACGCGTTCAATTTCTAGAGAAACATTGTTTTTGTTCATAGCTGTTAATGTAACTTTACCAACTTCAGCGTTTCCAGTGAAATCAACAATTTTATAAATAACACTCTTGTTCCAATCCACGTTTCCGCTCAAAAATAATTCTTCGTTACATTTCGGCGTTAAGCCCTCGATTTTAATTTCTGCGTTTACACCGTTTTCACTATATACCATAATCAGCGAAGCATTTACATCTTCGTCTGCTAACATTAGTTCACGTACCATTTTGCCGGTGCGTACTTGCGTTTTCTTCTTAACTGACATTAAACTTCTCCTCTCAAAAATTCAGTAATAATAAAAAAATCGTATAACGAAAAATAATTGCTCACGAAGATTTATGATACCGATAATAAAAGCATCACGTCAACAATTAACTTTAATTATTTTGCATTTTTCTTTTTTTCTTTATGAAATTTTTCAATTTGTAAAATTAGACAGAAGAAAAACAGCCTTTTGAAAGGCTGTTAAAATTTAGATGTTTTATATAAAAATTTGTATAGAATATAAAAAGAAAGTGTCACAAGAGTACCTTGCCAAATAGATAAATTATAAAATAAGTACGGTTGTGTTTTAAAAAATACGTTTGAAAAAACAGATAAAACAAAAGGTATGAACACTGATAATAAGAGCAGTACTTTTTGTTTCCAAGATACGAGTATTGTAAAAGAAAAACGTCTGAATAACGAAAAAGTTATGAAAGCACCAAGTGTTAAAACGATAGCAGATAATATTGTTCCAGGAATACTAAATGGAATTCCTGAGTGATTTGTATTTGTAAATAGTTTTTGTATAAGAGTAGTGAATGTATCATATCCAATTTGAATAGTTAATAATAAACTAACTGCAAATCCAATAACGGCAGCTTGTTGGAAAGAATTTTGATGTTCTGAAGAGTTAATTAATTCATCACAGTAAGATTTTAAATCTTCTCCGAAAATATCATGTGCATTTTTACCATTTTCTTGAGCTTCTAAAAGATGGTCCAATATTTCTAATAGCAACTCTTCCATTTGCTTTTGCGGAACGCTAGTAAAGCGTAAGTAAATAAGCATATCACCATAAGCAGCTTCGTTTTCAGGTGTTAATAACTTTCTTTTTTTATTGTTTAACTTAACCATTTCTTTTTCGGTCATAACCTAGTTACTCCTTTTTAAAGTTAAAGTATTCTTTTTTGAAAAAAATTTTATATAGTACATAGCAAGAGATGGCAAGTAAAGCGCCAATCCAAGGTGAAATTTGCAAAGTAGTATAGGGCTTTTTTATAAATAAAAAGGGAATACCGATGAATAGTATCCAAGTGCTATGTCGTATAAAGAAATGTCCTATATGTTTCAAAATGTTTGTTGATTTATTAAATAAGTCGGTATTGATAAAGTCGAATATGAAACGTATGACAAGATGTATGGATATAGTAAATACGAATAGAAAGATGAAATCAATGTGTATAAATTTAAAACGTGCTTCATTCGAAAATAAGGGTAATACAAATGCAATTACGGACGAAATAGCAAAGTATATTGCTAACAGGTAACAAGTTATAAATAAAGGAATCGATAATTGTTCCCATAAACTTTGCTTTGGTAGGGCGGCAATGAGCTCGTCACAATACGCCTGTAAGTCGTCGCCAAAAATATCATAAGCACTTTTTTCTTCTTGTTGAGCTTCAATAAGGTGATCTAGAATTTCAATTAGCAGTTCTTCTGCTTGGTATTCTGGCACTTTAGCTAAGCGGATATATATTAATATGTCACTATATAAGGTTTCGTTTTCTGTAGTTAATAATTTACGCTTTTGGTTATTTAGTTCGATTAAATCTTTCGCATTCATCCCCATCACTCCCCCTGTAATAAGTTGTTCACCGTTGTAGAAACCATTCCCCAGCTCTTTTTAAACTCTTCAAGCTGGTCTAATCCTTTATCGGTTACGTGATAATATTTTCGCTTTGGACCGAGTGAGGAGGCTTTTAATGTTCCTTCAATCAGCTTTTCTTTTTGCATACGTAACAATAAAGGATATATGCTACCTTCGCTTACGAATGTAAAGCCGTGTTTATTTAATTTTGTACTTAGCTCATATCCGTACACTTCTTCTTGCGAAATGATGTATAGAATACAACCTTCGAGTACACCTTTTAACATTTGACTGTGCATGATTTCACCACCTTTTGTTCAGGTAACTTGTTGTGCAAGGTAGCTGGTATCCAAATTATAACATCCAGTAACTTGTAAGGCAAGGTACTGAGGTGGAAAACATTAATGTGTGTTAATTTTTCTTTACTTCTCATACTAACGAAAGGGGGGATACCGCGAATTATTTGAGCGACTGTACAATACGTTGGAAGATATGACGATACCAAATTTAACGTTTGAATTCATTTAACATCGTTTTACAAAACCAGCAAAAAAGGTTATTCAAGATCGTTATCAGAATACCAAACTTGAAATGGATGAAGAGAAGCGAAAATATAAATGGGGTCGATACGGCATTGGGAAATATGTATATCAAAAAGATGATGCAGACGTATTGGAAGAAACAATAAAAGGTTATATACATGAGTATTTTCCTGATGCAGAAATTCAATATTTTACTTAAGGGGAGTCTGTATGCGGATACAGATTCTTTTTTTGTTTTATATATTTAGGCTCGTTTCCACCTTGTCACGTTATTCTTTCTGGTGTATCATTTTATTGATTGCTTCGTACGGAATAAGCAAAATGAAATTGGATGGAGGAAACCGATGCCTACCCCTAGTATGGAAGATTATATTGAACAAATTTATTTGTTGATTGATGAAAAGGGTTATGCCCGCGTATCTGATATTGCTGAAGCGCTTAGTGTACATCCATCCTCTGTAACAAAAATGGTGCAAAAATTAGACAAAGACGAATATCTAATTTATGAAAAATATAGAGGGCTTGTATTAACATCAAAAGGTAAAAAAATCGGAGAACGTCTCGTATATCGTCATGACTTGCTAGAGCAATTTATGCGTATTATCGGTGTGGATGAAAGCAAGATTTACAATGATGTAGAGGGAATTGAACATCATTTAAGTTGGGAAGCAATTGACCGCATCGGTGATTTAGTACAATACTTTGAACAAGATAAAGTTCGAGTGGAAACACTACGTGGTGTTCAAAAAGCAAATGAAGAGAAAAGTAATTAAGGGGAACGTATGGCGTTTCCTTTTTTATTTCAATCGAAAAGGACGGGAGAATCATGAAAGCAATTATTTTTGATTTTGACGGATTAATTGTGGACACAGAAACAATATGGTTTCACTCTTTCAGAGACGCTGTTCGTGAGTACGGCGGAGAGTTACCTTTAGAGGAGTTTGCGAAATGTATTGGAACGACAGATGATGTGCTTTATGCATATTTAAATGAGCAATTAAAAGAGAAGTTTAATGAGCATGCACTAAAAGAAAAGGTGACGACTTTACATAAAGAAAAAATGAAAATGCCAAAAGCGCGTGACGGGGTAAAAGAATATTTAGAAGAAGCGAAAGGAATGGGATTGAAAATCGCATTAGCTTCTAGTTCATCTAGAGAATGGGTTATTCGTTTTTTAGAAGAACTACAGATTCGAGATTATTTTGAAGTAATTAAAACGAGAGAAGATGTTGAGAAGGTAAAACCAGATCCAGCACTTTACCGAGTTGCGATAGAGGAATTAGGAGTTGAGCCGTCTGAAGCTGTTGTATTTGAAGATTCATTAAATGGATTGAAAGCAGCGATTGCAGCAGGATTAAAATGCGTCGTTGTGCCTAATGATGTGACAAGAAATTTACCATTTGAAAATCATCATCTTCGAATTGAAAGTATGAGAGATAAAAGTTTGAAAGAAGTACTTCAAAGTATAAAAAAAGACCGTATTTCCTAAAAGGAAGCACGGTCTTTCTTTTTGCTTTTTTTACCTTCAATGACAGTTAAATGAGATTGTTTTCTTTTTCGCTTCAAAGTGGAAGAATTTCCTTTTTTACTCTTGTCATTAGAAGCGTTTGACTTAAAGAAAGAATTGCTTAGGGGTGCTACATTTTGTTTCCCATGTTTGCGGTTCGATTGTTTGGCAGCGCGCTTATATGAGCTTTGCGAATTTGCAGAACCACTGGAATTTGTAAACATCTTGTATAGCAAGTAAAAGATACCGACAACAAGTAACATGTACCCGATATTTCTTAATACACCCATTGGATTTGTAATTACAGATGAAACAAGGCCGAATATTGCTAATCCGATAATAAGCACAAATATAGCGAAAGTAAACGAACGACCGTTCATAAGGAACACCTCCTAAAAACATATATTAAAATTAGTATATTAACGATGAGGAGAGGAGTTGAACACCATTTTTAAATAATTATTGTTTATTTTCTAAACGTAATAATTCTTCAAACGATGCGATAGCGACTTCCACTTGATCATCTGTTGGTTCTTTCGTCGTTAATAGTTGCAGCCATAATCCAGGATATCCAAGTACGCGTAATACAGGAATATCTCGCAATCGATTCGTAAATTGTAACACTTCAAACGAAATGCCGAGAACAACCGGAATTAATAAAATTCGGTTTACTACCCTTGCCCAAAGCGGATCTGTAGGGACGAGGAAATAAACAAACATTCCAATAATGACTGTAAATATAATAAAGCTACTACCACATCTATAATGGAGGCGGGTTTGCTTTTGAACATTTTCTACAGTCATAGGAAGATTATTCTCATAAGCATTGATTACTTTATGCTCCGCACCGTGATACTGAAACACCCGTTTAATCAGTGGGGTTAAAGAAATAAAGTATATATAGCTCAATAATAGCATGAGCTTAATGACACTTTCGACAATGATTTGCCCAGTATGAGATGGGAAAATCGGTCTCGTTAGTTCAGCTAATAGTGCAGGAACTGCTGTGAAAATGACTTTACCGAATATGAAAGATAAAACGCCAACTGCTGCAACTCCTAATACCATCGTTAATTTTGATTGTTCTTCTTTTTTATTTGCGATTTGTTCATCTTCTTCTGGGTGGACATCAAATCGTTCTGAAGCGAAGTTTAAATGCTTTGCTCCATTCGCGCTTGCATCCACAATAGCGGCAATTCCTCGTAAAAATGGAATTTTTTTTAGGATAGATAATGCTTTATTACGAACGCGTGGTAACCGATAAAATTCAATCGACTTATCTTTACGACGAACCGCTGTAACAGTATATTCTCTACCACCAAACATAACTCCTTCTATGACCGCTTGCCCGCCATATATTTGTTTTGACTCTTCTGCCATGTTAACACCAACCTGTATTTGTTTCTCTCTTATGTAGAAAAAGAGGCAATTGTCATACTGGGTTCTGTCGTTTTGAAATAAGACAATCACCGAGTTTCCTTTATTTTATCGACAAATACAAGTAGATGACAAGGAAAAATATTACGAGAGTCGGACATTTCTTATTCTTTTTATAGACAAATTTCGCAGTATTTAAACATGCTTCAAAATAGTTTCGGGCATACTATTGAGCGGAGGTGTCGATGTGAGTCAAGAACAATTAGGAACAAGGAATTTTGTGCAGATCGGTTTATTTGGTGGAATCTTTTGGGGAGGGATATGGTATTTCCTTCATATTTTTTCATTCACGGAAGCGGGACCAAATTATTTGCTTTTACCATTTGCGTTTGGGAGTTGGAAAGAAGGGGTATGGGGCAATCTGTCAGGAATTGTTTGTATGGGACTTCTTTCAATTTTAATTGCCTTTTTATATAAAGCGTTTTTGGCGAGATTTGAAGGAATTGTTCCAGGGATTATTTATGGGCTATTTTGGTGGGTGTTACTGTTTTTTGGAATGGGTTTAATGGCACCTGTTATTAAAAGTGCGTTTCATTTGCCGAAAGGGACGATTGTGACGACAATATGTATTTTTATATTGTACGGTGTGTTTATTGCATACTCCGTTTCCTACGCAGTAAATAGCAATAAAGCCGAGCAAGAAGGGGGAGAGAAGACAAACTATTCAAATAAGTAACTCCTATGTTAAAATATTGTATAGATATTTAATAGTAAGGAGTTTTAAGAATATGAAAAAGTTACTCCTCGTAAACGGTCCTAACCTAAATCGCCTCGGTGTTCGTGAGGTAAATGTATATGGGAAGGGTACGCTAGCGACACTTGAAGCAGATATGAAGCAAGAAGCAGAAAAAATGGGAGTGGAGTTAGAATGTTTCCAATCAAATCATGAAGGTGCTCTTATTGACATCATTCATGAGGCTGAAGATATATATGAAGGAATCATTTTAAATCCTGGAGCATTTACGCATTATAGCTATGCGATTCGAGATGCAATTGCGAGCATTTCGATTCCTGTTATTGAAGTACATATTTCTAACATTCATCAGCGTGAATCGTTCCGTCACGAATCTGTGACGGCTGCTGTTTGTGCGGGACAAATTGTTGGATTTGGTTTTTATGGCTATAAGTTAGCGCTATTTGCATTAATGGAGAAATTGAGGGAGGCATAAAGTAATGGAGAAAATCGAAAGATTAAGAAGTGCCTTTGATGAGGCTGGTATTGACGGTATTTTGTTAACAAATGAACATAGTCGCAGATATATGGCTAATTTCACAGGAACAGCCGGTGTTGTACTTATTTCGAAAGAGCGTGCTCAATTTATTACGGATTTCCGTTACGTAGAGCAGGCTAGTAAACAAGCTGTTGGATATGAAATTGTACAGCACGCAGGATTAATCATTGATGAAGTTGCAAAGCAAGTAAAAGACCTTGGAATTCAAAAGCTTGGCTTTGAGCAAGATACTCTTACATATAGTTCTTATTCAGCGCATAAAGAAGCGATCGATGCTGAATTTATCCCAACTTCTGGACTTGTAGAAAAGTTACGCTTGATAAAGACTGATTCAGAGATTAAGATATTAAAGGAAGCTGCACAGATTGCAGATGCTGCCTTTGAACATATTCTATCATTCATTCGCCCGGGAGTATCTGAAATTGAAGTGTCAAATGAACTTGAATTTTTCATGAGAAAACAAGGAGCAACATCTTCTTCGTTTGATATTATCGTTGCTTCAGGTCTTCGTTCGGCATTACCGCACGGCGTGGCATCTGAAAAAGTGATAGAAAAAGGAGATTTCGTTACATTAGACTTCGGCGCTTATTACAAAGGATATTGTTCTGATATTACTCGTACGATTGCAGTCGGTGAACCATCTGATAAATTAAAAGAAATTTATCATATCGTTTTAGAAGCACAATTACGTGGTGTGAACGGTATTAAAGCTGGTTTAACAGGCCGTGAAGCGGATGCACTAACGCGTGATTACATAACGGAAAAAGGATACGGTGAATACTTCGGACATTCTACCGGTCATGGAATCGGTCTTGAAATCCATGAAGCACCAGGTTTAGCGTTCCGTTCTGATACAGTACTTGAACCAGGTATGGCTGTAACAGTAGAACCAGGTATTTATATTCCAGGTATTGGCGGCGTACGTATTGAAGATGATATCATTGTAACGAGTGAAGGTAATGAAGTAATCACGAAATCACCAAAAGAACTTATTATTTTGTAATACACAGGAGGATTTTTTTACATGATTTCAGTAAACGATTTTCGTACAGGTTTAACAATTTCAGTGGACAATGCCCTTTGGCAAGTACTTGATTTCCAACACGTAAAGCCAGGTAAAGGTGCTGCATTCGTTCGTTCTAAACTACGTAACCTTCGCACAGGATCTGTTCAGGAGAAAACATTCCGTGCGGGTGAGAAAGTAGAAAAAGCGCACATTGAAAACCGTCGTATGCAATACTTATACGCGAGCGGTGAGTCTCACGTATTTATGGATAACGGAACTTATGAGCAAATCGAACTTGGCGAAAACCAAATCGAGCGCGAACTTAAATTCCTAAAAGAGAACATGGAAGTAGCAATCATGACATACCAAGGTGAAGTACTTGGTGTTGAACTTCCAAATACTGTTGAATTACAAGTTACAGAAACAGAGCCTGGTATTAAAGGCGACACAGCTTCTAACGTAACAAAACCAGCTACATTAGAAACTGGTCTTGTTGTACAAGTACCGATCTTCATTAACGAAGGCGAAATGCTTATCATCAACACTGGTGAAGGTAAATACGTTTCTCGTGCATAGTAGAAAAGCACTCGTGATTATCACGAGTGCTTTTTTTATAGGAAATAAGGTAAATAGTAAATGGCAGTTATAACAAAACTAACTAAGACAAGTGAAAGAGTACCCGCTATGTATGGTGTGAAAACGATTTGAAATGGTTTTATTTCACCAGTCTCAACGCCAGTTAATGCCTTACTTACTGCGTGATCTGTAATGTTGTTTCTGTGGTTACTCATAATAATTAACCATGTAATTGCAAATATAGCTAAACTGCCAAGGAAAAAGCTCTCCATAAATGACCAACCAACCAATAATGAAAAAAGATAAATAAGAGCTAATTCTACTACAAAGGTTAAACTAATTTTCAATGCCTTCATATTTTTCCTCCTCACTCTGTAATTCCAACCAGTTTAAAAAATTTTCACGTGACACGACATGCAGAGAGCAAGGTGACTTTACTTCTTTCTCTAGTGCAGCGTGTTCGTCTGGAAACTTGTTTTCCACATGCAATGAAATATAAGGTAGTTTTTCTTGTGCTTTTAACGAGCGGATATTATTCGTTTTAGCACCAGCAAATACGTATGAAAGTTGTAAGTCTAAAAAGGCGATTTTAAAGATTTCTTTTTTAGCAGCTTCGTTATAGCCTTTTCCCCAGTACGGATAACCAAGCCAGCTGCCAATGTGGGATTGCTTCTTCTCATCATTAATATGTTTAAGCGTAGTTAGGCCAATTATTTCATTTGTTTCATTTATGATCACTCTAGATAGGGAGTGATTTTTTCGTTCCTCTTCTAGTGCAAATAGAATGAATGCTTTTGTATCTTCAAGCTTTTCTACTTTTATTCCTAGTGCATTTTTTACATGTGGATTACTTGATAGCTCGAAGATCACATTTGCATATCGTAAATCGAGTGGTAATAAAGTAACTCGTTGCATCGTCTATACTCCTTTTTTATTAAATGTACCATAAAATACCGCAATAGTAATAAGAATATTCAGATTTAATGAGAGTGGTAGAGAAAAATTATGTTTTTACTTCTGAAATAGACAACCTCTGCATATGGTTGTACAAATATATTCTTTTCTAGGATACGAAATTAGTAATCGTTACGGGAGAAGGTGGGAGAATGAAACAGTGGCTAGCGGCAATGGAAACATCCGTACTTGTTATGGGAGCACTTCGGTTATTTTCGGGTAGTGCGGAAATATTTGCTGCTTTGCTTATGCTTTATGTGAATGATGCGAAGAAAGCATTGTTTATAAATGGTATGTTAGCGTTTGTCGGACCAACCGTATTAATTTTAACAATGACAATTGGGATAGCGAGTGTAGCAAGTGAGATTTCTTTCTTGAAGCTCTTTTTTCTAGCCCTTGGAATTTTCTGTATTTTTATCGCATTACTGAAATAGTAAGTCGAGTATAGTGGGGAGAAGCTGATGAAAGAGGTATTAGAAGTTTTACCGAAAACGATGAAACTGTTAGTGGAAGGATGTAAGCAATACGATGCTTTAGAGGAAATTCGTGTTCGAATTGGGAGACCGCTAGAGTGTATTGCACATGGCGAGGTATTTTTTTATGACTATGTTACTACAGCAGAAGATGCTATTTACTTATTGAATAAGTTAAGCCAATTCTCAATTTATACGATGGAAGAGGAATTGAAACGTGGGTATGTGACACTCCGAGGGGGACATAGAATTGGCCTAGCGGGAAAAGTCATTACAGAAAAAAGTACAGTGAAAATGATTCGTGATGTCTCTTCATTTAATATCCGTATTGCTCGTCAAAAAATAGGGATTTCTGAGCCGCTTCTACCATATTTGTATGAGTCACGATGGTTGAACACGATGGTAATTGGTCCACCACAAACAGGAAAGACAACACTCCTAAGAGATGTAGCACGCTGCATGAGTCAAGGTGTAAGTGCTTCGAAAATTCCTTCTTGTAAAGTGGGGATTGTTGATGAACGTTCAGAAATTGCTGGCTGCGTGAAAGGAATCCCGCAATATGACTTTGGCACACGAGTAGATGTATTAGATGCTTGTCCAAAGGCTGAAGGCATGATGATGATGATTCGTTCTATGAGTCCTGATATTTTAATTGTCGATGAAATTGGACGTAAAGAAGATAGTGAAGCGATTATGGAGGCCGTGCATGCGGGGGTTCAGCTTTTTATCAGTGCACACGGCTTTTCGTATGAAGATGTTGTAAAACGTCCATCGCTAAAGGCGGTGCTGGAACTTGGCGTGTTTGATCGTTTTGTGGAGTTGTCAAAGGCGAGAGGGCCAGGAACGGTGATGCAAGTGAAAGATAGATACGGAAATTCGGTACTACCTCATAGAAAGGCGCAAGGCGTATGGTGAAAATAATCGGTGCAGTGTTAATAGTTGCTGTCAGCACCTTTTTCGGGTTTTCATACGCTAAAAGATACAGTGAGAGACCGCGGCAACTTAGATTGTTAAAATCAGCACTTCAATCATTAGAAGCAGAAATTATGTATGGGCATACCCCTTTATCTGAAGCTGCCGAGCGATTAGTTAAACAAATGCCGAAGCCGTTAAATTGGATATTTCAAAGTTTCGCTAGAAGACTAGAAAGCGGGGAACAAACAGTAAGAGAAGCTTGGATAGATAGTCTGAAAGAAAACTGGAAGTTAACAGCATTTCAACAAACCGAGTATGAAATTTTGCAGCAATTTGGTGAAACGCTCGGGCAACATGATCGTGAATCACAACAAAAACATATTCGCTTATGTATTACACATTTGGAGAGAGAAGAAGGAGAAGCGAAAGCATTACAACTGCAATACGAAAAAATGATCAAGAGCTTAGGAGTACTAGCGGGGCTACTTATCGTAATTTTACTGCTATAGGGGGGAGAAAGGCGATGTCCATTGATGTTGGATTAATATTTCAAATCGCCGGAATCGGCATTGTTTTAGCTTTCATTCATACCGTACTAAAAGAATTAAAGCGTGAGGATATTGCAAATTGGGTTATCCTTGTCGGTTTTGTCGTCATTTTATTTCATGTTGCATTTTTAATTAATACTCTATTCGACAAGATTAAAAGTGTCTTTCTCTTCCAGTAAAGGAGGCGGTTCGAATCGAAATTATACAAATTGTCGGATTAGGCCTCGTTGCTACGTTTTTAGCAGCTGTTTTGAACCAGCATAAATCTAGCATTACATCGTTATTTATTGTGTTCATAGGTAGTGTAATGTTTCTTCTTTTAATCGATCAAATTCACTCTATTTTACAAATGATTGAGAGAGTAGCGAGTGAAGCGAAAGTTAGCAACGTCTATGTAGAAACGTTACTGAAAATTATTGGGATTGCTTATATTGCTGAGTTTGGAGCGCAAATTACAAAAGACGCTGGTCAAGGTGCAATCGCCTCAAAAATTGAATTAGCTGGGAAAATCTTAATTCTTGTTATGGCAATTCCTATTTTGACGGTTGTAATTGAAACTATTCTCGGATTTTTACCGACGGGATAAGGGGGAGTGAATGTTGAGGAGGTTTGGAGCTAAGCTGCTATTTGCTTGCTTCCTTTTCTTTTCTTTACCAGTTGTTGTACAAGCTTCTCCTGTAGAAACAAACGTCGTTGATCAACAATTGGATAAGCTCGGAATTGAAGATGTGAAGCAGTTTTGGGACGGGCTTGTTACAAAGTATGGAGGCTATTTGCCAGAGAGTCAAAAAGGAAGTTTTATGGAGTTTGTAAAGGGAGAAAAAGAATTCTCCATAAAAGAGTGGATGATAGGGTTATTAAAATATTTATTTCACGAACTTGTTGCAAATGGAAAGTTACTTGGAACGCTCATTATGCTCACAATCTTTAGTGCATTGTTGCAATCACTGCAATCTGCTTTTTCAAAAAGTAGCATAAGTAAAATTGCTGATGCCGTTGTATATATGGTACTTATTATTTTCGCTTTAAATAGTTTTTATGTCGTCATGACGTATGCAAGAGAAACGATACAAACAATGGTAGATTTCATATTAGCACTATTGCCAATTTTACTAGCGCTTATAGCAACTGGGGGCGGTGTTGTATCTGTGTCGTTTTTTCATCCGATTATCATTTTCTTAATGAATACGAGTGGGCTTCTTATGAATTATATCGTTCTACCACTTTTATTACTTGCAACTATATTAAGTATTGTAAGTACGATGAGCGATCAATATAAAGTTACGAAATTGTCCAAGCTTCTGCAAAACGTTAGCGTTGGGGTTATCGGTATCTTCTTAACGATTTTTTTAGGGGTATTATCTGTACAGGGAACAGCGACAGCTGTTGCTGATGGAATAGCTGTGAAAACTGCTAAATTTGTAACAGGGAACTTTATTCCAGTAGTAGGAAGGATGTTTACAGAGGCGGCGGATACTGTAATTAGCGCATCAGGATTATTAAAAAACACAGTCGGAATTATCGGGCTCGTCATTTTATGTTTAATTGTCGCTTTTCCAGCGATTCAAATTTTCTGCATCGCGTTTATTTATAAATTCGCAGCAGCAGTATTGCAACCAGTTGGCGGCGGAGCAATTATTCAATGCTTAGATATCATTGGACGAAGCATTATTTATGTATTTGCTTGCTTAGCTATCGTATCGTTTATGTTCTTTTTAAGTATCACAATTATTATTGCTGCGGGGAACATTACACTTATGATGCGATAGGGGGTGAAGAGTATGCAATATGTTACAGAGTGGATTAGAAATATTATTGTTTTTTTACTCTTAGCGACAATGCTTCATCTTATTCTTCCAAATTCGAATTTGCAAAAATATGTTAAATTCGTTGTAAGTCTTTTATTAGTTGTATTAATTTTAACACCTCTTTTTAAACTATTACAAACAGATGTAAATGAAGTAATCGCAAATTTTAATGACGAAAAGTACGTAGCAGAAGGATCTGTAAAAAATTCAATAGATTCAAAGAAAAAAGAAATACAAGCTCTAACACGTGCATATAGTTTAGAAGAGATGGCTACCAAAATGAAAAAAGAAGTAGGGAAAGAGTTTGAGAAAAAGTATGGTATGACAGTCTCTGAAATACAAATAGTTGCAGCGGAAAGTGCAAAAGAAGTAAAGACAGCAAAAGATATTCAATCAGTTGTTGTGACGTTGAAGGAAAAAGAACGTAGTAAAAATGACGCAATCGAAACAGTAAAGCCAATTGAAATTAACACGAAAGAGCCTCCAAAAAAAGTAGAAGAAACGAATGTAGAAATGAAAGATTTCTTTTCAAGCAGGTGGCAACTAGAGGATAAACAAATCCAAGTTCAAATGGAAGGGAGGACAGGTAGAGTAAATGGACAATAAAGATAAAAATTCGAAGTTCTCATTTTTTCGAAACTTATTGAATGGGGATGAAAAAGAAAGCACTGAGAAGGGGAAAAAGGTAACACCTAAGTTTTTACTTGTCCTACTCATACTTGGGATTTTGCTTATGTTTTCTAGTAATTTCTTTTCAGGTAAAAAAGAAGAAGTACCTGTATTTAAAGAACAAAAAACTCAAAATCAAGAAAAAGACGTACCAACTTTTGGACAAAAAAGTAACGATAGTATGTCAAATGTAGAAAAATATGAAAAAGCGTATGAACAAGAATTAAAAGCAGCTCTAGAAGAAATAGCAGGAGTAAAAGACGTAACGATTAAAGTGAATCTAGATTCATCTGAGGAAAAAATATTAGAAAAAAATACAGTGAAACGTTCACAAAAAACAGGTGAAACAGATAAAACAGGCGGTAAGAGGGAAGTAGAGGATGAGTCTCTTGATGAAAAGACTGTCATTATACGTGAAGGTGATAAAGAAACTCCCGTTGTTTTACGAACAGAGAAACCGGAAGTACGAGGTGTTCTTGTCGTAGCAAAGGGAGTGGATAATATACAAGTTAAAGCAATGGTAAAAGAAGCTGTGATACGGCTGCTAGATGTACCAGCCTATCGCGTTTCAGTTTCACCGAAAAATTGATAGGGAGGAAATAAAGTGTTAAAAAAACAAACGGTTTGGCTATTAACGATGTTAAGTTTAGTTGTTGTACTATCTGTGTATTACGTAACAACTCCAGACAAAATGAATACAGCAGCACCAACAACAACAGGTGAAAAGATTGGACAAGAAAAACAAGGTACTGATAAAGCAGTAACAAACGAAACACCTAAAGAGACTCCAAAAAAAGAAAATACAAGCAAGGAAACATCAAATAAAGAAACAAATAAAGAAACAGACAAAAAAGAGAATGCTAAAAAAGAAACAAGTAAAAAAGAGGCTAATGTAACCGTTCAATCAAGTGATGAAAATTTCACAGCACTACGTATGCAAATGGAAGATCAGCGTAGTGAAGAGAAAGCAAGATTACAAGAAGTGATGAATTCTTCAAAATCTTCAGCGACAGAAAAGAGTAAAGCAAAAGATAATTTTGATGCAATCACTACAATGGAAACGAAGCAAGAATTACTTGAGACAGTAATTAAGTCTCAAGGAGGATATCAAGATGCCCTTGTAAGAGCTGATGGTACTGACATTAGAGTAACTGTTAAAGCGGCAAAGCATTCACAGAAAGAAGCGAATAAAATTATTCAGCTTGTAAGAAGTGAGGGTGGATCAAAAGATGTAGGTGTAAAATTTGATCCACCGGCAAAATAAGTAAAACTTTAATCCGCGGGGAATTCCCCCGCGGATTAATAGCTTTTAACAATCAAATGCCCTGCAAATAGCAAAATAGAGTACTTAAATAAAAATGTTAATAGAAAAAAGCTATCTTTTTCGATAGCTTTTTTCTATTTCGTCTTTGTAGTTGTCTTTACTATGTTCAACTCGGAACGGAGAAATACGTTGTGAGTAAAAGATTAGCGGTTCATGGTAATGATGATTACTTTTTCCGGATTTGACGTGGATGAAAAGAACGAATGCCCAGACCATTACGGCAGGTAAGAAGAGAATGAGCCATATCATATGTCCACACCTCAATACAATATATTTTCTACACTTTGAACATACTATTCTTATATGAAGGAATGATGAACGGCGTGTAAACAAAAAAATAATATTTGGTAAAAATATGTTATTGGTCATAGATGAGGTGAAGGGTGGAGAGGGAATGATGTGTTTTACTGTGTAACGTTTTGAAAAAGTAAAGAATGTTTTTTAGGAAGTGGTCTTGCCAATTTCGTGTGAAACTTGGTATTATTACTAGGTAATAAATTTTTAGTGGAATAATATTTTTACAGGAGTTTCGATTTATTATAAAGAAATATAAATTGGAATGTTTAAAAAATTTATCGTAAGATGGGAATAGTAAATATTTCTATTAGTAAATGAAGTGAATTTTCTAATAGAATACATCGTATTTTTACAGTCAATCTAGTTTTAGTGATGAGAATCTGTAAAAACGGGACAAACAAGAGTATGGGAGTGGATTTTACATGTTTAAAATTCAAGAAGTTCGTGAATTAATTAAATTAATTGATAGTTCTAATATTGATGAATTTGAATACAAAAAAGACGGAACAACAATCAAAATGAAAAAGCGTGGTAATGAAGTTGTTGCTGTGCAAGCACCTGTAGCGAAACAAGCCATGCAACCAGTAGTACCTGTGGAAGTTGAAACAACAGTAGCGGCAGCACAAGTAGAAGCACCAAAACAAGAAGAGAAAAAAGTTGTTCAAAATGAAAACCTACATAAAATTACATCACCGATGGTAGGTACATTCTATGCTTCATCTTCACCTGATACACCTCCATATGTAAGTGTTGGGGATAGAGTATCGAAAGATTCTATCGTATGTATTGTCGAGGCTATGAAGTTATTTAACGAAATTGACGCTGATGTAGAGGGCGAAATTGTTGAGATTCTTGTTAATAACGGACAGCTTGTTGAGTATGGACAACCGCTATTTCTTGTAAAAGCGTAATAAGGGAGTCTTTGTGATGATAAAAAAAGTATTAATAGCCAATCGTGGGGAAATTGCTGTACGAATTATTCGTGCTTGTAAAGAAATGGATATTGAAACAGTTGCAATTTATTCAGAAGCAGATAAAGAGTCACTTCACGTACAGATTGCAGATGAGGCGTATTGTGTAGGACCAACGATTTCGAAAGAAAGCTATTTAAATTTGACGAACATTATTAGCGTTGCGAAGTTAACGGGTTGCGATGCTATTCATCCGGGATACGGATTTTTAGCAGAGAATGCAGATTTTGCAGAGTTATGCCGTGAATGTAACTTAATTTTTATCGGTCCAAGTCCAGAAGCTATTTCAAAGATGGGCACAAAAGACGTTGCTCGTGATACAATGAAAGAAGCAGGGGTTCCGATTGTACCAGGTTCACAAGGGATTATTAAAAATACCGAAGAAGCGATCGAACTTGCTAATCAAATTGGATATCCAGTTATTATTAAAGCGACTGCAGGTGGCGGCGGAAAAGGTATTCGTGTTGCACGTCATGAAGAAGAGCTTGTAAAAGGAATTCAAATTACACAGCAAGAAGCTAGTACCGCTTTTGGGAACCCTGGTGTATACTTAGAAAAGTACGTTGAAGATTTCCGCCATGTTGAGATTCAAATAATGGCAGATACACACGGAAATGCCATTCATTTAGGAGAGCGTGATTGTACAATTCAGCGCCGTTTGCAAAAACTATTAGAAGAAAGTCCATCACCTGCACTTGATGAAAATATTCGCAAGCAGATGGGTGAAGCGGCAGTTAAAGCGGCGGTAGCGGTTGATTATACAGGTGCTGGTACGGTTGAGTTTATTTATGAATATAAAACGAAAAGCTTTTATTTCATGGAGATGAATACGAGAATTCAGGTTGAGCATCCAGTTACTGAAATGGTAACAGGGATGGACTTAATTAAAGAACAAATTCTTGTTGCTTCTGGAGAAAAGTTATCGTTACAGCAAGAAGAAGTACAATTTAATGGTTGGGCAATTGAATGTCGAATTAATGCGGAAAACCCTGCCAAAAAATTCATGCCATCTCCAGGTAAAGTAGAAATGTACTTACCACCAGGCGGATTTGGTATTCGCGTCGATTCAGCTGTATATCCGGGATATTCAATCCCACCTTTCTATGATTCGATGGTTGCTAAATTAATTGTTCACGGAAAAACACGTGACGAGGCAATTGCAAAAATGAAGCGAGCGCTTAGTGAATTTGTCATTGAAGGCGTACATACAACAATCCCGTTCCATTTGCAATTGTTAGATCATCCTGATTTTGTAAAAGGTGAGTTTAATACGAAATTTTTGGAAGAGCATGAACTTGTGACGCAGTGATACATTAAAGGAGGTTTTTTTCATGGCTGAACATATGTTAGATATGGGTCAAGATACAACTCTTGGTAAAGTAGAAATTGCACCAGAAGTAATTGAAGTAATTGCAGGTATTGCAGCTGCTGAGGTAGAAGGTGTAGCGGCAATGCGTGGTAATTTTGCTACAGATGTTGTTGAGAAGTTGGGTAAGAAAAATCATGGTAAAGGTGTAAAGGTTGAACTAGCAAGCGAAGATATTATCGTTGACCTTTATGTTGTAATGTATTTTGGCGTAGCAATTCCAGTTGTTGCACAAAAGATTCAAGACAATATTCGCCAAGCACTCTTTACAATGACAGGACTTGAGCCAAAAGAAGTGAATGTTCACATCGTTGGCGTAACATTCGAAACACAAAAAACAGAAATCGAACCAGTGTAAGAATGAAAAAGGTGCCTAGTAACATAGGCATCTTTTTTATCGTTTCATTTCTTCACAAATTAAAAGCCTCTAATTATTATACTATTTCAAAAAATGAGAAATAAAAAAGGAAATGTTTCGTTTTTCCAAAAAACGTACATTGTGATAAGATATGGAACTTGAAGTTAATCTTTTTATTATTTTTCAGCCTTGTAACCCGTGTATGAAACGATAAATTGTGTTATTATCATTGTATTATAAGGTTGGAAAATCAATGAAAACTGCAAGAGTAAGTGAATTGACGGCTTATAAATTATAATAATATAACAAAGCATAAGGAAAGACTTGAAGCATAAAGGAGAGTTACAATGAAACGTAGGACGGCTAGAGAAAGAGCTATGCAAGCATTATATCAAATGGATATTACAGGTGAATTAGAGCCGAAAGTAGCGGTGGAAAACACGCTTGATGAAGGTGAAGAAACAAATGAGTTTCTAGAATCACTTGTTGTAGGTTTTGTAGAAAATAAAGAAGCAATTGATGAAGCAATTCGTCAAAATTTAAAAAAGTGGAAGCTTGAGCGTATTAGTATTGTTGATCGCAGTATTTTACGTGTAGCTGTGTATGAAATGAAATACATGGAAGAAATTCCACACAATGTAACAATTAACGAGGCAATTGAAATTGCTAAAACATTTGGGGATGAGGAATCTCGTCGTTTTATTAACGGCGTTTTATCTAATATAAAAGATACACTGTAATTTCTTTAAGGGGGAATCTTAAAATGGTAGCAGTAATCATCAAAGGAAATGAAGTTGCGGAGAAAAAACGAGCACAATTAAAAGACGAAGTTGTGAAGTTGAAAGAGCAAGGGATTGTACCAGGATTAGCAGTTATTTTAGTTGGAGAAGATCCAGCATCTCGTTCTTACGTAAAAGGAAAAGAAAAAGGCTGTGAACAAGTAGGGATTTATTCAGAGCTAATTGAACTTCCTGAAACAATTACTGAGGACCGTTTGCTTGCTGAAATAGATCGCTTAAATGACGATGACCGCATTAATGGCATATTAGTACAATTACCTTTACCAAAACATATTGAAGAAAAAGCTATCATTGAAAGAATTTCACCAGAAAAGGATGTAGATGGATTTCACCCAATCAGCGTGGGACGTATGATGACGGGGCAAGATACATTCCTTCCATGTACACCGCATGGTATTGTAGAATTAGTAAAAGAAACGAATCTTGATATTTCGGGAAAACATGTTGTAGTAATTGGAAGAAGTAATATTGTTGGCAAACCAGTGGGGCAATTGTTCTTAAATGAAAATGCAACTGTCACATATTGTCATTCTAAGACGCAAAATATTAAAGAGTTATCGAAGTTAGCTGATATTTTAATCGTAGCTGTTGGACGACCTAAAATGGTAACAGCTGATTATATTAAAGAAGGAGCGGTTGTAATTGACGTTGGCGTGAACCGTTTAGAAACAGGCAAGCTTTGTGGTGATGTTGACTTTGACAACGTGTTAGATGTTGCAGGTTACATTACACCTGTGCCAAAAGGTGTTGGTCCAATGACGATTACAATGCTTCTTCATAATACTGTTGAATCTGCCAAGCGTGCAGGCGTCGTTTGTAAATAATTTGAGTCGGCTATGAGGAGAGAGAAATGGAGAAACAATATTTAACCGTTACAGCATTAACACGCTATATAAAAACAAAAATAGAATATGACCCGCATTTACAGTCTGTTTGGTTAAAAGGTGAAATTTCCAATTTTAAAAGTCATAGCCGTGGCCATATGTATTTTACATTGAAAGATGAAAATGCGAGAATCGCAGCGGTTATGTTTGCGGGTCATAATCGTAATATTAAATTCAGACCTGAAAATGGGATGAAGGTACTTGTGAAAGGGAAAATCTCCGTTTACGAGGCAAGTGGTTCTTATCAAATTTATATTCAAGACATGCAGCCTGACGGAATCGGAAACTTGCATTTAGCTTACGAACAGTTAAAAGTTCGTTTAGAGGAAGAAGGATTGTTTTCTCAAGTTTATAAAAAAACAATCCCTCCTTATGCGAAAACAATAGGTGTGATTACGTCGCCAACAGGAGCAGCGATTCGTGATATTATAACAACGATTAAACGCCGTTATCCAATTGGAAATATTATTGTATTTCCAGTACTTGTACAGGGGGAGTCAGCAGCTCCCTCGATTGTACAAGCAATTCGTACAGCGAATGAAATGGAAGATATAGATGTACTAATCGTTGGACGTGGTGGAGGTTCTATTGAGGAATTATGGGCTTTCAATGAGGAAATGGTTGCAAGAGCAATCTTTAAGAGTCAAATCCCTATTATTTCGGCAGTAGGCCATGAAACGGATTTTACAATCGCCGATTTTGTTGCCGATTTACGTGCGCCGACACCGACTGCAGCAGCTGAGCTGGCGGCACCGAACATTATAGAATTACAAGAAAAGGTATTGCAAAGAACTCTGAGATTGCAAAGGGCAATGAGAGAGTTGGTACATAAAAAAGAAGAAAAACTACAAGTATTGCAAAAATCTTATGCGTTCCGTTACCCAAGGCAAGTATATGAACAAAAGGAAGAACAATTAGATAGAGCATTAGAACAGCTTGTTTTAGCGAAAGAGCGCTATATTGATAAAAAAGTGAATCAGTTAAAACAGCTTTCATTTTATTTAGAGAAGCACCACCCGTCTCAAAAAATTATACAAACGAAGGTAGCGATTGAAACGTTACAAAAGCAATTGCAACGTGAAATGCAAACGTTACTTCAAACGAAAGAATTTGCCTTTGTAAGAGCTGCTCAAAAACTTGAAGCGTTAAGTCCGCTTAAAGTAATGATGAGAGGGTACGGGCTTGTATATGATGAAGAGAAGCAAGTGTTAAAAAGTGTGAAAGATGTCAGCCTTGGAGATGCTGTTTCAGTTCAATTACAAGATGGAATATTAGATTGTAGCGTATCAGGCATAGAGGAGCGTGAATTGAATAATGGAAAATAAATTAAGCTTTGAAGAGGCAATTTCGCAACTTGAGCATCTCGTCTCTAAGCTAGAGCAAGGTGACGTACCTTTAGAAGAAGCAATCTCTTATTTTAAAGAAGGTATGGAATTATCTAAGCTTTGTGATGAGAAGTTGAAGAATGTACAAGAACAAATGGCAGTTATCCTTGGGGAAGATGGAGAGCTTGAACCGTTTACTGCTTTAGGAGATGAAGCATAGTGACGATCGCTTTTGATACTTTTTTGAAAGAAAGTAAAACTTTCGTAGAAGAGAAACTTGTAAGCTATGCAAATGAATTACAAAGTCCAAATGTACTTCGTGAAGCAATGGCATATTCTTTGGAAGCGGGTGGAAAACGTCTCCGCCCGTTACTTTTATTTGCAACATTACAAGCGTTTGGGAAAGAAAGAAATCTTGGATTAGGTGCAGCTTGTGCTCTTGAAATGATCCATACATACTCGTTAATTCATGATGATTTACCTTGTATGGATGATGATGATTTAAGAAGAGGAAAGCCCACAAATCATAAAGTATTTGGTGAAGCGATGGCAGTTTTAGCAGGAGATGGTTTATTGACATATGCTTTTCAAGTGATTATGGCATATGAGCAAAAAGAAATCTCTGCTGAAAAAAAAGTAAGACTTGTACTTGAGCTTGCAAAAGCAGCAGGACCAGAAGGAATGGTTGGCGGACAAGTGGCAGATATGGAAGCTGAAGGGAAGCGGCTTACAATTGACGAATTGGAGTACATCCATAAGCATAAGACGGGGAAACTTCTTGAGTTTGCTGTACTCGCAGGTGCGATACTTTCTGATGCCACAGAAGAGCAAGAAGAAAAGTTACTTGTGTTTGCAAAAAATATCGGTCTAGCTTTCCAAATTCGAGATGATATTTTAGATGTAGAAGGAACCGAAGAAGAGATTGGAAAACCGATTGGTAGTGATGTTTCTAACGAAAAGAGCACATATACGACGTTATTCACTGTAGATAGGGCAAAAGATATTTTAGAAGAAACAATTGCAAAAGCAAAAGATGCTATTAGCTCTCTGCAATTACAAGATGAATATTTACTATCTATTTGCGATTTAATTGCAAAGCGTAATAACTAATATAACAGCGTTTTCATTTGTTGAGTCGTTCATCATTTTATGATATAAATGTAGGAAAAGGTTTTTCTTTTCTTGTTATTGGCAAAAATATATGTGGATTACATTGCCGTTATCACTTCGTGTTAGCGGCTATTTTTTTCATCGCCTAAAGAAATATGGTTTATAATAAGAATAAGGCACAATAGACTGGTTAATAGCAGGACAAGATAAAAGATAGAAAAGAGAATGTCTTGTGTTGTGTAAATGTGTCTTATAATATTTGACATGTTGACAGATTATGAAATGAAAGTGAGTGATCCATGTGGATCTAACGCAAATTCAAAACCCTAGTTTTTTGAAAGATATGTCTATCAGTGAACTAGAGGGATTGAGTGAGGATATTCGTAAGTTTTTAATTGAAGAGCTCTCTCAAACAGGTGGACATATTGCACCTAATTTAGGTGTAGTAGAACTCACAATTGCTCTGCATAAAGTATTTGATAGTCCGAAAGATAAATTTTTATGGGACGTAGGACATCAATCCTATGTACATAAAATTTTAACAGGGCGTGCGAAAGAATTCGGTACATTAAGGCAATATCAAGGCCTATGTGGTTTCCCAAAACGTTGCGAGAGTGAGCACGATGTATGGGAAACTGGTCATAGCTCGACATCACTATCTGCTGCAATGGGAATGGCTTTAGCACGTGATTTAAAGAAAACGAAAGAATATGTTATACCAATCATTGGAGATGGTGCTTTAACAGGCGGAATGGCTTTAGAGGCATTAAACCATATTGGACATGAAAAAACAGACATGATTGTTATTTTAAATGATAATGAAATGTCAATTGCACCAAACGTTGGTGCGCTTCATAATGTACTTGGTCGCTTACGTACTGCAGGAAAATACCACTGGGTAAAAGATGAACTAGAGTATATATTAAAGAAAATCCCAGCAGTTGGTGGGAAAGTGGCTGCGACAGCAGAGAAAATAAAAGATAGTCTTAAATATCTACTAGTATCAGGCGTCTTTTTCGAAGAGTTAGGCTTTACATATTTAGGTCCAGTCGATGGGCATGACTATGAGAAGTTATTTGAAACGTTGCAATATGCAAAGAAAACAAAAGGCCCAGTACTTGTTCATGTTATTACGAAAAAAGGAAAAGGTTATAAACCAGCTGAGAGTGACGTTATTGGAACTTGGCATGGAACAGGACCGTATAAAATTGAGTCGGGTGACTTCGTTAAACCGAAGGAAGTTGCACCAGCGTGGAGTGCTGTTGTTAGTGAAACTGTACTTAAGCTAGCGAGAGAGGATGAGCGTATCGTTGCAATTACTCCTGCAATGCCTGTTGGGTCGAAACTTGAGAAATTCCAAAAAGAATTCCCAGATCGTATGATCGATGTAGGTATTGCAGAACAGCATGCTACAACAATGGCAGCAGGTATGGCAACGCAAGGGATGAAGCCATTCTTAGCAATTTATTCAACATTTTTACAAAGAGCATATGATCAGGTTGTTCATGATATATGCCGTCAAAATTTAAATGTTTTCATTGGAATAGATCGCTCTGGATTAGTAGGAGCAGACGGTGAAACACATCAAGGTGTATTTGACATCTCGTTTTTACGTCACTTACCGAATATTGTACTAATGATGCCGAAAGATGAAAATGAAGGGCAACATTTAGTATATACGGCGATGCAATACGAAGATGGACCCATCGCTTTACGTTATGCACGCGGTAATGGACTTGGCGTTCATATGGATGAAGAATTAAAGGCAATTCCAATTGGCTCATGGGAAACGTTAAAAGAAGGTACACAAGCAGCTATTTTAACATTTGGTACGACAATTCCAATGGCAATGGAAGCGGCTGAGCGTCTTGAAAAGGCTGGAGTTTCAGTGAAAGTAGTGAACGCTCGCTTTATTAAACCAATGGACGAAGCATATTTACATGATCTCTTAGGAAAAAATATACCGATTTTAACGATTGAAGAAGCTTGTTTAATCGGTGGTTTTGGAACGGGAGTAGTTGAATTTTCATCTGAGAACGGATACCATAGTGCATTAATTGAACGAATGGGTATTCCAGATCGTTTCATAGAGCACGGTAGTGTAACAAAATTATTGGAAGAAATCGGTTTAACAACAGATGCTGTTGTAGACCGTATTCATACAATGATTCCATCAAAACAAAAAAGGGCGTAACAAATGAGTGTAAAAAAAGAAAGAGTAGATGTACTATTAGTAGAGCGAGGACTTATAGAAACACGCGAGAAAGCAAAACGCGCTATTATGGCTGGACTCGTATATGCGAATGAGATGAGACTTGATAAGCCAGGAGAGAAAATCCCACAAGATACAGAGATTACGGTGAAGGGACAAGTTATGCCGTATGTAAGCCGTGGTGGTTATAAACTTGAAAAGGCATTAGAGACATTTCATCTTGATTTACAAGATAAAGTTATGATAGATATTGGTTCATCAACTGGTGGATTTACAGATTGTGCACTTCAAAATGGAGCGAAGTTATCTTATGCATTAGATGTAGGATATAATCAACTTGCTTGGAAATTGCGTCAAGATGAGCGTGTTGTCGTAATGGAACGCACAAATTTCCGTTACGTAACACCAGCAGATTTAGAGCGTGGTTTACCGCAATTTGCTAGTATCGATGTTTCATTTATATCATTAAAACTTATACTGCCAGTTTTAAAAACAATGCTTATGCAAAATGGAGATGTAGCAGCGTTAATTAAACCGCAGTTTGAAGCTGGAAGAGAGCAAGTTGGGAAAAAAGGCATCGTTCGTGATAGAAAAGTACATGAAGCTGTCGTAGAAATGATTGTCGAATTTGCTTTAAAAGAAGGCTATGATGTGGAAGGTTTAACTTTCTCACCGATTACGGGTGGAGATGGTAATATTGAATTTTTAATTCATTTAAAATGGCATGGGGAACGTGAGAATGGCAAAAATCATTCTCCAATTTCTATTGAGCAAGTTGTTACAGAAGCGCATGAAGTGTTAAAACAAAAAGGAAAAGGGGAATAACATATGTTGTTCCTCTTTTTGTTTTAATTGTATAATGATTGTAAAAACAATTGTGTACAAGTAACGAATTATAAGTTAACATAAATAAGTGAAGTATACCAATGTTTAAACTATGGTAAGAGATAGTGTGAGGTGCAAATGTATGAATAAAGGTCAGCGCCATATTAAAATCAGGGAAATTATTGCGAACAAAGAAATTGAAACACAAGATGAATTAGTTGATATTTTACGTAATGAGGGATTTAATGTAACGCAAGCGACAGTATCGCGCGATATTAAAGAACTGCACTTAGTGAAGGTGCCATTACATGATGGTCGCTATAAATATAGCTTGCCAGCAGATCAACGATTTAACCCGTTACAAAAATTAAAACGAAATCTAGTGGATTCATTTGTGAAATTAGACACGGCAGGACATATGCTTGTGCTAAAAACATTGCCTGGTAACGCTCATTCACTTGGAGCACTTATTGATCATTTAGAGTGGGATGAGATCATCGGAACCATCTGTGGTGATGATACTTGCTTAATTATTTGCCGTACACCTGAGGATACAGGTGTTGTCTCTGATCGTTTCTTAAATATGTTGTAACAAAAAATCTTGTTTGCTTTCCTCTGTAGAGTGGAAAGTAAACAGGATATTTTTATTGGTTAAAAATATGAATTTTTAATTGCAATATAATATTTTGTTTGAATAAAGTTAGAAAATAGGTGGATTGACCCGTAAAACAAATGTTTGGTACAATGGAGCGGGTTAGAAGAGTATATACATACAAACATATAGTATGACTATTTGAATGAAGAACTGAGAAAAGCCCTTAATAGGGGATTAGTTTATAACGAGGTGAATGGGGCATTGTTATCGGAATTATCGATTAGAAACTTTGCTATTATTGAGGCATTAAATATTTCTTTTCAAAAAGGATTAACGGTTTTAAGTGGTGAAACAGGCGCCGGAAAATCGATTATTATTGATGCGATAAGTTTGCTTGTTGGTGGCCGTGGTTCAGCAGAATTTGTACGATACGGAACAGAAAAAGCTGAGATAGAGGGTCTATTTTATGTAGAAGATGATAAGCATCCATGTATTGAAAAGGCAGAGGAGTTAGATATAGAAATAGAAGACGGCATGATTATTTTGAAGCGGGATATCGCTGCAAACGGGAAGAGTGTATGTCGTGTTAATGGGAAACTTGTTACGCTTAGCATATTAAAAGAGATTGGGAAAACGCTTGTTGATATTCATGGACAGCATGAAACACAAGATTTAATGAATGAAGAACGTCATCTGTTTATGCTGGATCACTTTGATGGAGATCGTATTGTTAAACAATTAGATATATATCAAAATGTATACGCTGACTATGAGAAATTAAAAAAACAACTGAAATCTTTAAGTGAGAATGAACAGCAAATGGCCCATCGCTTAGATTTAATTCAATTCCAACATGAAGAAATCCGTAAGGCGGATTTAAAGATGGACGAAGAACATGAATTAACTGAGGAACGATTAAAAATCTCTAATTTTGAAAAGATTTATAAAGCGTTAGGTGATGCATATCGTTCATTAAGTGCTGATGGACAAGGTCTAGATCATGTAAGAAACGCAATGGGACAAATGGAGAGTATTACGCACTTAGATGAAGCGTATCAAGAGAGTCATGATTCAATTGCGAATAGCTATTACTTATTAGAAGAAGTTGCGTATCAACTTAGAGAAAAGCTTGATATGATGGAATATGATCCAAATCGTCTAGATGAAATTGAAACACGTTTAAATGAAATCCGTATGTTAAAGAGAAAGTATGGAAATACTGTAGAAGAGATTTTAGCGTATGCTGATAAAATTGAACAAGAAATTTTTACAATTGAAAATAAAGATGTGCATATTGAAACGACGAAGAAACAATTAAGGGAATTAGAAGGTGTAATTTTAAAAGAAGCAATGTTGCTAAGTAATATGCGCTATGAGCTTGCAGATCGTCTTACAAGCGCGATCCATCAGGAATTAAAAGAACTATATATGGAAAAAACAAAATTTGAAGTGAGAATCATGAAGAGGGCAGGAAGTGCAGAAGAACCTCTTGTGGAAGGGATACCGGTGAAACTTACGGCAGATGGCTACGATCATGTGGAGTTTTATATTTCAACAAACCCAGGTGAACCGTTAAAGCCACTTTCAAAGGTCGCTTCTGGCGGAGAGCTATCTCGTATTATCTTAGCTTTAAAAAGCATTTTTTCTAAACATCAAGGTGTTGCCTCTGTTATTTTTGATGAAGTAGATACGGGTGTGAGTGGTCGGGTTGCACAGGCTATTGCTGAAAAAATTTATCGTGTATCAGTAAACTCGCAAGTACTTTGTATTACGCACTTACCTCAAGTAGCTTCAATGGCGGACTCACATTTATTTATTCGAAAACAAGTGGCGAATGATCGGACAATAACATCTGTTACTGTGTTAAGTACGGATGATAAAGTAACGGAAATTGCTCGAATGATTTCGGGTGTGGAAATTACAGATTTAACGACAGAACATGCGAAAGAGCTACTTACGCAAGCACATCATTTTAAACAGACAGCAGAGGCTATCCAGTAATGGATAGCTTTTTTTCTCAAATGATGATTTCTTAATTCTTCCGGTTATAAATAAAGCACCGCAAGGAGAGATTAAAAAGTGAAGCCAAAAGGCTGAATGTGGGGTAGGAGCGAGGAGAGTGAACAAATTGAAATTAGAAAGATTTCGAAAATTAATAGGTCTTTGTCTCCTTGTTTCTTTAGTTTTTATTGGATGTTTTAAACCGATTCGAACGTTTATTTCATCCCCGAAGCAACTTGTTGTATTTGAAGGACAACAGTCAGAAATAGCGTCATTACCAGTTTTTGAAGCTTCATCTACGAATCGTAATGTATTTACAGTAAGTTCAACTGGACAAGAACGAGAGCTTATGGTAAATTCTCACCAAAATGGTGAAGCTGATATGGTGTTTCAACTCGCTGGTTTTCCAGTGAAAAAAGTAAATGTGAAAGTATTAAAAGATTTTAAAGTAATTCCAGGTGGACAATCGATTGGTGTAAAATTGAACACAAAAGGTGTACTTGTTGTAGGCCATCATTTAATTCAAACTGAAAAGGGTAAAATATCTCCAGGTGAAACAGCTGGTGTGCAAATTGGGGATATGATTACTGAAATTAATGGTAAAACAATTGAAAGGATGAGCGATGTAGCACCATTTATTCATAGTAGTGGAGAAACAGGTGAACCGCTTAATCTTGTTTTATTAAGAGATGGGAAATATATCCGCACGAAGTTAACACCACAAAAAGACAGAGGGGAATCGTCTTATCGAATTGGCTTATATATTCGTGATTCGGCAGCTGGAATCGGAACAATGACATTTGTTCATCCGGATTCTATGAAATACGGAGCACTTGGTCATGTCATTTCTGATAATGATACAAAAAAGCCGATTCAAGTCGAAGATGGACAAATTATGCGTTCGACAGTTACATCAATTGAAAGAGGTAGTCATGGGAATCCAGGGGAGAAATTAGCAAGGTTCTCACCAGATCGTGAAGTGATTGGCAATATTACAATAAATAGTCCGTATGGTATTTTTGGAAAATTAAATACAAATATGACAAACGGCATAATGGATAAAGCAATGCCTATCGCATTATCTCATCAAGTAAAAGAGGGACCTGCAAAAATATTAACAGTGATTGATCAAGATAAAGTAGAGGCATTTGATATTGAAGTTGTTAGTACAGTTCCGCAAAAGTTTCCAGCTACAAAAGGTATGGTAATAAAAGTAACTGATAAGCGTTTATTAGCGAAAACAGGTGGTATCGTACAAGGAATGAGCGGAAGTCCGATTGTACAAAACGGAAAAGTAATCGGTGCCGTTACACATGTATTTGTAAATGATCCAACATCAGGATACGGTGTTCATATTGAATGGATGTTACATGAGGCTGGAATTAATATTTACGATCAAGAAAAAAAAGCGAGCTAATATATATTAGCTCGTTTTTCTTTTGAAAAATTCGTTGAAATTTTGTAAAAGCTCCGCAAGAGGTGTTTTTTGTTGTAAAATATAAGCAAAGGGTTGAACGTTTCGTTGTAATTCTATGATGGAATGTGTTGCGAAAGGAAATAAATGAACGATAAACATATTTTTTTGTGATTTTATCGGAAAGTAACAAACTTTAAAAGGGAATTTTCACACAATTGTCGAACAATTCATGTAGCCTAGAAGGATACACATGTCGGAGAATCGATTCGGTAAGGGAGGAAAAGCTGTGGAGAAAATTAAAGTATGTCTTGTGGATGATAATAAAGAATTAGTATCAATGCTAGAGAGTTATGTTGCTGCTCAAGATGATATGGAAGTAATCGGAACTGCTTATAATGGTCAAGAATGTTTAAACTTATTAAAAGATAAACAGCCGGATGTACTCGTTTTAGACATTATTATGCCACATTTAGATGGTTTAGCTGTATTAGAGAAAATGCGACATATTGAAAGGTTAAGACAACCTAGCGTAATTATGTTAACAGCATTTGGACAAGAAGATGTGACGAAAAAAGCAGTTGACTTAGGCGCTTCATATTTCATATTAAAACCATTTGATATGGAAAATTTAACGAGCCATATTCGTCAAGTGAGTGGCAAGGCGAACGCTACCATTAAACGTCCACTACCATCTTTCCGATCAGCAACAACAGTAGATGGAAAACCGAAAAACTTAGATGCAAGTATTACAAGTATTATTCATGAAATTGGTGTACCTGCTCATATTAAAGGATATATGTATTTAAGAGAAGCAATCTCTATGGTGTATAATGATATCGAATTGTTAGGATCTATTACGAAAGTGTTGTATCCAGATATCGCAAAGAAATATAATACAACAGCAAGCCGCGTCGAGCGTGCAATCCGTCATGCAATTGAAGTAGCTTGGAGCCGTGGGAATATTGATTCTATTTCGTCTTTATTTGGTTATACAGTATCTATGTCAAAAGCAAAACCTACGAATTCTGAGTTTATCGCAATGGTTGCGGATAAGCTGAGACTTGAACATAAGGCTTCGTAAGTCAGTGACGACAAAGATGTAACGCTCATCTTGTAATTGGTAAAAGCCAATAAACATGATTTTAATCCAATAAATATTTTGATACATACCCAATGAATGATTTTTATTCGTTGGGTATTTTTTATTTGTGAAAAGGAGTGATTTCATGAAGGTATCGGAAACGGAATGGTATTTAAATCCTGAGGTAATTTGAAATTACCTCGAAATTTTTCGAGATAAAGGTTCGACATTTTAAAATAACCAATTGCCAAAAGGGGAGAGATACCAACGAAGAGAAAAGGTAGAACATATAAAGTGAAACTTTAATCAGTGGGGGCTTCGTTCATCCCCACTGATTATTAGTTGAACCAATCGGGCGTTTACGGGCAGTTCATCTCCCACCTAACTTCTTTGCTTCAGCCGAAATTTGAGGTGGGAGTCTTACTGCCCGTTAATGCGGGATAAAAATTGCAGATAATCAGGCTAGTGTTGTAAAGATAAGTGAACATAAAATAAACTGTATTTAGAGAGTTAGGGAAAATTTGACATTTTAATATCGATACCGTATCATGGTTTAAGGAATAACAGAGAAATAGGAGATTGTGAGAATGTCTATAAAGAATATGATAGAAAGATTGTACATTATAATTGGTATGGTGGTATTTTTGCCAGTGTTTTCAATGATAATAATTAAATTTTTTATTCCGAAAACAATTTGGATGGTAGGAGAGTTTCCTTATCCAACCGAGTATTACTCAATAACCAAAGTATGTTTTGTTATTGTGGCAACCCTTATTTTGTTCGTATTGTTTTTTATGTATTATAAATGGGTCATTAATAAAATGAACAGATCGTTTGCGAACTTAATGGTTTTTTTAGGTGTAATGAGTATATTGATAGTAGAAATAATTATTACTTCTATAGCAATTACTCCTATTGTAGGAGATTATGCTGTCCTTAAAGATGGAATTGTTTCCGTATTTAAAGGGGATAGTAAATTTTTAGAGATGGGTCAACTTCTGTATTATCCATATAATACGCACATTGTATTATTAGGAGGATATTTTGCGAAACTGCTAGGAAGTGTAGATTTATCAATGAAAGTATTACCGATTGTATTCATTACTGGTAGTATTATTTTGAATGTATTAATCGTAAAGAAAATTACGAATTTTAAAGTTGCGCATATTTCGATTGTGTTATCTGTGCTGAACATTTTTGTATATTGGCAGGCTCCAGTTTTTTATACACATACGTTAGTGATATTTTTTATTTCAGCAACATTGTATACATATTTATGTTTAAAATCAGCGAATACAAGAAGAAAAAAAATTATTATGTGGATTTTACTAGGTTTTTTTGCGGCTTGTACTTATATTGTAAGACCGACAGCGTTGGCGGTTGCGTTAGCGATCTTACTTGAAAATATTTTTAAATACCGTAAAGGATATTCAATGAGAGTTTTAAGTAGTGTTGTTTTTTGTGCACTTCTTATTGTAAGTTTTAAAGGCATAACAACAAAGCTAAATCTTAATACTGATAATGAAGTTGAAAAAATTCCTTATTCGCATTGGATTAAGATGGGGATGAATAAAGAAACATATGGGGTTTGGAATCAGTCTGATGTAAATTATATTGATGATTTCTCAAGTACAAAAGAAATGGATGAACATAATAAAGAGATTATAGTACAGCGTTTAAATGAATTTGGTGTAGTTGGTTATATGAAACATTTAAATGAAAAAATAACTAGAGAATGGGTATCGAGTCAATTTTCAATGTATCGTGTTGGGGAGTGGTTCCAGCAGAAGAATGAAACGGTCACAAATTTTGTATCGAACTATAAAGAAACGAAGTATAAAGTTGTTAATATATATTCGTATATTTTTAAGTTATTTATTTATCTAGCTGTTTTAGCTGCTGTTATTCTTTACAAGCAGACAGATGAAGCTGAATCAGAGGTTATACGGATCTCAATGGTTAGTACACTAGGAGTACTTACTTTCTTGTTACTATGGGAAACGGCACCCCATTACACTTATGAGGCGTTTGCATTTATGAATATTCCAGCTTCTTTAGGATTGTATAAATTGTTTACGATTTTCAATAATAAAAAAATAGCTTAAATTAGTTGTTAGAGCCCTATCTTTTAATAAGATGGGGTTTTAATGTATAGAATTGTAGCGAGTAAATTGCTATTCTGATGTTCTAGATATGGAATTGACAGTTTAAGGTAGATGATGTAAAATTTTGTTGGCTTTCATATTGTGAATCCTCTGGTGATTAGAGAGGTATGTTTACTATGAACATGTTGACTTTTATTATCTCCAGATTATTGTGAAAATACAACAAAAGAGGTTATAATTTTCAGTTAGAAAGAGCTGGAAGGATAATGTTAGTTGCATGTTTGTCTGGCAAAAAAATGATGACGTAATGGCATGCATATAAAGGAGATAGAAAATGCAGAAAAAATGGTTAAAATGGGAATTTATTGCGGTTGTTGTGTCAGCGATAATAATAATTGGTTTATTATTTATTAAGCCGATTGTTGGTCTTGCTGATAATGGCGATTTTGAACGGATTATGGTTCAACTTGGATTAGCTTATCCAGATCCAAATGAAGCGAGGGTAGATAGATATTTTTCATTTATCCATCATTTATATGCTTATGTGAATCCAGCTGATGGTGATTATGTTTCTTCACAGTTGATTCTCATGGTGCCAGCTTTATGGATTGGAAAATTATTACCAGGACCTTGGTTTGACATACGAGTTCTAGCGGTCGAATATATTATGATTTTTCTTCTAGCACTATATCTAATTGTCAAACTGAATAAAACGAATAATAAAATCGTGAATGGTTTTCTTGTAACGTTAACAATCGTTGTTTTTGCAGATATTGGATACTTATTATATTTTAATTCTATGTATGGTGAAGCTGTAACGTATGTGTTTCTATTTTTAACAATTGCATTAGGAATTCAACTTGCGCGTCAGAAACATTCGTCTGTTTGGTTAGTTATTTTGTTTTATATATCAGCAATAATGCTGGCTTGTTCTAAAACGCAGTATACACCAGCAGGATTTATAGCGGCATTACTTACTATTAGACTATGGTTTATACGCAAGGATAAAGTGTGGAGAAGTGTAATTGTATCAATGACGGCATTACTATTAATTTTATCTTTCATTTGTTATAAAAGTTCACCTGCCTGGATCGATAAAATTAATATATACCAAACCGTATTTTATGGAGTTCTTAAAGATTCTCCAAACCCAGAACAAGATTTACGTGATCTTGGAGTAGATCCGGAACTTGCTGTAAATGCAGGAACTCATTTTTGGTCTAATGCAGCGATACCACAGGAAGACCCAAGGTTGCATAAAGAATTATATAATAAAATAAAATTCCCTGATATCGCCAAATTTTATTTAACGCATCCGCAAAGATTTTGGAGTAAACTAGAGGCAACGGCTGAATATGCTTGGACCATCCGTCCGTCCGTTGATGGAGTTGCTTTTCTTGGTAATTATGAAAAAAAAGACAATCCAGTTCCCGCTACTCAAGTAGAGACATTTTCTTTATGGAGCCATGTGAAAGAGAACTATCATCCAAATGGATTTATATGGATTGTTCTTTTATACATTTTATATGGACTAGGAATTTTGCTAGAATACAGAAGAGCTAAGACTCATAGTGAGCGGCTTATTCCTGACATATTTACTGCGGTAGCTATAATTGGTATGGTTTCTTATGTGGTCCCATTTGTTGGAAGTGGAGAAGGGGATTTCGCTAAACATTTATTTTTATTTACAGTTTGCTTAGATGTAATGTTAGTAAGTGGGATTTGGTGGTTAGCAAAAGGTAGATTAACAATGAAAAAATAGAATGTTAAGAGGCTCTTCTTTACAGAAAAATAGATTACAATAAAAGCTATAATCAATAGTGGATAATAGTCAGTGGAGATAGAGTTAAAACGCTGACTAAAATTCCACTTTAATTTATGTTTGTTTACGATACTAATCTTCGTCGTTATTTAAGAAAAACTTTTTGAAATACGAAATGCACTAGATTATTATTGTTTAAGAGTCTATAATGTTGTATATTGAAAGGATTTTAGGAGGATGGACATGGAATTTTTGACTGGAAAAGTAGTTACCGTATTATTAGCATTGTTTTTCATCATTACAGTATATGTTAATATTAATACGGTATACTATGTAATTATTTCCTTTTTTGGGTTTGGTAAAGCAAAACGCGATTATGAAATAATTGAAGATAAGACAAGGTTTCTAATATTAGTTGCAGCACATAATGAAGAGAAAGTAATTGGTTCAACTATTGATAATTTGAGAAAAATTCAATACCGAGATGATCTATACGATATCTATGTTGTAAATGATAATAGTACTGATAGAACAGGTGCTATTTGTGAAGAAAAGGGAATGAAATATGTTAATACAAGTGAACAGCTATTTTCTCGTGAAGGGGTAGGGAAACCAGCAGGTTTGCAATATGCGTTACGTTATTTAGGATTCGATAAACTGACTGAAAAATACGATTGTTTAATGATTTTAGATGCTGATAATCATGTCGATTCGAATGTTTTACAAGAGTTAAATTCACAGTACATTGCTAAAGATAAGCCAGAAGCGATTCAAATTTATTTAGATTCAAAAAACTCAGCGACTAATTTATCGCTTGGTTATGCTATGAGCTATTACTTAACAAATCGTTTCTTCCAGCTGGCAAAATATCGTCTTGGATTACCGAATGCTATTGGTGGAACAGGGTTCATTGTTAAAATGGAGTACTTAATGAAACATGGTGGTTTCCGTTTTGATTCGTTAACAGAGGATTTAGAATTAGAGATGGAAATTGTTAAAGATAATGGAAGAGTATTATGGAATCACTTTGTTCGAGTATACGATGAAAAGCCAGATAACTTTAAAATTAGTATTAAACAACGTACGCGTTGGTCACAAGGGCATTGGTATGTTGCATTTACAAATTTTAAACCTATGGTAAAAAAACTGTTTACTGAAAAAGGGAAAATAAGAATTATTGACCAGTTGTTTTATCTATTTGGTATGACACGTGCAGTTCAAATGACAATAACCTTGATAGGTATTTTAATTGCTGGAGGATATGTTGTTGCGACGCAATCATATCAAGATATCCCTGATATAGGGAAACGCTTAGTTGCGATGATTTTAGGCGCGAGTATTCTTTCTTTAATATTATTTGTGTATCAATTTGTTGTTTGTATGTATTATGCAGTTAAGGTAGATACAAATAGAAAGTATAAACTTATCCAAATGAGTTTTTCTATCTTTTATTACGCATATACGTTTATTTATGCTCAAATTGTTGGTCTAATTAAATGGAAGCAACAACATACATGGGTGAAAACAGAGCATAATAAGACAACGATAAATCATAAAGCGGATAAATGATAAAGATTTAATGTATTTTCAATAGAGAAATGAAAACGAAAGAGCGATGCCATAAGGCAACGCTCTTTCGTTTTTTTTGTTCAAAAAATGTTCGTAAAAGATCGATTTGTTGGGGGATCAGTAGGAGATTAAGACAAGATAACTTATCTGGTGGAAGTTTCACTGTATAGAAGATTTACTTGTGATAATATATGTAGTAAGGATAAATTAAAAAGCCCTGCAAAACAGGACCATATTATTCTTCGTCTTTATTTTGTTTTTCTAATTCAACTAGCTTTTGAATTAAAATGTGTTGTGGCATATGCATGAGCTGTTCGAGCGGGACACCTAACGCTTTTGATAAGCGAATTGCAGTGTCTGGAGAAATTTGTAATGGTCTCATAGAAGTACCTCCTTTTTCGTATAGTATAGCATAAGATTGGGGGAGTGAGGATGACTCTTATATTTGCACATCGTGGTGCAGCGGGAACATACCCAGAAAATACAATGATTTCATTTGAAGCGGCTGAGTCTTTTAGAGCGGATGGAATTGAACTCGATGTTCAATTAACGAAAGATGGAAAGGTTGTCGTCATTCATGATGAAACAGTGAACCGGACAACAAATGGAAAAGGTGCGGTTCGAAATTATTTATATGAGGATTTATGTAAGTTAGATGCGAGTTATAAATTCGGTGATAAAGTAGGTTTTTGCAAAATACCTCTTTTAGAAGAGGTGCTAGAATGGATCGAAAAAACGCAATTGCTACTTAATATTGAATTGAAAAATAATAAAATTCCATATAGGGGCTTAGAGGAAGAAGTGATAACACTTGTACGTAAGTGTAGTTTAGAGGACAGAATTATTTTCTCTTCTTTTAATCATTATAGTATGAAGCGATGCCATATGATGGCTCCTGATATTCAAACAGCAATTTTATATCGCGAAGGGTTGCATAGCCCGTGGGCATATGCGAAAAAAATGGGTGCTACAGCAGTACATCCTAATTATCGTTATCTTCAAGATTCCATTGCCGAACTAACGATGGAAAGTGGTGTAGAGGTTCGCCCTTATACAATAAATGAAGAAACACTTATGCGTAAATATTTTGATATGAATGTATCAGCGATTATTACCGATTATCCTGAAACGGCAAGGACTTTATTGCCGATAAAAAAATGAGACCTAATATAAAGGTCTCATTTTTTTATTTATCCTGTTGTTTGCTGTGGGCTAATCATCAGTTGGAAATGGACAAAACCCCCTCTGATTAAAGGTTCACTTTATCTTCTAAAGCGAGCTTGTACTTTATTTCGTTTACGGTCTCGGTGTAAGACGAAGCCACCAAAGATGTAAAACCCGAGTGCGAAGCAGAGAGCGCCGATTAAAAATTGTAACCATAGTATAGAGATTGGAGGAAACAAAATCCCGAATACAGTATCTCTCATTAACTTAATGCCGAGCACAGCTAATGAAATAGGGATGAGTGCTAATAATAGAGCGAGATAACGCTGCATACATAACGCCTCTTTTCAGATTATTTCGTATATTTCAATGATGTTATATGAAAAGGGGGTTTGTCAAGAGGGTGCTGAACGAGTAAGATAAGGGTGTGAAAAATTTTGCAGAGATACTTCGAGAGGAAGTGTACTATATGAAACAAAAAGTATTAATTGTGGGTGCAGGTGAAGGTGGAAGCACACTGCTGAATTTGTTACAAAGTTCGAATATATTTCAAATTATAGGGATTATTGATATAAATCCGATAGCGAAAGGATTGCAAATTGCTAAGGAATATGGGATCACGATTGGAGAGAGTGTAACTCCGTTTCTTTCTATGCATATCGATGTAATGTTTGATATGACAGGTGACGATGATTTACATAAAGTTTTGCTAGAGAAAAAGCATAAAGATACTCTTCTTATTCCAGGTGATATTGCGAAAATTGTTACTAGATTAGCGCATGAGAAGGAAGGTTTGATCGGACAGTTAGAGGAACAGACGCAGCAAGGAGAATTAATTTTAAATTCTACACATGACGGTATGATTGTAATTGATAAAGAGGGACAAGTCCGCCTTTTTAATAAAAGTGCAGAGCGTATTATCGGATATAAAAAAGAAGATGCGATAGGGAAATATATTTTAGAAGTTATTCCGACTAGTAAGTTGCTTCGCATTATACGTACGAAACAAATAGAAATAAATCATGAACTGACGTTAGAGAATGAAAAGAAAATTATAACAACACGTATTCCAATATTAAAAGAGGGAGGAGAGGTGCAAGGAGCGTTTGCGATTTTTAAAGATATTACAGAAGTTGTAGATTTAGCGGAAGAAGTTACAGACTTAAAAGAAATTCAAACGTTACTAGAGGCAATTATCAACTCATCTGAAGAAGCAATTTCGGTCGTAGATGAAAAGGGAAGAGGATTGGTCATTAACCCTGCGTATACGAAATTAACAGGTTTGACAGAAGAGGATATTATTGGGAAGCCCGCTACAACTGATATTGTAGAAGGTGAAAGTATGCATATGAAAGTACTTCGAACGCGTAGGGCGGTACGCGGAATACATATGAAGATCGGGCAAAAAAAGCGTGATGTAATTGTAAACGTAGCGCCAGTTATTGTAGATGGGATATTGAAAGGGAGCGTCGGGGTCATTCGTGACGTATCAGAAATTCAAAAGTTAACAAATGAATTGAATAGAGCGAGGCAAATTATACGAACATTAGAGGCGAAATATTCATTTGATGATATTGTTGGAAATTCAGATGAAACAACGGCAGCAATTGAACAGGCGAAACTTGGAGCAAATACACCGGCAACAGTATTATTACGCGGAGAATCTGGGACTGGTAAAGAATTGTTTGCGCATGCCATCCATAATGGAAGTAATCGAAAATATAATAAGTTCGTTCGTGTAAATTGTGCGGCTATTTCCGAGACGTTGTTAGAAAGTGAATTATTCGGTTATGAGGAAGGTGCATTTTCTGGAGCGAAAAGAGGCGGGAAACGAGGGTTCTTTGAGGAAGCGAATAACGGCAGTATATTTTTAGATGAAATAGGAGAACTGTCTGCGAATACACAAGCGAAACTCCTTCGCGTATTGCAAGAAAAAGAAATTGTAAAAGTTGGTGGAACGAAAGCAATACCTATTAATGTTCGGGTAATTGCAGCGACACATGTGAATTTGGAAAAGGCAATTCTAGAAGGGAAGTTTAGGGAGGATTTATATTATCGATTAAATAAAATTCCAATCCAAATTCCATCTCTTCGTCAGCGTAAAGGCGATATACCGGCAATTGCAGACAGATTGATTCAAAAAATTAACCAAGATTATGGTCGGAATGTTGAGGGACTTACCGATGCGGCCATTTCCTATCTACAATCATATGAGTGGCCAGGGAATGTAAGGGAACTTGAAAATATTTTAGGTCGAGCTATTATCTTTATGAATTATAACGAGATGTACATTGATGTGCAGCACCTACCATCCTTACATAAAGAAGAGCAGACAGATTTAAAACAAAATAACTTATTACTTGAATTAGAAGAAAAGCCCCTTGAACATTTAGTGACAGAGTTTGAAGGGAATATTATTCATGAATATTTGGAGAGATTTGATGGAAATAAAACACAAACTGCAAAAGCGTTAGGAATTTCAGTTCGAAACTTATATTACAAGCTAGAAAAGTATGACTGTGCAAAAAATAGCATGCAATAAATTGCGTACCGTGCAATTTATTGCATGGTATACAAGAAGTGACAAAATAAGACAGAATCTTTTGTTGTTTTTCCAAAGTATTGATTTTACTGCATTTTGAATGCGTTTTCATTATTGGTAAGACCACTTTGAAAAGTTGGCACGGTATTTGCTTTATAAATAGACGAGGGACGACGGAAAGGGTTGATTACAAAATATGAAGTTAGAACACTTAATTGATCAAGCAGCGGGACAGCCTAAAAAAAATGTAGCTGTAGCAGTAGCTGAAGATCATGAAGTAATTGAAGCTGTAGCGAAAGCAATTAAATTACAGCTAGCTCAATTTCGTCTATATGGGAATCAAGAAAAAATAATGGGGATGCTACAAGAACATGGGTTACAAACTTCAGAACATATTGAAGTGATTGCAGCACAGTCAAGTGCTGAGGCTGCAGAACTTTCTGTTAAAGCTGTGAGAAACGGTGAAGCAGATGTGCTTATGAAGGGAAACATCCCTACAGCAAATATTTTGAAAGCTGTATTAAATAAAGAGTGGGGGCTTCGTAAAGGCAGCGTACTTTCACACGTTGCAGCGTTTGAAGTTCCAAATTACGATCGTCTTATTTTTGTTACAGATGCAGCGATGAACATTGCACCTGATGTAACACAAAAAGCTGCTATTATACAAAATACTGTAGAAGTTGCCCGGGCAATAGGAAACGAGTTGCCAAAGGTAGCGCCAATTGCAGCAGTAGAGGTTGTGAATCCAGCGATGCAGGCGACAATTGATGCAGCGATGTTAACACAAATGAATCGCCGCGGACAAATCAAAAATTGTATCGTTGATGGACCACTTGCTTTAGATAATGCAGTATCACAAATTGCAGCAGAGCATAAAGGCATAGTAAGTGATGTAGCAGGTAAGGCAGACATTTTACTCGTCCCAACGATTGAAGCTGGAAATGTGCTATATAAATCACTCGTATACTTTGCGGATGCAAAAGTAGGAGCAATGATTGCTGGCGCAAAAGTACCGATTGTTTTAACATCTCGTGCTGATTCAGCAGAAACAAAAGTATATTCGTTAGCATTGGCAGTTGCGACTGCTTCAAAATAAACCAAAAAGGGTAAAACATTAGGGGGAAACGACAATGACATTAGAAATCTTCGAATACTTAGAAAAATATGATTATGAGCAAGTGGTATTTTGTCAAGATAAAGAATCTGGTTTAAAAGCAATTATTGCAATTCATGATACAACACTTGGACCAGCTCTTGGTGGAACAAGAATGTGGACATATGATTCTGAAGAAGCGGCGATTGAAGATGCATTGCGTCTTGCAAAAGGGATGACATACAAAAACGCAGCAGCTGGTTTAAACCTAGGTGGTGCGAAAACAGTAATTATCGGTGATCCACGTAAAGATAAAAGCGAAGCAATGTTCCGTGCATTAGGACGCTACATTCAAGGACTAAACGGACGTTACATTACAGCTGAAGATGTTGGCACAACTGTAGATGATATGGATATTATTCACGAAGAAACTGACTTTGTAACAGGTATTTCACCATCATTTGGTTCTTCTGGTAACCCATCTCCAGTAACTGCATACGGCGTTTACCGTGGTATGAAGGCAGCTGCAAAAGAAGCGTTCGGTACAGATAACCTAGAAGGAAAAGTAATTGCTGTTCAAGGCGTTGGTAACGTAGCATATCACCTATGCAAACATTTACACGCTGAAGGAGCAAAATTAATCGTAACAGATATTAATAAAGAAGCTGTACAACGTGCAGTAGAAGAATTCGGTGCATCAGCAGTTGAGCCAAATGAAATTTATGGTGTTGAATGTGATATTTATGCACCATGTGCATTAGGCGCAACAGTTAATGATGAAACTATTCCACAACTTAAAGCAAAAGTAATCGCAGGTTCTGCAAATAACCAATTAAAAGAAGATCGTCACGGTGACATCATTCATGAAATGGGTATTGTATACGCACCAGACTATGTTATTAATGCAGGTGGCGTAATTAACGTAGCAGACGAATTATATGGATACAATAGAGAACGTGCACTAAAACGTGTTGAGTCTATTTATGACACAATTGCAAAAGTAATCGAAATTTCAAAACGCGATGGCGTAGCAACTTATGTAGCAGCAGATCGTCTAGCTGAAGAGCGCATTGCAAGTTTGAAAAACACTCGTAGCACATACTTACGCAACGGTCACGACATTATTAGCCGTCGCTAATCATTCATATAAAACTTTTACAAAAGGTGTGGTCACCTCTCATGAGGTTTCCACTTCCTTTTGAATTTATTAGTGGAGGTAGCAACATTGTCCTTAAATCGAATTCTTGTTATTAATCCGGGTAGTACATCCACAAAAATTGGTGTTTTTGATAATGAAAGACCCGTTTTAGAAGAAACAATTCGTCATGACGAAGAACAGATTGGAAAATATAAGCGAATCATTGATCAATATGAGTTTCGAAAAGAAACGATTTTAGAAGTTCTACATTCTCACGGTATTAATATTTCAAAATTGAACGCTGTTTGTGGGCGTGGTGGATTACTTCGTCCAATCGAAGGCGGAACGTATACAGTAAACGATGCGATGTTAGAAGATTTAAAAAATGGGTTCAGTGGTCATCACGCTTCAAACCTTGGAGGCATTTTAGCATATGAAATTGCTTCTGGATTAAATATTCCGGCATTCATTGTAGATCCTGTTGTTGTAGATGAAATGGAGCCGATTGCTCGCATAAGCGGTATTGCTGGTATGGAACGTAAAAGTATTTTCCATGCATTAAATCAAAAAGCGGTTGCTCGTAAAGTGGCTGAACAATTAAACCACAAATACGAGGATCTAAATTTATTAGTTACACATATGGGCGGTGGCATTACAGTTGGTGCTCATAAAAAAGGAAAAGTTATTGATGTTAATAATGGCTTAAACGGAGAAGGGCCATTTAGTCCAGAGCGTGCTGGTACAGTACCAGTAGGACAACTAGTTGAAATGTGTTTCTCTGGCGAGTATTATCGTGACGAAATGGTTAAAAAGCTTGTCGGACAAGGTGGACTTGTAAGTCTAATCGGCACAAATGATGCGATTAAAGTAGAACAAATGGTTGAAAAAGGCGATCCTGAAGCAACTCTTATTTATAAAGCAATGGCATATCAAGTTGCAAAAGAGATTGGCGGAGCTAGCGCTGTACTTCACGGGAAAATCGATGCAATCGTATTAACTGGTGGACTTGCATACAGTAAAATTCTTGTCGATGAAATAAAAGAACGAGTAGATTGGATTGCAGATGTTATCGTACATCCAGGAGAAGATGAATTACAAGCATTAGCAGAAGGAGCACTTCGTGTATTACGTGAAGAAGAAGCTCCAAAAGAATATGTTGTACGTGAAAAAGAAACGGTAGCTAGGGGTTGAGATAATGGCAAAAGAATATGATTTAGTCATCGTTGGCGGCGGTACTGGTGGATATGTTGCTGCTATTCGTGCATCACAACTAGGTTTAAAAACTGCACTTGTTGAAAAAGAAAATCTTGGTGGTACTTGTTTACACAAAGGATGTATTCCTAGTAAAGCTCTTTTACGTAGTGCGGAAGTATACGCAACTGCTAAAAAAAGCGAAGAGTTCGGAGTTATTGCAAGTAATGTAGAACTAAACTTTGCGAAAGTACAAGAGCGTAAAGAGAAGATTGTAACGCAGCTTCATAAAGGCGTTCAACATTTAATGAAACAAGGTAAAATTGATGTGTTTGAAGGTATTGGCCGTATTCTTGGTCCATCTATTTTCTCTCCGATGCCAGGGACAATTTCAGTTGAACTTGCAAGTGGAGAAGAAAATGAAATGTTAATTCCAAAAAATGTACTTGTTGCAACAGGTTCTCGTCCAAATTCATTACCAGGATTAGAGTTAGACGGAGAGTACGTAATGTCTTCAGATCATGCCCTAAAAATGGAAACGCTTCCTAGTTCAATCATCATCGTGGGTGGCGGTGTAATCGGTATTGAGTGGGCATCTATGCTTGCTGACTTCGGTGTAGAAGTTACAGTATTAGAGTATGCGAAAACTATATTACCACTAGAAGACAATGACGTTTCAAAAGAAATGCAACGTCTATTCAAGAAAAAAGGTATTAAAGTGGTAACTGGTGCAAAAGTATTACCAGAAACATTGGTAAAAGATAATGGAGTAACAATTCAAGCTGAACATAACGGTGAGAATAAAGAATTTAAAGCAGAAAAAATGCTTGTATCTGTAGGAAGACAAGCGAATACGCAAAACATTGGTTTAGAGAATACTGATATCGTTGTGGAAAAAGGATACATTCAAACAAATGAGTTTTATCAAACGAAAGAATCTCATATTTACGCAATTGGAGATGTAATCGGTGGCTTGCAACTTGCTCACGTTGCTTCTCATGAAGGAATTGTTGCAGTAGAACATATTGCAGGGAAAGAAGTTACACCAATTGATTATTCGATGGTATCAAAATGCGTATATAGCAGTCCAGAAGTTGCTTCTGTCGGCTTAACAGAACAAGAAGCGAAAGAAAAAGGCTATAAGTTAAAAGTAGGTAAGTTCTCATTCCGTGCAATCGGAAAGGCACTTGTATACGGAGAATCAGATGGTTTTGTAAAACTTGTAGTTGATGAAGAAACAAATGACATTCTTGGTGTTCATATGATCGGGCCACATGTAACAGATATGATTTCTGAAGCTGGTCTTGCAAGAGTACTTGATGCAACACCTTGGGAAGTAGCACATACAATTCATCCGCATCCATCATTATCTGAAGCGATTGGTGAAGCAGCACTAGCTGTAGATGGAAAAGCGTTACACGCATAAAAATGTGGATTTAGGAGGTTATGAAAAATGGCAGAAGTAAAAGAAAAGCGCCATGAAGAGCTTGGCTTAAATGATGAGCAAGTATTAGAAATGTACCGTACGATGTTACTTGCACGTAAAATCGACGAACGTATGTGGTTATTAAACCGTGCAGGTAAAATTCCATTCGTAATTTCTTGTCAAGGACAAGAGGCTGCACAAGTTGGAGCAGCGTTCGCTCTTGATAGAGAGAAAGATTATGCATTACCATACTACCGTGATATGGGTGTTGTACTAGCATTTGGTATGACAGCTAAAGAGCTTATGTTATCTGGTTTCGCGAAAGCTGGAGATCCAAACTCTGGTGGTCGTCAAATGCCTGGTCACTTCGGTCAAAAGAAAAATCGTATTGTTACAGGTTCATCTCCAGTAACAACACAAGTACCACATGCAGTTGGTATTGCATTAGCTGGAAAAATGGAGAAGAAAGATTTAGTAACGTTTGTTACATTCGGAGAAGGCTCTTCAAACCAAGGTGATTTCCATGAAGGTGCAAACTTTGCTGGTGTACACAAACTACCTGTTATTTTCATGTGTGAAAATAACAAATACGCAATCTCTATTCCGGTTGAAAAGCAATTAGCATGTAAAAATGTATCAGATCGTGCAATTGGATACGGTATGCCTGGATATACAGTAGACGGAAACGATCCACTTGCTGTATATAAAGCAGTAAAAGAAGCGGCAGATCGCGGTCGTCGTGGTGAAGGCCCAACTTTAATTGAAACAGTATCATATCGTTTAACAGCACATTCTAGTGACGATGATGATCGTGTTTATCGTGATAAAGAAGAAGTAGAAGAAGCGAAGAAAAATGATTCAATTTTAACATTTGCTGCTTATTTAAAAGAAGTTGGTGTGTTAACAGAGGAATCAGAGAAACAAATGTTAGATGAAATTATGCATATCGTAAACGAAGCAACAGAATATGCAGAAAATGCTCCGTATGCAGCACCTGAAGATGCATTGAAGCACGTATACGCAGAATAGGGGGGAACGTTTCATGGCTGTAATGTCTTATATTGATGCTATTACATTAGCAATGCGCGAGGAAATGGAACGCGATGAGAAAGTATTCGTTTTAGGTGAAGATGTTGGTAAAAAAGGTGGCGTATTTAAAGCGACACACGGATTGTATGATCAATTTGGTGAAGATCGTGCGCTAGATACACCACTTGCAGAATCTGCAATTGCTGGTGTAGCAATTGGTGCTGCAATGTATGGTATGCGCCCAATTGCTGAAATGCAGTTTGCTGATTTCATCATGCCAGCAGTAAACCAAATTGTTTCTGAGGCAGCAAAAATTCGTTATCGTTCTAATAACGATTGGACTTGTCCAATTACAGTGCGTGCGCCATTTGGTGGCGGTGTTCACGGTGCATTGTATCATTCACAATCTGTAGAAGCGATGTTTGCAAACCAACCAGGTTTAAAAATTGTTATCCCTTCTACACCATATGATGCAAAAGGCTTATTAAAAGCGGCAATTCGTGATGAAGATCCAGTATTATTCTTTGAACATAAACGTGCATATCGCTTAATTAAAGGCGAAGTGCCAGAAGATGATTACGTATTACCAATCGGAAAAGCAGATGTAAAACGTGAAGGTGATGACATTACTGTTATCACGTACGGATTATGTGTCCACTTTGCTCTTCAAGCAGCTGAGAAATTAGCGCAAGATGGCATCTCTGCACACATTCTTGATTTACGTACTGTATATCCATTAGATAAAGAAGCAATTATCGAAGCTGCTTCAAAAACTGGTAAAGTTCTTCTTGTAACAGAAGACAATAAAGAAGGAAGCATTATGAGTGAAGTGGCAGCAATTATCGCTGAAAACTGTCTGTTTGATTTAGATGCACCAATTGCACGTCTTGCAGGCCCAGACGTTCCAGCAATGCCATATGCACCAACAATGGAGAAATTCTTTATGGTAAATCCAGATAAAGTTGAAAAAGCAATGCGTGAACTTGCGGAATTTTAATCGGGGGGATTATACATGGCTGTAGAAAATATTACAATGCCTCAGCTCGGGGAGAGCGTTACAGAGGGCACAATTAGTAAATGGCTCGTTAATGTTGGCGATCACGTAAACAAGTATGATCCGCTTGCAGAAGTAATGACTGATAAAGTAAATGCAGAAGTACCATCTTCTTTCACTGGTATTGTGAAAGAGTTAATAGCTGGTGAAGGTGATACGTTAGCTGTAGGTGAAGTTGTTTGTGTTATTCAAGTAGAAGGCGCAGATGAAGTAGCAGCAACAGCTGTAGAGGAAAAAACGAAAGAAGAACAAAAAGCAGAAGTAACTACATCTGAAAAAGCACCGAAAGTAAAACAACCAACTGATGGAAAACCACGTTTTTCACCAGCGGTTTTAAAACTTGCGGGCGAGCATAATGTTGATTTAGATTTAGTAGAAGGTACGGGAGCAAATGGCCGTATTACTCGTAAAGATATTTTAAAGCTAGTGGAATCTGGAAACATTCCGCAAGCAGGTGCGAAAAAAGAGGAAGCCGTAGCAGTAGTAGAAGCACGTCCAGAAGCACCAAAAGTAGCACCGGTAGCGCAAAAAGTAGAAGCTGCAAAACCAGTTTCTGTGCCGACAATGCCTGGAGATATCGAGATTCCAGTAACAGGTGTGCGTAAAGCGATTGCAGCAAATATGTTACGTAGTAAACACGAGGCACCTCATGCTTGGATGATGATTGAAGTAGATGTGACAAACCTTGTGTCATACCGTAACTCAATTAAAGGTGATTTTAAAAAGCGTGAAGGCTTTAACTTAACGTTCTTTGCTTTCTTCGTAAAAGCAGTAGCACAAGCGTTAAAAGAGTATCCTCAAATCAATTCTATGTGGGCAGGCGATAAAATCGTTCAGAAGAAAGATATTAACCTTTCAATCGCTGTTGCAACAGAAGAAGAGTTATTTGTACCAGTAATTAAACAAGCGGACGAAAAAACAATTAAAGGTATCGCTCGTGAAATTACAGAACTTGCAGGAAAAGTACGCACGAAATCATTGAAAGCTGATGAAATGCAAGGCGGAACATTTACAATTAATAACACAGGATCATTCGGTTCTGTTCAATCTATGGGTATTATTAATTATCCACAAGCGGCTATTTTACAAGTTGAATCAATTGTAAAACGCCCAGTAATTATGGATAACGGTATGTTCGGTGCTCGTGATATGGTTAACCTATGTTTATCACTTGATCACCGTGTACTTGATGGTTTAATCTGTGGTAAGTTCTTAGGACGTGTAAAAGAAATTTTAGAAAACATGTCAGAAAATAATACATCTGTATATTAATAAAAAGCTCGCTTATGCGAGCTTTTTATTATCTCATTTCTTCATTTACATTCTACAATATACACAAACCTTTTCCCATTAATCTTACAATGAATGATCATGTATAAGGAATTTGCGAAAATACATTGCTGATATATGGTATATAGATATAAAATAAGAAAAGAATAATTTTTTTGGCAAATCTTACTGACGAAACTGTAGTATAATATATTGTATTGTATGAAAAAGAGAGTTATTCTATATAAGTGTTTTATAGATAATGTGTAATCAGTCGTCAAAACATGAAGAGTGTTGACTCCTGGTTTTTTATTTTGCCGTAACAATGTTTCAGGAGGATGTCATGAAAAGAAGTACCGAGTTTCTAAAAAGTTTAGATGTAAAATTAATTTTAATTTTGTTTGCATTTTGTGTTATAAGTATAACTGCTATATATAGCAGTCAGCAAACCGGACAATATGGAGCTGAAAATTTTGCTTTGAAACAAGGGGTTAACTACATAATTGGGATTGTAATGTTGCTTCTTGTTGCAAGTGTTGATTCAGATCAGCTACAAAAATTATCATGGCCATTGTATATTGCAACGTTTTTGTCAATTATTCTACTAAAAATATTACCGGTTTCAACCTTCACACCGGAGATACTAGGAGCAAAAAGGTGGTTTAGATTTCCAGTAATTGGATCTATTCAACCGTCGGAGTTTTTCAAAATTGCACTGGTTATGTTAGTAGCAAATTTAGCGGTAAAGCATAATGCACAGTATATGGTTCGAACATTTAAAACAGACCTAATATTAGTAGGAAAGGTTATGCTAGTATCTATTCCTCCTACGGCAGTTGTATATAGCCAGCCAGATACAGGAATGGTGTTCTTATATGCCGCAGCTATCGCATGTATTTTATTCATGTCAGGAATTCAAAAGAAATTAATTGCGATATGTACAGTAGTTCCAGTGACAATATTGTCTACATTAATATTTATATTTGTAAAATACCCAGACTTCTTCTTTAATAAACTGGTTACTTTACTAAAACCTCACCAACAATCACGTATTATAGGTTGGCTAAATCCATTTGAAAATGCAAATGAAGGCTATCAAACGCAGCAATCGATTTTAGCTGTAGGTAGTGGAGGTATGGAAGGGAAAGGATTCGGTGAAGGAAGCGTCTATATTCCAGAGAAACACACTGACTTTATTTTCGCTACAATCGCTGAAGAAGGTGGATTTATAGTAGCAGCACTAGTTGTGTTCTTGTTCCTGTTACTACTTTATCGAACAATTATTATTGGTTATTCTGCTGATAATTTATTTGGTACATTATTATGTGCGGGATCAATAGGAATACTAACGGTTCAAATATTCCAAAATATTGGTATGATCGTTGGATTAATGCCTGTAAAAGGTATCGCATTACCTTTCTTATCATATGGGGGGAGTTCCTTATTCTCGAATATGATTATGATGGGTCTCATATTATCGGTACGGAAAACGTATAAAAAATATATGTTTTCAGTTAAGTAAAAAAGCTGGTTCGTTTTTAAACGAACCAGCTTTTTTACATATATGCTCATAAACGTTGCAAACTAAAACAGACTAGCAGTATGAGATGGGTAAGGAGTGCAAAGTGATGCATATGCATATTTTTGAAGGATCACGGCATCTTTCTAATGCTGAATGGGTTATTCGAGCTGTTATAGCATACATATTTTTAATATTAGTTGCGAAATTGATGGGACAAAGGTCCATTGCACAACTTCGCTTTTTAGATGTTGTATTAGTGTTATTGCTTGGTGGGAATATTTCTAATGCACTATCCGATGAAAAGGTTGGATTACTTGGTTCAATGATTACAACTTTTATACTAGTTGTATTACATATTGTAAGCTCTGTTTTAATGTTGAAATGGGATAGATGGAGACGTTTTTTAGAGCCTGCACCAGTTATTCTTATACACAATGGTTCCATTGATTTTAGCAATTTGAAAAAAGCGAGAATTACGGTAGAATATTTATTTTCGGAACTTCGCATGCGAAATGTGAGCGATATTCAAACGATTAAATTAGCATTATGGGAAGCGAGTGGTGTTGTTTCTATATTTCAGTATCCAGAATATGAAGCCGCTTCTCGGCTTGATCTTAAAGTGGCGGGGAAAAAGTCTCCAGTTGCTTTTATTTTAGTGAAGGATGGAAGAATTCAGCAGGACGTTCTCGCTTTATTAGGAAAAACAGAAGAGTGGGCGAAAGAGTTTTTAGAGAAGAGTGCGGAAATCGAATCCATTATGTTAGCTACAGTAGATGAATCACATAAAATAAATATTTTGTTAAAAAAATGAAAAATATACGCATTTTGCCGTTTCATACATATGATACAATAGTGTGGACAACGAAAAAGGAGGCGATACGATGGGATATGTAGAAGAATTACGAAAAATAGTTGGTCATCGCCCTTTAATTTTAGTTGGTGCTGTTGTACTCGTTATAAATGAAAAAGGAGATGTATTATTGCAGCAACGAACAGAGCCGTATGGAAAATGGGGGCTGCCTGGCGGGCTAATGGAGCTTGGTGAATCACCAGAAGAAACAGCTTACCGTGAAGTATATGAAGAGACAGGAATAGAAGTGAAAAATCTGCAATTAATCAATGTATTTTCTGGAGCGAACTATTTTACAAAATTAGCAAACGGTGATGAATTTCAATCCGTAACGACAGCCTATTATACCGATGAATACGAAGGGAATTTTGTTATGAATAAAGAAGAAGCGGTTCAGCTTAAGTTCTTCCCAGTAACAGAGCTACCTGACTACATTGTGGGATCGCATAAAAAAATGATTGTGGAATATATGAAAATTATGGAAAAAAAGATATAATAATAGTGAAAGAAATACAAAAACACAGCTCTGGTTGGTAGTCCAGACGCATGATTTCATGTCAGTAACCTTCCCCTCCGGGATGTCCCGTATTTCTAATTTTTTTTAAGGAGGGGCTGTCAATGGAGTTGACAGTATATCACGATGGTCAATTTTTTGTAGGAATTATTACATGTAAAGAAAAAGGGAAGTTGTATGGAGCAAAGTATATTTTTGGAACGGAACCTTCAGACGAAGAAGTGCTTATATTTGTGAATGGTCCACTGTTAGCATATTTTCAGCACTGTGCAAGATGTGGTGTGGAAGTTAAAGAAAAACAACGTCCAAAAAATACAAAGCGTATCATACGACAAGCAGCAAAAGAGGTAAATATAAAACGTTTTACAAAGGCGCAAGAGGCAATTAGTTTATCTTATGAACTGCATAAACAAGAAAAGAAAGTGCAATCTAAAGAGAAACGGGAAGCTGAAAAGCAGAGAAAACGTTTTATTAAAGTACAAAAAGCAAAGCAAAAACATCGTGGTCATTAAGAAAAGGTGTTAGAGCCCTGCTCTAACACCTTTTCTATGCTTAAATACAAGTAAACTTACTTGTATTTCGTAAACATTAACTGGTAAGATACAAATAGGTAGATTTAGAGGAGGGAAAAGATTGATTAATTTTAACTTTTTTATGAATGATGTTGTCCGCCAAGCGCGTGAAGAGATTGTTTCTGCTGGATATACAGAATTGACGACGCCGGAAGCAGTAGAAGAAGCGTTTAAAAGAAATGGAACAACACTTGTAATGGTAAACTCTGTATGTGGTTGTGCAGGTGGTATTGCTCGTCCTGCCGCTGCACATTCTGTACATTATGATAAACGTCCTAACCATCTTGTAACGGTGTTTGCAGGTCAAGATAAAGAAGCGACAGCAAGAGCACGTGAATATTTTGAAGGATATCCACCTTCTTCTCCATCATTTGCTTTATTAAAGGATGGAAAAATTGTAACGATGGTAGAACGCCATGAAATTGAAGGGCATGAACCGATGCAAGTTATTGCAAAACTACAATCTTATTTCGAAGAGAATTGTGAAGAACTATAAGTAAGTGAAGAGGCGGTACGCCCACGATTAAGTGGGTGTACCGCCTTTTTTATTTATTATTCAAAACGATGAAATATACATGAGGATGTTATTTTATACATGATTTTATGCATAAAGAATGGGGGTTTTAATGTTATTTTATTTATTTTTATTTTATATATTGCATAAAAATAAAACTACTGATACAATACAAACATCGAATAAATATTCTATTAAACTTTTAAATATACATTATTAGGGGGAAGAAAGATGAAGAAGTTAGTATCAATATCGTTTGCACTTATTTTAATTGTAAGTATGTTCAGTGCGTGTAGTAATGGGGAATCAAAAGAAGCAAAAGGAAATAAGAAAGTACTCGTAATGGGAACTTCAGCAGACTATAAACCTTATGAATATGTCGAAGCATCAAAGAGTGATGAAATTATCGGCTTTGACATTGATATTGCGAAATATATTGGGAAAGAACTTGGTTATGAAGTGAAAGTGAAAGATATGGATTTTGGTGGCTTATTGGCATCTCTTAGCTCAGGAAAAGTTGATTTTGTAATGGCAGGTATGACGCCAACTGCAGAGCGTAAAAACAATGTTGATTTCACAGATATTTATTTTGTTGCTAAAAACATGATTGTTTCTAAAAAGGATTCTAACATTAAATCAATAGAAGATTTAAAAGGGAAAAAAGTAGGGGTACAAACAGGGTCTATTCAAGAAGAGAAGGCAGCAGAATTTAAAAAACAAGTCGATTTCAAAGCTGAAGGACGTGACCGTATACCAGAAATCGTACAAGAAATTAAAGCGGGTCGTTTTGATGCAGCAATTTTAGAAGATACAGTAGCGAAAAATTATTTAGAGAAAATGAAAGACTTACAAGGAATTGAAATTAAAGAAGCACCAGAAGAAGTAGGAGCAGCAATTGCGCTTCCGAAAAACAGTGATAAAACAGCTGAATTTAATAAAGTAATTAAAAAAATGCAAGAAAATGGAGAAATGGATAAATTAGTGAAGAAATGGTTTGGCAGCGAAAAATAAGCTGCCTTTCACTTTTCTGTGAGGGGAATGAAAAGAATGAACTTGGATTTTTCGGCGATTACGCCTTCCATACCGTATATATTAAAAGGGCTAGAAGTTACTTTGAAAATTGTAGCAGTATCAGCTTTAGCAGGATTTATTTTAGGAACGTTACTAGCACTTTGTAAAATTGCAAGAATACGAGCGCTAAATATAGCAGCAGATATTTATACATCGATTTTTCGTGGTACACCACTTGTATTGCAATTAATGATTATTTATTTCGGTGTCCCGCAAATAATTGGTTATGAAATACCAGCCTTTTTAGCCGCTGTACTAGCATTTAGTTTGAATTCAGGTGCATACATGTCAGAAGTCATCCGTGCGGGTATTCAAGCAGTTGATAAAGGACAAACCGAAGCAGCGATGGCTTTAGGGATTCCATATGGAAAAATGATGCGAAATATTATTTTCCCTCAAGCTTTAAAAAATATATTACCAGCACTTGTAAACGAGTTTGCGACGCTTACGAAAGAATCAGCTGTAGTAACAGTTATAGGTGCGACCGATTTAATGCGCCGTGCTTACATTGTAGGCGGTGAAACGTTTAAATATCTTGAGCCACTACTATTTGTTGGACTGATCTATTATATGTTAGTCATTATTCTTACATTAGTCGGGAAGGCAATTGAAGGGAGAATGAAGAAAAGTGATTAAAATTGAAAACCTTCATAAATCATTCGGAAAAAACGAAGTATTAAAGGGCATTACAACAACAATTGAAAAAGGAGAAGTCGTTGCAATTATCGGACCGTCTGGATCGGGAAAATCAACATTTTTACGCTGTATGAATGTGTTAGAAGCGCCGACAAATGGTCACATTTGGATTGGAACGGAAGAAGTAACGAATCCGAAAACGAATATAATGCACGTTCGTGAAAATGTCGGAATGGTATTTCAGCATTTTCACTTATTTCCTCATATGACGGTATTAGAAAATATTACGTATGCTCCTATCAATGTGAAAGGAGTAACGAAGCAAGAAGCGGAAAAGAAAGCTGAGAAACTTTTAGAAAAAGTAGGGTTATTAGATAAAAAAGATACGTATCCGAATCGCCTTTCGGGAGGACAAAAGCAACGTGTAGCAATTGCAAGAGCGTTAGCAATGGAACCGGAAGTTATGTTGTTTGATGAACCAACATCAGCGCTAGATCCAGAGATGGTGAAAGAAGTGCTAGAGGTTATGAAATCATTAGTAACGACAGGAATGACGATGGCGATTGTTACACATGAAATGGGATTTGCAAAAGAGGTGGCAGATCGTGTTCTTTTCTTAGATGGAGGAAAACTTGTAGAAGACAGTCCACCAGCAGAATTTTTTGCAGCACCGAAAAGTGAACGTGCGCAACAATTTTTACAAAAGATATTGTAATATGTAAAGGTTAAGTGAATAATAAGTAGAAAAGGGTGACATTATGTCATCCTTTTTTTATACTAACTGTAAATACGTTTATGCATATAGGAGCAATGATATGTTTAAAATTGGATACCGTACAGTAAAAACAGCAATAGGGACAGGTGCCGCGGTTTTTATTGCTCAGTTATTAGGATTAGAATTTTATAGTTCAGCAGGTATTTTAGTTATATTATGTGTACAAAATACGAAGCGTAAATCGCTTCAAGTATCGTTACATCGTTTTTTAGCTTGTGTATTATCAATGATATTTGCGTTTTGTATTTTTGAAACGATTGGCTATACACCACTTGCAATTAGCATATTATTACTTACATTTATTCCGACTGCAGTTATGTTGAAAATTCAAGAAGGCATTGTCACGAGTTCAGTTATTGTTATGCATCTATATTCATTGAAACAAATTACATGGCTTATAGTTGGAAATGAAATTGCGATATTAACGACAGGGATTAGCGTGGCTTTATTAGTGAACATGTATATGCCAAGTAGTGAAAATAAGCTAAGAGAGTATCGGGATAAAATAGAAAGTAATTTTAAAACGATTTTGTTTGAAATGGTTGTATATTTACGAAACCGAGAAAGTAGTTGGAGCGGAGCAGAACTCATCGAAACCGAGAATATGCTAAATGAAGCAAGAGATTTATCCTTTAAGAAACTTGAGAATGCATTTATGCGAGAAGATGACTATTACTATCGTTATTTTAATATGCGCATGCAACAATTCGAAATTTTAGAGCGGATGATACCATTAGCAGCTTCTTTATCATGGACATATGAACAAGCTGACATGATTGCGGATGTTGTTGAAAATATCGGGAATGCCATTAGTCCAGAGAGTACTGGGGTTATTTCCTTAAGGCAGCTTCAAGAAATGAGAGAATTATTTAGAGAAATGCCGTTACCAGTCACACGTGAAGAATTTGAGATACGTGCGAAGCTTGTTCAACTTGTATATGAAATGGAGCAATACTTACTCATTAAAAGTCGTTTTAAGGGAAAGGATAATATAAAAGAACTTATATAGAAGGTAGGAATTAAATATGCCGTATCTTCTCTCTTTATTATTATGCTTCTCCTTATCACCAATTTGGCCTCTCGGCGATAATCCACGTGCCGGAGATCCTTTCATTATTGTAAATAAAGCGACGAATAAATTAGCTTATATTAATGACGGTAAGATTCAAAAGGTTTTTCCAGTTGCTACGGGAAAAACGAATGAACTAACACCAGAAGGAACTTTTGATATTGTAATGAAAGCAAAGGATCCATATTATATTGCAAAGGATATTCCAGGTGGGTCGCCAAAAAACCCACTTGGATCAAGGTGGATGGGATTTAATGCACGAGGAACTGATGGGAGTAAATATGGAATACATGGAACAAACCAACCTAGCTCAATTGGAAAGTATATTTCACAAGGATGTATAAGAATGAAGAAAAATGATGTGGAATATTTATTTGATCTTATTCCAATTGGAACGAAAGTGTGGATTGTGAAATCGAAAAAAACATTTCAGCAATTGGCAAAAGAAAAAGGCGCCATTGCATATGACAAAGCCAACGAAAAGGTTGGCTTTGTCTTTTAAAATAAGTTGTCTTGACATGTGTACATAACCATGCGTTAATGAAGATATAGAAAGATAAAGTGAAACTTTAATCAGTGGGGGTTTTGTTTCATCCCCCACTGATTATTAGTTGAACCAATCGGGCATTTACGGGCAGTTGATTTCCCACCTAACTTCTTTGCTCCAGCCGAATTTTGAGGTGGGAGTCTTACTGCCCGCAAATAGCGGGATAAAAAAGAAAAAGGGGTTGCTCATATGTACTTGAATCCAAAAATTTCGTATATGCAGTTTTTTATTGGTTTTCTATTTGTGATTACATTCATATTGGCAACTTTTAATATATGTTCGTACAGTGTAGCGATTGTATTGATGGCATTACTTAATCTTACTTTTGTTATTGGGGCATTTCAGCAGAAACAGTACATGAGTTTTGTAATAGCGCTTGTAATGGCATTCTCCTTTAGTATTGTAGCAATTGTACTTTATATAAAATAAACCATCTCGATTTCGAGATGGTTTATTTTATTGTGTTTAAAAAGTAAAAAAAGGACGAGTACATCGTCCTTTTTACCAAAACATACTCGCTCCAGCAAGTAATGTTGTTACAAGCATAGAAATTAGCATTACATAAACCATAATTTTTTGAGCTTTTTTATGCATCGTTATACCTCCTTGCAAATCAGTACAATTTCATTGTAACGAGAAATGAATTTGTGGACAAGGGGAGAGAAAGGACATAATTGGGGAAGTGGGTGCAAAATGTAACAGGAAATTTGGGTATGCGTAGAGAATATATTAAAAGATGGATTGTTAATTTTTTTGTTATGCAAGCTGAAGAATGGAGATACGATGATGAAAATATATGAAACAGATCGTTTATATTTAAGGGAAATTGATGAGTCGTATGCTGAAAAAATTCTTCAATACTACGACAGAAATCGTGAATTTTTAAAAGCTTGGGAAGAGTATAGACCGGAGGGTTTTTTCACATTAGATTATCAAAAGAAAAGGTTACAAAAGGATAGAAAAGAGTTTGCAGAAGGTAAGATCATCAGGCTATGGATTTTTAAAAAGGGTGATGATACGAAAATAATTGGTTGTATTTCATTTAATTTAATCGTTCGTGGTATTTATCAATCTTGTGTACTTAGTTATAAATTAGATATGGAAGAGTTAAATAAAGGTTACACGACAGAAGCGCTTAGAAAAGCAATTCAAGTTGCTTTTGAGGAATTTCATTTACATCGTATAGAAGCGCCGATTATGCCGCGTAATTTAGCATCTATACAAGTAGTGACGAAGATAGGCTTCCAATATGAGGGCGTATCTAGGAAGATGTTAATGGTAAATGGAGTATGGGAAGATCATATGCGCTGGGTATTGTTAAATGAGTAATAGAAAGCAGATGGTTATCTAGACATATAAACCATCTGTTTTTTGTCTTGTATTTCGAAACTTTTGCGAAATTCTGTTATAATTAGTAGTGTTACATACATAATGGTAGTGCAGGAGGCGCAGTCTTATGATTAATCAAGAACGTTTAGTAAATGAATTTATGGAATTAGTACAAGTAGATTCTGAAACGAAATTTGAAGCAGAAATTTGCAAAGTATTAACAGAGAAATTTACAGCTTTAGGTGTAGAAGTATTTGAAGATGACACAATGGCTGTAACTGGTCATGGTGCAGGTAACTTAATTTGTACTTTACCAGCAACAAAAGATGATGTTGATACAATTTACTTTACTTCTCATATGGATACAGTAGTTCCTGGTAATGGAATTAAGCCTTCTATTAAAGATGGATATATCGTATCAGATGGTACTACAATTTTAGGGGCGGATGATAAAGCAGGATTAGCATCAATGTTCGAAGCAATTCGTGTTTTAAAAGAGAAAAACATTCCTCATGGTAAAATTGAATTTATTATTACAGTTGGAGAAGAATCTGGTCTTGTTGGTGCAAAAGCGCTAGATCGTGAGCGTATTACAGCGAAATATGGTTACGCATTAGATAGCGATGGAAAAGTTGGTGAAATCGTTGTTGCAGCTCCAACACAAGCGAAAGTGAATGCAATTATTCGCGGAAAAACAGCTCACGCTGGTGTAGCACCAGAAAAAGGTATATCTGCAATTACTATCGCAGCGAAAGCAATTGCGAAGATGCCACTTGGTCGTATTGATTCTGAAACGACTGCAAATATTGGACGTTTTGAAGGTGGTACACAAACAAATATCGTTTGCGATCATGTACAAATTTTTGCAGAAGCTCGTTCTTTAATCAATGAGAAAATGGAAGCACAAGTTGCGAAAATGAAAGAAGCATTTGAAACAACTGCAAAAGAAATGGGCGGTCAAGCAGACGTTGAAGTAAACGTTATGTACCCAGGTTTTAAATTTGCTGATGGCGACCACGTTGTAGAAGTTGCAAAACGTGCAGCTGAAAAAATTGGCCGTACACCTTCTCTTCACCAAAGTGGTGGTGGAAGTGATGCAAACGTAATTGCAGGACACGGTATCCCAACAGTTAACTTAGCGGTTGGTTATGAAGAGATTCATACAACAAACGAGAAGATTCCTGTTGAAGAATTAGCAAAAACAGCAGAATTAGTGGTTGCGATTATTGAAGAAGTAGCGAAGTAATAAAATAAAAAAGACGTGTAAACCAACTATGGTTTACACGTCTTTTTTATTTTGTTTCAATTGCTTTCACAAGGCGGATAAGCCAGTATAAGAAAATCCATGGCAGTATATAAGTTGTTACGATACCTAGTAAACGAGGGAGGAGTCCGGCTGTATTAATATTAAAAATCGGAAGTAGTAAGTAATTAATTAAGATGATTAATATAATAATGAGAAAGGTATAGTTGAGTTTACTATTTGATTTCATAATAAGTCACTCCTTTTACATTAATATTCATCCTTCGTATTAAGCATAGCAAAAATAAGAATAAAAAGAATAAGTAATTATTATATTGTACATGAATTTGATATAATGAAGGAACGGATGTTCTTTGGAGGAGATGAGTACTATGCGAGAAATGTATCCGAAAAATGGTCGTGTTATTTTACATGTAGATATGAATTGCTTTTTCGCATCTGTTGAAATTTCTCATGACCCGTCGTTACAAGGAAAGCCACTGGCGGTTGCAGGAAATGAAAAAGAGAGAAAAGGGATTATTATAACATGTAGTTATGAGGCGAGAGAATATGGAATACGCACGACGATGCCTCTTTGGGAAGCGAAAAGGTTATGCCCACAATTAGTTGTAAGGCGTCCTAATTTTACATTATATCGCGAAGCCTCATTTCAAATGTTTCAAATTCTTTCCCGTTTTACAGAAAAGATACAACCAGTTTCTATAGATGAAGGGTATTTAGATATTACAGGGTGCTACGCACTCGGTTCGCCTCTTGAAATAGCAAAGATGATTCAGCAGGCGTTATTAACAGAGTTACAACTTCCATGTAGTATTGGAATCGCTCCAAACCTTTTCTTAGCAAAGACTGCTTCAGATATGAAGAAGCCACTTGGTATTACAGTGCTTAGAAAACGTGATATCCCAGAGGTCATTTGGCCACGACCAGTTGCAGCCATGCATGGAATTGGAGAGAAAACAGCTGAAAAACTAAACGACATTCATATTCATACAATTGAACAGCTGGCAAAAGGAGACGAGCATATCATCCGCGCCAAAATTGGAAAGCACGGTGTTGATTTACAAAGGCGTGCAAAAGGTATGGATGATAGGGAAGTGGATCCGAATCAAATGGGACAGCATAAAAGTGTTGGCAATTCGACGACTTTTCCAAAGGATATGGATGAAGAGAAAGAATTACTTGATATGTTAGAACGTCTATCAAAATCAGTGAGTAAAAGATTACAAAAGCGAACTCTTGTCAGCTATAATATTCAAATTATGATTAAATACCATGATAGGCGGACAGTAACGCGGAGTAAGCAATTGAAAAATGCGATTTGGGAAGAACGAGATATTTTTCAGGCAGCATCCCGCTTATGGAAGCAACATTGGGATGGTGATTCTGTTCGTTTACTAGGTATTACAGCTACTGAAATAGAGTGGAAGACAGAATCGGTGAAACAATTAGATTTGTTTTCATTTGAAGAAGATGCGAAAAAAGAACCGCTACTTGCTGTCATTGATCAAATTAATGATAAGTATGGAACACCACTCTTACAACGCGGTAGCCAGTTATTACGTAAACAAGAAAAATCGTTTCAGCAAAAATTAGAAAATAAGTTTATGTAGAAGGTGTCATGAAGTAGTATATATCATGACACCTTTCATTATTAACTCGCCTCTAAATCTAATGAAGTTTTCCAACCGGCAGCAGTAACACCAGATTCTAATAGCATTCTACTTACTATTTTTTCAATTAAAACAGCTGCATGGGTATTACAATGTAATGTGGCTTGTATACATACTTTTTGGTTAGAATCAACGTCTTCACTGTACAATTCTTTTAAACCGATGCCTTCGGAACTTACCATGTGCATGAGTAAAAAACGAATATGTGCTTCATTTTCTTCTGAACAAGTAAGAGAAAGTAAGTAGTTCGTTTGTTCAGGTAAGTCTTCTTTTGATTTATTGTTCATAAAGAGAGCGATGGGGCGAAGTAGTATATTTGCTAGTAAAACGCCGGCTGCACCTAACATAGCTGCAACGAGGAAACCAGCGCCTGTGAGAGTGCCAACAGCAGCTGCACACCATAAAGTAGCCGCAGTATTTAGGCCCCTAATACTAAAACCGTCGCGGATAATCACACCGCCCCCTAAAAAGCCAATACCACTAACAACTTGAGCAGCAATGCGTGATGGACTAGCATCATGATCAAGCATGACGGATAATAAAACAAATATACAGGCACCAAGTGATACGAGAGCATTTGTCCGTAGCCCGGCCATCCGGTGTCTCCATTGTCGTTCCATTCCGATGCAAGCACCTACAATGACTGCTATAAATAATCTTAATACGATGTCATACCATACCATCATGGTCACCTCCATACATTAGTACATGTTATGTTTTGTAAGAATGAGTGGGGAGTGCCCACTCATTCTCATTTTTATAACCAACTATGAAACTTTTTGATATATAGTTTTTTCAGGAATTGTGTTAATATCGCATATCCGAGTAAAATTCCTACTAACCAAGGGAAGTAGCTAAGTGGTAATGCTTGTAAACCAACTGCTGCGCCAAGTGGCGAGAATGGAATATAGATTCCGATTGCCATAATACAGGCGGTTAATAAAATAACCGGTGTTGATGCAGTACTTTGAATAAACGGAATCTTCTGTGTTCTTATCATGTGAACAATTAAAGTTTGCGTTAGCAATCCAACGACAAACCAACCAGACTGGAATAGTGATTGTTCGCTAGGTGTATTTGCGCCAAAGACATTCCACATGACTACATATGTGATAATATCAAATATGGAACTAATTGGACCGATGCAAATAATGAAGTTCCGTAAGTTTGCCGTATCCCATTTTCTTGGTTTTTCTAAAAACTCTTTATCCATTTTGTCCCATGGAATGGATAGTTGTGAAATATCATAAAGCAAGTTCTGGATTAATAAATGTATAGCAAGCATCGGTAAAAATGGAATGAACGCACTTGCTACTAATACACTAAATACATTTCCGAAGTTAGAGCTAGCTGTCATTTTGATATATTTTAAAATATTTCCGAACGTAGTACGTCCTTCTAAAATACCGGCTTCTAATATAGTTAAACTTTTTTCAAGTAAAATAATATCGGAAGACTCTTTTGCGATATCAGTAGCGGTGTCAACAGATATACCAACATCAGCTTCACGTAATGCTACGGCATCGTTAATGCCATCTCCCATATAACCTACAGTATGACCGTTTCCTTGTAATACACGTATAATGCGGGATTTTTGCATTGGATTGAGCTTCGCAAATACGGTCGTTTCTTCTGCCAGCTTTGCTAATGCTTTATCAGGTAAAGAATCGATCTCGTAACCGAGGATTGGTTCACCAATATTCAATCCAACTTCTTTACAAACCTTTCTTGTAACAATTTCATTATCGCCAGTTAATATCTTCACTTGTACACCATGTTTCTGTAATGCTTGAATGGCAGAAGCTGTAGATAGTTTAGGCGGATCTAAAAATCCGATATATCCAGCAAGAACCATAACCGATTCATCTTGTACTGTATAAGCTTTATGATTTGGCTTGTTATGCTTCTTGTAGGCTACAGCAATGACACGCATACCTTCACTATTCAATGTCTCACTTAGTTGTTTAACATTTGAGCGCATTTCCTCGGTAAGTGGAATAACTTGCCCATCCATTTCAGTGTAGTTACAAATGGATAAAATTTCTTCTACCGCCCCTTTACAAACCATTGTATGTTCACCTGAAATGTCTTTGACGATGACGGACATACGACGGCGAGCAAAATCAAATGGAATCTCATCTAGTTTTTGAAACATTGAAGGGTCGAATTTATGATTTTCCTCTGTATGCTCAATAACAGCTTTATCTATTAAATTTTTCAATCCAGTTTGATAGAAGCTATTTAAATATGCAAATTGTAATACGCGATTACATTCATTCCCATTAGGGTCTAAATGGCGAACAAGCACCACTTTATCTTCTGTCAATGTACCTGTTTTATCAGTACAAAGAATGTTCATAGCCCCTAGATTTTGAATAGAGTTTAGCTGCTTTACAATTACTTTTTGTTTAGACATGTTAACGGCACCTTTTGCTAAATTAGCAGTTACAATCATTGGTAACATTTCAGGTGTAAGACCCACTGCAACAGCAATAGCGAAGAAGAAAGCTTCTTGCCAATCACCTTTTGTGAAACCATTAATGAGAAGGACGATAGGCGCCATAATAAGCATGAACGTAATTAAGAGCCAACTTACTTTGTTTACTCCTTTATCAAAGCTTGTTTCTGCACGTTTGCCAATTACTTTCTTTGCTAAAGAACCGAAATAAGTGTCTGTACTAGTTGAGACGACTACAGCTTTTGCACTACCGCTAACAATATTTGTTCCCATGAAGCAAAGGTTTTCCATATCAAGCGGATTGTAATTATTTTTCATGCTTTTCGGTAATATATGTTTATTTTCTGTATGGTAGCAGTTTTCGTATTTTTCTACTGGAAGTGCTTCTCCTGTTAAAGAAGATTGATTTACAAATAAATCTTTAGCGGATAAGATACGCACATCAGCCGGAACGATATCACCGGCTGAAAGTGAGATGATATCTCCAGGTACAAGCTCTTCAATTGGAATTTCTGTTGTAAGGTTTCGATTTAAATTTGTCACGTTTTTTGTTTCATGTATAAACCCGTTTATTCTAAAGACGCTTGCAGTTGTTCGAACCATAGCTTTTAACTTATCTGCCGCTTTTTGAGAACGAAATTCTTGGGAAAAACGAATCGTTGCACTTAGTAGTACCATTACAGATACGACAAGAGTTCCTTGTATATCATCTGTGAAAAAAGAGAGTGCTCCAAGTGCCAATAAAACAAAAATAAATGGATTTTTAAATGCCAGCAAAAGTTGAATATACCATGGCGATGTTTTATTATGAGCAATTTCGTTCGGACCGTATAAAGAAAGTCTACGAGTCGCTTCTTGTTTAGAGAGTCCATCTTGTGTTGTTTCTAGAATTTTTAACGCAGAGTTTACATCTTGTGTTGCAATTTCCACTAATAATTTGTTATTTGTTTTCATGCTATTTTGATCATAAGCATGCTTTGTTTCTTGTCTTTGTAAATTTAACATCGGTAGTTCCTCCTTTGTCATGAAGGAGGAAACAATCTGTTACTCGACTATTTAAAATTAGGAGGAACAGCTTCTTTCCTACCTACATGATGAAATATTAACGTAAAACATATGGGTATCTGGGCCGAATCATCAATTGCCACTGTTCCTCACCTCTGTACAATTTAATAGTTTCTGAATATGCTATGTTTGTTTCATAGTAAGGTGCATAAAGACGTAAAAAAGACCTTTACTCACAACGAGTAAAGGTCTGAATTCACAGTTAAAAAGAGTCCACACGAAAGCCTGTTAGTGAACATAGATAAAAACAGTTTTTTTGTATGACAAAATACATGCACCTCTCCCTCGTTGAGTTTTAGCACTGTATAGCATAGGTACTGAAACCAGCTACGTTAAAAAAGGCCTTCATTCCGACCTTTCCTGTTGACCCATTGGCGTCTCTCGACATTTTTGGGCAGCAGCGTTTCTCTATACAGGAGCCTCACCTAACAGAGACCATATTCAATTACATGTTGAATGTTAGCACTGAAACTTTGTAGTGTCAATATCTTTTTAATCTGTTTTTTTGAAAAATCAAATAGATTCATGATGGCCATATAGTAGGAAATAAGGGGTATTTTTATTGTAAATAAGGTGGGAAAATAAATGTTTTAATGGATATAAATAAAAAGCACTGAAACCAGTGCTTTTTATAATAGATTAAGAGATTGTATGGTTTTCAAAAATAACAATCTCTGAGTTATTTGCTGTTGAAACGCGTTGTGCGTAATATGTTAAAGCTGAAGAAATATATGTTGGCAACGTCTCATTCGTATGTGATGTTGTATATTCATGGATTAATTCTTTTAAAGTCGTCCATTCTAATTGTGCTGGGTGATCAGACACGAAAGAACTTACCCAGCGATCAAATGAAGATGAAAAATCAGTTTGTAAACGAAATACTTCTTTCATAATAAAACGCTCCCTTAAAATGTAGTATAATCATTTTAACATAAAACACGAACGATTGCTAAGTTTTTCAAGAATAACGTTCGTGTTATATAGTTGTCTAGATGATTGGCTATGTAAATTCGATTTGCCATTTGAAATAACATTCCGTAAGATGAGAGATAGATTATATAAAGAGCTGGAGGAAAGAAAGTGGAATTTGTATTTTTAGGAACTGGCGCAGGTGTTCCTTCGAAAGGAAGGAATGTTTCAGCAATTGCTTTGCAATTGTTAGAAGAACGAGGACAGACTTGGTTATTTGACTGTGGTGAAGCGACGCAACATCAAATATTATATACATCTGTACGTCCACGCCGCATTGAAAAAATATTTATTACCCATTTACATGGTGATCATATTTTTGGATTGCCTGGTTTATTAGGTAGTCGTTCATTTCAAGGAGGGACTACACCTTTAACAGTGTACGGACCAAAAGGAATTAAGCAATTTATTGAAGTAGCATTATCGGTAAGTACGACACATGTGAAATATCCACTTGAAATTGTTGAGATAACAGAAGAAGGTACTGTGTTTGAAGATAATGAATTCTATGTGGAAACGAAAAGATTGTCACATGGTATTGAATGTTTCGGATATCGTATCGTAGAGAGGGATATACAAGGAGCTCTTTTAGTCGATAAATTGCTGGAAATGGGTGTGAAACCAGGTCCAATTTTTAAACGTTTAAAAGATGGAGAAGTAGTTGAATTAGAGAATGGTACGACACTAAATGGAAAAGACTTTATTGGTCCGCCTCAAAAGGGAAGAATTATTACCATTTTAGGTGATACACGATATTGTGAAGCGAGTAGAGAGCTGGCACAAGACGCTGACGTACTTGTTCACGAAGCAACTTTTGCAGCAGAAGATGAACAACAAGCCTATGATTATTTTCATTCCACATCTAAGCAAGCTGCGAGTATTGCACTTCAGGCAAATGCGAAACGATTAATATTAACTCATATTAGTTCTCGTTATCAAGGAGATACATATAAGGAATTATTGAAAGAGGCAAGAGAGCTATTTTCTAATACCGAAATAGCAATGGATTTAAAATCATTCCCAGTAGAAAGATAATAATTTCAAGAAAAAATGGTGACTTATGTTTACCATTTTTTTATTACTAAAAAATTTTTAGTAATAAACTGTTATCATTTTATAGTTATACTTGGATAACACAGAAGTTTATAATGGTTTGAATATATAGGATGAAAATACGAAATACCGATTATTTAGAAAAACTGTTATATAAGCGCGTGTATATACAAGTAATACAAATAGGGGGAATAGAATTTTATTCAGAAATTTTAAAATTCAACAAAAGTAAGCGTTTTATAAAAAACAAGCTATAATGAGGGCACATTATAATTTACATCATGCGTGTTAGCCATTTTTTGTAACAAACGAAATTGACTAAACAATGAGAGAGCAACATGGAGATTATTAAAGGAAAGATATTACTATTATTTGTACTATATCTTTTTTCATTCTTTAGTTTTAAAGCGCCAAACGGTATGAAAGCAATAGGAGCTTTAGCAAGTGTAGTCGTTGCAAGTTTCTTAGTAGAAGCTTTTCAATTATACGCTGGTGGAGATTTAATTGGTATATCATTCTTTAAAAGAAGTCGGAAAATCAGTAGGTAGTCTAGGCGGAGTAGTGGGTGCAACTTTAGTTGCATTAGTAATGGGTGTATCCACCTGTTTATGCTATGCTTGCAATGGCTTCTGTGTTAAACTTTGGATTGCTACCAGGATTTATTACTGGTTATCTTATATCATTTTAAATGAAAGTAATGCTATATTTCTTATGTATTATGGTATCTGGTATTATTTCAGGATATATTGGTTCACTTTTATTCAAAAACTATCCAATTCTTACAGCGGAACAGATTCGTGGTACAACTGGAAAAGCAACCGTTTCGGCAGCTTAATAGAATAGTAAAAAATTTTTTTATAGAGATTTAGGGGGAGTTATGATGAAGTATCGCTCAGTATTTGATATTATTGGTCCAGTTATGATTGGTCCATCAAGTTCACATACAGCAGGCGCAGCAAGAATGGGGCAAGTTGCTCGCCAGCTGTTTCGTCATGAACCAGAAAGAGTAAGCATTTCATTATATGGGTCATTTGCAAAAACATATCGTGGTCACGGTACGGATGTAGCACTAATCGGTGGAATACTAGGATTTGAAACAGATGATTTACGTATTCCAAATGCGTTAGAAATTGCAAAAGAACGCAGAATTGAAGTGGAATTTATTGAAGAAGATGCAAATGCTCCACACCCAAATACAGCGAAAATTCGTCTGTATAAAGGCGAAGAGGAAATCGAAGTTGTTGCTTGCTCAATCGGTGGCGGTAAAATCGAAGTTGTAGAATTAAACGGATTCGATCTTCAATTATCAGGAACGAGTCCAGCACTTCTTATTGTAAATAACGATCGCTTTGGTGCTATCGCAGCTGTAGCTTCAATCCTTGCGAAACACGAGATTAACATTAGTACAATGAGTGTTTCTCGTAAAGAAAAAGGAAGAAGAGCGCTTATGGTCATTGAAACAGATGAATTGTTAGCAGATGAAGTGATTGAAGAAATTAAAGGACAACAAAATATTTGTCAAGTAACTATTATGGATTAATTGCAGGGGGGACACACCATGTTTCGGAATGCAGCGGAACTAGTGGCGCAAGCTAAAGAACAAAATGTAAAAATCGCAGAAATTATGATTCAATGTGAAATGGAAACTAGAAGTATTTCACGTGAAGACGTAATTGCTGGTATGGAAAAAAACTTAGTCGTGATGGAACAAGCAGTAGAACGTGGTATTCGCGGCGTGAAATCACCAACGGGTTTAACTGGCGGAGACGCTGTAAAAGTTCAAGCGTATATGAAGAGCGGAAAAGGCTTATCTGGAGATACGATTTTAGATGCAGTGAGTAAAGCTGTTGCAACAAATGAAGTAAACGCGGCGATGGGAATCATTTGTGCAACACCAACAGCAGGGTCTGCTGGAACAGTGCCAGGCGTATTGTTTGCACTGAAAGAAAAATTACAACCTACACGTGAAGAAATGATTGAATTCTTATTTACAGCAGGAGCTTTCGGTATGGTTGTTGCGAATAATGCTTGTATTTCTGGTGCGGCAGGAGGATGCCAAGCCGAAGTTGGTTCAGCAAGTGGAATGGCAGCTGCAGCTGCAGTTGAGATGGCTGGTGGAACACCAGATCAAGCAGCTACAGCGATGGCAATTTCATTAAAGAACATGCTTGGTTTAGTATGTGATCCTGTTGCAGGACTTGTAGAAGTACCTTGCGTAAAACGTAATGCAGCGGGAGCTTCCAATGCAATGATTTCAGCTGATTTATCATTAGCTGGTGTAACTAGTACAATCCCATGTGATGAAGTAATTGAGGCAATGTTTAGAATCGGACAAACGATGCCAGTAGCACTTCGTGAAACAGCTGAAGGTGGACTTGCAGCAACACCGACAGGGCGTCGTCTGCAAGAAGAGATTTTTGGAAAGAGTAATAACTAAAAGTATATGATTATAAAAAAATGGAGCTCAACTTTGCTTGAGCTCCATTTTTTTTTTTTTTATTTTGTTAGTTGCTCTAATGTTTTTCCAAGATCGTGTGATCGTTTCGTTGCTTGTGTAATGCATGAAACTAATGCTTGTTGAAACTTATGTTCCTGTAATATTTCAATGCCTGCTTCGGTAGTTCCGCCAGGAGAAGTAATTTCTTTTCGCAAAATAGAAGGGTGTTTTTCGCTTGCTTTTAGCATTTCAGCAGCACCAATCATCGTTTGAAGAATAAGTGATTTTGCAACATCTTCTTTTAGACCAATTTTTTTTGCGGCTTCTTCCATCGCCTCCACTACGTAATAAATATACGCTGGCCCACTTCCTGATAATGCGGTGACAGCATGCATATCTTCTTCCTCTACTACAGAGACGAGACCAATTGTTTCAAATAAAGCAGTTGCAGTGCGAATATGTTCCGCGGTTGCATGTTTTGAAGGTGAGATAGCGGTAGCGGACTTTAAAATAGCAGCAGATGTATTTGGCATTGCACGAATAATCGGAATATCTTTTTGAAGTAGGTTTCTAATTGAGTGAGTAGAAACACCGGCTAATAACGAGATAATAAGCAAATTAGGATCTGTATATTCTTTGAGTGGGGCAATTGCTTCTGCAACATCTTTTGGCTTCATAGCTAGAAAAAGAATATTTGCATCAGCAAGTAGTTCTTTTTTGTTATGCGTACCTTTGACACCATATTTTGTATGGAGCTCCTGTAACCTTGTCTCGTTAGAGCGATTACTTACGGTAATTTGTTCTCCTTTAACAACATTTGCGTGTAACAATCCACCAATAATCGCTTCGGCAATAGAGCCTGCACCGAGAAAGGAAATGTTTTGAATAGACATGATGTTCCTCCTTTAAACTTGGTTAGAAATACTTATAAATGTACATACATTCGTTTTTTTATAGAAAACACCTCTTTTTATCTGAAAATAATGACAAATTTATAGAGAAGTTGTAAACTGAAGAGGTATTCATTTTTGAACCGGAAAGAGACAGGGGGGCTAAGCATGACGGCGATTCACCGAATGGAGATTCCTGTGCCATTTGCAGTTGAGACTGTGAATGTGTTTTTAGTTGAGGGGGAGACGTTAACATTAATTGATACAGGGACGAATACAGAAGGGGCAAGAAATGCGTTAGAAAGTCAATTAGGTGCATTAGGATATACGATAGAAGATATTGAAACGGTAGTAATTACGCATCATCATGCGGATCATTGTGGGCTTTTAAATATATTTTCAGAGAAAACGAATATTATTGGACACCCTTGGAATGAGCCGTGGATCACGCAAAATCCAGAATTTTTAAAGCAGTATCATGAGTTTTTTAGAGAGACAGCCTTACAGTTTGGTGTTCCAGTAGCATTTTTGAAAGATGAGGTATTATTGACAACAAGGACACTGAAATACTCTTGTAAGAGATCGTTAACGCATACTGTGAGAGAAGGAGATCGTATTGATTCTTTACCTGGGTTTACTGTAATTGAAACGCCAGGTCATGCTTCTACTCATATTTCATTATATAGAGAATCCGATGGAATATTAATTGGTGGGGATGCTCTCATTAGTCATATTTCTTCGAATCCAATATTAGAACCACCATATGAGGGGCAAACAGAAAGGGCACGTCCATTACTCCAATATAATCAAACGTTAAAACGTTTAAGTGAAATGAATATTTCACGTATTTTATCAGGGCATGGGGAAGATGTTCTAAATGTAAAACAACTTATTGAAACGAGGTTACAAAAGCAAGAAACACGTGCATTTAAAGTGCTTGAGTTATTAAAGGAAAAACCAATGACAGCATTTGAAGTATGTGTAAAACTATTTCCAGTATTATATAAAGAACAGTTGCCACTTACTATTTCAGAAACTGTTGGACAATTAGACTTTTTAGCATATAATCAACAAGTGATGATTGATGAGTCTTCGCAACAATTGATTTATTATGCAAAGTAGGTGACAGTAATGACGGGACGTTTACAAGAAAAAGTAATCGTCATCACAGGCGCTTCTAGTGGAATTGGAGAGCAAGTTGCAATGCAAGTTGCAGAGCAGGGGGCGACGCCAGTATTAATGGCTCGAACGGAAGAAAAACTACGAGCATTAGCAAAAAAGATTAAAGAAACTTATAATACGCCTTGCTATTACTATGTATTGGATGTAAGTAATGAGACAGAAGTACAATCTGTGTTCGCAAAGGTATTACAAGAAGTGGGACGTATTGATATATTGGTAAACAATGCGGGTTTTGGTATTTTTAAAACGTTTGAAGATGCATCGATGGATGAAGTGAAAGATATGTTCCAAGTAAATGTATTCGGACTAGTAGCTTGTACGAAAGCAGTACTACCTTATATGGTAAAAAGGAACGAAGGACATATTATTAATATAGCTTCACTTGCTGGGAAAATTGCAACACCGAAATCGAGTGCTTATGCAGCAACGAAACATGCCGTATTAGGGTTTACGAATAGTTTACGCATGGAATTATCAAATACAGATGTTTATGTAACAGCAATTAACCCAGGTCCGATAGATACGAACTTTTTTGAAATAGCTGATCAATCCGGTACATATGTAAAAAATATGGGACGTTACATGTTAAAACCAACATATGTAGCAGAACAAATCGTAAGGGCGATGCAAACGAAAAAACGTGAAGTGAATTTGCCGAAGTGGATGGGAATGGGGCCTAAGCTCTATGCGTTATTCCCAGGTTTATTTGAACGTGTAGCAGGCAAATCATTAAGTAAAAAATAGGAGATTTCCATATGGAAATCTCCTATTTTTATTGTTTTCCAGTTACATAATCATAAACGATATCCTCAATTGCTTCATATACATCAAGTTCAGTATTTGAATGAATAATCGTTTGAATATGTTCCACTAGCATTTTTTGATCTTCTTTTGACACAGGACTGCATTGATATTGCCCAAAACTTTTTATAATCATTTTCTCAATTAACTTTTCATTCATGTTTTTCCCCGCCTGTATGTATACATGTATTGTTTTATTGTACTTGAAGTGAAATGAAAATACTACTATACATCGTTTTTGTATAAAAATCCGTAGGTGGATATTATTTTTCTAGTAAAATTAAGATTTTTAAGTTTTAAAAATTTATAAATATTTAATTGACTCTATAAATATACAGTATTATAATCATACTTAATTTAAAGAATCGATATGAGGAGGAGCTTATGAAAGTCGCAATTATTGGAGCAACTGGATATGGAGGTATTGAATTAATTCGGTTATTAGAACAACATCCATATTTTTCGATAGCATCTCTCCATTCTTTTTCGCAAGTTGGCGAGTGTATAACAAATGTATATCCGCATTTTCGAAATGTTCTTGTCCATACGTTACTAGAAATTGATGCGGAGGCAATAGAGAAGGAAGCAGAAATTGTATTTTTAGCAACCCCGGCAGGAGTATCGGCAGAGTTAACGCCAAAATTATTAGCAGTAGGTTTAAAAGTAATTGACCTATCTGGAGACTTTCGTATGATAGATCCTTCGTCATATGAACTGTGGTATAAAAGGCCAGCTGCAAAAGAAGAAATCCTTAGGAAAGCAGTATATGGGTTATGTGAATGGAAAAGGTCCGAGATTCAAAATGCAGATTTAATTGCAAATCCAGGATGTTTTGCTACAGCCACATTATTAGCGATAGCGCCGTTAGTACGTAGCGGCTTGATTGAAGAAGATTCAATTATTATTGATGCAAAATCAGGGGTATCTGGAGCGGGTAAAACGCCAACAACAATGACTCACTTTCCTGAGCTATACGATAACCTACACATTTATAAAGTAAATCAGCATCAGCACGTTCCAGAGATTGAGCAAATGCTTGCAGAGTGGAATAGTGCAGCAAAGCCAATCACGTTTAGTACACATTTAATACCGATATCACGGGGAATTATGATTACACTTTATGCGAAAGTGAAAAAGGAAATGAAAATAGAGCAACTTCAAAAATTGTATGAAGAATCGTATGAATACTCGGCCTTCATTCGAATTCGTTCTCAAGGTGAATTTCCAAGCCCGAAAGAAGTAAGGGGCTCAAATTATTGTGATATTGGCATAGCTTACGATGAAAGAACAGAAAGAGTTACGGTCGTTTCTGTTATAGACAATATGATGAAAGGCGCAGCTGGGCAAGCGGTTCAAAATGCAAATGTATTAGCGGGATTGGAAGAGACAACAGGTTTACAGCATATGCCGCTTTATCCATAAGGGGGACATGATGATTAAAGTAGCGTCTATTACAAAATTAGAAAATGGTTCAATTGTAACGCCGAAAGGATTTTCGGCAATTGGCATTGCAAATGGTTTGAAAAAGGGGAAAAAGGATTTAGGTGCAATCGTTTGTGATGTACCAGCCTCATGCGCTGCTGTTTATACAACAAATCAAATACAAGCAGCCCCCCTACAAGTAACGAAAGATAGTATAGCGGCTGAGGGGAAATTACAAGCAATTATCGTCAATAGCGGAAATGCAAATGCTTGTACGGGAATGAAAGGATTACAAGATGCATACGAGATGCGCACATTAGGGGCAGAACATTTTGGGGTAAAAGAAAATTACGTCGCAGTGGCTTCAACAGGTGTAATTGGTTTCCCTTTACCGATGGATATCATCCGAAAGGGAGTTGCATCTCTTATACCAACAAAAGAAGTAAGTAAAGCGCATTCTTTTTCTGAAGCGATTTTAACGACGGATCTTATAACGAAAGAAACTTGCTATGAGGTAATTATTGACGGAAAAGAAGTGACCATTGCTGGTGTTGCTAAAGGTTCAGGGATGATTCATCCGAATATGGCAACGATGCTTAGTTTTATTACAACAGATGCCAATATAGAGAACGAAGTATTGCAAACAGCATTATCACAAATTACGAATCATACATTTAATCAAATTACGGTAGATGGAGATACTTCTACAAATGATATGGTCATCGTTATGGCAAGTGGATTATCAGAAACAAAACCAATCAATATGGAACACAAAGATTGGGAAACTTTCGTATTTGCTTTACAAAAGGTATGTGAAGATTTAGCAAAAAAAATTGCGCAAGATGGTGAAGGGGCTACGAAGTTAATAGAAGTAAATGTGCTAGGAGCTCGAACAAATGAAGAGGCAAAGAAAATTGCAAAGCAAATAGTCGGTTCGAGTCTTGTGAAAACAGCAATATACGGTGAGGACCCAAATTGGGGGCGAATTATTAGCAGTATTGGACAAAGTGGAGTAGCTATTAATCCAAATACAATTGATATTATTCTTCAATCTATCTCGGTATTAAAAAATAGTGAGCCTCAAATGTTTTTTGAAGAGGAAATGAAAAAGAGATTACAAGAAGATGAAATAGTCATTAATGTGTATTTACATTTAGGAGAAGAGACGGGATTAGCTTGGGGCTGTGACTTAAGTTATGAATATGTGAAAATAAACGCTTGTTATCGTACATAAGGAGAGAGAAGATGCGTGATTATATTGTAGTTAAATGCGGCGGTAGCATGTTGGATCAATTAAATAGTGTGTTTTTTGAGTGCATAAAGAAATTGCATAAGAATTATAAGGTAGTTATTGTTCACGGTGGTGGCTCAGAAATTGATGCTAAGTTAGAAGACTCTAATATTAAGGTAGAAAAGAAAGATGGATTACGAGTAACACCAAAAGAAGTTATGGATATTGTTCAAATGGTGTTATGCGGAAGTACGAATAAAAAACTTGTAATGAATTTACAAAAGCATAATTTACTTGCAGTTGGACTTTCAGGGTGTGATGGTAAGTTACTTCAAGTTCAACCTGTTGGTGAAGAGATAGGATATGTAGGTGAAGTAAGTTATGTAGAAACAGCCTTATTAAAAGGATTAATAAATATGGATTATATTCCTGTTATTGCTCCAATCGGGATAAATGGTAATGAGATTTATAACATAAATGCTGATATCGCTGCAGCTGGGATTGCGGCCGCGCTATCCGCAAAAGAACTCATTTTTATTACGGATGTAGATGGGATATTACATGAAGGAAAATTAGTAAAGAAAACGGATGAATCTGAAATTGTTACTTTTATAGAAAAAGGGGTTATTACAGGTGGGATGATTCCGAAAGTACAGGCGGCGCTTACATCATTAAAAATGGGAGTGCAACAGGTTCGTATCGTAAATGGTACAAAAGATTTTACTAAGGTTACAGGAAAGTGTATCGGAACGACGGTAACGAAAGGAGTCCATATCGTATGACAAGTCATCTTTTTCAAACGTATGGAAGAAGGAACATTGAGTTTGTTAAGGGAAATGGAACGAAAGTTATTGATAAAAATGGTAAGCAATATTTAGATTTCACTTCTGGTATTGGAGTATGTAACTTAGGACATTGTCATCCTACTGTTGTAAAAGCAGTAGAAAAGCAACTTGGAGACATATGGCATATATCTAACTTATTTACGAACTCCTTACAAGAAGAGATTGCATCGTTATTAACAGAAAATACAGCATTAGATTATACATTTTTTTGTAATAGCGGGGCAGAGGCGAATGAAGCAGCTTTAAAGCTAGCCCGTAAGCATACTGGGAAATCTCTCGTCGTAACATGTGAGCAGTCTTTTCACGGTAGAACATTTGGAACGATGAGTGCAACAGGGCAAGATAAAGTGAAAGAAGGATTTGGTCCACTACTTCCGTCTTTTTTACATATTCCTTTTAACGATATTAAGGCGTTAGAGGAAGTAATGAATGAAGAAGTAGCGGCGGTAATGGTAGAAGTTGTTCAAGGGGAGGGCGGAGTTATACTTGCTGATTCATCCTTTTTGAAAGAGATTGAAACATTATGTAATAAGTACGGTTCCCTATTTATTATAGACGAAGTACAAACGGGAATAGGAAGAACAGGAACACTATTCGCTTATGAACAAATGGGAATAGGACCTGATATCGTTACCGTTGCAAAGGCACTTGGAAATGGTATTCCCGTTGGAGCGATGATTGGCCGGAAAGAACTCGGAATGTCGTTTACTGCAGGATCACACGGTTCAACTTTTGGTGGGAATTATATTGCGATGACTGCTGCGAAAGAAGTATTGAAAATAAGTAAGGAACCACCGTTTTTAAAAGAAGTGCAGGAAAAGAGCGAGTACGTATTAGAGAAATTGCAAGAGGAATTACGACATGTCGAATGTATTCAAAGTATCCGTGGTAAGGGGCTTATGATTGGAATTGAATGTAAGCATGAAGTTGCAAGTTTTATAGAACAACTAGAAAAAGAAGGACTTCTCGTATTACAAGCAGGGCCTAATGTTATAAGACTATTACCACCACTTATTGTAACGAATGAAGAGTTAGAACAGGCAGTATATATGATAAAAAAAGTAGTTTGTACAAAAAATGTATCAATTATATAAGGGGGAATTTTCATGTCAACTGTACAAGTACCGAAATTAAATACGAAAGATCTTTTAACGCTAGAAGAACTGACGCAAGAAGAAATCATTTCTTTAATTGAATTCGCTATATATTTAAAAAAGAATAAGCAGGAGCCTTTATTACAAGGCAAAATATTAGGTCTCATTTTTGATAAGCATTCAACTCGTACTCGCGTATCTTTTGAAGCAGGAATGGTACAGCTTGGAGGACATGGAATGTTTTTAAGCGGGAAAGAGATGCAAATCGGAAGAGGAGAGAGCGTTTCAGATACTGCGAAAGTATTATCTCATTATATTGATGGGATTATGATACGTACATTTTCACACGCGGATGTAGAAGAGCTTGCCAAAGAATCAAGCATTCCTGTTATTAATGGATTAACGGATGATCATCATCCTTGTCAAGCATTGGCAGATTTAATGACGATTTATGAAGAAGTGAATACATTTAAAGGAATTAAATTGGCTTACGTAGGTGATGGGAATAATGTATGTCATTCATTATTGTTAGCGAGTGCAAAAGTCGGAATGAATATGACTGTGGCAACTCCCGTAGGGTATGAACCGAGTGTGGAAATTGTTAAAAAAGCGTTAGCGATTGCTGAGGAAACAGGAGCTGAAATTGAAATTTTACATAATCCTGAATTCGCGGTACATGAAGCAGATTTTATTTATACTGACGTTTGGATGAGTATGGGGCAAGAGGGAGAAGCAGAGAAATATACTTTATTTCAACCTTACCAAGTAAATAAGGAACTTGTTATGCACGCGAAGCAAACATATCGTTTCTTGCACTGTTTACCTGCACATCGTGAAGAAGAAGTAACAGGTGAAATTATAGATGGACCGCAGTCTATCGTCTTTGAACAAGCTGGTAATCGATTGCATGCTCAAAAAGCATTATTAGTGAGTTTATTTAAAAATGTAGAAGAGCCTTCCTAAAAGGGAGGCTTTTTTATATTAAAATGTCGGATGTATATTTGGTTAATCATTTTTATATCATTTATAATAGAAAGAGAAAATAAAATTTTTTCATATCGTATAAGGACATACTAGTTATAAAAAATATAGTTAAAGAGATGATAATTGTGAAAACAACTAAGAAAACATATTCGTTTTTCCAGCGGATGTGGAGAATATTAAAGTTTCAATATTATAAGTTGCTTCGATCGCCAGAAGGGGCAAAGAAAGTATCATTAGGATTTGCTATAGGCTTTGGTTTAGAAATGTTAGTAATTTATACGGCATCGCTCGTATATGTAATATTTTATCCGATCGTTCGATTAGCAAAAGGCTCTTTTCCTGCCGCAGTTATTGGCAATATTATTGGGAAAATATCGTTTCTCCCAGTGTTTTTATTTCCGATTGCTTATGCATTAGGTAAAATGATTTATCCATTTCATGTAAAGAAAATACATCATGAACCATTTACGATATCAGACTTGTTTTCAAGTCATATTTTTACGATGTTAAAGAGTTTATTGCAGAGTGAAGTGTATGTATTAATTGGAATGACGATTTTAGGAGTCGTGTTTGGTGTAGTTTCATATTTCGTTGTGCATTATTTATATGAAAAGAACCGTAAGTTACGTTTGAAGAAAAGGAAGAAACGAGTGAGAGAACCACTTGTGCAAATATAAAGAATGTCACATTCATTTTCTCTTTTGAATATGTTTAAGAAAAAGGAGGAGAGAATGGATGTATTATTACTATGTACCTCAAGTATACCCATATACAAATTATTATCCGGTAAATGATATGAGGCAGCAATTTGGAGTGTATCAACAGCAACAAATACAGCCAATGCAACAACCTCAACAGCAACCTGTTCAAGAACGAAAGCCATATTTAATGACATGGCCATATTCAAATGTATACTATGGTAATTATTACGAATCATAAAGCTGCTTCTATTTAGAAGCAGCTTTATGCGTTTGTTTTCAAAATTAAATTTTGAATGGTTTGAAGAGAATGAATGAGCTTTTCGCGCTCTTCCTCAGATAATGTTTGGAAATTTTCTTTTAGTTTGTCTAAAATGAATTGTTGATACTGATTTACTAATAATTTCCCTTCAGCTGTTAGGGAAATTAAAATGACCCGTCGATCTTTTTCGCTATAATGACGCTCTATTAGTTCCTCTTGAATAAGTTTGTTTAATAGAGGTGTCATGTTAGGCCGTGAAATCGCTAGCCGCTTGCCGATTTCGGAAACTGCTAATGTGCCGTTTTCATGCAAAAGCAGTAATACTTGTGTATGTGATGGCGGCATATGTCTTTGAGAAGAAAATTCTCCAGGAAGCATAAATTTGCGATAAAAAAGAGGCACTAGCGAAAGAAGATGATCAACAATACGTTCCCACTCGCGTGATTGCATATAAAGGCCCCCTTCCACTATCATTGTAACAAAAAAGACTTGGTATAAAAATAGAATTGTTTCATAACAGCTTTAATATTTGTAGGATAACACTTGCTTTGTAAATGTATTGGCAATAATCGCATAGCCGTTATCATTTGGGTGTACTTGGTCAAATAGTAACTCTTTTTTATCATTCGATATTAATTTACGAATTGGTAAAACGATAGATGGTTGATTTGCTTTTGAAATGGAATAAACAGATTCATTCCAGCCGTCTAAAAACATGTCTGCATAACTTGCGATGGAGTCATCGAGTTGTAACGGGTTATAAAGTTCTGAGAGAATGAGTAAAGCGTCCGGATTTTGATCTCGAACTGTCTTTACAATGTTTTTTATATCCGCTTCAAAATGAGCTTTTTCTTTATTTAACATTTTAATACCATCTATAACACCGACATCACGATTTAAACGAAATAAATTATTTCCTCCAATATTAATCGTAATTATATTTGCTGCTCTAATTTTTTGTTGAACATCTTCTGATTGAACTTTTTTAGCAAGACGATCTGTTGTAAGACCGTTTATCCCAAGGTTTTCTACTGTAATTGGTTTATGAATTTGTGCTTCTATTTGTCTAGAAGCTAATTCAGCAAATCCCCCTTGTGTTGATCCGTATCCTTTAGCGAGTGAATCACCTAATACGAGATGGTAAAAGGAGTCGTTTGTTTGTTTATCAATCCAACTTGGAGCAGATGTTTTTTCTGTTTTTTCTTCCGATTCGTTTTGTTTTGTCTCATCGTTCTTCTCGAAATGAGAATAAGAAATGATTAGAAGGAGGAGACAAACAATTGTTAAGATGACTTTTTTCATAAATTCATCCTCCTTGTAATTGGTAATTGTATCATATTCAGCAGTATTAACAATGTAAGGGCATATTATATATCTATGAAAAGTTTACAATAACTTTACAGAAAATTTGTAGAAGTATGTCAAAAAATATTGACGATACGAAAGTACATTATATATGATAATGTCAGATAAGGTGAAATTCTGCTTAGTGGGAGCTTTATCTCCCGTTAATTGTTAGTCTTCATCAATCGAGCGTTTATGGGTATTTCCTGTTAACGCGAGATGAAATGAAGATCGTTTCTCTAATAGAAGAAAAAAGGTATGTGGTTAGAGACAGATAGAGATTCATTTCATTATTTTTAGGGAATTGTATAAGGGGGATTTTTTGTGAAAAAGTCAAAAAAAATGCTAGCTGGAGCAACTCTTGCTATTGGTGTTATAGCGCCGCAAGTATTGCCAACAACAGCTCATGCGGATGAGAATACTGGGGAGAGTACAGTTAACTTACGAATTTTAGAAACATCAGATATTCACGTTAACTTAATGAATTACGATTATTATCAAACGAAAACAGATAATAAAGTAGGTCTTGTGCAAACAGCTGCGCTTGTTAATAAAGCGCGTGAAGAAGCGAAGAACTCTGTCCTATTTGATGATGGGGATGCATTACAAGGGACGCCACTGGGGGATTATGTAGCGAATAAAATAAATGATACGAAGAAGCCTGTTGATTCTAGTTATGTACATCCACTATATCGTTTAATGAATTTAATGAAGTATGACGTCATCTCTCTTGGGAATCATGAATTCAACTACGGTTTAGATTATTTAAACAAAGTGATTAGTAAAACAGAGTTCCCGGTTATTAATTCGAATGTCTACATAGATGATAATGGTAAGAACGACAAGCATTACTTTAAACCATATCATATTTTTGAAAAAGAAGTAGAGGATGAATCTGGTCAAAAACAAAAGGTGAAAATTGGTGTAATGGGATTTGTTCCACCTCAAGTTATGAACTGGGATAAAGCGAATTTAGAAGGAAAAGTAATAGCGAAAGATATTGTTGATACAGCGGAAAAGTTAGTTCCAGAAATGAAGGCACAAGGTGCGGATGTTATTGTTGCACTAGCTCATTCAGGTGTCGATAAGAGCGGCCGTACCCCAAAAATGGAAAATGCATCGTTTTATTTAACAGGAGTTTCGGGTGTAGATGCAGTATTAATGGGACATTCACATACTGAAGTGAAGGATATATTTAATGGAGTTCCGGTTGTAATGCCTGGCGTTTTTGGCAGTAACTTAGGTATTATTGATATGCAATTGAAAAAGGTAAACGGAAAATGGGAAGTACAAAAAGACCAATCTAAGCCACAACTTCGTCCGATTGCTGATGGTAAAGGAAACGCATTAGTAGAATCAGATCAAAAATTAGTTAATGAAATTAAAGATGACCACGAAGCAACAATTAATTATGTTAATACACCTGTAGGTAAAACGACAGCGCCAATTAATAGTTATTTTTCATTAGTACAAGACGATCCTTCTGTACAACTTGTGACAAATGCACAAAAATGGTACGTTGAGAAGTTATTTGCTGAAAATGAACAATATAGTAAATATAAAGGAATTCCAGTTTTATCTGCAGGAGCACCATTTAAAGCAGGTGGTCGAAATGGTGCTACATATTATACTGATATTCCAGCTGGAACGTTAGCGATTAAAAACGTTGCAGACTTATACGTATATCCAAATACATTATATGCTGTGCAAGTAAATGGAGCCCAAGTGAAAGAATGGCTTGAAATGTCTGCAGGTCAGTTTAATCAAATTGATCCAAAGAAAACAGAAGAACAGCCATTGGTAAATATAGGATATCCTACATATAACTTTGATATTTTAGATGGCTTAAAATATGAAATTGATGTAACGCAACCAGCGAAATACGATAAAGATGGAAATGTTAAAGAGGCAAATGCTAAGCGTATTGTAAATTTAACGTATGATGGTAAACCAGTAGCGGATGATCAAAAATTTATTGTTGCTACAAATAACTATCGTGGAAGTAGTCAAACGTTCCCTGGCGTAAGTAAGGGAAAAGTTGTATACCAATCGCAAGATGAAACACGTCAAATCATTGTAAAGTATATGCAGGAAACACCAGTTATAAATCCGACAGCCGATCAAAATTGGACGTTTAAACCGATTGTTGCAGATAAATTAAATACAACATTTGATTCTTCACCAAATGCACAAAAGTATATAAAGAAAGATGGGAAAATATCATATGTTGGGCCATCTGAAAATGAATTTGCTAAATATGCAATTGATATAACGAAGAAGAATGATGATAAGGAAACGGGTGGAGAGAATCCAACGACACCACCAGCAGGTGAAGGCAATAATGGAGGAAATCCAACGACACCGCCAACAGGTGAAGGCAATAATGGAGGAAATCCAACGACACCGCCAACAGGTGAAGGCAATAATGGAGGAAATCCAACGACACCGCCAACGGATGAAAGTAATAATGGTAATGAACCAAAACAAGATGGAAACAACGCCGGATCTGGACAAACTACGCCAGATAATCAAAATACAAAAGAAATAACAACAACTGTAAGTGAAAATAAAGACGCTGATAAAGCAGAACGTGATTTACCGAAAACAGGTGCAAGTGTTGCTTCTACAATCGGAGCAGGCCTTGCGTTCGTTGGTGCGGGACTACTTATGTTATTTAGAAGAAAGAAAGCGAATAGATAGTGGAGTAATAAAAAAGGATTACCGATTAGGGTAATCCTTTTTTATTCTATATTATGAAACCGACACTGTTTTTTCTTTCTTCCATGAAAGACCAAATCCAGTGAAGCCAACGATAATAGTTACGACGGGACAAGCTAAACAGAAGATTGCGTATGGAACGTAATCGAATGTTGGAACGCTAAGGACGTTGGATAAGAATACGCCACTTACCCCCCATGGTACGAGCGGGTTAATAACTGTACCTGCATCTTCTAATACTCGTGATAAATTACGACGTTCTAAACCGACCTCATCGTATTTGTTAGCGAATGCTTGTCCTGTTAAAACGATTGATAAGTACTGTTCACCAAGTAAGAAGTTTACACCAATTGCAGTTGAAGCTGTAGAAATAATTAAGCGTGTACTAGTTTTTACAAAGCTAGAGATGATATTCATCAGCTGTGTGATAATACCCATTCCTTGTAATAATCCTCCCATACAAAGAGCTAGGAAAATAAGGGCAATCGACATCAGCATACTTTGTAAACCACCACGAGATAATAAGCTATCAATATCTTTTATACCAGTCTTAGAAACGTAACCATCTTGCATAATTTTCATTAAGTCAGGTAAAGAAGTGCTAGGTTTAAAAATAAAGAGAATGATAATCCCTACTACGATTCCAGCAAGTAATGTTGGAACTGCTGGAACCTTTTTAAATGCGAATAGGAACAGTAATAAAATCGGAATAAGGGTAACGATAGAAATCGTTGTATTTTTTTCTAACGTACTAATAAAGGTTGAGAAATCAACATTGCCTCCAGATCCACTTCCTAAAATGAAAAATGCAATAAAAGCAATAATGAAAGCTGGAACTGTCGTCCAAAGCATGTTACGAATATGTTCAAATAAATCTACACCCGTTACAGCAGGAGCTAAGTTTGTTGTATCAGATAAAGGAGACATCTTATCCCCAAAGAATGCGCCAGAAATAATTGCACCAGCAATAAGAGCTGGATCGTATCCAAGAGCACTACCCATTCCCATAAAGGCAAGTCCTACAGTTGCGGCAGTTGTAAAAGCACTACCGATACTTGTGCCGACAATTGCACAAACAACAAAAACAGTAGGAATGAAAATTTTAGGAGATACAAGTTGGAATCCGTATACCATTAAAGTTGGGATTGTTCCAGCTGCGATCCAAACACTAATTAATACGCCTACAAGTAAGAAAATAAAAATAGATGGAATACCTGCTGAAATACTACTTATCATTCCTTTTTCCATAGTAGACCAAGAGATTTTTTTCATAAATCCAAATGCTAATAATAGAACAATACCAAATAAAATTGGGATGTGTGGTGAAACTTGTAATTGAATAACGCTAAAGCCAATACAGAAAAAAATAAAAAATGTTAATAGAACAGATTCAATTTTTGAAACCATTGTTTTCCCCTCCTAAGTAATCTAAAATAGTTCTTTTTTATATAAAATTCGCCAATATTATATATTTCCTTCTAAAATTTAGAATTTTGTGATAAATTACCGGTAATTGTTGACACTTCTATATGATACGGAAATGATTGGATAAAAAAACGTCCCTGCATATAATTATGCAGGGACGAAGAAATCGCGGTACCACCCTAGCTTGTGAAATGAATGTATCACAAAATAAAGGGTCATATGATATGCGCTAATAAAATAAAAACGTCCCTGCAATATATGCAGGGACGAAAAATTCGCGGTACCACCCTAAATTGTGAAACAGTGTCGTTTCACCACTCTTTAGACATAACGGTCTATAACCGTCTTTCACTACTCCTCACGTTTCGTAAAAGAAGCTCCAGGGGGTAATTCATAATTCGCTCTGTACTGGTTCGCACCGACCACCAGCTCTCTGAAATCAGAAATCGAAATACTACTAAATCCTATCAACGCCGATTCATATGATGTTAGTTAAATTTTTATCATATATTCATCTTACATGTCAATAAAAATGTTCAATAATTTTTCAGGGAAATAAAGGAGAAATGTTTTAATGCTCTAATTTTGTGCGTTATAATGAATTTGAAAGGGGGAGGAAAGAGTGAAGAAAAAAATAATTCTTTTTACCACTTTATTAGTTGTCGGAGGAAGTGCTGGAATTTACACAACTTTTGCAGCTGAATCAGAGCAGTCAAAACAAAGTCAAGCAAAGCAGTCAGAAGTGAAGAAAGTAAAAGAAACTGAAGAGAAGAAATCAATGGAAAAAGCAGCTGAAAAACTAGGAGTTTCTACTGAGGGGAAAACAAAAGAAGAGGTTACGAAAGAAGTAGATACTGCAAGATTTGAGAAGCGCCACGATCTATTAATTGAGCATGCAAAACAACTTGGAATTGATACAGAAGGAAAAAAAGATGAAGAAATTATTTTGGAAATTGGGAAGATACAACATGGAAAGTAGAACAACTTATCGTATGATAAGTTGTTCTTTTTTAAGAACTATTTGATTTAAAAATAATTGACAGTCATTTAGATTTAATGTTAACTGTATTTATAAATAAGTTAACATAAGGGGTGACAATTTTGACTGTTAATAGTAATACAACTGAAAAATCGTCTTATACATATAAAGAATTATCGGATAAAAATAAAGCTTACGTATGGCATCCATTTACACAAATGAAGGATTATTTAGAAGAAGATCCTGTCATTATTGAACGCGGAGAGGGAAGAAAGCTATACGATGTAAATGGAAATGAATATTGGGATGGGGTCTCATCTATTTGGCTAAATGTTCACGGACATCAAGTGCCAGAATTAGATGCAGCAATTCGTGAGCAATTAAATAAAATTGCTCATTCTACTATGTTAGGACTTGCTAACGTTCCAACAATTTTATTAGCAGAAAAAATTATTGATGTTGTACCAGAAGGATTGAAGAAGGTATTCTATTCAGACTCTGGTTCAACAGCTGTTGAAATTGCAATTAAGATGGCTTTTCAATATTGGCAACATAAAGGGAAACCAAGAAAACAAAAATTTGTTACATTAAAAGAAGCATATCACGGCGATACAATTGGTGCTGTTTCTGTAGGAGCGATAGACTTGTTTCACCAAGTGTATAGTTCGCTCTTATTTGATGCAATTAAAATGCCGTATCCGTATACATATCGTTCTCCGTACGGAAACAATAAGGAGCAAATTGTAAAAAAACATGTAGAAGAAATGGAAGAGCTGCTGAAAGAAAAGCATGAAGAAATCGCGGCTATTATTGTAGAGCCTTTAATGCAAGGTGCTGGCGGCATGATTACGATGCCGAAAGGATATTTAAAAGGGCTACGTAATTTATGTACAAAATATAATGTTTTATTTATTACTGATGAAGTAGCAACGGGATTTGGTCGCACTGGGAAAATGTTTGCATGTGAACATGAAAATGTGACGCCAGACATTTTAACGGCTGGGAAAGGTTTAACGGGTGGTTATTTACCAGTAGCAGTCACGGTAACGACAGACGAAATATACAATGCTTTCCTTGGAGAATATGAGGAACAAAAAACATTTTTCCATGGTCATAGTTATACAGGTAATCCGTTAGGGTGTGCTGTAGCAATTGCGAATCTAGAACTGTATGAAAAAACAAATTTAATAGAAGAAGTGGCACGTAAAACGGAATATGTGACGACGAAATTAGAAGCGCTCTTTGAATATAAACACGTAGGGGATATTCGCCAGTGCGGGTTAATGGTTGGTATTGAACTTGTGAAGAATAAGGAAACGAAAGAAGCCTTTGAATGGACAGAAAGAGTTGGTGTTCAAGTATGTAAACGCTCAAGAGAGCTAGGTATGATTTTACGACCACTTGGTAATACGATTGTATTTATGCCTCCTCTAGCTTCTACAATTGATGAGATTGATGATATGTTACGTATTTTATATAAAGCAATTTTAGATGTTACGGAGGGAGGAGAATGAGTGGTTTTTTCATAACAGCAACTGATACTGAAGTTGGGAAAACTGTGGTTGCAGGTGTGTTAGCAGGTGTATTTAGAGAATTGGGATATAACGTAGGGGTATATAAACCATTGCAAAGTGGACATGTTGCATCAAATCCAGAGGGAGATGCAGCAAGGTTAAAAGTATTATCGGGTGTACCGACAAGAGAAGATGAAATTTGCCCTTATTCAGTTGAAGAACCACTTGCTCCGAGACTTGCCATGAAAAGAGCTGGAAGAGTCGTAAAGTTAAAAGACATTATTGCGCACTATGAAAAGTTATTAAAAGAGTTTAATAGCGTATTTATAGAAGGAGCTGGTGGGCTTGCCGTCCCATATACAGAAGACGCTTTAGTAATTGATTTCGCAAAAGAATTACAGCTTCCTCTTATTATAGTAGCTCGTCCAACGCTAGGAACAGTAAATCATACTGTCTTAACGATTGCTTACGCAAAGGCACATGGTTTAACAATAGCAGGTGTAATTTTATCTGGTTGTAAAGAATGTGAAATGGAAAGAGTACAAGAAAATAAAGAAATGATTGAAGCGTTGAGCGGGGTACCAGTTTTAGGTTTATTACCATTCTTTGAAGGTGAGTTTACAAAGGAAGAAGTCTTGGAATCTGCCAAAAAACATACTATGATTTCAAAATTAGAGGAGTTTATCCAAAATGAATCAAACGTGGCACACACATCTTCAATCTAAATTACAACAATTACATGAGCAAGGGCAGTATCGTAATTTGTATGTAACAGAGAGATCAGAAGAGACATGGCTTGTTCGAGATAAGACAAGGATGCTAAATTTAGCATCAAATAACTATTTAGGGCTAGCTGGAGATGAAAGGTTAAAAGAAGCTGCTATTGCGTGCACAAAAAAATATGGAACTGGAGCGACTGCTTCTCGTCTCGTTGTAGGAAATTATCCACTGTATGAAGAGATTGAGAGAAGTATATGCAACTGGAAAGGTACTGAAAGAGCGTTAATCGTAAATAGTGGGTATACAGCAAATGTAGGTGCTATATCTTCTTTAGCGGGTCGTCACGATATTGTTTTTAGTGATAAATTAAATCACGCAAGTATTGTTGATGGAATCATATTAAGCGGAGCAGAACATAAAAGGTATCGTCATAATGATTTGGATCATTTAGAGAAGATGTTGAAAATAGCGTCACCTGAAAAAAGGAAATTAATCGTAACAGATACTGTTTTTAGTATGGATGGTGATACTGCAAATTTAAGAGATTTAGTGCAACTTAAAGAGAAATACGGGGCAATCATTATAGTTGATGAAGCGCATGCGAGTGGAATATATGGAATTAATGGAGCTGGATTATCTCATATAGAAAAAGATATTGCTCAAAAAATTGATATACATATGGGGACGTTTAGTAAGGCTTTAGGGTGTTATGGTGCGTATTTAACAGGTGATGCAATTTATATAGAGTATTTACAAAATATGATGAGGAGCTTTATTTTTACTACAGCTTTACCACCAGGAACATTAGGAGCGATACAAAAAGCAATTGAGATTGTGAAAGAAGATCACGAAAGAAGAGAGAACCTTATAGCGAATGGTGCGTACTTCAGGAACCATTTACGAGAAGCTGGTTTTGATATTGGGAATAGCTCAACTCATATTGTACCGATTGTAGTCGGTTCAAACGAAAATGCTTTACGGTTTAGTAAAAGGTTACAAGAAGTAGGCATCGCAGCAATTGCAATTCGTCCACCAACTGTACCGATTAATAGTTCTCGAGTTCGCTTTGCTGTTACGTCACAGCACACAATAGCTGATTTAAAATGGGCTATTCACCAAATTATTCATATTGCGAAAGAAGAGGAGCTTTTCGTATGAAAGAGCTGAAGATTATTTTTATCCCTGGATGGGGAATGGAAGGAAATGTGTGGACTTTAGTACTTCCGTATTTTAAAGAATATCCTGTTCAATGTATAGAGTGGCGTAACGTGAAAGAACAAGGTGAATTTACAGAGCGAATAATAGATACAGCGCATGACGAAAATGTAATTTTAGTTGGATGGTCACTAGGAGCGTTAGCAGCAGTTCAAGCTTATAAAAAGATTAAGGCGAAAGGGATCGTACTAATTGGTGGTACCGCTAAATTTACAAATACGAGCGACTATACAAGTGGATGGAATTCGTTGCATGTAGAACGCCTGAAAAAGAATTTGGTGAGAAAGAAAGAAAATACGTTGAAGCGTTTCTATGAAAATATGTTTACCAAAGATGAGCTGAAAGAGAATGGGAATTTTGAAGAGATTGTAAACCATTTTAAAGGTGATTCTATTCAGTCTTTACAATTAGGTTTGGATTATTTAATAGAAACAGATATGAGAGAAGAACTTAAAACAATCGAAGCACCTATATTACTTATTCACGGAGAACAAGATGTAATATGTCCATTGTCTGCCGCGCGTAGTATGGCAGAGAATGCGAATGTCATACTCAAAGTAGTGAGTGAGGCAGGACACGCATTATGCGTAACGAATTTTGAATATTGCGCAAATGAAATAATTCAATTTATAGAGGGGATACGACATGATCAACAAAACGTTACTACAAAAACGGTTTAATGGGGCAGCTGTATCCTACGATCAATATGCAAATGTACAAAAAAAGATGGCACACTCGTTACTTTCTACATTGAAGGAGCGATATAGTGCAACATCAGCAATACGTATTTTAGAACTTGGATGCGGGACAGGTTATGTTACAGAGCAATTATCAAATTTATTCCCGAAAGCACATATTACAGCTATTGATTTTGCTGAAAGTATGATTGCGGTTGCGAAAACTAGACAGAATATGAAAAATGTAACGTTTTACTGTGAGGATATTGAACGATTACGATTAGAAGAATCATATGATGTCATTATTTCAAATGCCACATTTCAATGGCTAAATGATTTAAAACAAGTGATAAGAAATTTATTTCATCATTTGTCTATAGATGGGATATTACTCTTTTCAACGTTTGGAAAAGAAACTTTTCAAGAGCTTCACGCTTCGTTCCAGCGAGCGAAAGAAGAAAAAAATATCCGAAATGAAATAGCGATTGGTCAACACTTTTACTCGAAAGATCAGTTGCTCCATATATGTAGGATAGAAACAGGGGATGTACATGTTTCTGAAACATGTTACATAGAGAGTTTTACAGAAGTTAGAGAGTTTCTACACTCTATTCGAAAAGTAGGAGCGACTAATAGTAATGAAGAATCTTATTGTCAAAGTCCCTCACTCTTTCGTGCAATGCTTCGCATATACGAAAGAGACTTCACGGAAAATGAAGGGATAATGGCAACGTATCATGCTTTATTTGCGCATATAACAAAAGAGGGGAAGAGATGAAATGAAACAAGTACAAACAAAAAGGGATTGGAAAAAACTTGCATACGACGTAGTGGAAGAGAAAATGATTACGAAAGAAGATGCAATAGCAATATTAGAAGCGGATGATACAGAGGTTTTAGAAATTATGAATGCAGCGTATATTATTCGCCATCATCATTTTGGTAAGAAAGTAAAATTGAATATGATTATTAATACGAAGTCTGGCTTATGTCCTGAAGATTGCGGGTATTGTTCCCAGTCTATTATTTCAGAAGCACCGATTGATAAATATGCATGGTTAACGCAGGAGAAGATTGTAGAGGGAGCACATGAAGCAATTCGACGTAAAGCTGGTACATATTGTATTGTAGCATCGGGCCGTCGTCCAACGGATAAAGAAGTAAATCACGTAATTGGGGCAGTGAAAGAGATTCGTGAAACGACAGATTTGAAGATTTGTTGTTGCTTAGGTTTCTTAAATGAAGATCAAGCAGGACGTTTAGCGGAAGCAGGCGTACATCGTTATAACCACAACTTAAATACACACGCAAACAATTATGATAGCATTTGCTCCACTCATACGTATGACGATCGTGTTGATACAGTTCAAAAAGCGAAACAAGCTGGTATTTCACCATGCTCTGGGGCGATTTTTGGAATGGGAGAAACAATTGAAGAACGTGCTGAAATAGCATTTGAATTACAACGTATAGATGCAGATTCTATTCCTTGTAATTTCCTCGTTGCTGTAAAGGGTACGCCGCTTGAAGGACAAAAAGAGTTAACACCTGTAGAATGTTTAAAAGTGCTGGCGATGATGCGTTTCGTAAATCCGACAAAAGAAATTCGTATTTCAGGAGGACGTGAAATTAATTTACGTTCTGTACAGCCGCTCGGTTTATTTGCAGCAAATTCTATCTTTGTTGGCGATTACTTAACGACAGCTGGTCAAGAGCCGACTGCAGACTGGGGTATGATTGAAGATTTAGGGTTTGAGATTGAGGAATGTGCATTATAAGGTAGATGAAAAGCAAACTTTTAAAAGGGTTTGCTTTTTTGTAAATAAAATGTAATAAAAAGTCATTATCGCTTGATACGAATGGGTTTTAAGCGAAAAAAAGAATTTTTGTGGACGAATTTTCCAAGCTGAAATTGTACATAGTAAATATGTAATTTATATTGGGTTGGAGGATTTTACATGCACAAATATATATTAGCGATTATGACTTGTTTAATTTTAATAAAAGCAATAAGTGCTGATCCAGTTAAGGCCGCTGAAAATCCTGAACAAAAAGAGATGCAACAAAGAATTGAACAACATTTTCGAACGAAAGCGGAACATTTTGGCTTGAAAACGGAAGGGAAAGATTTAAAAGAAGTACGAAAAGAAATTACTATTATGGAAGAAGCGAAAAAAAGAGAGAACGTATGGAGAACAGCGCAAGCTCTTCGTATAAAAACAGAAGGAAAAACAATGAATGAATTAATAAAAGATATACGAAAAAAGGTAAAAAAATAAAAAGAGGCCGCAGCCTCTTTTTATTTTTTTACGTCCATTGTTTTGATAAGTGAGCCATTTCAATTGCAGCGACAGCTGATTCATATCCTTTATTACCAGCTTTCGTACCAGCGCGTTCAATTGCTTGCTCAATTGTTTCTGTCGTTAATACACCGAAAATAACTGGGATATCTGTTTGTAGTGATAAAGATGCAACACCTTTTGCTACTTCATTACAAACGTAATCGTAATGCGTTGTAGCACCTCGAATTACTGTACCTAATGTAATAACAGCATCATACTTTCCGCTACTAGCCATCTTTTTAGCGATTAAAGGAATTTCAAATGCACCAGGAACCCACGCAACATCAATATCGTTTTCTTCTACACCGTGACGTTTTAATCCGTCTAAAGCGCCACCAAGTAACTTGCTCGTAATAAATTCATTAAAACGTCCAACAACAACTCCAACTTTTAATCCTGTACCAACTAAATGACCTTCGAATACCATAATAAATCTCTCCTTTAATTATAAAGTGAACTAATCGGGCGTTTACGGGCAGTTAATCTCCCACCTAACTTCTTTGCTCCAGCCGAATTTTGAGGTGGGAGTTTTACTGCCCGTTAATGCGGGATAAGTTTAATAAATGTCCTAATTTATTTACTTTCGTTTGTAAATACGTTTTATTCTCTTCTTTTGCTGGCATTTGCAAAGGTACACGCTCAGTGACCTCTAAATCGTAACCTTGTAAGCCCGCAATTTTTCTTGGATTATTCGTTAATAATCTTAAATTTTGTAAGCCTAAATCTTTTAATATTTGAGCGCCGATACCGTAATCACGAAGATCAGCAGGGAAGCCGAGTTTTTCATTTGCTTCTACAGTATCGAATCCTTCTTCTTGTAATTTATAAGCGCGAAGCTTATTAAGAAGCCCAATGCCTCGTCCTTCTTGTCTCATATAAAGAAGAACGCCTTTTCCTTCACGTTCAATTTGAGCAAGTGCAGCATGAAGCTGTGGTCCGCAATCACAGCGGCATGAACCGAATACATCTCCTGTTAAGCATTCAGAATGAACACGTACAAGTATCGGTTCTCCTGTTGAAATATCACCTTTTACGAGCGCGATATGTTCTTTTGTATCCAGTGAATTAGAATAGCCAATTGCATGGAAAGTACCGAAATCTGTAGGTAATGTAATTTCCACTTCTCTCGTCACAAGTGTTTCATGATGACGGCGATAAGCAATTAAATCTTCTATCGTAATCATTTTTATATCGAATTGTTTTGCGCACTGTAGTAAATCAGGTACACGTGCCATCGTACCGTCCTCATTTATAATCTCGCAAATAACTCCAGCTGGCTCAGCTCCGCAAAGTTTGGCTAAATCGACAGCAGCTTCTGTATGACCCGCACGGCGCAGTACACCGCCTTCTTTCGCAATTAATGGAAAGATATGTCCAGGGCGATTGAAATCAGCACCTTTTGATACGGGATTTAATAATTCTTGTATCGTAGTTGCACGTTCGTGAGCGCTAATCCCTGTTGTTGTAGAAACATGATCAATGCTTACTGTAAATGCAGTATGATGTGAGTCTGTATTATGAGATACCATTGGTTCTAATTGTAGACGTTCTGCATGGTGTTCTGTAATTGGAACACATACGAGACCACGACCGTGAGTAATCATAAAGTTAATCGTTTCTGGTGTAATATACTCTGCTAAAGCAATAAAATCGCCTTCATTTTCTCGGTTTTCATCATCACATACGATAACGACTTTTCCTTGTTTTAAATCTTCTAGAGCTTCTTCAATACGATGAAACATTATGTTTCCCCCTTATAGAAATCCGTTTTCTTGTAAAAAACTTTCGGTCATTGAACTTGTTCGTTTGACGGGTTTAGAGATAAAGCGTTCGATATATTTACCGATCATGTCACACTCAATGTTTACGATATCTTCGGCATTCTTTTCTCCGATGACAGATTCGCTTACTGTGTGCGGGATGAGTGAAATTGTTATGGAAGATTCGTCTATATCAAATATCGTTAAACTCGTTCCATCAACAGCAACGGATCCTTTATGCAAACAGTAGCGTAGCAATTCATCAGAAATTGCTATTTTGTAATAGATGGCATTGTAGTGTTGTTTTTTAGTTAAAATCGTCCCGATACCGTCGATGTGTCCTGTAACGAAATGTCCACCGAATCGTCCGTTTGCAGACATTGCCCGCTCTAAATTTACTTTAGAATGTGGTTTAAGCATACGAAGTGATGTTGATTGCATCGTTTCAGGCATTGCATCAACTGTGAATGAAGTAGTTGTATAACTAGTTACGGTTAAGCAAATGCCATTCACCGCGATACTATCACCTAACTTCACATCGGATAAAATTTTGTTTGCATGGACAGTTAACTTCATCGCTTCTCCGCTTTGTTGCATGTTTGCTATCGTTCCTAATTCTTCTACAATTCCTGTAAACATTCGGGCACCTCATTTCGGGCATTCGCAACGATTTTTATATCATCGCCAATTTGTTTCATCTCTTGAATTTTTAAGGAAAGCGCATCTTGTAATTTTGAAAAACCATTTCCTCCAAATAAAGTAGGAGCATCTTTCCCACCAATTAATTTCGGACTTATATAGGTTACAATTTCATTGAAATTGTTTGTTTGTAAGAAACTTGCATGAACTGTTTGACCACCTTCCACGAAAAGAGAAAGGATTTGTTTTTCACCGAGTAGGTTTAAAACATCTTGGATTTCAATTTGTTTCGTTTTCATTTGGAATATAGCTATATTTTCAGATTCATAAGAAGCTATTTTCTCTTTATCTACATCCCTACCGACAATAATCCATGTCGGTGCTAAACCATCTGTTATGACATGAGAAAATGGTGGCGTTTTTAAATGGGTATCTAAAATAACGCGAATTGGATGTTTCCCTCCATTTGTAATTCTTGTTGTTAAGTGTGGATTATCAGCAATAACTGTATTCACTCCAACAAGAATCGCATCGTGTGTATGGCGATATTGGTGAACATCAGCTCGTGCTTCTTCACCTGTAATCCACTTACTTTCACCAGTTGCAGTTGCTGTTTTGCCATCTAGGCTCATCGCTGTTTTTATTGTTACAAATGGGTGTTTCGTTTTCATATAGTGAAAAAAGAAACGATTTAATAAAGTGGCTTTTGCCTCAAGAATACCGGTAGTTACTTCGATGCCAGCTTCTTCTAATCTCCTTTTTCCATTACCAGAAACGAGAGGATTGCAATCAAGGGTAGCAATTACAACCCGTTTGACTCCTTTTTCGATGAGCAAATCACAGCAAGGTGGTGTTTTTCCAAAATGGCTACACGGTTCAAGTGTTACATAAACAGTAGCATGTTTTGCTTTTTCACCAGCCATATGAAGTGCGTGAACTTCTGCGTGTTCTTCACCAGCGCGTAAATGAGCCCCCATACCGACGATGTTTCCATCTTTTACAACAACAGCACCAACCATAGGATTTGGACTTGTTTGTCCTGATGTACCTTCTGCTAATTGCAAGGCAATCCTCATATATTCTTGATCTGTCATTCTCTTCACCTCTCCTAAAAAAATCAAAAAACCCCAAGGATTTAATATCCTTGGGGTTTGGGAGACGTGATTTCTAGACATATAGTTCGAATACAAAAGCATAGGAAAGAAACCTAACGAAGATTCATATTTTTGCATAAGGAAAAAACCTAGCAAAGATATCAAATTTTTTAAACGCTAGTTGTCTCTTTTTTATTTCAGTATAAAAAATGAGTATAGAAAACTAAACATATATAAAGATTCAAAACGAATTTTTAAAAATATGCATACTGAAATAAAAGTGTATTCACTATATAAAAAACTAGAAACATATCCTTCTCCCATCCAGACTATACTGTCGGCCCTAGAATTTCACTAGATCCACCGTTTTCGAGTTGAAAACGGGTCACGGACTTAGAAGTTTGCACTTCATCACCGCCGGTTGGGAATTTCACCCGACCCCGAAGGATGCTGTTTGCTCAAATTATAGCACAAAAAAGAAAAAAGGCTAGTAAAAATATTCGAATGTGAAGAATTGTGTGAAAATATACGTGGATTTGAATGAGGAAAAAAGTGTTAGAAATGTTGTAAGGAAAAGGGATGTAGGAAAGTTAATCAAAAGAAAAAACATGCACAAAAAAATGTGCATGTCACATACAAAATTATTCAGAATCTGTTGCTCTAACAACAGATTCGAATTTACCTTTATGCGAAGCATCGCAATAAGGCATATTTTTTGATAAGCCACAACGGCATAAAGAAAATGCCGGTTTTGCTGGGAATACATTCCCTTGTGAGTCGACTAATTCCACGTCCCCTGTAACGCGAAAAGAGCCATTATCATTTACTTTAATTTGTACTTTTGCCAACGTTATCCCTCCTTCCCAAACGCTTAATTTCATCATATATTCAGGAAGGGGACTTGACAATATAAAAAGAGTACTTTGTTTAGAGAAGAAGAGGGTGTTATAATGGTTTTTATAACTGACTAGAGTAAGGTGACGAAAGATGGATAAACAATTACGTACATTACGAAATATTGCAAATGAGCGCACGTGGGCATCATTTTTGAATGATAATCATCCATATAGTTTATTGCACTGGTCCATTGCCGGTGTAGGACAAGAATCGAAGGATGTTTGGTTACTTCAAGATGAGGTAACATTTCAAACGACAGAATTTCCAACGCTAGATGATGCGGTACAATGGATTTCCGAAAATATGGAACAAGTTACAGACGTGTTAGCGCAATAAAAAAACAGGCTTATGCAAGCCTGTTTTTTGTTTCTTTCACATATGTGTTTAAAAATTGATCGACGGCTGCTTCATACTCTTCTTTATTTTCGTTATAAGAGCAAGCGTGTGCACCGTGTTCTGCAATATAAAGTTGTTTATTATTTTCCTTTGCTTCAAATAGTGCTTTAGTCATATCAGCTAAAATATAATCGTCATCTTTACTATGAATAAAGAGAACGGGATTGTTAATATTTTTTATACAATCGATTGGTGAAACTTCACGAATTGTATAACCGTCACGAACTTTTAAAAAAGTGTTTGCTAAAGGTAATAAAGGCCACTTTGGTAAATGGAATTCAACTTTTAAACGATGCTGTAATTGCCCATAGAAATCAGAGAAAGGACAATCAGCAATATAAAAATCGGCACCATCTTCTACAAGTCCCGCATATTGAAGAAGAGTTGCAGCCCCCATAGATTCACCATGAATACCAAGTGTAATATTTGTACCAAAACGACTTTTTAGCCAGTCAACGACTGATTTCAAATCATGTTTTTCATAGTATCCATAGCTTGTTGTTTTTCCGCCAGTTTTACCATGACGGCGATGGTCATAAATAAATACGTTATATCCTCTGTTTAAAAATAAGTTTGCATATTTTACAGAGTTCATTTTATTTACAGTTACGCCGTGACAAAAAATCATAAACTTATTGGAATGATCAGCAGGAATATAATATCCATGAAGATCATATCCGAATTGCGAAGGGATATGAATTTCTTCTTTATGAAGAGCATCAAAATCTTTTATACGAAAATGCTTTTTCGTTTCTCTTTCTAGAACTTCTTCCTCTGTCTTTTTCTTCAAATACATAACTTTATTTGTAAAGAAAATCCCAAGGGCAGTTATTGCGCCTAGTATAGTGAACAATGCTGCAAAAAAACGTTTCATACTTTACCTCATCCTCCAAATATCGTTACATGTGATACACTTACATTGTATCACAATGATAGAAAAGGGGAGAAACAGGAAATGGTGCATATACAAAAAATTACACCAACAATGAAAGAAACAATCCGAATGTTCATGTGTGAAAACTGGGGGAGCTCATTGATGGTTTCACGTGGTAAGGGGCATCAATTAGAAGAGTTACCAGGATTTATTGCACTATCAGATGACAGAATAATCGGAATTATAACGTATGAAGTGGCCGGAAATATGTGCGAAATTGTATCGTTAGATAGCTTTGAAGAAAGAAAGGGAATAGGGACGAAGCTTGTGGATTGTGTATTGCAAGTTGCAAAAGAGGAACAGTGCCAAGAGGTGTGGCTTATTACAACAAATGATAATATGAATGCGTTACGTTTTTACCAAAAACGTAATTTTGTGATGACTAATTTATATGTGAATGCAGTGGACGAGGCACGAAAAATAAAGAAAGAAATTCCGCGCATTGGGTATGATAATATCCCAATTTTACATGAAATTCAGTTGGAGTATCGTTTAGCAAAATGATGTAACAATTTTCAGAAATATAAGTTATTAACCTTGACGAATATTATAATTTAGGTTACCGTAAAATTGTAATCTATTACCATATTAAGGGGTGACGATGTGGCAACTATACGTGATGTTGCAAAATTGGCCGGTGTTTCAGTCGCAACCGTTTCACGAGTTATTAACGAAAAAGGATACGTCCATGAAGATACGGTAAAACAAGTAAAGGAAGCAATTGAATCGTTACAATATAGACCGAATGCTACAGCCAAGCCTTTATTTAAACAATCTTCAACGATCATTGCATTGCTTGTAGATAATTTACGTAATCCATCAAATATCACTTTGCTACATTGTATTGAGGAAGAGGCATATAAAGAAGGATATCAAATAATTGTTTGTAATATAGAGAATAAAGATAGATACATATATATGTTGGAGCAAAATAACGTTGCGGGTGTTATTTTGCCAAAATCAGTTTTTAAAAGTATAGGAGAAATTGCATTTCCATTTGTTGTGATTGATGAAAAACAATCCCTTACAAATTATTATGAAAGTGGGCAGAAGGCGGTTTCTCTATTAAAAGAGAAAGGATGTCACTTTCTTGCTTATTTCGGTGAGGGAGAAGAAAGTGAAGAAATGGAAGAGCATGTATCAGGATTTTTAGACGCAGTTTGGGATAAAGGGATGTCTTATCGGGAAAAAGGTATACAAGGATACACGAATAAACAGTTCATTACATTATTGCAAAATCATCCGTATATAGATGGAATTGTAACTTCAAGTGATAAGATTGCTATTGAGTTAATTCGAGCAGCGAAATTTCTAAATATTCATATACCAGATAAATTAAAAATTATTGGACCAAATGGGAGTATAGAGTGTGAATGGATAGGGCCATCACTACCGGCAATTGAAAGTGATTTCGAGGAGAAAGGGAAAATAGCCTTTCAACAATTAAAAAGAAAAATAAAAAAGTAAAAGGTGCGTATAGAACGCACCTTTTATAATGTAATGGCGGCAATAAAACCGAATATAAGTAACGGTATATTATAATGCAGAAAAGTTGGTACACATGTATCCCATATATGATGATGTTGACCATCAGCATTTAAACCAGATGTTGGTCCAAGTGTACTATCTGATGCTGGAGATCCTGCATCGCCTAGCGCTCCTGCTGTACCGATAATTGCAATTGTGGCCATTGGACTAAATCCAAGTTGAATGCAAAGAGGTACGAAAATTGTTGTTAAGATAGGGATTGTCGAAAAGGATGAACCAATTCCCATCGTAACGAGAAGTCCAATAACGAGCATAAGAAATGCAGCAAGTGGTTTGTTATTTCCGATTATATGTACACTCGTTTGCACAAGCGATTCAACATGTCCTGTTTTTCGAAGAACAGCGCCAAATCCAGCGGCAGAAATCATAACAAATCCGATAAATGACATCATACGCATTCCGCTTGTTAATATTGTATCTGCTTCTTTAAGAGGTAGACTACCACTAACTGATAAGACGATAATCCCCGCTAAAGCACCGAAAATCATTGATTCTGTTGCTAATTGAACAGTTAATGTAGCTAGGATAGATAATAGCCCAAAAGTAATGCTTCGTTTTGTATAGGGAACGATTTCATTTTCGGTAGTATAAATTTGTTCTATTTCATACGTACGAGGTTTTCGATACGTAATGAATACCGCTACACATAATCCGATAATCATACCGATTGCTGGAATAGTCATTGCTTTTGGAATAAGTGTAACATCAAATGTAAGACCGCTTTGTGCAGCGTTGGTTTGCAATACGTCATGATAAATTTTTCCAAATCCTGCTGGAACCCACATATAAGGTGTAATTAATCCGAATGTAATAATACATGTAACAAGTCTGCGATCCACTTTCAACTCATTTAATACTTTTAAAAGTGCCGGAATTAAGATTGGGATGAAAGCGATATGAACAGGGATAATGTTTTGTGAGAAACAAGCCATTGTTAAAATGATGAATAAAATCAGTATTTTAGAATAAACTTGTTTTTTCGTGTCTTGTTCATTGCCAATCCATTTTAATGCGGCTTGAATCATGGCATCTGGAAGTCCAGTTTTGGAAAGGGAAATAGCGAAACCACCAAGCATTGCATAGCTTAAAGCGATGGGAGCACTGTTTCCAAGTCCTGATGTAAAAGTGTTAATTGTTTCTGAAATACCGAGTCCGCCGATAAGTCCGCCCGTTAGAGCTCCAACGATGATGGCGACAATGACCTGGACACGTAACAAACTAAGCAATAGCATGACTGCTACCGCAACGAGTACAGCGTTCATAATAAATGTAATCTCCCTAATTTTTATTCTGTGAAGGCAAGTAAATATGACGCAGTTTGCTATATTTATACATACTTGCGACATATTATTATAAAATGTTTTCTATGAAATGTAAAAGAGGCCATTTTTTTATCGTTGAAAAGCTAGCTCTTGTTTAATGGACTGTAAAGAGTTTGCAAATAGTTCTGGTTCTTCTAAATCAGGAGAATGTGCTGAATTTGGGAACCAAATCATTTTTTTTATAGGTGCTTCAATAACATCACAATATTCTTGAACGAGTGCATAAGGAGTTTGATAATCATAGCGACCAGAACAAAAATAAACTGGAATAGATAAACTTGAAATAGATGAAAAGAAATCGATTGTCAGCATTTCTTCCCATAAAACGCCAGATTTTAAGTTACCTGCGAGAAACTTGAACCAATCTAATAGCGTATATTCAGGAGAAAAGAAACCTTTTCGTATGAAAGAAAAGGACGATCCGTTTTGGATTGCTCCTCCGAATGTACCAAGCCACTTTCTTTGAATAATAAGGCGTCTCGTATCTAAGAATGGCGGTTTACCTAATTTTAAAAGGGAAGCTAATGCTCTTTTATGATCATGCTTTTTTGCAGAGTTAATTAAATGTTGATATAGCAATTCTTCGTTTTGTTTCATATGTACAATCTGCCCGATACCAATGTAAGCATCGATATACTTCGGGTATCGATGTGCGATGGTAAGCCCGATAATACTTCCCCAAGAATGACCAGCGAGAAATAGTTTTTGTTTGTTGAACCTTTTAAGCACATACTGAATTACTTCTTTTGCATCAGAAACGAATTGTTCGATTGTAAAGGTTGCCCAGAAGTCTTTCACTGAAAAGGATTTGCCTGCTCCGCGTTGGTCCCAATTAATAACGATAAAGTGCTTCTCTAATTCTTTTTGAAAATGGCGAATAAAACCGATTTGTGCCATGCCGGGTCCGCCGTGACAGCATAATAAAATAGGTTGTTCTACGTTTTGTCCACGCATAAGGAGAGAGTGTTTTCGATTATTAATCATAACGCTTTCTAACGTAGCGATACTATTAGGAATGAGTTGTTTATTTTCATTATAGAACTGTGTGGTATAGCTACGAAAAAGCATATTGAAAACCTCCTTTTCTGAAATCGTATGAATCGCACAGGCTATTTGTTTTGCATACACTGTTAGAAAATCATTGTAACATAACATACTAGTGTCATTTCAACATGGGAGGAGGGAAATTGTGACGATTGGAGAAATTATAGATTGTCTAAATAGACGTGAATCAATCGCTATTATAGCAAAGCGCCTTGAAATAAGCCCATATACATTATCAAAGAAATTAAGATTGATTGGATACGAATACGATGGGGAGCAGAAGAAACGTATTTTTGTAGGAGAGGGAGAAGAACCGCGTCACTTACAACTCCAAGAAGCGACGGCCCTTCAATATGCAAAAACCGATTATCAATTACTAATTTATGAGCAATTACAAAGCATTTATGAATTATTAAGAAAAAGAGAAGAAGTAAGTGCACCAATTATGAGTAAAAGTACAGAGAAAAAGAAACGGACCTTTTCTATTAATAAAGAAATATTAGCAAGATTAGACGTTATATCAGAATCAAAAGGAATTCAAAAATCTAAACTTGTAGAAGAGGCTTTACAACAATTTTTACAGCAATATGATTTTAACAAAACATCCCATTTTGATAATTGAAGAAAAGGATACTATGTTCATTGGAAGAACGAGTATCCTTTTTTGCTTAATATATATTATGAATAAAAGATATGCACTTAATTGATTTTTTGAATTCTTCCATCAATAATTGGTTGAATTGGTTCCTTTATTTGTTTTACGTAATCGACTAGCGCTTCAAAGTCGTTTGGACCAGTTTCTGCATTTTTACCATTTTTAAATGATACGAATCCATCACCGCCAGAAGCTAAGAAAGCATTCGCAACTACACTATACGTTTTAGATGGAGATAATTCTTCGCCATTTGTTAAGTGAATATTTGCAACTTTTTCACCGTTTGGTTTATTTGCATCCCAAGTATATTGAATACCTGAAATTTGAAGCATTCTTGTCGTTCCTTTTTGCCATTGTTGATTTAAAATATCGCGAATATCTTGACCTGTTAAATCTACTTTAATCAATTGATTTCCAAAAGGCTGAATGCCATATAATTCGCCCCATGTAATATCGCCAGCGTCTAAATCATTACGAATGCCGCCAGGATTCATAAGTGCGATTTGAGCTTGCATAGTTTGGCGCTGTGCGTCGCCAATTAAATTTCCAAGAGTAGACTCACCAGCATCGTTTTGTTTACGATCGATAGGTGCTGTAGATTTTCCAACTACTTCATTAACAAGTGGTGCAATTTTTTCTTTATATTGATTTAACTTTTGTTGTACTTGTTTATCAGGCTCTACACCTTCATGATATGTTGTAATAACTTCAGCTTTTTTCTTTACAATATCTTTTGTTTTACGATCAATTGTTACATCTACATCTGAGAAAGCCGTTCCGTAAGAGTTCGCTTGGACAATAAGTTTATTATTAACTGTACCATTTACATACGTATGACTATGTCCACCAAAAATAACATCAACTTCTGGATCTGTTTCATTTGCAATTCGAGTAAGGTCTCCATTTGTTACACCAGACTCATCAGTTGTTCCGCCGACATGTGCAAGGACGACGATGGATTTAACGCCGAGACGCTTTAATTGTTGTGTGGATTTATTAATAGCTTCAACTTCGTCAGTGATTTCTACATTTTGAAGCATAGTAGGCATAACGACATTTGGTGTATCAGTTGTAACAACTCCAATGAATCCTACAGGAACACCATCTACCATTTTTACAGTAAATGGCGGTAAAAATAAGCGGCCAGTTGATTTGTTATAGAAGTTTGCAGCGACATAAGGGAAGTTTGCACCTTTGAAATTCCCTGTTTTTTCGTGATATCCACCGTAAATGAGTCGCTTCATTTCATCGATACCTTCATCAAATTCATGGTTTCCGATTGTACCAACATCAAATTTCAAGTCATTTAAAAATTCAATCGTTGGTTCATCTTGTAACAATGCTGAAACGGGTGGACTAGCTCCGACAATATCGCCAGCATGTACGAGAAGGGTATTAGGGTTTTGTTTTTTACGTTCTTTTAAATAAGTGGCTAAGTAATCAGCGCCACCAGCTTCCTTGTTATTAATTTTTTTAACAGTATCTAGTTGTCCATGGAAATCATTAATACCGAGCATTTGTACGTCTATGTAACGGTTTTGCTCAGCTGGAGTCTGAGATGGGGGAGCGGCGAATACGCTTGAAAAAGTAATGGTGCTTAAAACAGCGACAGCAGGAATGATTTTTTTCCACATAATTTATTTCTCCTTTTTTATAATCTGACATCATACGACATAATTTTAATAGATTCATAGGATTATATCCATAACAAAATTTATTCTTTTTGAAAAATTAACATTTTTACAAAAAATGAATAATAGAGTAAGTAACCTTTTTTATTGTCGATTTCATCGTGTATCCTCTATAATGGAGAAAAAAGTAAAAGGTGAGCAGCATGAAGAAAAAGAAACAAAGACAAATGCAAAGACAATCTCAAATGAATCAACCAAAGAAAGAATCACTTACGTTAGGTGATCAATTAAATGATTCGTTAATGGAGCAATTAAAGAATAAGAAAAAAGAGTTGCAAGTGAGAGAAGAGAAAAAAGAGGCAGCGGAGCAGGAAAGAAAGCGTCAGGAACAAAAAGAACGTGAAAAGAATAAATCATTTGAAGAACTATTAAGTGAAAGTAACCTTACTTGGAAAGACTTTAAATAATAACAAAAATGATCAGTGACTATCGCTGATCATTTTTTTGACGAGCTTGTAAGAAAAGGGGAGTTAGAATGAGAAAAATTGTAGTCCTTCCGCATGAAAATCATTGGGGTGAAAAATTTCAAATGGAGGCCGAAAGATTAAAGTCGGCGATGCCAGAAACGGTGGAAATTCATCACATTGGTAGTACATCAGTGCCGGGGCTGGCAGCTAAACCTATTATTGATATGATCATGGAAGTAGAAAGTATCGACAGAGTAGATCATTGGAATGAACAATTTAAAGAGCTTGGTTACATCGTAAAAGGGGAAAATGGTATTTCAGGACGCCGCTTTTTTATTCATGGAACCGAGGAAAAACGCTCGTATCACTTACACGTGTTTGAAGAAGGAAATTCTGAGATAGTAAGGCATTTAGCATTTCGTGATTATATGATGGCGCATTGTGAAGAAGCAGAGGCATATGCAACTCTAAAAAAAGAATTAGCCGAAAAATATACATATAACGGCACGCTATATACGGAAGGAAAAAATGAGTTTGTTCGTAATGTGGATGAAAAAGCGAAAAAATGGATAGAAAAGAACGTGAATGAATGAGTTCACGTTCTTTTTAATTTGTATAAATTTATTATGTAAACTGTACGTATGTTTTGACTTTTTGGATGAATCTTGTTGAAATAAAGTTGTGGTTTATAAAAATGTAAGAACGAAAGGGAGACGACTGTGCATATTCCAACAACTACACTTCATAATGGCGTGAAAATGCCGATGATTGGTCTAGGCGTTTATAAAGCGAAAGAAGGCGACGAAGTAAAACAAGCAGTAAAAACAGCGTTAGAAGTTGGATACCGTTCGATTGATACAGCGACTGTATATGAAAATGAAAGCGGTGTCGGAGAGGCGGTTCGTGAATCAGGAATTCCGAGAGAAGACATATTTATTACGACAAAAGTTTGGAACGATGATCAAGGATACGAGGAGACACTCGAGGCGTTTGAAAAAAGTTTGAAAAAATTACAAATGGACTACGTAGATTTATATTTAATCCACTGGCCAATTAGAGGGAAGTATGTTGATACGTACCGAGCTTTAGAAAAATTGTATGAAGAAGGTAAGGTGCGCGCGATTGGTGTTTCTAATTTTCATAAACATCATTTAGAACTGTTATTACCAAATTGCAAAGTAAAGCCGATGGTAAACCAAGTGGAACTTCATCCAATGTTAGCGCAATTTGAATTGCGTAATTTCTGTCAAAGTGAGCAAATTCAAATGGAGGCATGGAGTCCGTTAATGAGGGGCGGCGAAGTATTCGAGCATCCAATTATTCAGGATATTGCTAACAAGTATGAAAAAACACCTGCGCAAGTTATATTACGATGGGATATTCAAAGCGGAATAGTAACGATTCCTAAATCTGTGACACCATCTCGTATTAAAGAAAACTTTACTATTTTTGATTTCTCACTAACTGAAGAAGAGATGAATCAAATTAATACGTTAAATCGTAATTTACATGTAGGAACGAATCCTGATAAATATGATACATTATAGAAAGACGCTACCAGTACTGGTAGCGTCTTTCTAACGATGTAAAGCATATGTGTCATATTTAACAATTTTTTGAAGTTGTACATACTTTTCTTTTGTTAAAGGCGACTGCTGACTAGCTTGTACATTTGTCTGTAGTTGTTGAATAGAGCTTGCGCCAGGAATAACAGATGCAACAGTTTCGTTATGTAAGCAATATTGAATAGCTGTTCCTGTTAAAGAGTTTTCTCCAATAACTTCTTTTACACTCCCAAGTGTTGTATGCAATTCATCGTAAGAATAGGAGAGATAATCCTTTTCTTTTACTCTCTCTATCTTTCTTGCATTGTCGTCAGTTAAAATTCCTTTTGCAAGTGGTCCGCGAGCAATGACACTAATTTGATGTTCATTAAGCATCGAGAACCATTCTTCAGGGCGGCGATTTAAGATGCTATATTCCATTAGTACACTAACGATATTGGAATGTTTTGCATACTCACGGATGACATTTGGGCGTATAGAAGAAATACCGTAATGGCGAATAATACCTTCTTTTTTTAATTCTTCAAAAGCTTCTATTGTTTCATCTATAGGATCTTCAATTGTTCCGCCATGCAGTTGATATAAATCAATATAATCCGTTTGAAGTCTACGTAAACTTTCTTTTATTTCAGCCTTTATGTAAGCTTTAGAAGGATCCCAAGACCAGCCGTTTTTTTCTTCTGTCCATCGATTTCCAACCTTTGTTGTAAGAACAATTTGGTCTCGTTTTCCTTTCAAGGCTTTTCCTACAAATTCTTCATTTAATCCATAATCATATAAATCCGCTGTATCAAAAAAATTAATTCCTAAATCGATTGCTTCATCGATAATGCGCATTGCGTCAGTTTCCGATGTACCGAGAGACATACAGCCAAGTCCCATTTCTGTTACAAATAAATCTGATTTTCCTAATTGACGTTTTTTCATAGGTCAACCTCCTTATCTTTATTGTACGAAAGGGAAAAGAGGTTGACAAACGTTTACTTTTTGTCCCGCTATTTGGCGGGCAGTAAGACTCCCACCTCAAAATTTGGAACATGCGAGGAAGTTAAGTGGGAGATATTAACTGCCCGTAAAAGCCCGATTGGTGTGGGCAAATAATCAGAGGGGGATGGACAAAGCCCCTTCTGATTAAAATTTCACTTTATTTGCTGTAATCCACTCTTGTACAGTTGTATACTCTTTGCCATATTGTTTTAGCTTATGGCGAATTTGCCATGCTTTTCCGACTAATGTAACGCGATTTGGTAAAATATAAACTTTCATTTCTATCACGCTCCTTTCAATGTGGTAAAATGTATGAAGAAAGAATAGGAAATAGAACAGGGAGATGAAGTAGTATGAGTAATCTTGCAGAGAGAACAGTAAAAACTGAGCCGATTTTTGATGGTAGAGTTATAAAAGTTCGTGTTGATGATGTAGTATTACCAAATGGAGAAATGAGTAAACGTGAAATTGTAAATCACCCTGGTGCAGTTGCTATTATTGCTATTACGGATGAAGGGAAAATTGTGCTTGTTGAGCAGTACCGTAAAGCGCTTGAAAAGGCGATTATAGAAATTCCTGCTGGGAAGTTAGAACCTGGGGAAAAACCAGAGGTAACAGCAGTTCGTGAATTAGAAGAAGAAACAGGATATGTATGTGAAAATATGGAACTTGTTACATCTTTCTATACATCACCTGGTTTTGCAGATGAGATTTTATATGTATATAAAGCGACAGGATTAAAACAAAAAGAAAACAAAGCAGCTTTAGATGAAGATGAATTTGTGGAATTAATGGAAGTGTCATTAGAAGAAGCGATTGATCTTATGAAAGACCTTCGTATTCATGACGCGAAGACTATGTTTGCAGTACAATATTTACAACTACAAAAATAAACACTCGCCTTTGGCGAGTGTTTATTAATTAATTTTTGCATATACGCGTGCATCACGTAAGCTACCGTCTGGCGCTAGGAAATCATTTTCCATTGTACCTTCTAAAATAAATTCTAAACGTTCTGCTAAGTTACATGCATTTACATTTGTTGCATCAGTACGAATTTCAATTCTTCTTGCACCTAACTTATCAAAGGCAAACTGAATGGCACCTTTAATCGCTTCGGTCATATAGCCTTGTTTTGTATACGCGCTATGCAGCCAGAAGTGAAGTGAAAACTTTGGAATATCCCAGTTTTCAGGTTTGAGCGTAATAGCTCCGATGAATGTACCAGATACTTTATCGTATAAGTGAAAATCAAGTGTTTCACGAAGTAAAAACTGTCCGTGAGCTTTACGAACAATTTCTTCAGCACTATCTTCTGTTTCAGCGTCAATTGGCATCCACGGTACTAAGTCTTCTAGAGAAGCTTGGATTGCTTCATATACTTCTGCACCATCACCTGGAAACGGCTTACGAACTTGTAAGCGTTCAGTTTGAAATAATGTTGGAAAATCTAATAATAATGGTTTCAAGAGAAATCCCTCCTATTCTCTACTTTTTAGTTTAGCAAAGTAGAGCGGAATTTCAATGTTAATTCGTCATACTTTTTTTCTTTCTTTCATACATTTTTAGTAAGAGTGTGAACGGAGGGAAGAAAAATGTGGCGAAAAACTTGGCAAGATCGCGTAATGTCTCACATACAGGAAAACTCTTCATTATATATATTTAATGCTGTTTTATTATTGATGGGAGTAATATTTGGAGCTATTCTTGTGAATAGTTTACAAATCAATCAAAAGCAAGATTTATCATTTTATTTACAACGTTTTTTTGGACAAGTTTCTAAAGGAGAATTTGCTATTGCGGGCGAAATGTTTCGAGAAAGTTACTTTTCGCAATTAAAATACATTGGATTTATTTGGATTTTAGGGATTTCAATTATTGGATTGCCGCTTATTTTTATTTTATTATTTGTAAAAGGAGTAGTTGTTGGATTTACAGTAGGTTTTTTAGTAAGCCAGCACGGATGGAATGGATTATTATTAGCATTTGTATCTGTATTGCCGCAAAACTTAATTATCATTCCAGTATTTCTCGTTATGACAACAATTGCTGCAAGTTTTTCTTTACGGATGATTAGGCACCAGTTTATCAGGAAAATAACCGAGCCACTATTACCATTATTAATTCGCTATACATGTTTCTTTCTTGTAATTGGAGCTGTGTTAGCACTTGCTTCTAGTGTGGAGGCTTACGCATCACCAGTTTTGATGAAAGAAGTCGTTGAGGCTATTAATAAAAAATAAATATTTTTTGAGAATAATTATCAATTTGTTTTTATTGTTTTTTCTTTTGACAGAAGCCCTTCTTCTGATATAATGGTGTAAGAGTGGCGAGGAGGGAGTAGTACCGAATGGAAGAAAGAATTGAACGAATTAAGAAGCAATTACATGCAGCGAGCTATAAATTAACACCGCAACGTGAAGCAACAGTTCGTGTGCTGCTAGAAAATGAGGAAGATCATTTAAGCGCAGAAGATGTTTACCTCCTTGTAAAAGAAAAGTCGCCAGAGATCGGATTAGCAACCGTCTATCGAACTTTAGAGTTATTATCTGAGTTAAAAGTTGTCGATAAGATTAACTTCGGAGACGGTGTTTCACGCTATGACTTACGCCAAGAAGGTGCACAGCGTTTTCACCATCATTTGATTTGTACGCAATGTGGTGCTGTACAAGAAATACAAGAAGATTTACTTGGTGAAGTGGAGAAAAAAGTAGAACGAGACTGGAGCTTTAAGGTGAAAGATCATCGTTTAACATTCCATGGGATTTGTAAAAATTGTCAAGAAAATGAAACGGATGAAAAATAACCTTTTCCTATTTATCTAGGAAGAGGTTTTTTATTTGAATAAGGTATAAATTGGTGAAAGCTTGGCATATGTTGTAATAACTTATATTTTGGAGGAATTTACAATGCGCCGAGCTTTAAAATTAACTTTTGATGGAATAAAAGTATTTTTATTATTTACAAGTTGTACGATTTTGTTTTATTTCGCTATACTATGGATAAATGAAGAATACGAAAGCTATCATCGTTATGAAAAGCCAAAAGAAGAGACTGTAGAAAAAGTATCAGGGAATGAAGAACCGGCAAAGGATGCTTTCGTAAATAGAATGATGTTTTTCTATGAAAATGGGGAGTAGAGTAGATTGGAAGATCAATTAAAAGATTTTATTCATTATATGGTTGTCGAAAAGGGATTAGCGAAAAATACAGTAGTATCTTATGAACGTGATTTAAAAAGCTATGTGAAATATTTGCAAAATGTAGAACAGGCGAAAACCTTTCATGAAGTGACACGTTTGCACATCGTTAACTTTTTGCAGTATTTAAAAGAAAACGGAAAATCTTCGAAAACATTGGCGCGTCATATTGCATCGATCCGTTCGTTTCACCAATTTTTACTTCGTGAGCGAGCGGTAGAGCACGACCCATCAGTACATATTGAAACGCCGCAAGGGGAACGGAAATTACCAAAAGTATTATCAGTTGATGAAGTAGAGGCGTTACTTCAAACACCTAAAATGACAAGTGCTTTTGGAATTCGTGATAAGGCAATGCTAGAGTTATTGTATGCAACAGGACTGCGGGTTTCAGAATTAATTGCATTAAATTTAGAAGATGTACATTTAACGATGGGATTTGTTCGTTGCATTGGGAAAGGGAATAAAGAAAGAATTATTCCATTAGGAAGTTTAGCGACGGAAGCGATTCAAAAGTATATTGAAAAAGGAAGAAGGGAATTGATGGGGAAAAAAGTAGTAGATGCACTCTTTTTAAACCATCATGGTAACCGATTATCAAGACAAGGTTTTTGGAAAATTTTAAAACGATTAGCAAAAGAAGCGAATATTGAAAAAGAACTTACACCTCATACGTTGCGTCACTCTTTTGCTACGCATTTATTAGAAAATGGGGCAGACTTACGTGCTGTACAAGAGATGCTTGGACATGCAGATATTTCAACGACGCAAATTTATACGCACGTTTCAAAAACTAGATTAAAAGATGTATATAAACAGTTCCATCCGAGAGCATAGTTACTATGCTCTTTTTTCATAGATTAAGAAGAGTAACCGTTTCACAGAAACTTCACAAATATTTCGTATATTGTTTTCAGCAGAAGACTGGAATATTACAATGTATTTCCTCTATACTAAATAAAGTACGAAGGAGGAAATGATGATGAAAAAACTTATTGTGACATTATTTATCGCGATGCTAGCATTGGCTGGCTGTAATACAAACAAAGAAGAACCGAAAAAAGAACAGAAACTTGAAGCTGTAAAAGTAGCAGTTCAAACGAACCCGAAAGAAATTAAACCAGGTGAAAAAACAGAAGTACAAGCACTTGTTACACAAGGAAAAGAAAAAGTAACGGATGCTGATGACGTAAAGTTTGAGATTTGGAAAGATGGCGACGAAAAGCACGAAATGTTAAATGGTAAGCATAAAGGGAAAGGTGTTTATGCTGTAGAGAAAACATTCGAGACGGATGGAGTATATCATATTATCGCTCACACAAATGCACGTGAAATGCATGTTATGCCAGAAGTAAAAGTTGCTGTAGGAAATGCGAAAGTAGAAGATGCGAAAAAAGAAAATAGCGATCACAGTGCAGGACATGGCGATCATAAAAGTGACACAATGATTCATCTTATGGCTAGTGACATAAAAGCAAATGCTGAATCAACAATGAAGGTTCATTTAAAACAAAAAGAAGAAGCGTTAACTGGTGCTGAAGTTCAACTTGAGATTTGGAAAGATGGTGTTGAAAAACACGAATTTATTCCAGCGAAAGAAGGAAATAAAGGAGAGTATGAAAGTAAACATACTTTCAAAGAGAACGGTTCTTACAAAGTGAAAGTTCATGTAAGAAAAGGCGAACTGCATGAACATAAAGAAGAAACAGTAGAAGTAAAATAAAAAGTAGCTCTTTAGAGCTACTTTTTATTTTTATCCCGCTATTTGTGGGCATTAAAACTCCCACCTCAAAATTCGGCTGGAGCAAAGAAGTTAGGTGGGAGTCGGGCTGCCTATAAATGTCCGTTTGGTAAGTGCTAATAATCAGTGGGGAAGAACAAAACCCCGACTGATTAAAGTTTCACTTTATATGAAGAAATAAATCATAAAATAATTAGCACTTCTTCGCGGAATGGATTACAATAGAAGTGTGAATAAAATAAGAAATTCTACGAAAATGTATTAAAAAGAAAGCGTAAACATGTTATGATATCAATATCAGATGTCTGACATCTGACTTAGAAAAAACTAGAAATGTTTTTGAGTCGTTTCAAGTAAAACGAAATAGGTTAGAGAATGATTTAAAGAAGTACTGTTTGACAATGAGAAGGAAAGAGAATTCTTATGAATAACAGTTTCACTTTATAGCGTTTTGAACATACTACAAGAAGTAGAACTGAACTTATAGGAGGTCGCAGTTATGAATAAATATAAACGTATATTCCTAGTCGTAATGGACTCTGTAGGAATCGGCGAAGCACCGGATGCTGAGCAATTTGGTGATTTAGGTTCTGACACAATTGGACACATTGCTGAACATATGAATGGATTACAAATGCCGAACATGGTGAAATTAGGTCTTGGTAACATTCGTGAAATGAAAGGTATCTCTAAAGTAGAACAGCCGCTGGGATATTATACAAAAATGCAAGAAAAATCTACTGGTAAAGATACAATGACAGGTCACTGGGAAATTATGGGTCTTTACATTGATACACCATTCCAAGTATTCCCTGAAGGATTCCCGAAAGAATTACTTGATGAATTAGAAGAAAAAACAGGACGTAAAATTATCGGTAATAAGCCAGCTTCTGGAACAGAAATTCTTGATGAGCTTGGTCAAGAGCAAATGGAAACAGGCTCTTTAATCGTTTACACTTCTGCTGATAGCGTATTACAAATCGCAGCGCACGAAGAAGTAGTACCACTTGATGAGTTATATAAAATTTGTAAAATTGCACGTGAATTAACGCTAGATGAGAAGTACATGGTAGGTCGTGTTATCGCTCGTCCATTCGTTGGAGAACCAGGGAAATTCACACGTACACCAAATCGTCATGACTATGCGTTAAAACCATTCGGTCGTACAGTAATGAATGAATTAAAAGATAGTGATTACGATGTTATTGCTATCGGTAAAATCTCTGACATATATGATGGTGAAGGAGTAACTGAATCACTTCGTACGAAGTCTAACATGGATGGAATGGATAAGCTTGTAGATACATTAAACATGGACTTTACAGGTCTTAGCTTCTTAAACTTAGTTGACTTTGATGCATTATTCGGTCATCGTCGTGATCCACAAGGATATGGCGAAGCACTGCAAGAATATGATGCACGTCTTCCAGAAGTATTCGCAAAACTAAAAGAAGATGATTTATTATTAATTACAGCAGACCATGGTAACGATCCAGTTCACCACGGTACTGACCATACACGTGAATATGTACCGTTATTAGCATATAGCCCAAGCATGAAAGAAGGCGGACAAGAGTTACCACTTCGTCAAACATTTGCTGATATTGGTGCAACTGTAGCAGAAAACTTCGGTGTGAAAATGCCAGAATACGGAACAAGCTTCTTAAACGAGCTAAAGAAATAGGGGGATAAACAAATGAATCGTGAACTTATTACAAAATCAGCTTCATACTTAAAAGAGAAATTTCAAGAAACACCACAAGTAGGATTAATTCTTGGATCTGGACTAGGTGTATTAGCAGATGAAATCGAAAACGCAGTAACAGTACCTTATAGCGAAATTCCTGAATTCCCAGTATCAACTGTAGAAGGCCATGCAGGTCAACTAGTATTCGGTACACTTCAAGGTGTAACAGTAGTAGCAATGCAAGGACGTTTCCACTTCTATGAAGGATATGACATGCAAAAAGTAACATTCCCAGTTCGTGTTATGAAAGAACTAGGTGTAGAGACAGTTGTTGTAACGAACGCTGCTGGTGGTGTAAATACATCATTCGAGCCAGGCGACCTTATGTTAATTTCAGACCACATCAACTTCATGGGTACGAATCCATTAATTGGACCAAATGATTCTGAAATGGGTGTACGTTTCCCTGATATGTCTACATCATATACTGTAGAACTTCGCGAAATGGCGAAACAAGTTGCAGCAGACTTAAATATTAAAGTACAAGAAGGTGTATACGTTGGAATGACAGGTCCTGTATATGAAACACCTGCTGAAATTCGTATGCTTCGTACAATTGGCGGAGATGCAGTAGGAATGTCTACTGTACCAGAAGTAATTGTAGCTCGTCATGCGGGTATGAAGGTACTAGGTATTTCTTGTATTTCAAATATGGCAGCTGGTATTTTAGATCAACCGCTTCACCACGATGAAGTAATTGAAACGACAGAGCGTGTGAAAGCGAACTTCTTAGCATTAGTAAAAGCAATCGTAAAACAAATGAAGGGGTGACTTCACAATGAGAATGGTGGACCTAATTGCAAAAAAACGTGACGGACATGCATTAACGACAGAAGAAATTAACTTTATTGTTGAAGGATACACAAATGGTGATATTCCTGATTATCAAGTAAGTGCACTTGCAATGGCAATTTTCTTCCAAGATATGAACGATCAAGAACGTGCGGATTTAACGATGGCAATGGTAAACAGCGGTGATACAATCGACTTATCAGCCATTGAAGGGATAAAAGTAGATAAGCATTCAACAGGTGGTGTTGGTGATACAACGACGCTTGTATTAGGTCCATTAGTAGCTGCTTTAGGTGTACCAGTTGCAAAAATGTCTGGACGTGGTTTAGGACATACTGGTGGTACAATTGATAAATTAGAAGCGGTTCCAGGGTTCCATGTAGAAATTGAAAATGATGAATTCATGCGTCTTGTAAATGAAAATAAAATTGCTGTTATCGGCCAAAGTGGAAACTTAACACCTGCTGATAAAAAGTTATATGCGCTTCGTGATGTAACAGCGACAGTAAACTCAATTCCGCTTATTGCAAGCTCGATTATGAGTAAAAAAATCGCTGCTGGAGCAGATGCAATTGTTCTTGATGTAAAAACTGGAGCAGGTGCATTTATGAAAACGGATGAAGATGCAAAACGTTTAGCAGAAGCAATGGTACGCATCGGTAATAACGTTGGTCGTAATACGATGGCTGTTATTTCTGATATGAGTCAACCACTTGGTGAGGCTATTGGTAATGCATTAGAAGTACAAGAAGCGATTGATACATTACAAGGTAAAGGACCAAAAGATTTAGAAGAGTTATGTTTAACACTTGGAAGTCAAATGGTGTACCTTGCTGGACAAGCTTCAACTTTAGAAGATGCACGTGAAAAGTTAATTGAAGTAATGAACAACGGTAAAGCGCTAGAATCATTTAAAACGTTCTTATCAGCGCAAGGCGGCGATGCATCTGTTGTTGATGATCCTTCTAAATTGCCACAAGCACAATTTAAAATTGAAGTGGAAGCGAAAGAAGACGGATATGTATCAGAAATCGTTGCAGATGAAATCGGAACAGCGGCAATGCTTCTAGGAGCAGGACGTGCGACGAAAGAATCAGAAATTGATTTAGCAGTCGGTTTAATGCTTCGCAAAAAAGTAGGCGACAGTGTGAAAAAAGGTGAATCATTAGTTACAATTTACGCGAATCGTGAAAACGTAGAAGATGTGAAAGCGAAAATTTATGAGAACATGAAGATTGCTAACAATCATGTAGATGCACCGACATTAGTGCACGGTATCGTTACTGAATAATAAAGAAGAGCCAGGGAGTATTTCTCTTTGGCTTTTTTTACTATTTTTTGTTTATAATAATAATGGGTGAAATTATGATTAGAATTTGTGCAGTAACAAAAACAGATGAAGTATTGTATGACGTTTCGCTAGAAGAAACAACGAAAGACCATATTGTATGGTATTGGCTAGACTTATATAAGCCAACGAAAGAAGAGTATACATATATTTTGCAAGATCATTTTAAGTTCCATCCCCTTGCAATTGAAGACTGTATAGAATATGTACAGAGGCCAAAAGTTGATTTTTATGATGGATATAACTTTTTAGTTCTTCACGCGTTTGGAGAGGATGGGTTAGAACCGCATGAAATCGATTTATTTATTAGTGATCGTTACATTGTTTCTTTCCATTTTTCTCATAATAATGCAATTGAAAGAGTATGGAAAACACTTGGCGAAAAGAAACGTATTAAGAAGGGGCCCTTGCATGTAGCACATACAATTATTGACCAAATTGTAGACGATTATTTTGCGCCTGTATATTACATTGAAGATCATTTAAATGCAATTGATGATAATTTAACTGGTGAGACAGCAGGAAGCGTGCTAGAAGAAGTATTTGATATACGTACAGACTTATCTAAACTAAGGCGTACAATCATTCCGATGCGTGATTTATTATATCGTATTTTAAATTCAACTCGTTTTTACGGTATAAGTGATCATGAGATTTACTTCAAAGATATACATGACCATTTGCTTAAATTGACTGAAATGATTGAAGCAAGCCGAGAATTAACGGCGGATATACGGGATAGCTATTTTTCATTAAACTCACATCATATGAATAACATTATGAAAACATTAACTGTCTTCTCAACTATTTTCATGCCATTAACATTTATCGCAGGGGTATATGGAATGAACTTTTCCCATATGCCGGAGCTAGGGGGACAGTATAGTTATTTTATTTGTCTACTTATCATGGCGCTAATTGGCGGTGGAATGATGGCTTGGTTTTATAAGAAAGGATGGTTTAAGTAAAAAAACACCGAGGCATTTACCTCGGTGTTTACTTAACTAATAGCATGTAATACAAACATGGCTAAGAATAAGCATGTAATGATATACATAGATGGCGCGACTTCTTTACGCTTTCCAAGAGCAACTTTTAAAATAGGATAAGCAATAAATCCGAACGCAATGCCATCAGCGATACTATATGTGAGCGGGATCATGACGATAATTAGGAATGCTGGAAATCCTTCTGAAAAGTCGTTCAGAGGAATTTGTTGAATACTTGTAATCATCAGGCCGCCAATAATAATTAAGATTGGTGCAATGGCACTATCAGGAATTAGTTTGACAAACGGAAGTGCGAACAGTGATGCGAAGAATAACAACCCTGTAACGATAGACGTCAGACCTGTCTTACCGCCTGCAGTAATACCCGCGGCACTCTCTACTGTTGAAACGGTAGGGCTTGTGCCAAATAGACCACATGTCATTGCTGAAATTGCATTGGCTTGGTAAGCACGTGGGAATTTACGGTCATCTTCTAATAAACCGTGCAATAGTCCCATGTTCTCAAAAATAAGCACCATGCTTAAGGAGAATGTTGCAATCCAAAATGGTAAGGAAGAAAGCTTCCCAAATGACATAGCTCCAAACACATCGCCGTAATTAGCGAATGAGAATGAACTATTTCCCACTTGACTCGTATCTACAAGACCAAATAGCCATGCGATACCAGTTCCTATTGCAATCGTCCATAAAAAGTTTCCACGTACGTTACGAATAAATAATACAAGTGCAATGATAAGAGTAAGCAATGTCGCAAGAACGACAGGATTACTTAGTTTCCCCATTGCAACAGCAGTATTTGGATTCGAAACGACTAAACCACCTTTTTGCAATCCGATAAATGCTAAAAACAATCCGATGCCGACAGTAATAGCTTCCTTTAGTGACTTTGGAATCGATACTGATAGCACGCGAGCGATTGGTGTAAAAGCGGCAATTGCAAAAATAATACCAGAGATAAAGACAGCAGCTAATGCTTCTTGCCAAGTTAACCCGAGCGTATGCACAGCTGTGTACGTGAAGAATGCATTTACACCCATACCAGGGACAAGAATAGCAGGCGCATTTGCCCAAAACGCCATGAGCAGACATCCGACAAATGAACTAAAAACAGTTGCTAAAATTCCAGCTTCAAGAGGAATGCCAGCATCTGATAAGATTGACGCATTTACAATCATAATATATACGATCGTGAAAAATGACGTAACTCCAGCTAAAATTTCTTGTTTTGGTGATGTTTCGTGTAAACCTAATTTAAATGTTTTTTCAAGTATTCCTTTCATGTTAAACCTTCTTTTTCATATCCCTCTCCCACCCGTGATATCTCTTTTGTAAGAGCTCACCGTCCTTTATTATATCAGAACATCATGTTTTTACAACAACGAAAATGATAACGTTTACTTATAAATGAAATTATTTATAGATACGTAAAAATTGCCCGTATAGTTGAAATGATTTCTAATTCTCCCGATTGAATTGGCGGGGCTGCTTGTGCATGCAAAGTAGCATAAGATGTAATTTCTCTTGGTAATTGGGCAGATTCTTCAACGAGTGAGAGTGGAACAGGATTAATATTTAAATTGTATGTACTCGCAATTGTACGAGCTTTTTCTACTGCTTGTTGCAGAGCTTGAATGAGAGCTTGCTCATAATACTTATTTGGATGAGATATGCGAAAACGTAACCCTTTTGCTACGTTTGCACCATTTGAAACGGCTATATCATATACTTCCCCTGCTTTTTGTACATTTAAAACGGTAATTTCATACAAATGCTCCACACGGTAGCCCTGCAACAATGCTTTATCATTTACATATTCATATTGAGGAGTAATCGTATAAGAAATAGTTTCTATATCTTTATCGGCAATGCCTAGTTGTTTGAGTGCATCAAGTAATTGTCTTGATTGCACTGCATTTTCTTCTTGCGCTTGTTTTACATTTTTATGATCTGTTCGAATTCCGATTGTTAATATAACAATATTTGGTTTTGCTTTTACTACACCTTCACCTTGCACTGTAATAGTAGGTTCTTTCCCATTGTTAATGGTGCGTATATTATGTAAATAAGGATTCATTCCACCTTGCATTTTCCATCACCATCCTTTTTATCCCGCATTTACGGGCAGTAAGACTGCCCGTAAATGCCCGATTGATTCAACTAATAATCAGTGGGGGATGGACATCTCCCTACTGATTAAAGTTTCACTTTATATGTATATGTGTGAACAAAAAAGAAAATTGTATGAAAAAAGTTACATAAATGAGAATGTTGAGGAAAGAAAGCATATACAACATAGGTATTTATAGATTATAATATGTGTAAATATGATAAAAAAGGGACGAGGCTAGTGAACGAAAAAAGAGAAACGCTGATTTTAGATTTATCCGCATCATTTCGAAAGATGATACGTTTATTACAAAATGATATTAATACACGCTTTGCAGAACATATGCCATATAATGAATTTTCTGTATTACGTGCGTTATTTTTAAACAGTCCACAGATGGCTTCGCAAATTGCGAGTGAAGTAAACGTAACCTCCAGTCATATTACAGCTGTTACAGATCGTCTCGTACGAAAAGGGTTTGTAGAAAGAAAGCGTTCAAATTCAGACCGTCGTATCGTGTATTTAGAAATTACAGAGCACGGAAGAGAAGTAACTGAAAAACTTGAAGCTGTGCGTAAGGAATACTATAAAGAGAAATTTAAAGGTTGGAGCGACCAAGAAATAGAAATGGTATTAGAGCTATTTGGCCGCGTATTATAATAAATGAGGATAGGAAGCAAAGCTTTCCTATCCTTTTTCTTTTGAATAAAAACATTTTGAAACTCCGATACTTTAATTAAAAAGAATCGGAGGGAAAATTATGAAACGTATTTTTACGCTTCTCATTATGATTGGAAGTGTTTTCTCCTTTAATAAATTTGTGGATGCTGCAACGCCAATACAAGTCGTTCAAAAAGAATTACAACATATTTCAAATAAGCAACTTGTTTTATATTCGAAACTATGGATTCGCTCTATGCAAAATGCAATTTTATTTCATCATAGCGATGACGTTCGGCATGAAGATACGATAAGCAACGTGACAAAATCTTCTCTTGTAAAAGTAAAACAACTTCCACTTCATAAAGCTTCACAGTATATTCCAAGACTATCTCAATACATTTCTAAGTTTGAGGCTGAGAATGTTCAAGTGTATTATGTTGCAGCGCGTTATGAAGTGAAAAAAGAGAATCCGTACCAATTAAATGGAATGAATTATTTTATGCAAGTGTTTATTCAACAAGGAGGAGAATGGAGAATTGCTGAAAGTATAGTTGCTCCAACAGATCAAATCGTAGCAAATGGTGATGGATTTGGAACAAGGCAAGAAAAGGAATATGGGAAAAGAAGAGAGAATGTGAAATAGCCTCCTTTTGAAGGAGGCTATTTAGTATGAAGTAAAAATTTTTTATTTATCAAATAGTTAAGTATTACATAGCTAAATAATCCTATTATTATGAATCCGGCGTAATAACTTAATAGAGGATCATTTTTTCCACCTGTTATCCGGCCTCCTAATAAGGCAAAACATATTGTAGCACATGGTATAAATAAACCATGTAGTTTAGTGAATAATAATATTTTACCGTTATTTTCATTTGGAGTCCGATCATATAAAAATACTCCTAATGGTAAAAGAATGAGAATATAAAGAATTGGAGTGAGAATCTTCCAGATGGGCGCGAATTGATGGTGCTCCTTAACGGATTCTTTTAAATTATTAATGTCTACTTCTTTTACTTTGGGATTAAATGTATAAGATATATAAGTATTATTAGTAGGTGCAAAAACTTCAATGTTTTCTATATATGATGCATAATTCGTTTTCTTAAAGAAAAATTCAGTTGTAGATACATTTGTGTGAATCCAAGCAAAATGAAACAGTAACACGCTTATTCCATATGGTAATATGATGAAAATTAAGCTTAACATACTATGCGAAATGACATTGCCAGCAATTGTTCCGATAAAAATAGCTATTGTAAAAATCGCAATCCATGTAATGGTAACGTAACATAATAATGTACCCATTGGCCCAAAAGATTGGTATTGGTTAAAAAGATTAATCTTTAGGATGAAATACATTAAGATGGCATTAAGACTCATTATGAATATAATTGCGATTGTCCCGAACAGCCACTTAGAAAGAAAAAGCTCTTTTCTCGTGAATGGCATTGCAAATAACAGATAGTCTGTTTGATTTTGCCTTTCCCAACTGATTAATGAACAGGCAAGTAATATAAAAATTGGAATGAAGGGAATGATAAGAGTATCCCCATTTAAACTATAGTAGAAATAGCCATCTTCGTTTGGTTGAACCTGTAAATCATTAAAGTAGCTAATAGGTAAAAACCAAAAACTACTACAAGCAAAGAGTAAAAGAATGTACTTGCTTTGCTTATAATGATATAGCCATAAAGCTGTATGAAACATGTAATCCCTCCTATAGCAAAATTACGATAATGTTAAGTTTATTTAGCGCTCCAAGAGAACTTCCATTTTAATAGTTTGGATAGAAGAAAATAGCTAATTAAGCTTGTTCCAAAAAATCCGATGTAAAAATTAAGTAATGATTTGTCTCCCCTTAAGACTAAACCACCAACTATTCCTATAAAGAAAATAACAAAGCTCATAACTATTTTTTGTAACTTCGGATAAAGTAAGAAGCTACCGTTTCGCTCATTTACTGAACGAACATATAAATACATACCGAACGGTAACAAAATAATGATATGTGTAATAGGTGCAATCAATAATTTTGCTGAAGGGATTTTTGTAAAGTTTGGTTCATTATGACGCACTCCATCAGGATCGGTATAGGCACTTTGTGGATCATAATCAAATCTAATGCGAAAATCTTCTGCTGGACCAGAAATACGGACGTTTTCCAAAATGCGGTTCATATTTCCATTGTTTTCATGAAAATCTATATTTGAGTGAATAGCAATGACTCCTGAGATAAGAGATGGAAGTAGCAATGGGAACATGAATATAGATGCAGTGAGAAGTCCCTGCGAGATAATATTCCCAGTGATTGTTCCTATACATAAGGCAAGTGTATAAATAGCAATTAATACAATTAACATGTATATAAAATAAGAATGAAATGGAGAAAATACTTGGTATTTATTATGAAAAGTCATGTTTTTCATAATAGCAAATAGTCCCCAGTTTATACTGACAGCTGCTACAATGTTACAAATGCCAAACAACCATTTTGTCATAAAAAGGTGTGAACGTTTAAAAGGCATAGACCAAAGAAAATCAATGGAGTTATTTTGCCTTTCCCAGCCGATTAACGTACAGGCCAGAATGATAAGTGCAACACCTTGAAAGATGACAGGATCCATAAGTAATAAATCAAACCGGTAGTGATATATATAGTCCCCTTCTTTTTGCATCTCTAACAAGTGTTGTTGTTCAATAGCTGCCATATAGTATTTGTATGACAAATTGTAGAAGCTAACGAACCAAAATAACCAGACCATATATTTACTTTGTTGATACGTCCTTAGCCATAATGCTTTTTGAAACATAGGATCTCTCCTTTAAAAGACTTTATAATTTGTAAGGCGCTTTAGTACGAAATAAGTGATGATTCCGGCGAAACACATACTGGTATACGGATTAAATAAGAAATTAAATAGAGGTAATTTATAGCTACCTAGTAATGCAAAATAGATTGTCACTATCCATATCCATATTCGTAAATGTTTTTGAAAAATAAATATTTTTTGGCTATTTTCAATTGGCGATCGCTTGTATAAATATGTGCCAATAAGTAAATAGAATATAGTGTAAAAAATAGGAACTAGCATTGATTTAGCTGAATAATAAATATGGAATTCTGGACCTTTTAAATGCGATGAATCAGCTGCTTCCTCATTTCTTTCCGGATTATAGTAGTAACTAATAGAAAAATTATCTATCGGTGCAACGGTATTTGTTTTTTTATTAATTTCCGAAATACTTGCATATAATTGGCGGTCATTCTTATATGTAATATCTAGAGAATTGATTGTGAAATTGTATAGTAATGAAATAAATGTAAATCCCATTAGTAACCAAGGTATACAAAAAACGATTTGTGAAACGATACCACCAGTAAAAGTACCGATACATAAGGCAGCTGTATAGACTGCAACATACGAAACAATAGCATAAAGAAAGTATCGATGAAATGGTCCAAATGATTGATAATCAAAATGAATTGTAGTTCTATAAATAAAATACATAAGAATCCAATTTATAAGGAATGAGCCTATAATACAGAATGAACCGAAAGTCCATTTAGATAAGAAAACATCTTTTCGTTTAAAAGGCATTCCCATAAGTGAAGTAATAGATTGGTTGCTACGTTCCCACCCTATTAATAGACACGCTAAAAAAATAATAAGAATAGTAAACAAAAAACTACTATCATTTGACCTAAATGCGTAATAATAATCGAAAGTTCCTTTTTCTTGCAAATTATAATATTTAGCAAGTTGTAGTTGAGCTTCTCTATAGTATCTGAAAGATAAATAGTAAAGTGTACTCAAGAAAAAGAGTAACGCAGCATATTTCCCGCGTTTCCAATTCCACATCCACAACGCCTTATGAAACATACCCATCCTCCTCCAGTGTCGTAACGAAAACATCTTCAAGCGACATTGTTAATTCTTCAATGAGTATTGGTTGCTCTTTATAAAACTTCTCCAGTGTTGTAGCTACATTTCCCTCAATTAAGATTGTATACACTTTTCCTGTTTGGTTTAGTATTTTAATATTACTTAAGTTTTCTAGTTTTTGAGGTAGTGATCGCTCGTAAGCAACTTGTATTTTTGCAAATCGTGATTTTGCATCGTCTAGTGATGTAATAGAAGATACGGTATGGCCTTTTAATATAATGATTGTATCTGCAATTTGTTCAACTTCATCTAAATGATGAGTTGAGATGAAAATGGTGATCTCTTTTTCTGCAACTTCTCCAACGAGAAACTGCAAAATCTGTCTTTTAACGATAGGATCAAGCCCATTCGTCGGCTCATCTAAAATGATATATTCTGCTTTTGCAGCAACAGCTAAAATGATCGCAAGCAGCGCTTTCATGCCTTTTGAATAACTACGAATTCGTTTATTTGGTAAGTTGAACCGCTCTAATAATTCATAGAAATATTGTTCATCAAACGCTGTATAAACAGCTTTATAAAACTTTACAATTTCTTTTACTGTATATCCGTTCAGTATATTAGTAGAATCCGGAACATACACGAGCTTTTGCTTAATCTCAGGATGCTGATGAATATCCGTATCCTCACATGTAACAGTTCCTGAATCTGGGTCTAAAATACCGACCATTGTTCGTAATAAAGTTGTTTTCCCCGCGCCGTTTCTTCCGAGTAATCCGACGATACTACCTTTTTGTAATGTGAAAGAAACATCGTCTAAAATTGTTTGATTATCAATTGTTTTCTTCAAGCTTGTCACTTTCAGCATCTGTATTTCCTCCAATCTCTTTGTAGTATGAATCTATCCAATCGTGAATTTTATCTTTCGTAATCCCAAGATAAGAGGCTTCTAGTAATAATTGATGAAATTGCTTTTCAACCATAGCGATTTTCCTTTCGTCTAATGTTGGAGTAATCGATTGGGATACAAATGTTCCTTTTCCTCGTAATGTTTCAATAATCCCTTGTCGCTCTAATTCTTGATACGCTTTACTAACGGTGTTTGGATTTATAACGAGTAAAGAAGCGAGCTCGCGTACCGAAGGAAGTTTATCCCTTGGAGCTAGCATGTTTTTCAATACGAGTTCTTTTATATTTTGAACAATTTGTTCCCATATCGGAGTGTTGCTTCTTGGATCAAGTTGAATATGCAAGAGCAATGTCTCCTTCCTAATATGTATTAAGTGTACTACTGTGTGTAATACACTTAATACAATATAGGTGGTGAATGTATTTGTCAACTGAAAATGTTAGAAAAATATGGTATTAAAAAATAATAAATTGGAAAAAATAGGTCTGATATAGAATGGAGGGTTAGTCATGAAGCGAGTTTTTGGAATACTTGTTTGTTTCATGTTATTGCTTTCTGGTACTTCAGTTAGTTTCGCACAATCTGAGAAGACGAAGCAGGAGAAAACAGAAGAAACAACGCCGAAGTTAGCGGAACAAGCGTCGTCAGCAATCGTAATTGAACAAGATACAGGTAAAGTTTTGTTTGAGAAAAATCCAAATGAGAAGTTACCACCTGCTAGTATGACAAAGATAATGACAATGCTATTAATTATGGAACAAGTTGAAAAAGGAAAACTAAAACTGACCGATAAAGTTAGAGCGAGTGAGCATGCAGCTTCAATGGGTGGATCACAAATCTTTTTAGAGCCTGGGGAAGAGATGACTGTAAATGAAATGCTAAAGGGTATTGCAATTGCATCTGGAAATGATGCGTCTGTTGCAGTGGCGGAGCATATCGCGGGTTCAGAAGAAGGTTTTGTAAATATGATGAACGAAAAAGCGAAAGATTTAGGACTGAAAAATACTCATTTTCAAAACCCAACAGGTCTTCCGGCTAAAGATCATTATTCCACAGCAAATGATATGGCTATAATGGCAAAAGAATTGATGAAGTATCCACTTATTCGCAAATACACAGGTAAATACGAAGACTATTTACGTGAAGATACGGATAAGAAGTTTTGGCTCGTTAATACAAATAAGTTAGTACGTTTTTATCCTGGTGTAGATGGTGTGAAAACGGGCTTTACAACAGAAGCAAAATATTGTTTAACAGCATCGGCTGAAAAAAATGGCATGCGTGTCATTTCAGTTGTTATGGGAGCACCTACATCAAAAGAACGGAACAATCAAGTGACGAAGCTTCTTGACTATGCATTTGGACAATATATGACAAAGAAATTGTATACACGTGGCGAAAAAATTAAGACTGTCCAAGTAGGAAAAGGGAAAAAAGAAAAAGTAGATTTAGTTGCATCAGATAATGTTTCTCTTCTTATGAAGAAGGGTGAAAATATGGACAAAGTAAAACAAGAAGTAATCGCTGAAAAGAAAGTGAAAGCGCCGATTAAAAAAGGTGATGCACTTGGTACACTTGTCATTAAAAAGGATAAAGATATTTTATTAAAACAAACAATTGTAGCAAAAGAAGATGTTGACGCAGCGAGCTGGTGGGAGTTATTTAAGAGAAGTTTTGGGATGTTTTCAACATCAAAATAGCGGCGGGAAATTTGCCGCTTTTCTGCTTGTTTGTACAGGAATAATTGCTGAAAGATTTCACATTATGGCGAAATAGTACTTCTTTTGTCAGTAGGAAGGATTCTTATTTTGTATCACGAAAATCTTTATGTATGTGAATGAGTAAAGTTTGAGCATAAGGAGGAAATCGTGTGAGTCTTTCCATGCAATTAGAGGTAAAACGTGACGTCTTATGTGTGAGGTTAGCGGGTGAATTAGATCATCATACTGCTGAAGAGTTGCGAACGAAAGTAACAGATATGATTGAGACGCATGGTGTTCATCATATTGTTTTGAGCCTAGAGAATTTATCATTTATGGATAGTTCTGGTTTAGGTGTTATATTAGGCCGATATAAACATGTTAAGGGATTAGGTGGAGAAATGGTTGTTTGTGCAATTTCACCGCCTGTTAAGCGTTTGTTTGAAATGTCGGGCTTATTCAAAATTGTTCGCTTAGAAGAAAGTGAAGCGCACGCGCTCGCGACGTTGGGGGTGGCATAAATGAGAAATGAAATGAACCTTCAATTTTCAGCGTTAAGTCAGAATGAATCATTCGCTCGCGTTACAGTAGCTGCTTTTATTGCACAACTAGACCCAACGATGGAAGAACTAACAGAGATTAAAACAGTTGTGTCAGAAGCAGTTACAAATGCAATTATTCATGGGTACGAAGGAAATGCAGAAGGTGTTGTTTATATTTCAGTGATTTTGGAAGAAGCAATGGTGAAACTCACGATTCGAGATGAAGGGATTGGTATCTTTAACTTAGATGAAGCGAGACAACCCCTTTTTACAACTAAACCTGAATTAGAGCGTTCCGGAATGGGATTTACTATCATGGAAAATTTTATGGATGAAGTAGAAGTTATTTCAAACGAATCTTTCGGGACAACAATCCATTTGACAAAATACTTATCAAATAGTAACGCTCTATGCAATTAAGGAGAATAGCCTATGGACATAGAGGTCAAAAATGAGAAGAAGAAACCTCAGCTAAAGGACCACGAGCTAAAAGCGTTAATTCAAAAAAGTCAAGATGGAGATCAACAAGCGAGGGATACAATCGTTCAAAGTAATATGCGTCTCGTATGGTCGGTTGTGCAGCGGTTTCTTAATCGAGGATACGAGCCAGACGACTTATTTCAAATTGGATGTATTGGACTCTTAAAATCGGTAGATAAATTTGATTTATCTTTCGACGTGAAATTTTCAACATATGCAGTTCCCATGATTATTGGAGAAATACAACGATTTTTACGTGACGATGGATCAGTGAAAGTAAGTAGGTCTTTAAAAGAAACAGGAAACAAAATTCGAAAGATGAGAGACGAACTTTCGAAAGAATTCGGAAGGGCCCCAACGATAAATGAAGTAGCAGAGGCGCTAGAACTAACGCCAGAAGAAGTTGTTTTGGCGCAAGAAGCGAGTCGAGCACCTTCATCTATACATGAAACTGTGTATGAAAACGATGGAGACCCAATTACTATTTTAGATCAAATTGCAGATCAATCTGAAACGAAATGGTTTGATAAAATTGCTTTAAAAGAAGCAATTAGAGAATTGGATGAACGAGAACGTTTAATTGTGTACTTGCGTTATTATAAAGACCAAACGCAATCAGAAGTAGCGGAGCGCATTGGTATTTCACAAGTGCAAGTTTCAAGACTTGAAAAGAAAATATTAAAACAGATGAAAGATCGAATAGATGAATAACTATCTATTCGATCTTTTTATGTTTGTAATGGGAGAAAAATGTTAATTTCCGCAAAAATTAACAGAATTTATTGATAATTTAGTAAATTTAAAATATAATCCAAGTATGAACTTGTCATAAAGGGGGAAGGAAACATGGAAACGAGGCAACAATGGGGAACGAGGGCTGGATTTATTTTCGCAGCGGTCGGCTCTGCCGTTGGATTAGGAAACATATGGCGTTTTCCTTATACAGCGTATGAAAATGGAGGAGGCGCATTCTTTTTACCGTACTTATTCGCATTATTAACGACTGGTATTTCATTGCTAGCATTCGAATTTGCTCTTGGGCATCGTCATCGTGGTTCTGCACCACTTACATTCTTCCGTATTCATCCACGTGCTGAATTTATTGGATGGTGGCAAATGTGTGTAACATTTATCGTTTCAACATATTATGCAGTAATTATTGCTTGGTCTATTTCGTATACGTATTTTGCAATTACTGGAGCATGGGGGAAAGACACGCAATCATTTTTATTTAAAGAATATTTACATGTTGCAGATAAGCCAGGACAGTTTGGGGGGCTTGTGCCAGAAGTATTAATTCCGTTAGCTCTCGTTTGGATTATTGTGCTTGGTGTTGCATTCAAAGGCGTTAAAAAAGGAATCGAAGTTGTTAACCGCATTTTTATTCCTTTACTAGTTGTTATGTTTCTAATTATCGTTGTTCGTGCAGTGACGATGGAAGGTGCGATGCAAGGGTTAGATGCATTCTTTAAACCAGATTGGAGTCGTATTTTTGATGGGAAAGTATGGCTTGCTGCTTATGGACAAATTTTCTTTAGTTTATCTTTAGCATTCGGAATTATGATTACGTATTCTAGTTATTTACCAAAAAACTCAGATACAACAAATAATGCTTTTATTACAGGGTTTGCAAATTCAGGATTTGAGTTATTAGCCGGGATTGGAGTCTTTGCTGCTCTTGGATTTATGGCAAATAACATGGGGGTACCAGTTGATAAAGTTGCGAGTGCTGGCGTAGGGCTTGCGTTCGTAGTATTCCCACAAATTATTAACGAATTACCAATGTCATCGCTATTTGGCGTATTATTTTTCTTATCGTTAACAGTTGCTGGAATCACGTCACTTATTTCCCTCGCTGAAGTATGTTTTGCTGCTGTATCTGAAAAATTTAGCTTGAGTCGTCAAAAGACGATTGGAATTATGGGAACACTTCTCGTGTTAGTTTCTCTTGTTTTCGCAACACGTGGTGGGCTGATGTTCCTAGATGTTGTTGATTATTTCGCTAATAATTTTGGGTTAATTACAATTGCACTAGCTGAAGTAGTTACAATAGGCCTTATCTTGCGCCGTCTACCTATTTATCAAAATCATGCAAACTTTGTATCAGATATAAAGTTAGGAACGTTTTGGAGAGTGAGTTTATTAGTCATTACCCCCCTTATGTTAGGGTATATGTTAATTGATGGTACAATCCAAAATATTAAAAAGAACTACGAAGATTATCCAACGGAGTTTGTAGTAACGTATGGTTGGTCGATTGCAGCAGCATTCCTTATCGTTGCACTAGTTATTAGTCTGAAAAAATGGAATGCACAAATACATTCAGACTCTGCCCAGCTTGAAAAAGAATGGAAAGATCGAGGTGTTTCATGATGAGTGGATCAGCGATAATGATGATGGTTATTGGAATGGTAGTTATTTGGGGAGGACTCGCATTAAGTATTGCAAATCTATTTAAGAAAAAGGCTTAGCTCAAAAACATCTGTACCGAAATGGTACAGATGTTTTTTTTGAAAAAATTGTATTAGAAAAAATTCCAATAACCATACTACAACTACGAGGAAGAGTGAAGGGGTGAATGTAGATTGGAAAAAACTATATATATTAAAATGCGTAACCGCTTAAAAGTTTCTCCTTCGTATGAAGTAAAATTGAGCGATGTTGCTCAGCTTGCTGGAGAGTCTCACGTAGTTGAAGCGTTACAAAATGAGATTGTTTATAAAATAACAGCACATGATAAGACGCATGTTGTGATTGATGTTATGAAGGTAATTGAGATTATTCAACAAAAAGTGGCCTACATACAAATTAATTTACTCGGTTCTGGACAAACTCTTGTTGAAATTGTTTATGAAAAAAAGAAAGTGCACCCGGTTTTCTTCGTACTTGTATGGTTATTACTTTTTGTTGGAGCAGCCCTTGCAATAATATATTTCCATGAGGATGTGAGTATGCAACAAGTACATCAACGGTTATATTACATGATTACTGGAGAGTTTAAGGAACAACCACTGTTATTTCAAGTTCCATATTCAGTAGGTCTTGGATTAGGTATGGTTTTATTTTTTAATCATGTATTTCAAAAGCGAATTAATGAAGAGCCGAGTCCGTTAGAAGTTGAGATGTTTCAATATCAGCAGTCGCTCGATCAATATGTAATTGTTCATGAGAACAAAGATAATACGAAACAGCTTGCCGATGATTGAATGTGGATTTGTTATATTAATTGGTTTAGCTGGCGGGATTGCGGTAGGTAGCGGATATGTAGCATTTTTAGCTGTGCTTGGTATAATCCCTCGTTTAGCTCAATTAACGAGAAGTGGAAAGCGTATTCAATATTTTGAGTGGGCTGTCATTGCAGGTACTTTAACAGGGGCTTGGTGTAGTTTGAAAAATATTACGCTTCAAACGTCACAATATTGGCTCGTAATATTAGGGTTATTTTGTGGCACATTCATTGGAATGCTCGCTGCGGCATTGACAGAAGTGCTAAACGTTTTACCTATTTTAGCGAAACGAGTTGGGGTAGAGGGGAAAATTGTTATTTTACTCGTTGCCCTTGTACTTGGAAAAGTAATAGGCTCATTGTTTCACTGGATTTATTTCGTAAAGTAGGAGGCAATATATTAATGGCACAACGAAAATTGAAGGATGATTACATAAATAAAGTGAAAGAGTACCATCCAAAGCCAAGCTATTTGCTAAATTGTGTGAAGGCATTTTTGGTAGGAGGACTCATTTGTACGTTCGGAGAAGTGTTGATGAAATTTTATATACATTATTTTCACTTTAGTGAACAAGAGGCAGGAAACCCTACAGTTGCAACTCTTGTTTTATTATCGGCGATTTTAACAGGGTGCGGTATATATGATAAAATCGGCCAGTTTGCTGGAGCGGGATCGGCAGTACCAGTTACTGGATTTGCGAATTCTATGGCGAGCGCTGCGCTTGAGCACCGGAGCGAAGGAATTGTTCTTGGAATTGCTACAAACATGTTTAAACTTGCAGGAAGTGTTATCGTTTTTGGAGTCGTTAGTGCATACATTATTGGGTTAATAAGATATACCTTTAAAATATTTATGTCTTAAAGGAGGGGCGAGTATGAGGTTGACAGGAAAACAAACGTGGGTATTTCAAAATGATATTTACGTAAATGCAACAGGTACTGCTGTCGGTCCAAAAGAAGCTGAAGGCCCTCTTGGGAAAGATTTTGATATTTCATATGATGACTTACATTGTGGAGAGGAAAATTGGGAACTTGCAGAACGAAGATTAATGTCAGACTCAATTCAACAAGCGGTGCAAAAAGGAAATATAACAACATCACAAATTGATTTTTTTTTAGCTGGCGATTTATTAAATCAAACAGTAACAGCAAATTATGTTGCTCGTAAGTGGGGGATTCCTTTTTTAGGAATGTTTAGCGCTTGTGCGACGTCAATGGAGACTTTAGCGATTGGATCAGCCTTTATAGACGGTGGATTTGCTAATCGTGTCTTAGCTACGGTAAGTAGTCATAACGCAACGGCTGAAAGGCAATTTCGTTATCCAACAGAGTATGGAGGACAAAAGCCAGGAACAGCAAATTCAACTGTTACAGGTGCAGGATCCATATTAATTAGCAATGAAAAAAGTGCAATTAAAATTACGGCAGCTACGATTGGAACAGTGCAAGATTTAGGAATTGCAAATCCTTTAGATATGGGATCAGCGATGGCGCCAGCCGCTGCTCATACAATTCAGCAGCATTTTGAAGATTTAAAAAGAAGTGCAGCTGATTATGATTTGATTGTTACTGGTGATTTATCAGCTGTTGGGACACCGATAGCGAAACAGCTTTTACTTGAAGAAGGTTATGATCTCGGCCATATATATAATGATTGTGGATTAATGATTTACGATTCAAGTCAAGAAGAAGTGTTTGCAGGTGGTAGTGGTTGTGCTTGTTCAGCTGTTGTCACATATGGTCATTTATTGCGCGAGATGCAAAAAGGGAATTTACAAAGGATTTTTGTCGTTGCTACTGGCGCATTACTAAGCCCGATGATGATGCAACAGAAGGAAACGATTCCAACAATCGCGCACGGTGTTGTATTTGAAAGAGTGAGAGGAGAGTGAATTGTGGATTTTATATATGCATTTCTTGTAGGTGGAGCTATTTGTGTAATCGGACAAGTATTGTTAGATTTCGCAAAGTTAACACCAGCTCATTTAATGGCAACTTTTGTAGTCATCGGGGCAACTTTAGATGGTTTCGGATTGTACGATAAGCTTATAAAGTTTGCAGGTGCTGGAGCGACAGTCCCTATTACAAGTTTTGGACATTCACTATTGCATGGAGCAATGCATGCGGCAGAAAAACATGGATATTTAGGAATTGGCATTGGCATGTTTAGTTTAACATCTGCGGGCATTTCAGCAGCGATATTATTTTCATTTTTTGTAGCACTTATATGTAAACCGAAAGGATAAATCAAATGAGACGAAGGGTTGTTTTGGTCACAGATGGAGATGAATATGCAAAGCGAACAATTGAGCTTTTAACAAAGGAATTTGGGGGAAGGTGTATTTCAGCATCACAAAGTAATCCAACCAAATTGACAGGGAAGAAAGTTGTTGAGCTTATTCTGCAAACGCCATATGACCCTGTATTTGTCATGTTTGATGACAGCGGATTTATTGGAGAAGGATCTGGTGAAAAGGCTTTAAAATATGTAGCAACACATAAACAAATTGATGTACTTGGTATTTTAGCAGTCGCGTCTAATACGCATCATTGGGAATGGGCACGTGTAGATGTAAGTGTGGACCGGAATGGGAATTTAACCGAATACGGTGTCGATAAATTTGGACTTCCAGATGGTGAAATTGGCAGGATTAGTGGGGATACGATTTATTGTTTAGATGATTTGAATGTACCGGTTATTGTTGGAATTGGTGATATTGGTAAGATGTGTGGAAACGATGAATGGGAGAGAGGGTCACCAATTACTAGAAAAGCAATTCAATTAATTTTGGAAAGGAGTGGGTTTTATGACGAAGCCTAAAAAAATGAATATCCCGATTTCATCTTTTTTAAGTGATAATGAAAATTACTTAAAGCAAACAGTTGGATTGGGTGTCACATACGATGTTGGTATTCGTAAATTTCAAATTTTAAACAAAGAAATTGGTGTGTTATTTGTAAATGGGCTTTGTGATACGAACTATATTATCCCTATTTTAGAAGAAGCGGTGGATACAAATGAAATAAGGGATGTAGAAGAAGATACAGTGAAGTTGTTAGAGAATCGTTTAATTCATCAACAAGTAAGTAAAGTAAAAACGATGGATGATGTAATGCTCCAAGTATTATCAGGACTTATTGTTATCTTTGTGGAAGGTGAAACGGAAGCATTTGCAATAGATGTTCGTAGTTACCCGGGGCGGACACCGACAGAACCAGATACAGAAAAGGTAGTACGTGGTGCAAGGGATGGATTTGTTGAAAATATTGTTGTAAATACAGCGTTAATTCGTAGAAGGATACGAGATCCTCGTCTTCGAAACGAAATGATTCGAGTGGGAGATAGATCACAAACTGATATTTGTATTACATATGTACAAGATGTTGCAAATCCGGATTTAGTAAAGATTATAAAGCAAGAGCTAAATAATATTGAAGTAGATGGGGTTACGATGGCGGATAAAACAATCGAAGAATTTGTAGTCAAACAAGGTTATAATCCATTCCCGCTTATTCGATATACAGAAAGGCCAGATGTAGCAGCGAATCATCTGTTAGAAGGACATGTGTTAGTACTTGTTGATACATCACCAAGTGCTATGATTACTCCAACAACATATTTCCACCATTTACAGCATGCAGAAGAGTTTAGACAAAATCCAGCTGTCGGTACATTTTTACGTTGGGTACGTTTTTTAGGTGTATTATTTTCGTTATTTTTACTACCGTTTTGGTTAGTTTTTGTATTTGATCCAACTCTTTTACCAGCAAAGCTTGCTTTTATTGGTCCAAATAAAATGACGCATTTACCAATTTTATTACAAGTTTTGATGGCTGAAATTGGGCTTGAGTTTTTAAGGATGGCTGCCATTCATACTCCAACACCGTTATCGTCTGCAGCGGGGTTAATTTCTGCTATATTAATTGGACAAATAGCGATTGATGTAGGTTTGTTTGTGCCAGAAGTTATTTTATATGTAGCCGTTTCGATGGTTGGAGCATATGCAACACCAAGTTATGAATTAGGACTGGGAAATAAGGTTGGAAAATTGTTTGTTATTATTTTGACAGGGCTATTTCATGAGATGGGATTTGTAATTGGAATGACGATATTGATTTTATTTTTAACTTCTATAAAAAGTTTACAAACACCATATTTATGGCCATTTTTACCGTTTGATTGGGGCGCATTAACAAAGGTTCTACTCCGTCCAACGATGTCTAGTTTAAAAGTACGACCAAGTATTGTACGACCTCAAAATGTAAAAAGACAAAAATAAACGGGATTATAATCCCGTTTATTTTTTTATCGAAAATTTATTGTTTTTTTAACAAAAACCAAACATTTTTTGTGTACACTTAGAGTAGATATTGTGTATGAAAGGGGAAGAGGACATGATTAAATTATTTGTAAGTGATTTAGATGACACGCTCGTTTACAATGTGAGTCATATGCAAAAAGAAGATGAACGTGCACTTTGTTGGCTAGCTGAAAAAGGGACAAATATTTGTTTTGCCTCTGGCCGTTTTACGCATCGAATTGATGAAGTCGTAAAAAGGTTTGCATTCCCGTATTACACAACTGGTTTAAATGGAGCAACAATGTTGCTACCGGATGGAAACGTATTTCATGAGTCGAATTTTGAAGATGGGGTTGCCCAGGAAATATATCGATATATACATAAAAAGGGGCTAGCGGATATCGTTTGTGCAAATGAACAGCGATATACAAAAAGGAAGAATGAGCATCATCATACTTTTGAAGAGTATATGGGTGTGCATATTGCTGAGATCGAAAAATTAGAAGAGGAATTTGGGAAAACGGTACATCCTGCGAAACTATTTGTATTTGGAGAAGAAGAGAAAATTGTGGCGTTAGACCAAGAGTTACGGGATACGTTTCATAGCGAAGCGGAAGTCTTTATATCAGGTAAACGCTATGTTGATATAATGCCAAGAGGGGTAAGTAAGGGGAGTGCCCTAAAGCGATTAATGAAATATTTGCAAATTGAAGCGAATGAAGTAGCTTGCATTGGAGATTCTTTTAATGATATTTCTATGTTTGAAGTAACCCCGAACTCATTTACTCTTCACCACGCTCATCCGTATGTGAAGGAGAAGGCGAACTATATTGTTCGGTCGGTGGAAGAAGCGGTTATGAAATTACCATTACTCGTTTAAGCTGAATGGTTAATAAGAAATGAAAAAAGCTCGTCAAAGACGAGCTTTTTACTTAAATAGTGATTTAACAAAATCGATAATGCTTGAGAAGAAATCTTTTACTTTATCTAGGAAACTTTGACCTTCTTCAGATCCTAAAAAGGCGGAAACGTGTTCTTTTGCTTTGTTTAATTGGCTACCAACCTGGTTCCAATCGATATTAAGATTTTTCATTTTATCAAATAACGCTACTAAGTTATCTAACTGTTCATCTGTTAATGTAATGCCGAGTTGATCAGCAATTTTTTTAATTAATGAACGTAAATCTTCCGTTGTTTTTGGCTGTTCTTTTGCAATTTCTTCTTTAATTTTTGCAACAAGTTGAACTGCTTTTTCATCACCGATTTTATCACCAAGCTGTGCTGTTTGTACCATTTCTTCATTCGCTACTTTTTTTACTTCTTCAGGAATTTGCTTATTTGATGCAGTTTCATATGCTTTCATTAATCCTGTTAAGGCTGCAGTTCCTGATACTTTAAATGGTGCAGTAATTTGAATTTCCGCATCTTTTACACCTGCTGTAATCAGTGCGTTTGTGTACATTGCATCTGTTACCCAGTTAATGTTCTTTGATCGTACAATAAGACCAGATCCTGGTTTTGTGTATGTAATCATAGAAGAGGAAATTGCTCTCGTACCAATTTGTGCTTTTGGAACAATTCCTTCTAAAAATTTATGTTCTTCCGCATTAGATACAGTGATAATGCTAGCATCTTTCGGTGCTTTCATTTCTTTTAACAGCTCTTGTTTTTGTTGTTCGGATAAGTTTTCTCCTAGTGTAACAATTGATTCTCCCTCAATGATGTCTGCAAATGAAGCTGTTGGTATCATAAACACCGTTACAGCTAATAGCAGAGCTAGTAATTTCGCTTTCACGAAAAATCGCTCCCTTTCTCTTTCTAAAATTTTCGGGCAACACAGTTATTATAGTATATATTTTTTATTTGTCACCTAGCTTTTTCCACATTTCAAAAAAGAAGTATGCAGATTGTCGGATTCTTTTTGTTTCTAGTCATGAATGTGGTAATATAGTGCTGAGATAGTTGAAAGGAGACATATACGTATGAAAACTTTAGGATACATATTAATGGAAAATGGTGAAAAAATCGAATTGGAATTTTTCCCAGAAGAAGCACCGAAAACAGTAGAAAACTTTAAAAAATTAGCAGAGCAAGGATTTTATGACGGTGTAACATTCCACCGTGTTATTCCTGGTTTCGTTAGTCAAGGCGGAGACCCAACAGGAACAGGTGCAGGCGGCCCTGGGTACTCTATTCCATGTGAAACTGATGAAAACCCTCATAGACACCTTGTGGGATCACTTTCTATGGCTCATGCTGGCCGTAACACAGGTGGTAGCCAATTTTTTATCGTTCATGAGCCACAACCACATTTAGACGGTGTACATACTGTATTCGGTAAAGCAACAAGTGGTATTGAAACAGTATTAAACATGCGTCAAGGTGATGTAATGAAAGAAGTTAAAGTTTGGGAAGAATAAGTTATGAAAAAAGAGAGCTTTTGCTCTCTTTTTTATGTTTAAAATAGGAATAGGTATTTTCGCTACAGTACATGGTACAAGTAGCACTTTGATTATTACTAAAATATAGTGCTTAGGAGAACAAACTTTTAGCAAATTACATAGAATACATATAGATTATATGTGTCAAAAAATATTTTTATTATATGAATTTTGCTAGAATTACGTTGTTCTACGGTGATGAGTAGCACATGTTTCTGTTAACTTTCATGTAGTATTGTCTCTTTTTTTGAAAATCTACTTAGAACGAAATAGTGCGGAAACATGTATTTGACTTTCTTCTTTTCACTTTGTATGATTATCAAGTTGTTTTAGGCTCTTCTCACTCTGTTGAAAATATTGTAAAATGTATGTGATATGAATAGAGTGTTTGAGGGGATTAATAGTTTGTAACTTTTGTAAGAAGGGATAAGGGTCATGTTAATTCGTTTTAAAAAAAGTTATGAAAAAATTGCAATGGGGCTTCTTTCGTTTATGCCAACTGAAAAACATGTGAAAACATTACAATTGACAATGAAAGAGTATGAAGCGAAAGAGGATTGGCAATTGTATTTGTGGAAGCAAAATGAAGATTTTGTTGGAATAATGGGGATTGTAAAGAAAGAGAATCAAGTATTAGAAATTCAGCATTTGAGCGTGAACCCGTCTCACCGTCATATGGGGATTGGGACAAAGATGGTTCAAGAGTTAAAGAGTAAATTTCTTGGTTTTACAATTTGCGGAAATGAGCAAACAGCAAGTTTTTGCGAAAAGTGTAAAGGGCTTGAACAAAATATACATTCATGAAAGCGGGGATAAGTAGTTTATTATCTCTGCTTTCTTTTTTGTAGTTGTTTGTTTCGTTCAATGATGACTTCTGTTCGATCACGTAATGTGTGCTTGTGTATGATATATTCACTAGGAGTAGCATTTACGTCTTTCCAAGGAAGATTTTGTTTTTGACATAACTGCATGCAGTGCTGTTCTAATGATGTGTCCGATAATGGTAAAAATAACGGTGCAAAACTTTCTTTTTTATGGATAGATTGCAATCTTTCGTTGAGTAAGAAAATAAGTTTTGTTTGATCTATCCCTAATTGTCGTAAAGGTGTACTCTTCTTTTCTAAAATTGTTATTGCACTTTTCATCATCTTCTCAGCGCCATTCCAGTTAGAGCGTCTTTGATGGTATAAGGAAACTGCAATTTGAATAATACCAACTAAGTAATTATCACGATTTCCTCTAGGTTTTGTTTTCCAATATTCTTCTAGTATTTCGTGACATTCGAAATAATCATAATCTCCGTGAAAATGAATTAAAAATTGTATGTACTCGGTAGGATACATTTTTTTTCGCTCCTATCTAACGGTTATAAATATAAGTGTATCATAGAAATATAAACAATAAACGACTAGGGGATTTCCCCTAGTCGTTTATTGTTCATATTAGCAGAAGCAAGCTGCTCCTACAATAATTAGTAAAATAAACAGTACAACAAGTAATGCGAACCCACCGCTAAAACCGCAATCAACGTGACCCATAGTTTTTGACCTCCTACATTGTTCTTACTACACTGTTATCATATGAAGCGGTGGGCATGATGACATGGGCATAGGTCTATTTTTAATTAAATTTCTTAAAAAGGTTGGATAGAACATGAGTATGCTCTATACTTATGTTGTTATAGAAAAAATGTGGTGGGATGCTTTGTGCAGTATAATTTTAAAGTAGAGGCTTTTGAAGGGCCTTTAGATCTATTGTTACATTTAATACATCGTTATGAAATCGATATATATAATATTCCTGTAGCGGATATTACAGAACAATATTTGTCTTATGTTCATACGATGAAAGAACTACAATTAGATGTTGCAAGTGAATATTTAGTAATGGCTGCAACTTTATTGCAAATTAAAAGTAAAATGTTGTTGCCGAAACATGAAGAAGATGTAATTGATAACGGTGATGACTTTATAGATGATCCTCGCCAAGAATTGATGGAGAGGTTAATTGAATATAAGAAATATAAGCAAGTTGCTACTGAGTTAAAAGAAAGAGAACAAGAAAGAGCACAGCTATATACACGTCCGCCAATTGATTTTACATCGTTGCAACAAGAAGAGGAGACAAGTCTACCTCTTGATGTTACGTTATATGATATGCTAGCGGCATTTCAAAAATTACTGCGCCGCAAAAAAGCAAATAAACCTGTAACAACACGTGTTACTCGTCAAGAAATACCAATTGAACAGCGAATGACTGATATTCTAAAGCAGTTAGACATAAAAGGTGGTCGTCAAAGTTTTTATGATTTGTTTGCTGATGAAGAACGTGAAATACTGGTTGTAACATTTTTAGCCGTTCTTGAGCTTATGAAAAATCAAGAAATCATCATTGAGCAAGAACATAATTTTGATGAAATTTTCGTATCAAGCTCTAATAAATCCGCATAGAGCTGGTAGGGGATAAGGGGATAGAAATATTTTATCTCATGTTAGGTTTTAATGAATCGTTTGGAACAAGAAAAGAAATATTGAACCGAACGCATTGATTGTGATTCGGTTTTTTTGATGTGTATTTTTGCTTGGAAAATTGGAGGAAGGAGCTCGAAAAATGGATAGAAAAGAACAAAAATCGATCATTGAAGGGATTTTGTTTGTTTCTGGCGATGAAGGGATTTATCCAGAACAAATAGCGAAGGTTCTTGAAATTGAAGTAAACGAAGTAATAGGTATTGTAGAAGAAATGCAAAAAGAATGTGAAGGTGCACATCGTGGTTTGCAAATTGTACAGTATGCAAAAGTATATCGCTTTGCTACAAAGAAAGAACATGCTGCGTACTATCAAAAATTAATAGATATCCCAACAGCTGCCTCACTCTCTCAAGCTGCACTTGAAACGTTAGCGATCGTTGCATATCGTCAACCGATTACAAGGACAGAAATGGAAGAGATTCGAGGGGTGAAAACGGACAAGGCACTACAAACGTTAGTTTCCCACTTACTTATAAAAGAAACTGGACGAGCAGAAGGTCCAGGGCGTCCTATTTTATATGGGACGACAAAAGAATTTTTGGACACATTTGGATTGAAAACATTAGATGATTTACCGCCACTTTCTGAAGAGAGTGAACAAATGAATGAAGCAGATTTATTCTTCGGTTCTTTACAAGAGATATCGAAATAAAAGCTTAGCATTTTGCTAAGCTTTTTTTGTATATCAATGATTTACAGTGCCATACTAAATGAAAAAAGGAGACGAGTTATGAGAGGTATGCGAAGTATTCTATTATTAGTTTCTGTTTTGTTATGCTTTTCTTTAAATAGCGCATCGGCTAAAAGGTATATGATGTCTATTCATACTGCGTCTCCTTTACATATGCATCGGCAACATCTTAGTAAAATGAAAGTGAGTTTTTTAAAAGTGGGGCAAGGTGATGCGACACTCATCATATTGCCAAATGGACAAACAATGTTAATTGATGGGGGACCTTATGAAGCAGGCGAGGTTATTATTCAGAAATTAATTGAGAAAGGGATTAATCATTTAGATGTTATCGTCAGTACGCATCCTGATATGGATCATATAGGAGGACTAATTCCAATTGTAGAACAAATGCCAGTATCACTTATATTAGATAGTGGAAAAACATATAGTTCTCTTACTTATCATACGTATCGGAATAATATTAAGAAAAGGGGAATACCTTTCGTTTCAGTAAAGGAAGGAAAATATATACCGCTAGATCCGTATGTTTCTATACAAGTATTAAACAATGGGAAATCAAAAGATGAAAATAATGAATCCTCAATCGTTTTAAAGGTTCGATATGGAAAAGCGGATTTTTTATTAATGGGTGATGCGGATGTACGGACGGAACATGAAATATTAAAACAATTTGATGTACATGCTGATGTACTAAAAGTTGGTCATCATGGCTCATATACTTCAACAAGTGAAACGTTTATAAAAAAAGTAGAACCACAGTTCGCTATTCTGTCGTACGGAAGTAGCAATCCGTATGGACATCCTCACCAAAGTGTAGTAAGGCGATTGAAACGGCATGGTATAATGATATATGGAACAAATAAACGTACAGTAGAAATGGAAACAGATGGTGAACATATCACAATAGGATCTAGTGGATTAATGCCATTACTTAAGTAAGAAATATATAGGCAGTCATTGTCCTTTTTTGGAAAAAATGAATACTATATATTATAATTGCGAAGACGTTAGAAATTTTCTTTTTGTTAAACGAAAAGGAAATTTCATTAGAATGTATAGACAACTACTCGTGCATATATTAAGATGGAATTAGGCGAATAAGGTAATAATAACAAGTAGGTATTTCATGGGAAAGGATCGATGAAAATGAAAACGCAAGTTGTCATCAATGCCAAAATTTATACAGGTCAAGAAGTAGTGGAAAACGGATTTATTCGTTACGCAGAAAAAATTAAAGAAATTGGTTTGATGGCTCAATATGTATCACAAGAAAATGAAACTGTTTTAGATGCGGCAGGGAAGATTGTGATTCCAGGTATGATTGATGTTCATATTCATGGTGGATACGATATTGATGCGATGGATGCAAATAGCGATGGGTTAGTAACTCTAGGTAAAGAAATGTTAAAAGAAGGAGTTACAACTTACTTCCCAACAACAATGACACAAGCTCCAGAAGCAATCGAAGCGGCGCTAAGTGCTGCGAAAGAAGCGAAAGAAAAAGGAGCACATTTCGAATATATTCACTTAGAAGGACCGTATGTTTCAAAAAAACGTGCAGGTGCACAACCACTTGAACATATTGTTCCTGCGAATATTGAACAATTTAAACAATGGCAGGAAGCAAGCGGGAATCTAATTAAATTAGTAACATATGCACCAGAAGAAGAAGGGGCATTAGAGTTTGAGCAGTATCTTGCTGAAACTGGTGTTGTGGGCACAATGGGGCATACAGATGCAATTGATGCACAACTAAAAAATAGAAAAATTACACATGCAACACATTTATACAATCAAATGCGTGGATTACATCACCGTGAACCAGGAGTTGTTGGTCATGTGTTATTAAATCCAGATGTAATGGTTGAAGTAATTACAGATGGTATTCATATTCACCCTGATATGGTGAAATTAGCATATAAATTAAAAGGACCGAAAAAAGTAAGTGTCATTACTGACGCGATGCGCGCAAAAGGTCTTGAAGATGGATTATATGAGCTTGGCGGACAGCCAGTACATGTAAAAGATGGTAGTGCTCGATTAGAAGATGGAACGTTAGCTGGTAGTATTCTAAAAATGGATCAAGCCTTCCGAAATGTAATTGAATTTACAGGGTGTTCAATCGAAGATGCAGTACTGATGACATCAGTGAACCAGGCAGAAGAGTTTGGATTAAATAATAAAGGTGCACTAGTTGCAGGAAAAGATGCAGATTTTGTTGTGATGACTGAAAGTTTACATGTATATGATACGGTTCGTTTAGGAATTCATATGAAGGAAGGGAAGTAATTAAATGAATATTCTCGTTGTAAAAACTCCAGGAGAATTAGCAGAAGCAGGTTATAAATTAATTGAAGAAGTTGTAAAAACAAAAGAAAATCCAACATTAGGAATGGCTACTGGAAGCTCTCCATTAGGTATTTATGCAGAAATGCGAAAAAATAAACTTGATACAAGCCGTGTAACCACTGTAAACTTAGATGAGTACGTAAATTTACCACACGAAGATAAAAACAGCTATCATTATTTCATGCAAGAACAGTTGTTTGATCATCTTCCATTTAAACAAACTTATGTACCAAACGGGATGGCAAGTGATTTAGAGGAAGAGTGCAAACGTTACGAGGGCATTCTAGCTGCTAACCCAGTTGACCTACAGATTCTTGGAATCGGTGAAAACGGTCACATCGGATTTAACGAACCAGGAACGTCGTTTAATTCTCCAACGAACATTGTTGAATTAACAGAATCTACACGCCAAGCAAACCTACGCTTCTTCGAAAAAGAAGAAGATGTGCCAACTCATGCGATTACAATGGGAATCGGAAGCATTATGAAAGCGAAACAAATTCTCCTTGTTGCTATGGGTTCTAAAAAGGCAGAAGCTGTTAAAGAGTTATTGCAAGGTGAATATAGTGAAGCGTGTCCTGCTACAGTTTTACAACGTCATCCGAATGTAACCGTAATCGCTGATCAAGAAGCTCTATCTTTATGCAGTGAGGCGATTGCTGATGAACATCGACAAGTATTCACCATTTCCGATCTATTATCAGATTCAAGAGTGGGTGAAACAGCTAATTGAGGACGGCGAATGGAAGCCGGGAGATAAAATCCCATCTGAGAATGAACTTTGTGATAAGTTCGAAGTGAGTCGTATGACAATCAGACAGGCGATTAATAATTTAGTGGAACAAGGCTATTTATATCGGAAACGTGGAATTGGAACGTTTGTCCAACTTCCGAAAGTGGAGCAGAAATTGCAAGGAATGACGGGATTCACGGAAGATATGATATCTCGTGGGATGAATCCAAGTAGTCAATTGCTTAGTTTCCGCCTAGTTCCAGCTACTGCTAAAATAGCAGATCGGCTGAGAATACAAGAGGGAGAGTCGGTTTATGAAGTGAGGCGTATTCGCTTAGCTGATGATGAACCGATTGCTTTTGAGACGACATATTTGTCGCCAGCTCTTGTAAAAGATATTAACGAAGAAATATTGCAACAATCTTTATATGAACATTTAGAGAAAAAACTGGGCTTTAAACTTGTTAGCGCTACTCAATCAATTGAAGCTTCCATTGCGACAGATAATGAAGCTGAGCATCTGCATATTCCTAAAAAGGCGCCTGTTCTTGTAATGCGTCAATGGTCATATTCAGAAGGTGAGATACCGCTAGAGTACGTGAAATGTATTTATCGTGGAGATCGTTATAAATTTATTACGAACATCGCACGTAACAAATAATATATTTCAGTTTGTGAAGTACAGTGGATTTTAAAATGACTAACATGTAAAGAAATAAAAATACGACTCATCCTTTATAAGGAGTGAGTCGTATTTTTATTATGAGCAATCACGTGGTTAACAGCATCTTTGACTGAATCTACTACATAGTGAGCATGTTTTTTTACTGCATCATCTGCTTGAGACATAGCAAAACTATGAGGAGTTAAAGAAAACATTGGAATATCATTGTAAGAATCTCCTATACAAGCAACTTCCTCTGGTTGTATTTGAAACTCTTTTAATAAAATAGAAATGGCAGAACCTTTACTAATATTTGGCGGCATTACATCTAAACATTGCTCTGCGGAAATGAAAGTACTAACTTTTTCATTGAATTTTTCATCAATCTTTTTCTGGAGAACTTGTAAATCTTCTTTCGTTCCACCGACAGAAATTTTATTTGGATAAATGGTATCATCGATTTTTTGTAATAAATCTGGTTCTTCAATAGAAGTCATTGTTATTTGTTTTTCTAATTCATGTATAAACGGTGTCTTCTCTTCAATGTAGTAATTATGCTCATCGCTTACATAACGGAAGTAAGGAGCTTCTTTTGTCATCGCTAATAAATCAGGTAAAATACTAGAGTCAAATGTAGCGGATAGTAGTTGTTTATTATCGTTTGTATACACAAATACACCATTCACACTAATGCGGTGGAAATTTGTATTAACCGCTTTCATTAAATCTGCAATTTCATTATCAAGTCTTCCGGAAGCGAAACAAAGAATTACATTTTGTTCAGCTAAACTGCGTAGAGCCATAACATCCTGTTCGTCGATAAGACCTCCGTGTTGCATCATTGTACCATCGATATCACTTACAAACATTTTAATCATGTTGCTATCTCCTTTCTATGTACAGTTGCTCTTACATTATACGCATCATATATAAACATGTCTAAAAAATGAATTTTTATTAAATGGTAGATGTTTTACATTGACGACAAAGAAGAATGTTCTGTAACATAAAAGCAGGCTATTTAAGTACGAGGGTGGTGTTATATGAATAATTATCTAGAAATTAAAAAAGTTTTAAATAATAATGTCATCATTGCTAGCCATCCTGAACACGAGGAAGTAGTAGTGATTGGTAAAGGAATTGGATTTGGGAAAAAAGCGAAAGATGTGCTAGGGCAAGAACAAATTGAAAAAATGTTTGTTTTAAAAAATGAACGTGATCGTGAACAATACAAACTATTAGTGCCGCATGTTAGTGAAAAATTAATTGAATTGATGAACGACATTATGTTATACATTCAAGAAAAAGCGAAATCTCCACTAAATGAACATATTCATATTGCATTAACAGATCATATTTCTTTTGCAATTAAGCGGCTAAAACAAGGACTTACAATAGATAACCCTTTTCTAGTTGAAACGAAAATGCTGTACCCAGAGGAATATGAAATTGCTGAAGGTGTTGTAGAGCTTTTAAATTCTCGTTTGCAAATTACACTGCCAGAAGGAGAAGTTGGTTTTATTGCACTTCACATTTACAGTTCGCTTACAAATTCAGATTTATCTTCAGTTAATCAAAACTCCCGTCTCATTGCACATCTTGTATCTTTAATTGAGACAAACTTACAAATAACATTAGAGCAAGAAAGCATTCATTATTTACGCCTTATTCGTCACCTTCAATATGCGATTGAACGAGTGAAAAAAGGAGAAAAAGTAGAGGAATCACAAAGTTTTGCTGATTTATTAAAGGTAGAATATCCCGTCTGTTATAACTTAGCTTGGAAGCTAGTTAAGGTAATGCAAAAAGAATTACAACTTCCTGTATATGAAGCTGAAAGTATTTATTTAACGATGCATTTGCAACGATTAGTGAAAGCGGAGCATGTGTAAAAAGACATATATTTTTGTCTAAAATGAAAACGTTAAAAAAAATGATTGAATCGCTTACAATAGTTATGTATAATAACTATTGCAAAGTTATACAAATTTCGACAAACACATTAAGAGAAATCACGAAAACGTTTGCCTTAATTATAGTGAACTTATACGTAAACCTATTTTTGACACGTGTTACTGATTCGATCAGGCATGAGTGGAGAAAAGTAAGGAATGTAAGCTAGAGAAAGGGATATACTACCCTTTGTATAGCTATCGTTCTATCTTTTTTTCCTCATGCCTTTTTGGCGTTTGTCGAAAGGTATCAATATAGATAAGAGAGGAAGGGTTTCCATGTTTAAGAAGATTTTTGGTGTTCTTCAAAAAGTCGGAAAAGCGCTTATGCTTCCAGTAGCGATTTTACCGGCGGCAGGTATTTTACTTGGATTTGGTAATGCATTTCAAAATCCACAGTTAACAAATCTTATTCCTGCTTTAAAAGCAGATTGGTTCGTAATGGTTGCAAAAATTATGGAACAATCTGGTGATATTATTTTCGCTAACCTTGCGTTACTATTCGCAGTTGGGGTAGCGATTGGTTTAGCTGGTGGAGACGGAGTAGCTGGATTAGCAGCATTCGTTGGTTACTTAATTATGAACAAAACGATGAGTGTGTTCTTAGAAGTAGATAAGCTAGTGAAAGTAACAAGTACTGGAACAGATCCAGTGAAGATTGGTTTTGCAGATCCCGCATATGCAAACGTATTAGGGATTCCAACACTACAAACAGGGGTATTTGGTGGTATTATCGTCGGTATAGTAGCGGCATACTGTTATAATAAATACTTCAACATTGAATTACCATCATACTTAGGTTTCTTTGCAGGTAAGCGTTTCGTACCGATCGCAACTGCAACATTCTCTTTAGTCGTAGGTATTATCATGTGTTTCGTTTGGCCATACATTCAAGGTGGCTTAAATACGTTCTCACATCAAATGATTGATGCAAATAGAACGTTAGCAGCATTTATTTTTGGTTTAATTGAGCGTTCACTAATTCCATTCGGATTACATCACATTTTCTATTCACCATTCTGGTTCGAATTCGGTCAGTATACAAATGCAGCTGGCGAATTAATCCGCGGTGACCAAAAAATCTTTATGGCACAGTTAAAAGATGGTGTAGAATTAACAGCAGGTACATTTACAACTGGTAAGTATCCGTTCATGATGTTCGGTCTTCCAGCAGCAGCTTTAGCAATGTACCATGAAGCACGTCCAGAAAATAAAAAATTAGCAGCTGGTATTTTAGGTTCTGCTGCATTAACATCTTTCTTAACAGGTATTACAGAACCACTTGAATTTTCATTCTTATTCGTAGCGCCAGTATTATTCGGAATTCACGCTGTGTTTGCTGGTTTATCATTTATGACAATGCAAATTTTAGGTGTTAAAATTGGTATGACATTCTCTGGTGGTTTAATTGACTTCCTATTATTCGGTGTACTACCAGGCCGTACAGCATGGTGGTGGGTAATTGTTGTTGGTCTTGTACTAGCGGTTATTTACTACTTCGGATTCCGTTTTGCAATCCGTAAATGGGATTTAAAAACACCTGGTCGTGAAGTAGCAAATGCGAATGACGGTGCAGGAAAAGCAGAAGCAGGTGAGCTTCCTCGTGAAGTATTAGTAGCACTTGGTGGTAAAGAAAACATTGCCTCATTAGATGCTTGTATTACTCGTTTACGTGTTCAAGTTAACGAACAAAAAAATGTAAACAAAGATCGTTTAAAAGAACTTGGTGCTGCGGGTGTACTTGAAGTTGGAAATAACATTCAAGCAATCTTCGGACCAAAATCTGACACATTAAAATCACAAATTCATGATATTATGTCAGGTCGTACACCTCATGTTGAAAAAGAAGAGCCTGTAAAGGCAGAGGAAACTCCTCAAAAGGTTGATAAAAATGAAACAATCGTATCACCAATCGAAGGGAAAATCTTATCGATTACAGAAGTGCCTGACCAAGTATTCTCAGGAAAAATGATGGGAGACGGATTTGCAATTGAGCCAACAGAAGGAACAGTAGTTTCTCCAGTTAACGGTGAGATTGTCAATGTATTCCCTACAAAACATGCAATTGGTATTCAATCTGAAGGCGGAAAGGAAATTTTAATCCACTTCGGTATCGATACTGTAAAATTAAATGGTGAAGGTTTTGAGGCACTTGTAGCGCAAGGTGACAAAGTGAAACAAGGACAACCATTATTAAAAGTAGATCTTGCATTTGTAAAAGAAAATGCACCATCTATCATTACACCAATTGTCTTTACGAATTTACAACAAGGGCAACAAGTCGAATTGAAAAAAGATGGAAATGTTAAGAAAGGCGAAAACGCTATTATTGACATTCAGTAGGAATTTGACGCAAAATGTTTATAATTATAATAGGCGATGTGGTTGACCGAACATCGCCTATTATATACAATAGATGATGTAGTACTCACGTCTATACAACTAAAAAATACTGTAATTTAAAGGAGATAAATTATCATGGAAAAAATCTTTAAAGTAACTAGCGACTCAGGAATTCATGCACGTCCAGCAACTCTACTTGTAAACACTGCAAGCAAATTTGGTTCTGACATTAACTTAGAGTATAACGGAAAAAACGTTAACTTAAAATCAATCATGGGCGTTATGTCTTTAGGGATTCAACAAGGCGCAGAAATTAAAATCACTGCAAATGGTGATGATGCAGCTCAAGCACTAGCAGCTATCGAAGAAACTATGAAAAACGAAGGATTAGGAGAATAATGACTCTTAACATTCAAGGGATCGCTGCATCAAGTGGGATTGCTATTGCAAAGGCTTTCAGACTTGAGAATCCTGAATTTAACATTGAAAAGAAATCAATTACAAACGAAGCTGCTGAAATTGCACGCTTAGACGCTGCGCTTGAGAAAGCAAAATCTGAATTAGAAGCTATTAAAGACCACGCTTTTGCTGAGCTAGGTGCTGATAAAGCTGCGATCTTTGAAGCACATTTATTAGTGTTAAATGATCCAGAATTAGTAAACCCAGTGAAAGATAAAGTAAATAGCGAAAAAGTAAATGCTGAATTTGCAATGGATGAAGTTGCAACAATGTTCATTACTATGTTTGAAAACATGGATAACGAATATATGAAAGAACGTGCTGCGGATATTCGCGACGTAACAAAACGTGTTCTTGCACATTTACTAGGAATCAACTTCTCAAATCCAGGTACAATTTCTGAAGAAGTAATCATCATTGCTGAAGATTTAACACCATCTGATACAGCTCAGTTAAACCGTAAGTACGCAAAAGGTTTCACAACTGATATTGGTGGACGTACATCTCACTCTGCAATTATGGCTCGTTCTATGGAAATTCCAGCTGTTGTTGGTACAAAAGTTGTTATGGAAAAAATCCAAAACGGCGATATCGTAATCATTGACGGTTTAGATGGAGAAGTAATTGTAAATCCATCTGAAGAAACTCTTTGTTCTTTTGAAGAAAAGAAAGCGAAATTTGAAGAGCAAAAAGCTGAATGGGCAAAATTAAAAGATCAAGCTACTGTAACAAGTGACGGGCATCATGTTGAGCTTGTTGCTAATATCGGAACACCAAATGATGTACAAGGTATTATCGATAATGGTGGAGAAGGCGTTGGTTTATACCGTACAGAATTCTTATACATGGGCCGTGACAATCTTCCAACAGAAGAAGAGCAGTTCGGAGCGTATAAAGCAGTTCTTGAAGGTGTAAAAGAAGGTCAACCTGTTGTTGTTCGTACACTTGATATCGGTGGAGATAAAGAGCTTCCATACTTACATTTACCAAAAGAAATGAACCCATTCTTAGGATACCGTGCAATTCGCTTATGTCTTGATGAGCAAGATGTGTTCCGTACACAACTTCGTGCATTACTTCGTGCTAGCGTATACGGTAACTTAAAAATTATGTTCCCAATGATTGCAACTCTTGATGAGTTCCGTCAAGCAAAAGCAATCTTATTAGAAGAGAAAGCAAAACTTGTAGAAGCGGGTACAACTGTTTCTGATTCTATTGAAGTTGGTATGATGGTTGAAATCCCAGCTTCAGCAGTATTAGCAGACCAATTCGCAAAAGAAGTTGATTTCTTCTCTATCGGAACAAATGATTTAATCCAATACACAATGGCTGCAGACCGTATGAACGAACAAGTATCATACTTATACCAACCATATAACCCATCTATTTTACGTCTTGTAAAGATGGTTATCGATGCTGCTCATAAAGAAGGCAAATGGGCTGGTATGTGCGGTGAGATGGCGGGAGATTCACTTGCTATCCCATTATTATTAGGATTAGGTTTAGATGAGTTCAGTATGAGTGCAACATCTATTCTTCCTGCAAGAACACAACTAAGCAAGTTGTCAAAAGCAGAAATGGAAACATTAGCAGAAAAAGCATTAACGATGTCAACTGCTGAAGAAGTTGTTGAATTAGTTAAAAGCATATAATCATAAAAAAACCTGAGTCGATTTGAAATCGGTCTCAGGTTTTTTCTATGAGAAAAGTAAATCTTATTTTCTTACTATAGAGGATAAGGGACAGAATTAGATAGCGATTGCGATAATATCAGTTGGGCATACACGTAAAATGCCAGTAAAAGTATTTTGATTTTGATTTTGATTGTTCTTATCGTCTTTATTGTTATCTTTATTGTTATTAGCTAAAGCAGAGAAAAGAGCAACACCATTACAGATTCCTTCAAAAATCACATTGCGAAATGATTGGTGGCCTCTAATGCTTAAAAGAGAAATTTCTGTTCCAACTGAAATGTTTCTAAGAACGTTACATACAGCAGGTCGTTGTGGTCTAAATTCTTCTCTCTCTTTTTCACGATGGTCGCGCTCTCTTTCATGATGATGACATTCTCTAAAGTTATCACAGCATCCAAATGATCCAAACATAATCCTCATCACCCCCTTCACACTTATAATCTATGTAAGTTCGGTAGTTAGTGACTGGACAGAGCGTGGAATTTTTTCTAGGGTATTTTCTCATTTTAAAAGACTATCTGGGTGTTTAGTACGGGATGATGTTTAAATTAGGGGAAATATCACAAAAAAATGTAAAGACCACCGAAATGAATGAAATAGGTAGCCTTTACACTTTTTTGCTTTTATATAAAACGATGATATATACAGGAAGAGCTAAGAGTAGTGGTGCAATGGATCGTACAGTATGTTTTTCTGCTTCTAATTGGAGCGCATCTTCTTTTGGGAATTGTAACACTGATATGTTTGCAGCATCGCCAATAAAATATAGAAGTAATACAGTTACTATGTAACTTAAAAGTGCGATAAAGCTTCCGTATGAACTCAATGAAAATCCCTCTCTTGTTATCTATTTGTTATCATTGTATCACAATTGTAACAAAAATACACGGTTATATTTCAATGTTTTAACAAAATTCGACATGAAACGCCATATGTATTTATGGAAATGTGATAAAATTTATCGTTTCTATATGTATAGATGTCGAATAACACACAGTAATATTACGGATGTGTAACAAAATAATAAAAAACGAAGGTAATGAAATTACCTTCGTTTTTTATTATTTTGCCCATTCACTCACTTGCTCTACGCTCATTCGTGGTGCAGGGTGGCCTTTTAAAGTTGATTCACCAATTGTAATAAGCATAATTGGTACGTATCGAGATGCAACATTGAATTCTTCTGTAAGTGCTTGTGGATTGAAACCGCCAATAGCGCAAGTGTCCCAGCCAGTTGCTTTAGCTGCAAGCATAAGTTGCATTGCTGCTAAAGATGCATTTGAAAAAGCAGCATCTCTTGGGAATTGCTCACGAGTATATGCAGATTCAATGTTTTTAGCTAAGCGTTCTTTTGCTTCTTCTTTCATAAATCCTTGTTCTACAATTGGACCATAAACTGGTTCAATGTTTTTATAAGCTTCTAAATCACCTAAAATAGCGACTACGGCAGAAGCATCCAGAATTTGTTGTTGGTTATAAGCAATTGGATGTAATCGTTTTTGTACATCTTCTCCTTGGAAAACAAGGAATTTCCAGTGTTGCAAGTTCCAAGCAGAAGGTGCTTGTGCAGCTGCTTTTAAAATTTCGTGTAATTCTGTAGATGAAATTTCTTTGTCCGGGTTGAATGCACGTGTAGATGTGCGTTCATATAGAACGTTAAAAAAGTTGTCGTTTGTCATGATATATCCTCCAAATTACATATTAAATTATTAAAAAATAAATGTAATATATTCTACTTACATTTTGTAAGTTATCGAATTTAAGAATATAATACCTTTATTTTAATTGTCAAGTTTTACAGAGTAAGTTAGGGCATTCATACAAACGATACAGTTCCTATAATCATACACTAAAAAAGGAATTTATAGAGTGAAAAAGCGAAGATAACATTCTCAATTAGCTTGTTACTATATATCCCTCGCTCATTAAAATTTTTGGGAGAACAGCTTTTTATAAAATGTGTGTGAGGAATTCTGTAGAACAAGATATATGAAGTGAGTGAAGACTAGTGATGAACATACTACATTTTTTATTAGAGAATACGGTTTTCCAAAATGTATTACAAGATCTTCAGTTAAATGTCCTTTATATAGAAAATGGATGCACACATCAACAAACGATAGAAGATATCCATCCAAAATGTATGTTTATAGCAAATAGTTTTGAAGAAGGAGAACTATTGTTTCATAAGACTAAACCACATATTGTAATTCTGTATGTAACAGATTTTTCTCAAATAAAATATATAAAGAATATGTATAATCCACATAGTACATTCATTGTCATTTGGGATCAACAGATAACAAACGAGTTTACAGAGGTGCTTACGTTAGGAATACGTAATATTGTGATAGCCCCCGTAACTCCACAAGTAGTGTTAGAGGAAGTGAATAAGAGTTTGTATCAACTTTCTTTAGTGCGGCAAGTAAGTTTGCAACAAGAACTACTTCAGACGATGTTTGATTTTCAAAATGATCTATTATTTATAGTAGAAGATGATGAGATTGTTGATTGTAATACGAATTTTTTAGAGTTTTTCGGATATGAAAATTTGTTTGCTTATCGTGAGCAACATTTAGTATTTGCTGAACATTTTATTAGAGACAATGGATATTATTCAACGACTCATGATATAACATGGTTAGATGATACATTATCATATGATAGAAGAATTAAGATGTCGAATTATGAAGGGATCGTATCAACTTTTTTATTGCGTGCGACACCGTTGCCAGAAGATTTATCGAGATTTATTGTAAAGTGTACAGAGATTACAGAATTAGATGAAATCTATCAAGAGCAAGAAAGACTTGCTATGATAGATTCGTTGACAGAGATTTATAATCGTTTGAAGTTCCAACAAATACTAGAGGTAGAGTGGGACAATGTAATACGTAATGATGAAAAAATAGCACTCATTTTATTTGATATAGATAATTTTAAAACAGTAAATGACACATATGGCCATGATTTTGGTGACTTAGCATTAGTGCAACTTGCAGAACTTATGGAATCTAAAATAGAGCAGCAACATGTATTTGCAAGGTGGGGAGGAGAAGAATTCATTATACTAGTGACAAATACAGTAGAAAAAGAAGCGTTTCAAGTTGCGGAGTCATTACGGTTTTTCATTGAAACAAAGCAATTCTCTGGAATTTCGAAGTTAACAGCTAGTTTTGGAGTTGCGTTATATGAACAAGGGATAACAAGAGAAGAATTAATGCAACGAGCGGATATTGCATTATATGAAGCGAAAAAAAATGGGAAAAATCAGGTATGTATATATAGGAAAGAAAAAATGTGATTTTTCGCAACAAATTGTTGCGATTTTTTTTTATTGCCTGATAATAGAATATAGAGGACTATTTGTAATAATGGAGGAAGTATAGGATGATAAAAAAAATAATGATTATGTTTTCAGTATGCGCTATTATTTGCGGCGGAGTATATTACTTTCTTTTTAGTCCAAAGGAAGAAAAAGTATTAACCTCTAAAGTAACACCTGCTATTGATTCAAAAGTACAGGGGAGTATAGAAAAAAAAGAAGAAACCAAAATTGATTATGCTAGTATATCTCAAAAATTGGATCAGTATTTGGTAGAAAAACAATTCAATGGAACAGTTTTGGTGACAGATAAAGAGCGTGTTATATTGAATAAAGGATATGGATATGCTGATGTTCAAAATAAAATAGAAAATAAGCCACAAACAAAATATCGTATCGGTTCTATTACGAAAACAGTTGTTGCCACATCTATTTTACAGTTACAAGAACAAGGGAAATTAAACATTCAAGACAATGTAAATAAATATATTCCTTCGTTTCCAGCGGATAAAAACATTACTGTATATCATTTATTAACACATACATCAGGTTTACCACAAAGTGGAAAAGGAAAGGTGAATGCAGCTTCACGTATACACTTGATAAATTGGATTGGAAGTCAGAAATTAAAATTCCCACCAGGAACTGGTTGGAATTATACGGATTATAATTATATGGTGCTCGCTTATATTATAGAAAATATAACGAAAAGACCTTTAGGAGATTATGTAAAGGAAAATATATTTGCGAAGGCAGAGATGCATGAATCAGGTATGGGGAATATGGTGCCTGGAGATCAAAATTTTACAAAGGGTTATGTAAAGAAAGATCAAGCACTTGTACCGGCACAACCATTAAACATGGCCTGGTTATATGGTTGTGGTGAGATGTATACAACAGTTGGGGATATGAAGAAATTAGACGAAGCAATTCTAAATGGCAAGCTTCTCTCAGAAAAAAGTATACAAGCGATGTTTACGCCGTCACAAGAGAAAAATTATGCATTTAGCTTTTATATAAATCCGGATTATTTCCATAATCATGGTGTAGTCTCTGGTTGGAATACGTTTAATAATTTCAACAAAGAAAAAGGAACATTTGTTATGTTATTTTCAAATGTAAAGAATGGTTTGGATGATGAATTTAATAAAGAATTTCGAAAGATGGTAAATGATTTATTAGAACAAAGGGGATGAGAATATGGAAAACAAAATTTTATCAATAGGTTTCATCGGTATTGGTGTAATGGGAAAAAGTATGGTTCATCATTTAATGCAAGATGGTCATAAAGTATATGTATATAATAGAACGAAAGCGAAGACAGATTCTTTAGTGCAAGATGGTGCAAATTGGTGTGATACACCGAAAGAGCTAGTGAAGCAAGTTGATGTTGTAATGACGATGGTTGGATATCCTCATGATGTAGAAGAAGTGTACTTTGGGATAGATGGAATTCTAGAACATGCAAACGAAGGTACGATAGCAATTGACTTTACGACATCTACACCAACGTTGGCAAAACGTATTAATGAGGCTGCGAAAAGCAAGAATATATATACGTTAGATGCACCTGTATCTGGAGGGGATATTGGGGCGAAAGAAGCTAGACTCGCAATTATGGTCGGTGGAGAGAAAGAAATATATGACAGGTGTTTACCATTACTTGAAAAACTAGGAACAAATATTCAGTTACAAGGACCAGCTGGGAGTGGACAACATACAAAAATGTGCAATCAAATTGCGATTGCTTCCAACATGATTGGAGTATGTGAGGCTGTTGCTTACGCGAAAAAGGCTGGCCTGAATCCAGATAAAGTATTAGAGAGTATTTCAACAGGTGCAGCAGGTAGCTGGTCATTAAGTAATTTAGCTCCTCGAATGTTAAAAGGAGACTTTGAGCCAGGGTTTTATGTAAAACATTTTATGAAAGATATGAAAATTGCTTTAGATGAGGCTGAAAAATTACAATTACCAGTACCAGGTTTAAGCTTGGCGAAAGAATTGTATGAAGAGTTAATTATGGATGGTGAAGAAAATAGCGGAACACAAGTGTTATATAAAAAATATATAAGGGGGTAAACGAGATGGATCTTCAAAAGTTTGATGAGATGATTGATGCTGTACAGCGAGCAACTTGTATACAAATAAATGAAAAACAAAGAGAAGCTTTTAAGAAAAAATATGATTTTGAACCAAACTTTGAATATGGAAGAGATGAGAAGGGACATTATGTCATTCGAACTTCAAAAAAGATGTTAGAAGAAATGGAATTCTATTTGGCATTGAAATATGATCGTGATGGAGTTGACCTTTATATGCAAGCTGAGATTGACGGTATATGTCATGTATCTGTTAGCTATAGTGAAGACGCGCTACATCTACAAGAATTGTTTCAATTTCTAGAAGAAAATAAATAAAAGTCCTCATTTGAGGACTTTTATTTATTTAGGCAGATGTCTTTAATTCTTATAATTATAAGTTGGAAGCTCGACGGCATCGTTCAATTGGGAATGGAATAACTTGTGCAATATGGTTAGGACCGAATTGTTTTGCACGAGCATGGCGTAATATATAAAATGCACACAGAATCGAAACAGGAATAGCACCGAACAAACCAAAAAATAAAGCGCTTACACAAGATGCGACAAAGCCTAAAACGCCAACTTCTAACTCTTCCATAATAGCTCCTAAAATAACAGGAAGTGCTCCACACGCAACCCCTAGTATAAGTGCGATAAGTAAACTCATGATTATCCCCCTCTGCTTGCGATATTTTTTTCCTTTTTAGTTAATTGTAGTATATCATATATAAAACAGAATTTTCAGAAAAAATTCAAAAAAAGTTCAATAAATGTTCAAAAAGTGTTGAGAAATACACTTGAAAAATCGAGGAGGATAGCTTGTCTTTTGAAACGAGAGGGATTATGCTTTTGAGTAAATAAAAAATCAGGCTTATTTCATTTTCTGAAATAAGCCTGTTCCATAGGAGGATGTATATATGTAGAGTGAATAAAAGGTTGGAAAAGGGGGTCCAAATCCTTTTATTCAACTAACTACCTTAATAGATTGGAACCCAGCCTTCAGTTGTAACGAAAATACGAATAGCTACAACTTGACGATCATCTTGCAAGGTAAAATAATGTCTTGCATTTTCAGGAACAGATATTAGATCGCCTGGCTCAAGTTCAACGTCAAAAAATTTCCCATCTTTGCCTTCAATAGCAAAGATGCCATGACCACTGACAATAAAACGAACTTCATCATCAGTATGATGGTGTTCTTTTTTGAAATTAATTAATAATTCATCAAGGTTAGGTGTGCTACTTGAAAGTGAAATTACATCATGTGCTTTATAACCTCGGCGTACTGAAACATCAGCGATTTCTTTTGAAAACACCGCTAATATTTCAGCTTTGTTTTCATCTGCTAACGAATAATTTTCTTTTAAATGAGTAGGAAGTTTAGAGATGTTCCATTTCTCATATAAAACTTCTTCCTCTTGTAGAAATTTTGATACTTCTACTTCATTTTCAATGCGAGTATTTACTTCATGAATACGAATTTGCGCCATTAGAAACGCCTCCTTGAATTGATAATAGTTTTATATGAAATTGGAATAAAAACTCATAAGCTTCTAATTTCTTCTTTGCATCAAAGCTATCTCGGCCCCATACGGTAATGCCATGGTTTCGAATTAATACTGCTCCCGAATCCTCGTGTATATGTTGTCGGAAGTCCTCTCCAAGCGTTGGGATATGAGCATGGTTTTCAATAATAGGAATGTTAATCGTTGCACCTTCTTCCCAAATATCAAGAGCTTTAATAATTTCTTGATTTTGAAGGGTGACTTTATCACTATACAAATTTGTGATGACATTGTTATCAGTTGTATGAACATGAAGTACGCACCCGGCATTGGTGTTGTTATAAATATGTGTATGTAATATTGTTTCTGCTGAAGGGCGTAATTCAGTCTCCAAAACGGGAACTCCTAGATGATCTACTAATATAAAATCATCTGGAGTGGTTTTTGTTTTATCTTTACCGCTTGCTGTAATAAGGAATGTAAGTGGCTCATGACTAACTTTTATAGAAATATTACCACTTGTTGCTGGAAACCAATTTCGAGTTGTTAATTCTTTTTTTATCTCGCTTAAGTCATACCATTGACGAAAAAGTTGTTTCATGAGTTCACCTCCAATAAATGTTTTAATGCAGCTTGAACATCGTAAAACGTTTCAAAGGGGGTATAAGCAATATGATGTTCTTCACACTTTGTAATAAGGAAGTCGCGAGCGAATACGCTATCAGCTTGTTTCGCAGCTTGTAAATCAGTAATAGAATCTCCAATTACAATATGAAAGTCGTTTGTATCACTTAATTTGCGGATTAAAGATGATTTACATAATCCGCAATGATTTTGACAATGATGATCACAAGGATGAGGCCACTTAACTGTAATATATTCTTCTGAAAAATCTGTTTTATTACAATAGATTTGCTCTTTTGGAATAATTCCTTGTAAGAGTGGATAGACGAAGAAATCCATTCCACCTGATATAACGTAAAAAGAAATATTATTTTCATTTACAAATTGTATAAATTCATAAAAACCACTACGAATTTCGGCAGTTTCTTTTAAAAATTCATTTATATCATCGTGTAGATTAGTAGGTAGCAATTGAAATAATTGAGAAACGCCTTCTTGAATAGAAAGCTCTTGTGATAAAATTTTTTGTTTTACTTCTTCTGCTTCTGGAGGTGCAAATCTTTCCATAATGGACATGATATTATCGTTATTTGTAATTGTACCATCGAAATCACAAAATACTTGAATACTCATAATTTCACCTCATGTGAAGGATTTCCCCATATTTGTAGTGCGCTATGTAAATTTATTTCATTTACTTCATGGAGTGGTTTACTTTGCAAAGTAGCTTCAATTGCAGCACGGAAAGCTTTGCCGCCACCTTGTGCCCCATTTGGATGGCCATGTATCCCCCCGCCGGCATTAATAACAACATCTTTACCGAAATCTCGTAAAATAAAAGGAACGAAACCAGGATGAATGCCAGCAGATGGGACAGAAAAACTTTTTTTGAAAAATGCATCTTCCTCAGTTAAATACTTTGAAATGTCAAGAGCTTCTTCTTTTTCTAACGCAACGTTTCCGTATGGAGATGGGAATAAAGAAAAATCTGCACCAGCATAACGAAGTAGCTTTCCAAGTAATAATGGAGATGATACCCCGTATAACTTTGATGCTGAATAAGCACCGCTTACAGCAGGGTGTGCCATAATTGGAACTGGGATTTCATCATCTTCTGCAAGTGATTGTAGTACATCTAGTCCATAAGCAAATACATTAAATAATAGAATATCAGCACCAGCTTGCACTGCGCGTTTCGCATTTTCTTTTAAGTTGAAAGTTCGCCCTGTTAAATTTACTGCATATAACGTTTTATGGCCGTATGTTTCGTATACTGACTGTAAAACTTCTTTTCCAGAAACAATTCGCTTCGTAAGTGGTGTTAATGTATTCTCAAATAAAATTTCATCATCCTTTACGATGTCCACACCACCAATTGCTTGATCGCGTAATTGAGTTTTTAAGTAGCCAATATTTCGCCCAATCATTCCTTTAAAAATGCTCATTAAAAGGGGACGATCATATACTTGTAAAAGGTTTCGAATGCCATCTACACCAAACCTTGGACCAGGAAAATGCTTTTTTAATTCGTCTGAAAAAGTTAAGTCAATTAATTTCACTTCGCCATCAAGTGATAGCTTTCCGAATGTAGTTGTTAAAATAGCTGGTAAATCTGGACTGAAATTTAATAATGGGTATTCGACTTTAATAATCCCGCGTTTTACTTTTTTACGTAGATACGAATTGATATGTTCTTGTTCATCTAATTCCTCAATATGAATGACGTTGCCTTTATGCTGTTTTAATTGTTCTTGCAATAAGTGTGGCAAATGAGTCCAAGAGCCAATTGTTAAACCGAGTGCAATTTGCTCAGCTTTTTTTTCTAAGTTATGTGAATCGTCATGGATTAAATACGTCGCTATAATTCCGCTCATTGTTATAACCTCCTAGTTAAATAAAAAAACCTCTCAGCTAAGGAGAGGTTTTTTTACAACCAGCTCCTTATCTGTCAGCGTAATGCTGCGAGAATTAGCACCGTGTCTACAATTGTAGATCGGTTGCCGGGCTTCGTCGGGCTCGTCCCTCCACCTGCTCTTGATAAGAAGTATTTAGAAATGTTTTAATTTTTAAGATAACTGAATTTTGTCAGATATTTTTCATGTTGTCAATGACTTTTTGAAAATTTTTAATTTATCAATTCGATTAATTGCTTCTCGTAATCGGTCCTCTGTATGTAAGAGCCCAACACGGACATACCCTTCGCCGTACTCACCAAATCCAACACCTGGAGCAACTGCCACATGTGCTTGTTCTAGTAAAATATTAGAAAATTGCTCAGATGTATAGCCTTTTGGTACAGGAAGCCAAGCAAAGAACGATCCTTTTGGAATATCTACATTCCAACCAATCGAGTGACAAGCCTCTATAAGAGCATTTCTTCGAGATTCGTAACTATTTACAAGGTCTATTACACAAGACTGCGAACCTAATAGCGCTTCGCGGGCAGCATCTTGAACTGCACCAAAAATACTAACATACATATGATCTTGCAGTAGGTTAATTGTTTCGATGACACTTTTATTCCCAACTGCAAAAGCAATACGCCAGCCAGCCATATTGAAAGTTTTTGATAAAGTATAAATTTCAATTCCTGTATCTTTGGCGCCGTCTGCTTGCAAGAAACTAACAGGCTTTTGACCATCAAATCCGATAGCACCGTAAGCAAAATCGTGAACAACTAATATATTATGTTTATTAGCAAAATGAATGGTTGCATCAAAAAAATCTTTTGATGCAGTAGCACCGGTAGGATTATTTGGATAGTTTAAAAACATTAACTTTGCGCGCTCAGCGATAGAGTCATCAATTTTCGTATAATCCGGTAAAAAATTATTTTCTGCAATAAGTGGCATCGTTTCAAAGTGTGCTTTTGCTAAAGCAACTCCTGATAAATAATCTGGATAGCCTGGATCTGGAACGAGAATAGTATCTCCAGGGTTTGTAAAACAAAGTGGTAATTCTACTAATCCGGCCTTTCCACCAAACAAAATAGCAACTTCAGTTTTTGGATTTAGTTCTACGCCATATTCACGTTTATAGAATGTTGCCACGGCTTCTTTTAAGCTTTCATGTCCGCGAAATGGCGGATATTTATGATGAATGGCCTTTTCGGCAGCATCTTGCAAAGCTTTTACGATATGCTGCGGGGTTGGTTGATCTGGATTACCTTGACCTAGATTAATAACATCGTGACCAGCTACAACGACTTTGTTAACTTTTGCAACAAGCGAAGCGAAAAATTGTGTTGGTAATGATGTTACTATCTCAGAAGGTTGAAATAATTTCATACTTTCCACCTCTTTTGAAAGTTGTTACAATTCTAGTGACAAATGATATAATCTTTCCAGTATTTTGTAAAGAAAAAATTAAGAATGGGGCTGGCAAAATGAAAGTCGCATGTATTCAAATGGATATTGCTTTTGGAGATGTGGAAAACAATATTGAGAATGCTAAAAATAAAATAAACGAAGCGATGAAGGAAGGACCAGACGTTATCGTCTTACCTGAACTATGGACAACAGGATATGATTTAACGAGGCTTTCTGAAATCGCAGATATGGATGGAGTGAAAACAAAAGAAAAGTTGAAAGAGTGGGCGAAGCAATATGGTGTACATATTGTTGGTGGCTCCATAGCAAAGCAAACAGAGCAAGGTGTTACAAATACAATGTATGTGGTAGACAATGAGGGCCAGTTAGTCAATGAATATAGTAAAGTGCATTTATTTCAGCTTATGGATGAACATAAATATTTAATAGCTGGTAATGGGACAGGTGAATTTACGCTCGATAATGTAGAGTGTGCTGGCACAATTTGTTATGATATTCGTTTTCCGGAGTGGATGCGTGTCCATACTGCCAAAGGTGCAAAAGTTTTATTTGTTGTAGCAGAATGGCCATTAGTTCGTCTAGCACATTGGCGCTTGCTTTTGCAGGCGAGAGCGGTTGAAAACCAGTGTTACGTTGTGGCATGTAATAGAGCAGGAAAGGACCCAAATAATGAGTTTGCAGGTCATTCTTTAATTGTGGATCCTTGGGGGGAAGTTGTAGTAGAGGCAAATGAAGAGGAAGCCATTTTATTTGGGGAGCTTAAATTTGAGAAAATAAAAGAGGTTCGTAAAGGAATTCCAGTTTTTGCAGATCGTCGTCCAGAATTATACAAATAAAATGTTGACAAGTGATTTTTATTCTTGGTATAGTCTTCAACATAAAGTTAAAAATTCGAAAAATTATACAACTCTTATCAAGAGCAGGTGGAGGGATTTGGCCCGATGAAGCCCAGCAACCGACCGTAATACCATTGTGAAATGGGGCGTTTATTTACGCCAAAAGGCACGGTGCTAATTCCAGCAGAAAGTAAACTTTCTGGCAGATAAGAGGGGAGAAGATAAACTTCAAACCTCTTTCTTCGTGGAAAGAGGTTTTTCTGCGCTAGAAAAACCTCTGAATTTAAAAAGGGGGAGAAGACGATGGAATATTATGCATTAACAGAAATAACAGCCGTACAATATGCGAAAGAACATGGCTATTTTGAAAAGAAAGCAAATGTAGTTTGTCATGAAATTGGAGATGGAAACTTAAATTACGTGTTCAAATTAGATGATGGAGAGAAATCAATTATAATAAAACAAGCACTTCCATATGCGAAAGTAGTTGGTGAGAGCTGGCCGTTGTCTATAAAAAGAGCAACGATTGAAAGTAAGGCATTACAAATTTTTGCGAAGTATGTACCGGAATATGTTCCGGTAGTATACAGTCATGATGAAGAGTTAGCAGTAACAGTAATAGAAGACTTATCAAGACTAACGATTACAAGAAGAGGATTGATAGACGGAGAAGAGTATCCGCTTTTATCGCAGCATATTGGTCGTTTTCTAGCCTATGTTTTATTTTATACTTCAGATTTCGGTTTACAGTCAGAAGAGAAAAGGGTACTAGAGGGTACATTTGTAAATCCGGACCTTTGTAAAATTACAGAAGATTTAGTGTTTACAGATCCGTTTGGGCACTACGATACGAACGATTATGAACCAGATTTACAGCTAGCTGTTGATGAACTTTGGAGTGATAAAACCTTAAAACTAAAAGTAGCGCAGTATAAATATAAATTTTTAACGAGAAAAGAAACGCTTATTCACGGGGATTTACATACTGGAAGTATTTTTTCATCACCTTCTGAAACAAAAGTGATTGATCCGGAATTTGCAACGTATGGTCCGTTTGGATTTGACATCGGTCAATTTATTGCAAACCTATTATTAAATGCTTTATCTAGGGAAGAAGAGAATAGAAGTGTACTATTTTTCCATATAGAGAAGACATGGAGTTATTTTGTAGAAGCTTTTACGAAGTTATGGATTGGAGAAGGTGTAGAATCATACACGAAAGAAAAACAATGGCTACCAATTATTTTGCAAAATATTTTTATTGATGCTGTCGGATTTGCCGGATGTGAAGTAATTCGTAGAACAATTGGCTTAGCCCATGTAGCTGATTTAGATGAAATAGCAAATAAAGAAAAAAGAATTCAAGCTAAGAAGCAAGCGCTATACTTAGGAAAAGAATTAATAAAATATGAATCTAAGAGTGCTGATATTCAATTGTTTCGAACGTTATTTCAACAGACAGTTTCAGGGGGCGTAAAAGTATGAGTACAATTGTTACTGTTCCGAGATCTGTAAGTTGGAAAGGTGATGCAATTGCGGTATTAAATCAAACAAAGTTGCCGCATAGTATGGAATACAAAACATTAACGACTATTGAAGAAGTATGGAAAAGCATCATGATGTTAGAAGTACGAGGAGCGCCTGCAATTGGAATTGTAGCTGCGTTTGGTTTGGCGCTTGCAGCAAAAAAGTATAATACTTTACATATCGAAGAATTTCAAAAGAAGTTTAATAGGGACTGTAACTATTTAGGAACATCACGCCCAACGGCAGTCAATTTATTTTGGGCAATCGATCGTATGAGAGAATCTATTCGAGGGATTACTACAATAAAAGAAGCGCAAAAAATGTTAGAAGAAGAAGCGCTTCGCATTCAGCAAGAGGATGAAGCGGTATGCCGGAGTATTGGAGAACATGCGTTAACATGTTTTAAAGACGGTGATAACATTTTAACAATTTGTAACGCTGGAAGCATTGCAACTGCTAGATATGGAACTGCATTAGCACCGTTTTATATTGGAAAAGAGAAAGGTGTACGTTTACATGCATATGCTTGTGAAACGAGACCTATTTTACAAGGTGGCCGTTTAACGACATGGGAATTGAAGCAAGCAAATATTGATGTAACGCTCATTACCGATAATACTGCTGCTTATGCTATTCAAACGAAAGAAATAAACGCGATTATTGTAGGGGCGGATCGAATTGTCGCAAATGGAGATACGGCAAATAAAATTGGAACAATGAATTTAGCTATTTTAGCAAAATATTTTGATATTCCATTTTATGTTGCTGCGCCGCTATCGACATTCGATGTTACGAAAGAAACTGGAGCTGGAATTGTTATTGAAGAAAGAGATGAAACAGAAGTTACGAAAATTTTTGGGAAGCAAATAGCACCAGTTGGAACTGATGTTTATAATCCTGCATTTGACGTAACATCGAACGAATTAATTACAGGTATTATTACTGAGAAAGGTATTATACGCGGGGATTATAAACGAGAAATTGCATCATTATTTGAAAAACAAGCTAGTAAGTAATAGCTTGTTTTTTTATGCCTAAATCTATTTGTTTTTCTTATATATATAATGAAAGGAGGAGAAGAAGATGGAAGAGTGGATCAGGATGGTAGGTAATGTAGGGTTTCCGATTGTTGTAACATTGTATTTACTCCATCGTATTGAAAGTAAATTAGATGGAGTAATTGTTGCAATAGAAAAGTTACCACAGCAATTACTAAAGTACGACGATCCTCGTGATAAAAAATAAAGTTTGCTCTTCGTGAGCAAACTTTATTTTTTATTGAGCAGTATAGCCACCATCGATAACGACAGCTTGACCAGTTATGCCTTTTGCTTTTTCACTCGCTAAAAACATAGCATAATCAGCGATTTCTTGTACTTGTAATAACCGCTTTTGTGGTACAAGAGGATAAATGACATTTTCTAAAACATTTTCAAGTGGTACATTTCTTGTAGTTGCTAAGTCTTGCAGTTGATTACGTACAAGAGGGGTATCGACATAGCCAGGACAAAGTGCATTAACAGTGATTCCGTGAGTAGCACCTTCTAAAGCTGCAACTTTTGTTAATCCAATCACACCATGTTTAGCGCTATTGTAGGCAGCTTTTCCAGCGAATCCAACAAGACCGTTAATAGAAGCGACATTAATAATACGACCATATTTTTGCTTTTTCATAATTGGAAAAGCATGTTTGATTGCAAGAAACGGAGCAATTTGCATAATTTTAATTAGCAGCTCGAACTTTTCGGTTGGAAAATCTTCAATCGGTGAGACGTGTTGCATTCCTGCGTTGTTAATTAATACATCTAATGAACCGAAATGACTAACTGTTTGAGAAATTGCTGCTGTAATTTCTTCTTCGGATGTAACGTCACATTTTAAGCCGATAGCTTGAAATCCTTCCTTTTGTAATTGTTCAGCAGCTTCTTTCGCACGCTCTTCAAGACGATCACTTATAACAACTTTTGCGCCTTCTTTTGCAAAAGCGTTCCCCATTTCATAACCAATACCACTCGCAGCACCGGTTAAAAAGACAACTCGATTTGTAACCATGATGAAAAACACTCCTTTATATAAAAATTCTCTTATTGCTCTATTTAGAGGGGAAACTATGAAATTCCTGCAAACATTTGGAAAAACATTGATGACTATCTTGTTTTGCAAAATAGTCTCTGTTATACTATTTTGTAAAGCAAGATACTTACGCTTATCTATCTTGTAAAACAAGATAGTGGGAGGATTTGAATTATGTCGACAAGTCAAATGCTAAAAGGAATTTTAGAAGGATGCTTACTTGCTATTATTTCTGAAGGTGAAATATACGGTTATGAAATGAGTGAAAAACTAGCAAAGTATGGTTTTACAATGGCGAGTGAGGGAAGTATTTATCCATTATTAATACGAATGCAAAAAGAAGGGCTAATAACAAGTGTAATGAAGGAATCTCCATCTGGTCCAAAAAGGAAGTATTACACGTTAACAGAGAAGGGAGAAGATGCACTAGATGAATTTATGGATCGTTGGGAAGTGATGCAAAGTAGTGTAGAACGTCTACTTGAAGGGAAGGGAAGAAGAAAATAATGCTATCAAGTGAAGCGCGAAAGTTTTTGTTAGATATGAGATTGTTTTTGACCGCAAAGGGTGTGAAAGAAAGCGACATTGAAAGTTTCTTAGAAGATGCAGAATTGCATTTAATAGAAGGTGAGAGTGATGGGAAAAGTGTAGAAGATATTTTCGGAAGCTCACCGAAAGAATATGCAAATGAACTTGTAAAAGTGATGGAAAGGGATAGACAGGAAACGTGGAAGCAAATCGGTTTTACAGTAATGAATATCGTTTCGTTTTGGATTATTGCTTCTATTTTAATGGTGCATAATGGAATTTTACAGATTTCTCTTATTCAGTGCATTGGCTATAGTTTTACACTGGTTTTAGCTCTTACTGGCCCTAATTTTCTGCTTCGTAAAATGACCTTTGTAACAAGCTTTACAAAACCGTGGTTTTTAGTCATGATAGCGCCAATGTTTTTATTAGGAGCTGTTACGATATTAGATGTGATATATCCTACAACGATGTTTATGTTGACTCTAGTCCAAAGTTATATATTAGTTGGAGGAATTTTTATCATCACAGTAGCTATAAATATGTATTTTGAAGGATGGTTTAAAAACTTATATTTAATTATTCCTCTTTCTATTATGTTAGTGTTTAAAACCTTTACATCGGAAGATCTCGTACCAATGTTATTTCAAATTATATGTTTATACGGAAGTTTATTTATTTTAATCTTCCTTGAAATTATGATGAAGATAAATAGAAGAGAAACGGTTAAATAAGGGAGGGGTTATAATGGAGATTTCTAAAGAAGGAGAAAAGTTTTTAATCGATACGAAAGTATATTTAATAACAAAAGGGATTAAAGAAGAAGATGTGGATGCTTTTCTAGAAGATGCAGAATTGCATTTAATAGAAGGTGAGAAAAAGGGGAAGACGATAAGTGATATATTTGGTGATTCACCGAAAGAGTATGCAGAAGAGTTGGCTAAAGAGATGGAGAAGGATAAAAGCGGGAGTATAAAAAGTATTTTAGGAATGATTATTGGTATTGGTGGATATTGGTTACTGACAAAAATTTTATTTGAAAGTCCAAATCATGAATTTACATTAACAAATGTACAATTGATCGGCTATCCAATTGTTTTAATGATTACTATTGTAGGAATTATTTTTGCCTTTAAAATATCATCGTTTAAGAGCAAAGTAAAAGAATTTAGCATTATTTATGTAGCAGCTTTGCTGCCCATTTTATTACTAGTATTATTAATGTTTATGAATAAATGGTATGGGACACCTGTGTTACAACTTTCTGCTATGCAAAGTTACATACTAGCTGGAATTATCTTATTAGTACTGTTAATTGGTGAAGCATATATACTTGGTTGGATAGGAATATTAGCTGTCATTATACCGCTGTTCATTATGTTTGTATTTAAAGAATTAGGAAAGCAAAATCCATTTTGGGGAATGCTAGAGTCTTTACTTCTGTATGGAAGTTTATATGTATTAATGAGATGGTCTTTAAAAAATGAAGAGCGAAAAAGTGTAAACTAGTTTTTTGCTAATAGTGGGCGAACGGAGTTTTTTATTGAGAGGAGAACAAATATGCAAAGTATATTTCTAGATATATTATCTATTATGTTTTTAGGTTTAACGATTTTTGGGCTATATACTACCTTTTTGAAAAAAGTACATGATGACTATTTTAATACTTTATTAGGTGATACGTCTGGCTGTATTTTTTTAAATTAATAGGAAAAGGGCTGCTCTGGATATACAAAAAATTATTTCCAAAGAAATACTATATTTTGATTTTTAGAGGGATTACGTTTAGTTGTATATTTTTATCCTTTGCAGCCTGTATTTAGTTTGTTGATTGGAATAGGTCGTTTTAAACAGTAACATGACAGTGACTGTTTTTATCTTTTTAATAAAGAGCTTTGTAAAGAAAGAGCTTTTTGTTCTTCTGTTAATAATGAGTGAATATGAACGTTTTCTGGACGAGGGACTATCGGATACATAAGATTTGTTGGAGAAGGGTGGTGCTCCGAGCCAGTTGGTGAATGAGGATCTGCATGAGTAAGTTTTCCATACACACGTCTTGTAAATAAAATATGACCAATTTCGTGAGCGAGCGTATATATATTTTTCACAGGAGCAGCCGAATTTGTTAAAACGATATAACCTGTAAGTTGCTGTTGTCTTGCTAAAGAGTAAGCGCAGGCGATCACTGCTGTTTCTTTGAAATAATCACTACCAATATAACAAATATAAAGGTCACATTCAGGTGCTTCGTTAACACATGTTTGAAAAAAGGATGCTAATTTTTCCTGACTTTGAATAGAATTTTTATAACTAATTTCGCGGTCAGAAAAACGGAAAAGCTCATTTAATACAATGACTTCTTTAATTTGAAATGTAATGGGGTGCCAAATTGATTCTGCAACTGCTAAATCTTTTGCGATACGGTCGTCAGAAATATTAGCGCCTGGAGTAATGCAAATACATATATTGACGTATGGATCCATAAGGAACACCTCAAATGAAAAAATTCTTCCTATAATATATGTGGGGAAAAGGGCCTATGTATGGATAAACACCTTGTTTATTTCACGAATATATAGACTACAAGTCGAAAAAATTTCATAGTTCTATAACGTAGTGTAGCCATCTTTTTGATATAGTAAAGGAAAGGGGGAGAATATATGTATACATTAAAAATCGTTTCAGACAGAGAAGCTCTTTATCAATTTGCAAGTTATGTAAGAGTTGTGCAAGGGGTTGAAGATGTATATGTAGAGGTGGGAGAACCTTTATATGAACATCCATTAATGAAGTTTTATGTACATATTACGCTTAAAGAAACATATGAGCAGCATAAAGCGTTACAAGAAATAGCAAGATTAGTAGAATTGGGGCGTTTTACATACGTCCATTATCGTAATGATGAAATTGAAGAAGCTTTTGAAGCTGTAAAATACGAAAGTTTTAAGAAATAAAGTGAAACTTTAATCAGTGGGGGATTCTTCATCCCCACTGATTATTAGTTGAACCAATCGGGCTTTTACGGGCAGTTGATCCCACACCTAACTTCTTTGTTTTCGCTGAATTTTGAGGTAGGGGTCTTACTGCCCGCAAATAGCGGGATAAAGGTGAAAAAAGGAAGCGAAAGCCTCCTTTTTTTCTTGAAAATTACATCAACAAAAAGAGAAGAATTTTGTTATGATAAGGGAGGGTGAGGAAAGGAGAGTTTACATATTGGGGTATATTGAAGAGTTACGCAAAGTCGTTGGTACAAGACCACTTATTCTAGTAGGATCAGCAATCATTATATTAAATGAAAAGCAAGAAGTATTGCTTCAATATCGTTCAGATACATATGATTGGGGTGTACCTGGCGGGGCGATGGAACTAGGAGAAACGACAGAAGAAACTGCTCGTAGAGAATTATTCGAAGAGACGGGGCTACATGCAAAAATAATGCAATTTCTTGGTGTCTTATCAGGAAAGGAAGTATATTTCCGTTATCCTAATGGAGATGAAATTTTTAATGTCATTCATCTGTATCAGGGGCATCATATGAGCGGAGAATTAAAGCTCGATCATGAAGGGTTGAAGCTTCAATATTTTCCAGTAGATAAGTTACCAAAATTGAATGAAACGACAGAGAAAATTTTGCAGAAGTTTTTATATGCATTGACAGAATAGAAGGTTAATTCCTTCTATTTTTATTATATTAAATATTTTGATTTTTTAGTATGTTTATAGTATGATAATTGTAGACATACATCTTATGGAATTTCACCTAAAAACTGACTAGGGTACATAAGAGAGGGGCAAGTACAAAATGCATAATGTTGTTATTACAGCTGCAGTTCGTTCGCCAATTGGAACTTTTGGAGGAGCGCTAAAAAATGTAACACCAGTGGAATTAGCTGTTCCTGTACTTCAGGAAGCTGTAAAACGAGGCGGAGTGGAACCACATGAAGTTGATGAAGTGATTTTAGGTCATTGTATTCAAAGAACTGATGAAGCAAATACTGCAAGAACAGCTGCATTAGCGGCAGGATTTCCTGACACAGTTACTGGTTATACGATTCAACGTCAATGTTCTTCGGGTATGCAAGCAATTATGTCAGCTGCAATGCAAATTCAATTAGGTGTAAGCGATATTGTCGTTGCAGGTGGAGTAGAAGCAATGAGTTCAAGCCCTTATGCATTAAAACAACACCGCTGGGGACAACGTCTACAGCACGGAGAAATTCGTGATACGGTGTGGGAAATCTTAGAAGATCCGTTGCACCATATTATGATGGGAGAGACAGCGGAAAATTTAGTTGAACAATATGAAATTACAAGAGAGGAACAAGATGAAATTGCACTTCGTAGTCATACATTGGCGCTAAAGGCAATTGAGTCTGGATACTTTGACGATCAAATTGTTCCTATTACAATAAAAGAACGTAGAAAAGAAGTTGTATTTTCGAAGGATGAACATCCACGTGCAGATATTACAGCTGAAAAATTAGCTGGATTAAAGCCCGCATTCCGTAAGGATGGATCCGTAACTGCAGGGAATGCATCTGGCCTGAATGATGGAAGCGCGGTTCTAGTATTAATGAGCGAAGAAAAAGCGAAAGAAAAAGGCTTACAACCATTAGCGAGAATTGTTGGATATTCAGTAGCTGGGGTAGATCCGAAAATTATGGGGATTGGACCAGCACCAGCAATTCGAAAAGGACTAGAAAAAGTAGATTGGTCATTAGAGGATGCTGATTTACTTGAAATTAATGAAGCTTTCGCGGCTCAATATTTAGCTGTAGAGAAAGAATTAGGTTTAGATCGTGAAAAAGTGAATGTAAACGGTAGTGGCGTAGGACTAGGGCATCCAATTGGTTGTACAGGAGCTCGTATTACGGTAAGTTTAATTCACGAATTAAAAAGACGTGGGTTAGAAAAAGGAATTGCCTCTTTATGCGTCGGTGGCGGTATCGGGGTTGCCTTATTTATAGAAGCACTATAAAAAAGAAGCAGCGGTTGGCTGCTTCTTTTTTTACGATTCAAATAGATGATGGAATAGCCGGTCGCGATTTTCAAAGAAAAGTTTTGTCGTTTGGTAATGCTCCGTTTCTTCCAATGTAGATTCGTGAATCCCTTCTTGCGTTAAAGAGTATATTGTACACTCTGGATAAGACATTAAAATAGGAGAATGCGTGGCAATAACAAATTGTGAACCTTGTTCCGCAAGCTCATGCATACGGACTAACATAGAAAGTTGTCTCATCGGGGATAAAGCCGCCTCAGGCTCATCTAAAATGTATAAACCTTGTCCTGAAAAACGGTTCATGAATAATGAGAAGAATGATTCACCATGTGATTGTTCGTGTAGTGAAACACCACCATAAGATTGTATAGCATCTATTTCATCAATATAAGAAGCGACGTTATAAAATGATTCAGCGCGAAGAAAGAAACCGTCTTTTGGTGTGTTAAAACTTTTTGAAATTCGAATATATTCATGCAAAGAGGAATGTGAATCATACGTGTTAAAACGGAAATTCTTCGTTCCTCCTTCTGCATTAAAACCTAAAGCAACTGCAATTCCTTCGAGTAATGTTGATTTACCTGTCCCATTTTCTCCAATAATGAATGTTACATTTGGGTGGAAAGCAAGTGATTGTAAAGTTCGAATAGCTGGTAAACAGTAAGGGTATGCGGAAAAACTAGGGATATTTTCTTTTTTTAATGTGACACTTTTTAAAAAGGGTACTTCAAGCAATATATAAACCTCAATTCATAAAGGATTTTGATTCTAAAAAAGCACCAAATACAAGTGTGAGACAACTTGCTAATAAAGTGAAACTTTAATCAGTTGGGGTTTTGTTCATCCCCCACTGATTATCAGCCCACACCAATTGGGCGTTTACGGGCAGCCCGACTCCCGTCTAACTTCTTCGCTCCAGCCGAATTTTGAGGTGGGGGTCTTACTGCCTGCAAATAGCGGGATAAAATTGTATATTGAAGTGCGCCAAAACCGAGGTCTTCCCAGCCGAAAGTCATTCTCTTCCATATAAGAAATCCGGTGTAAGTACTTAAAAACAAGATAAACAGAATAAGAAAAAAGATAAGTGTTAATGACACGCGAATCCTCCTTATTTTCTGAATATTTCATGTGGATTATAACACGTAAACTATCATATTCCAATGTGAAAATAAATATTGCATCAAGATCAATTCTCTCGTTATGATAGATGGTATTCTATTGAAAATATGAAAAGGAGTTAAAACATACCGTTTACATTCGCACATCCAGCAGCAGTTCTTCCTTTTGCGAAAAAGTATTCTAAATATATTTTCAGTAAAGGCTTTTCTATTAGGTAGTATGGCGCCTGACTTTGAATATTTTTTATACTTTAGACCGTATGGTGTGATTGGGCATACATGGCTTGGGTTCTTATATCTAAATCTGCCTCTTGTCTTGCTGTTAGCGTACGGGTACCATTACATTTTTAAAAAGCCTTTTCTACCGCATTTGCCTAAACCGTTTGCTGGCTACTGTGCATATGCAGTAAATGAGAGGTGGGGGCTTTTTTCATGGAAGGACCTTTTTGTATTTTGCTATTCTGCATTATTAGGTATGTTAACACATGTCGTTTGGGATGCATTTACTATAAGACAGGCTATTTTGTTATGAAAATACCACTGTTGCAACGAGAATTACATAGTATTCCGGTTTATAAATGTATGCAACACGGGAGTACATGTGTTGGTTTATTATTACTACTATACGTACTATGGAAGTATAGTAATGAAACGGGGGAAAATATTATTGTAGCTCGGAAAAAAGGAAGTACTGGGCTTCAGCAATCATTGTGGCAGCCTTTATATGTATCGCTCACGCGTTCGTAGATCCCTATTTTCATATTTTCCAAATAGGAGGTATAATAGTATCTGGACTGACAAGTTCGTTTTGTGGACTTTTCATTGTTTCTATAGTTTACAAAGCGAGGGACTAATTTATATTTATGAATGATAGTGTTAGGAGAAATTAAATGATGAAAGCATGGAAAAGTATTTTTGTTTTATGTAGTTTTCTTCTTATGTTAAGTGGTTGCTTCCATCAAGAAGAAAAGAAAGCTGAACCGAAAAAGAAAGAATCTATTCCTGAAACAAAAGAATATGGTGGGCGTGAGCTGACAAAAGTAGGACAAAAAGTGAAAGAAACAGGATGGGGTACTTTCAAGTTAGAGCAGATGCAATCTGTGAATCAAACATTTGAAGTAGCACCAATGAAAATTCATGTGCAAGATGTTAAAGTGATCTCTTTATCACAGATGAGTGAAGATGCAAAAAATACATTAAAAGTATATACGGCATTAACTCCTGAAGAAGTAAAGCGTAGATTAGGAGATAAAGTAAGTCAAGAAGATGCAGAATTATATGCCTCGCTAAGTGGAACAGAGATTAGTGATACGATTCGTTACGTTGAGATTACATATAAAGTGGAAAATAGCGGAAATAAAAACATGCAATTTTTCTCAATGAATGATGTTACGGTTAATGATAAGCAACATTTTAAAGTAGCGACTCAAAATTTTTTATATGATGAAGATACGCTCGTTGGTACAAAAAATGTATCAAGAGAAGACTATAAGCCTGGTGAAACAAGAGATGGAATTATTGGTTTAATACTTGATGATGGAAAAGAAAAGATAAAGGATATCAAATTTACAACGGATGATTTAATGGTAGGAGACTCAGAAACACAAGAAGTTGTTAAAGAATCACAAACTTTTAATATCTCACTTTCTGAGTAAGCTGTTTTTAAAATAGTATAAGCAAAAACAGTCAGCGTTCAAAAATTATGCTGACTGTTTTTTTATTTCTTTTATGTATGAATCTACATTTTGAAAAGGTACCTTAATTTTAAACGCATCTTTTTGTTCATTAAATTGCTTTTCATTGTAGGGACCAAAACGTTTATTGTGCTTTACGTCAATAATCCAATAATGTTCACTTTTTTTACTTGCAATTGCTGCGTCAGGGTTATTCGGATCTGACTTTTCCTCTATTTGTTTTGCAATAATGTATTTATCATCCCAAGCAATGTCTGTAATTTTGGCAGGGATGTATTGTGTGGCATATACAGCATCCTGCGTGGGGAAAAGTTCAAATGCATTTCCAGAAGCACGTATGAGTTCGTATTCATCGTTAATCGTATAAGATACATGGTTTGTATTTCCTGTACAAGCAGTTAATAGGAAGGCGACGAATAGGATTATCCATTTTTTCAATATGGGAACCTCCTTTACAATGCTGTTGTAACACATTGTACAAGAAAAGTAAGAGAAACGCTAGTTTACAATGTTTTTTAGAAGTGGTACGATGAAACGGGTAAAGAAGGATATGAAGGAGTCGACATAAAATGAAGTTAAAGATGCATCGTCCAGCGCTTGTAATGAATCGCATAGGTGCTTCCCTAATTGACATGTTTTTAATCTCGGTTATGTATGGTGCAGTAGTAGCTATTATGACCGGAAACTATAGTGCTATTTTGAATCGTTTTAATATAAGTTTTGGTGACTATAGATATGATCTCACAGTAGCTTTCATATTAATGGCGCTATATTTTATTGTGTTACCCTTTATTTGGAACGGTGCTACACTTGGAAAAAAGGTAACGAGAACAAAATTAATTTCATTGACGAATGAAAAACTAACGTTACAAACATTAATTTTACGATTTTTTGTATTGTTATTACCGAACATATTGCTACTTGGAATTCCGTTAATATGTAACGTATATATGATGTTGTTCCGCAAAGATAATTGTGGTTTTCATGATTTAATTGCAAAGACAAAAGTGATGAGTCTTGTATAATAAAAGAAAGACCTTTTTATTCATATAATAAAAAGGTCTTTTCTATTTCACAAATAAATTTTGAAGGTAATACAAATAAGAAAAGGTTAGGCCATATCATTTTTAATTTTAAATAGATTGAAAATTAAGAAAGTGATATAATAAATAAAAAATTATATCTTTATATAACAAGGGGGAAGTTGAAATGACAGGAGGTAGCATAATTTTTTGGGGGATTCTCATTTTTATTGGTCTCGTTTTCGATCAGCGTAATAGTAAGAAAAAAGAAGGTTAAAAAGTAAACGTTTACAAATGAATTAGAAAATTTTCTTGCTTGCAGACTAATCTCATAAAGGAGTATACTGAATGACGGTAAGACTTATAGAAGGGGTAATGAAAATGAAGCTTGCAGGAAAAGTTGCCATTGTAACTGGCGGTGGCATCGGTATTGGACGTAATACAGCTCTTTTGTTGGCTAAACAAGGCGCAAAAGTCATTGTGACGGACATTGATCAAGAAAGTGGACAAGCAACAGTGGAGGAAATTATGAATCTAGGCGGAGAGGCACTTTTTGTATCCTATGATATGGGAAAGCAAGGAGATTGGCAACGCGTTATCAGTATTACTTTGAATGCATTCAGTCGCATTGATATGCTCTTTCAAAATGCTGGTTTATATAAAATAGATTCTATTTTTTCTCGCCAACAAGAGAACGATTCCAATGTACTTTGTATTAATGACGTTTGGATAGAGATAAAACAATTAACGTCATCTTTTATGAAACAGCAAGAAGAAGTGGTGCTTAGTGACTTACCAATATTCGGTATTATTAGCACGAAAGGACAATCATTTCATACAGTAGAAGCCCTAGTATAATAATGAAAACCGCCCTCAGTATATATGTGGACGGTTTTTTTGTATGTTATATAGAAGAAATATATTTTTAGCGAATACGTTGTTCAGTTTGACTGTCAAAGAAATGTGCTTTATTCATATCAAATGCCATTTTAATTTCGTCACCAGGTGAAAACGTATGTCTTGCATCCACGCGTGCTGCAAAATCTTGATTGCCAAGTTTCATATATAAAATAGATTCAGCACCTAATAACTCAGCAACTTCAATTTTTGATGTGAAAGTAGTAGATTGTGAAGCTTCTAGAAATAGTAGTTCATCATGAATATCTTCAGGACGAATGCCTAAAACAATTTCTTTATTCACATAGCACTGCTCTCGTAATAATTTCATTTTCCCTTCAGATACTTTTATTTTGAATGAATTATCTATAACGAAATCGGTTTCAGTTAATTTACCACGGAAGAAATTCATTGCTGGCGAGCCGATAAATCCACCAACGAAAATGTTTTCTGGTGTTTCATATACTTCTTTTGGAGTTCCGATTTGCTGGATCTTTCCGTCTTTCATAACGACAAGACGTGAAGCCATTGTCATTGCCTCTGTTTGATCGTGTGTCACATAAATTGTTGTAGTTCCAAGGCGATGGTGTAATTTTGAAATTTCGGATCTCATTGCAACACGTAGTTTTGCATCCAAGTTTGATAAAGGTTCATCCATTAAGAAAACTTTCGCGTCTCGCACGATTGCTCTACCTAACGCAACACGTTGGCGTTGTCCACCTGATAATGCTTTCGGTTTTCTATCTAAATATTGTTCAAGCCCTAAAATTTTTGCTGCATCTTTCACACGACGATCGATTTCATCTTTTGGTATCTTTCGAAGTTTTAATCCAAATGCCATATTATCATATACACTCATATGTGGATAAAGAGCATAGTTTTGGAAGACCATTGCGATATCTCGATCTTTTGGAGGGACATCGTTCATTAACTTCCCATCTATTGAGAACTCTCCTTTTGAAATATCTTCAAGGCCAGCTACCATTCGTAAAGTTGTAGATTTTCCGCAACCAGAAGGACCAACAAATACGATAAACTCTTTATCTTGAATGTGTAAATTAAAATCTGTTACAGCTGTTACGTTATTATCATATATTTTATAAATGTTTTCTAATTTTAGCTCTGCCATGATATTTCCCCCTAGAAATTTATGCAAACGTTTTCTTTGAGTTCATTATAAACGAATAGATTCAAAAAATAAATAAAAACACTAGAAAAAATAAAACGTTTTCATTTTTTCTATGAATAAATGTGGATTTTTAAATGTTTTCTTAGAAAATAGAAAATAAATATTGAAAGCGCTATTTTAAATTGAGATAGAATCTGTTATCATTCATTGGTGAAAACGTTTGCGCCTTGAGAAAGATGAATGATAGATGAAATGAGGGAGCATAATGGAAAAACAATGGTGGAAAGAAAGTGTAGTATATCAAATATATCCTCGTAGTTTTATGGATAGTAACGGTGATGGTATCGGAGATCTTCGTGGTATTCTTTCAAAACTAGATTATTTAAAAGAATTAGGGATTGATGTAATTTGGTTATCACCAGTTTATGAATCTCCAAATGATGATAATGGTTATGATATAAGTGACTATTGTAAAATTATGAATGAGTTCGGAACAATGGAAGATTGGGATGAACTATTACATGAAATGCATGAACGAAATATGAAACTTATGATGGACTTAGTTGTTAATCATACTTCTGATGAACATAATTGGTTTATGGAATCACGAAAATCGAAAGAAAATAAGTATAGAGATTACTATATATGGCGTCCTGGAAAAGAAGGAAAAGAGCCGAATAACTGGGGAGCAGCTTTTAGTGGATCTGCATGGCAATATGATGAAATGACAGATGAGTATTATTTACATCTGTTTTCTAAAAAACAACCAGATTTAAACTGGGATAATGAAAAGGTAAGGCAAGATGTTTATGAAATGATGAAGTTTTGGTTGGAAAAAGGCATTGATGGATTCCGCATGGATGTTATTAATTTTATTTCTAAAGAAGAAGGTTTACCAACTGTTGAAACGGATGAAGAGGGATATGTTTCAGGTCATAAGCATTTTATGAACGGCCCGAAAATTCATAACTATTTACATGAAATGAACGAAGAAGTATTGTCTCACTATGATGTTATGACAGTTGGAGAAATGCCGGGTGTAACAACGGAAGAAGCCAAATTATATACAGGGGAAGACCGTAAGGAACTACAAATGGTATTCCAATTTGAACATATGGATTTAGATTCTGGAGAAGGCGGGAAATGGGATGTAATACCATGTTCACTCCTTACTTTAAAACAAAATTTAACAAAATGGCAAAAAGCATTAGAGCATACAGGATGGAATAGCCTTTATTGGAATAACCATGATCAGCCTCGCGTTGTATCACGTTTTGGTAATGATGGAATATATCGTAATGAATCAGCAAAAATGTTAGCGACAGTTCTTCATATGATGAAGGGAACGCCATATATTTATCAAGGAGAAGAAATCGGAATGACGAACGTTCGATTTGAATCAATTGATGAATATCGAGATATTGAAACGTTAAATATGTACAATGAAAAAGTGGTAGACTGTGGTGAAGATAAAGAAAAAGTAATGGAATCTATTTATATAAAAGGCCGAGATAACGCTAGAACTCCAATGCAGTGGGATGATAAGAAGCATGCTGGATTTACAACAGGTGAGCCATGGATTGCGGTAAACCCTAATTACAAAGAGGTTAATGTGGAGCATGCAATCCAAGATGAAAACTCCATTTTTTATTACTATAAAAAATTAATTGAGTTACGTAAAAATAATGAGATTATTGTATATGGATCATATGATTTAATACTAGAAAATAATCCTTCTATTTTTGCTTATGTAAGAACATATGAGGACGAAAAACTTCTTGTTATTGCAAACTTTACTGCGGAGGAAAGTGTATTTGAATTGCCTGAGGATATTAGTTATAGTGAATCAGAGTTATTCATACACAATTACGACGTGGGAAGCGGATCGATAGATAATATTACATTACGTCCGTATGAAGCAATGGCATTTAAATTGAAATAAGAAAAAGCCTTATGTCACCTCGGCATAAGGCTTTTTTGATTACCACTTTAATATTGAGAATCCATATGGAGGAAGTGTAACTTGTAGTACACTTGCTTCCGCTGAAAATTCTTCGTTTGTATATATATTGACTATTTTCTTCCCTGTAATATGAATAGGGAGTGAAGCAGTAATTTCATCGTTAGTAGGATTTAAAACGAAAAAGATAGTTTCATCTTCATATGTTTTTGTATAAGAAATATAATTATGTTCATCACTTGCTTCGATGAATTGGAAAGTACCATGTCCTCCAAATGCTTTATATTGTTTCCGTAATGAAATTAATGTTTGTACATGTGTAAATAATAGATGGTCTTGTTCTGTTGTATCCCAAACCATACATTTGCGGCAACTCGGGTCCATTCCGCCATCCATACCGATTTCATCTCCGTAATAAATACAAGGAGAACCGATGAAAGAAAGGTGGAATACATAGAGTAACTTTAACTTATTTGTATCCCCGTTACATGTTGCTAAAATTCTTGGTGTATCATGACTGTCTAATAAATGAAATGCTGCTTCATTTACACTCATAGAATAAGAATGTAGAGATTCTGTAATTTGTTTCATAAATTCACTTGCTTTAATGGAATCGTTAGCAAAGTAAGAAAGTAGAGCGTTTGTAACAGGATAGCTCATTACAGCGTCAAATTGATCGCCTTGTAGCCACGGGAGTGCATCGTGCCAAATTTCTCCTAAAATATATACTTCCGGATTTAATGCTTTTATTTCACTTCGGAATTCTCTCCAAAAGCTATGATCTACTTCATTTGCTACATCAAGGCGCCAACCGTCTATATTGAATTCTCTTACCCAGTAACGTCCTACTTCGAGTAAATACTCTTTAACGTCTGGATGTGCTGTATTTAGTTTAGGCATATACGGTGTAAATGCGAAAGTATCATAATTAGGCAGCGGTTCGGTTATGATCGGAAATTCATGAATGTGGAACCACTCTTTATAAATTGATTTCTTGCCATTTTCTAGTACGTCTTGGAATTTATCGAAAAAGTATCCACTATGATTAAAAACAGCGTCAAGCATTACTTTTATACCATGTTTATGGCATGCCCCAATGAGTTCTTTAAAAGTTTCTTTCGTCCCAAATTGTGGATCGATTTCCATGTAGTCAATTGTGTCATATTTATGATTCGAATGAGCTTTAAAAATAGGAGTGAAATAAATGCCAGAGATTCCAAGCTTCACAAGGTAATCAAGATTTTGAATAATACCAGCGAAATCACCTCCGAAAAAATTAGTAGCAGTTGGCTCTGCGCTCCCCCAAGGAAGAGTATTCTCTGGATTTAATGCGCTATCCCCGTTAGCGAATCGTTCTGGGAAAATTTGATACCATACTGTGTCTTTAATCCAGGACGGGGCTTTGAAAACATCTTTTGCATGAATAAATGGAAAGCAGAAAAAGTTACCAACATCGTCATTTGGAATGTTAGCAAAAAATCCTCGTTCTGTATAAATGAGAGTCTCTGCGTCATTTATTAATTCGAACCCATAACGTAAGCGTTTAAATTTTGGTTCAATTGAAACGGACCAATAATCAAATAGCTCAGTAGAACCAGTTTTTTTCATTGGTGTACTCGCTGTAATCCATTTTCCATCTTGCCATTCATAAGGATCACCGTAGATGAGAGCGGCGGTGTGTACATCGTCTCTTTTTGTACGAATCCGGATGTGAATCGTTTTTTCGTCGTAAGCGTATGCATAATTATCTTTCGGCCTATGATAGATCGCTTCTTTTAACATATAGAAAATCCCCCTTTAATATCTCTATACATATCGTTCCCTTAAACGTAATAATAAAGATGATGTTGCAAACGATTGCTTTTCTCATAACTTTCATATTGCTTATAAGAGTAGTATTCATTTTGTATAAAGTCAATGTATAAAGAGTAAGAGAAGATTATTTTGAAAATTAATATTTGCAAAATGAATAAAAGGATGTATAATGATAGACAAATAGCGCAAACGTTTTCATAGATTATGATATTGTTTGCGCTTCTATTAAAATATTAAATGCAAACGTTTTCAATTAAAGAGGTACATAGACAATTTAGGGAGGTTTTTTGGGATGAAGAAAGCATTATCACTATTAACAATTTCAGCATTGTCAATCAGTATGTTATCTGCATGTGGACCGAAAGATTCAGGGAAAAAAGAAACAAGTAAAGAGAAGAAAGATTATGATCTTCTCGTTTGGGAAGATCTAAAAAAAGGTACTGCATTAGAACCAGCTGTAAAGAGTTTTGAAAAGAAGTATAACGTGAAAGTCAAAGTGGCTGAAGTTCAAATGACAGATCAAACGAAAAAGCTACGTCTTGATGGTCCGGCAGGTACAGGGCCTGACGTTGTGACATTACCGCATGATCATATTGGAAATGTTGTTACTGAGGGATTAATTGATGAAGTGAAAGTTGATGATGCTGTAAAGAGCAAATTTACGGACTTATCTATAGAAGCTCAAACATATAAGGGGAAATTATATGGTTTACCAAAAGCTATTGAAACACCTGTATTCATTTATAATAAAAAGCTTATGCCAAAGGCACCTGAAACAATGGATGAGTTATATAATTTTTCGAAAGATTTCACGAAAAATGGTAAGTACGGATTTTTAGCATTAGGAGATAATTTGTATTTTGCGAATGCATTTATGGCTGGTATGGGCGGTTATGTATTTGGTGAGAAGGATGGAAAACTGAATACAAATGATATCGGATTAAATAATAGCGGAGCAGTACAAGGGATGGAATATATCCAAAAATGGTATAAGGAGAATTTATTCCCAAAGGGTATTATTGGTGAATCTGGTGGGGCGGCAGCTGACGGATTGTTCAATGAAGGAAAAGCTGCATCGATTATGAATGGTCCATGGGCATTCCAAGCGATGGAAAAGGCAGGCATTGATTATGGGGTAGCGCCGATGCCAAAATTACCAAATGGTCAACCAATGAAAACTTTTGTTGGTGTAAAAGGATGGCATGTAACAAGTTTTTCAAAAAATAAAGATTTAGCAACGAAATTTGTTGATTGGGTAACAAATGAAGAAAATGCAAAAATCCGTTATGAAAAATCAAAGGAAATTCCTCCTGTGAAATCATTAATGGAAGATTCAATGATTAAAGACAGTGAAGCGGCAAAAGCAATAACTAGACAGGCTGAGACAGGTATTCCAATGCCGAATATTCCAGAAATGAAAGAAGTATGGGAGCCTGCAAGATTTGCATTAGAATTACTTGCAGCTGGAAAACAGGAACCAAAACCGGCACTTGATGAAGCTGTAAAACAAATTAAAGGAAATATTGAAGCAAACCACAGCAATAAAAAATAAGGTGAAATTTGTGCCTCAAATATAAGAGGCACGAATTCTCTCCCTTCCAATGTAGGAAGGAAAAAGGGGGAAGGAACATGCAAACATCTATGGAACCAGCGAAAGAGTTAAACGGTTCAAAGCATAGGAAAATGGCGACCGTGTTATCGATCATTCCAGGTATTGGTCAGCTATATAATAAACAATATGTAAAAGGTCTTATTTTTCTAGTATTAACAGGTTCATTTATTGTAGCATTTGCTGATTTGTTAAATATGGGATTATGGGGAATTGTAACGCTTGGTACAGAAGTTCCACGTGACCATTCGGTCTTTCTATTAGTAGAAGGGATTTTGGCACTTATCGTCATAGTATTCGGACTAGGAATATATGCATTTAACTTATATGATGCATACCAAAATGGGAAGAAACGTGATATAGGGACACCATTAAACTCTGTAAAAGAGCAATATCGTAACTTATTAGATCAAGGTTTTCCATATTTAATGGTTTCACCAGGATTTCTATTGCTTATCTTTGTTGTTGTATTTCCAATCGTTTTTGTTATCTTAATTGGATTTACGAATTATGATTTATATCACTCTCCTCCAGCTAAATTAGTAGATTGGGTGGGATTTAAAAACTTTATTGATATTTTCACATTACCAATGTGGAGAGATACATTTTTAAGTGTATTTTCTTGGACTGTCATTTGGACGTTCGTTGCAACGACGTTACAAGTTGCACTTGGTATTTTTTTAGCGATCATCGTAAATCAGCCTGGTATTAAAGGTAAGGCAATTATTCGAACAATCTTTATTTTACCGTGGGCTGTTCCAGCATTCGTATCTATTCTTGTATTTGCTGGTATGTTTAATGAAACATTTGGAGCGATTAACAATCAAGTATTAGCTTTATTCGGAATTGAAAAAGTTGCTTGGATGACAGATCCGTTTTGGGCGAAGATTGCTTTAATTATGATCCAAACGTGGCTCGGATTCCCGTTCGTCTTTGCAATGACAACAGGTATATTGCAATCGATTCCAGGAGAATTATATGAAGCGGCTACAGTAGATGGAGCAACTGCTTGGCAACAGTTCCGCAAAATTACATTGCCACTTGTTTTATATGCAACAGCCCCAATCTTAATTACACAATATACGTTTAACTTTAATAACTTTAGTATTATTTATCTCTTTAATGGCGGAGGTCCTGCAGTAGCGGGGCAAGATGCAGGTGGAACGGATATTTTAATTTCATGGATTTATAAGTTAACGATGACTTCGGCGCAGTACGGGAAAGCAGCAGCTCTTACAATGATTTTATCGTTAATCGTTATTACAGTTGCGTTATGGCAGTTTAAGAGAACAAAATCATTCCAAGAAGAGGATATGATGTAAATGAATATTAAACGACAAAAGATGTTACGTCTTTCATTAAGTTATTTAGTTATCTTCATAATGTGTGCGATTATTTTTTATCCATTATTATGGATTATTGGCTCATCGTTTAATCCAGGAGATAGTTTGTCTGGGTCTAGTATTATTCCGAAAAATGCCACGTTAGATCATTATCGTCAGCTACTTGATCTTGATTCAAGTAATTACTTACTTTGGTATAAAAATACTTTAAAAGTTAGCGTAATGACCATGATCTTTTCGGTGTTAGCCATTAGCTTTACTGCTTATGCATTTTCGAGATATCGTTTTGTTGGAAGAAAGAATGGTTTATTAACATTTTTAATTCTCCAAATGATCCCGAACTTTGCAGCGTTAATCGCGCTATATATATTAGCTCAGTTAACAGGATTAATTGATACACATCTTGCATTAATTTTAATTTATGTAGGCGGAGCAATTCCGATGAATACATGGCTTATGAAAGGTTATTTTGATACGATTCCGAAAGAGTTGGATGAATCAGCTCGAATGGATGGAGCAGGGCATTTCCGTATTTTTTGGCAAATTATTATGCCGCTTGCAAAACCAATCGTAGCGGTTGTAGCGTTATTCACGTTCATCGGTCCATTTACAGATTTTATTTTAGCAAGTGTTATTTTACGCACACCGGAAAATTATACTTTAGCAGTTGGGTTATATGAAATGGTAGCAAAAAAATTTGGTAATGAATTTACAACATTTGCAGCTGGATCAGTATTAATTGCAATACCAATTTCGATTTTATTCCTATCATTACAAAAATACTTTATTTCTGGTTTAACAGCTGGAGGTACGAAAGGGTGAAAATGGGACATTACGTCCCATTTCTCTTTTCATCTCCCTATAAAAAAATTGTAGGGAGATGAAAAGAGATTTGACATCACATGCGAAAAGATGTGAAATAAATAGTATATTATAGTATAGGAAAATAAAGCTATATCCCTTACAATACATGGAGAGGGAGAATAGGATAAGTTTTGCAGAATAGAGTAAATGAAAGTTTATGACTTCTCCTATGGCTTGCAACGAGTGCAAGATAAAATATATGAAAAATGGCAGAGAAGTGAGAGGAGGGGATTTTTATGACAGTTACAATTAAAGATGTGGCGAAGAAGGCGAATGTAGCACCATCAACAGTTTCTCGTGTAATTGCTGATAATCCAAGTATAAGTGAAAAGACAAAGCGCCGTGTTCGGAAAGTAATGAGTGAACTAGGATATCATCCAAATTTAAATGCAAGAAACCTTGCGAACCAAACAACGAAAACGCTTGGTCTTGTTATGCCGAGTTCAGCAAGTAAAGCTTTTCAAAATCCATTTTTCCCGGAAGTTATAAGAGGGATTAGTTCATTTGCACATGTGGAAGGATATGCGCTCTATATGTCGACAGGTGAAACGGAAGAAGAAATTTTTAATGGCGTTGTAAAAATGGTGCAAGGGCGTCAAATTGGTGGTATTATTCTTCTATATTCAAGAGAGAATGATCGGATTATTCAATATTTGCATAAACAAAATTTCCCGTTTGTTTTAATTGGAAAACCATATGATCGAAAAGATGAGATTACATATGTAGATAATGATAATTATACTGCTGCAAGAGAAGTGGCAGAATATTTGATTTCATTAGGCCACAAGCAAATCGCGTTCATTGGTGGGGGCTCAGATTTACTTGTAACGAGAGATCGTTTAGCTGGTATGAGTGATGCTTTAAAACTGGCAGACATTGTATTACCGAAAGAGTATATTTTGCATTTTGATTTTTCGAGGGAAAGTGGTCAACAAGCTGTTGAAGAGTTAATGGGACTGAAGCAACCGCCGACGGCAATTATGGCAACGGATGATTTAATTGGACTTGGTGTATTAAGCGCTCTTTCTAAAAAAGGGTTTGTTGTACCGAAGGACGTTTCTATTGTAAGTTTTAATAATGCTTTATTATCAGAAATTGCGAGTCCTCCGCTTTCGACAGTGGATGTGAATATATATCAGTTAGGTTATGAAGCAGCAAAAGCTTTAGTTGATAAAGTAGAAAATGCGGAGTCTACTGCAAAGTGTATCATTATTCCACATAAATTGCTGAAGCGTCAAACTTGCGATCATTATGCATAAAGTGAAACTTTAATCAGTGGGGGGTGGTTCATCCCCCACTGATTATTAGTTGAACCAATCGGGCGTTTACGGGCAGTTGATCTCCCATTTAGCATCTTTGCTCCAGCCGAATTTTGAGGTGGGAGTTTTACTGCCCGTTAATGCGGGATAAAAAAGCTAAGAGTTTAACTCTTAGCTTTTTTGTTTTAGAAAGGCTTCTAATCGATCGCAGCCTTCTTTTAAAGTTTCGATACTATATGCATAAGACAAGCGAAGGTAGCCTTCACCATATTCAGAAAATGCTGTTCCAGGAACGACGGCTAGCCCAGCTTCTTTTACAAGATCAAGTGCAAAATCAAATGATGAAGATGTTAAATGGCCGACATATGGGAATAAGTAAAATGCACCTGTTGGTTTTTCAACTGTTAAGCCCATTTGAATGAGTCTATTATACACGTAATCAAGACGTTTTTTATATTGGTGGCGCATCATCTTGGGTGCGTCTTTAGCAGCTGTTAATGCTTCGATTGCAGCATATTGAGCGATTGAAGTAGCGCACGTTACATTGTATTGATGAACTTTTAAAATGTGACCTGCTAAATAGCTTGGTGCGAATAATAGACCAACACGCCAGCCAGTCATAGAATGGGATTTTGATAAACCGTTAATAACAATAGTTTTCTCACGCATTTCTGGGAAATGGGCAATAGATGTATGTTTTTCTTCATATACAAGTTCGCTATAAATTTCATCAGAAAGAACGAAAATATTTTTATCTTTTAAAACATCTACAATATCTTTTAATTCTTCTTTTGATAAAGTTACACCGGTTGGATTAGAAGGATATGGTAGTACGACACATCTTGTTTTTTCTGTAATAGCATTTTCTAGCGCTTCGGCTGTTAAACGAAATCCAGTTTCACGAACATCTATAAAAATAGGCGTTGCGCCGCATAATCGAATAATAGGTTCGTACCCTGGATAAATAGGGGCAGGTAAAATTACTTCTGTTCCTGGCTCTAAAATTGTTCGGAATGCAACATCAATTGCTTCACTGGCACCAATTGTAACGATAGTTTCGTTTTCAGGTGAATAATGTAAATCGTAGTTATCTTTTACAAAGTTACAAGCTGCCGTGCGTAATTCTAGTAAACCAGCGTTATGTGTATAGCTTGTATAATTTTCTGTAATGGCCCGTTTTGCCGCTTCTTTTACAAGAGAAGGTGTAGGGAAATCGGGTTGCCCAATTGTTAAAGAGATAAGATTATCATAGTTTTGAATCATGTTAGAGAATTGGCGGATTCCAGAAATTTGGATGTCCTTTACTCTAGGATTAATGAATTGTTCCATTGTATCTCCCTTTCTTCCGTTTGAAAATTAAGTTCATTTTATCATACTTTCTATGATTACGCTTTGTATATGAAATTTAGAAAGAGAGAACAGAAAAAAAGCCGCTATAAGCGACTTTTTAATACCCGTATTCCCAATCTATTTCATCTTCATTCCAAAGTACAGAGGATACTTTGCCAAGGTGAACAACTGATTCGTTCACAGCACATGTGCAATTTTCTTCTCCTGTTTTATGCTGTAACTCCTCATACACTGATTTTTCAACATTTTCTAAAACAACCAAATTTTCTTCTTTTAAAACAAGCGTAGTACCCGCCATATTTATCTTCCTCCTACTAAAGTAATGATCACTTATTTGTAAACATAGATAGTATGGATTATATGCTGTATTTTGCTATAGTTGTCCGTCTAGTGAAGTGTTTTTTTATTTTCTTTGTAATCCGTATTCATTGTATACTGCCCGAAGGAAATTTGGTACAGGGTTTACAATCATTTCGGAAATCTGTAACAATTATTATCGGTTGTTAACAAAGAATTAACAAATATGTTAAGAAAAATCAAAATTTTAGAACAAATACACCTATAAAATGATATAATCATATCAAAATACATATAGGGGATGAGAGGCTATGGAGCTTATCCGTGATTTATTGATCCAAATTGCCATCATAATTTTGCCACTATTTTTATATGAAGCGATTCGTTTAAATCGCTATCAAGAAATGCCTCCGAAGCCGAATCGCTACTTTATTATGTTTTTATCTAGCGTTACGCTCGTTCTCTCCATGACATACTCTATTTGTTTTGGCAATGTTTGCGGGTATAATTTTCACCCAATCCCGATTGTCAGTGGTTTTTTATATGGTGGGATTGTTGGTGTAATCCCTGCTGTTATTTTTGTTGCATATGAATGGTTTTTAAAGGGAATTAGTTGGCTTCCTATTGTAGAAGTAATATTTTTATTGATAGTTCCATTGTTTTTATCAAAGAAATGGTCTCTTTTTTCTAGAGATAAGAAACTAATTTTAGCATTTATGATTTCATCATTTTACGTACTTGTATCTTTAGTATTTGGTATGGTTAATGTTCTGTTAGAAACAGGATTTACACCGTATGTTTCGCACTTATATAGCGGGTATATATTTGCTTCGCTTATTATGGTTATGACGATGGTATTTCAGGTGTATTTAACGGAATATTTAAATGAAAACGCATTACTACGTACAGAGATGCAAAAATCAGAAAAGCTTAATATTGTAAGTGAGTTAGCAGCAAGTGTTGCACATGAGGTTCGAAATCCGCTCACTGTTGTTCGTGGATTTATCCAATTGCTAGAAAGTACGGAAGATGTGAAGAATAAGGATTATATGCGTCTCGTATTAGCTGAATTGGATCGGGCTGAACAAATTATTTCAGATTATTTGAATTTAGCAAGGCCACAAATTGAGAAAAAAGAACACATTTGTTTATCAGCACAATTAATAGAAATGACCACTTTGATGTCATCATTTGCAGCGATGCAAGGGGTATATTTGCAAGTCGAGATTTCTGAGAGTCTTTATACGATTGGTGATAAGACGAAATTGAAGCAAGCTATTATGAATGTAGTTAAAAATGGTATTGAAGCAATTCAAGGAAATAAAGGATATTTAAAAGTAACGGCTATTCAAAAAGATGAAACGATCGTAATAAGGGTTAAAGATAGTGGTGTCGGTATGACGAAAGAACAGTTAGCACGGCTTGGACAACCGTATTACTCTTTAAAAGAAAAAGGGACAGGATTAGGACTTATGGTAACATTTAGTATTTTACAAGCACATAATGGTACACTGGAATATAAAAGCGAAAGTGGAAAAGGCACTGAAGCGATTATTATATTACCAGCTGTAAGAAATAAGGAATAAAAGTTACCGCTGGGAGGTAACTTTTTGTTTTATATTGTTTATTCATTTGCTCTTTCTTGTTTTGTTCGGCTAAATAAACTTTTAAATGAATGGAAGAAACCTTGTTCTTTTGAGGCGGCGACCATTCTTTTTGTTTCTTGAATTTCGCGAATAACTTGCATAAGTTGTGCATCACGGTTACTGTCTTTGTTATAAATTTGATTTACAAGTTTATTCATTTTTTCTTCTTGTTTGGATTCTCGTTTATACATATGATTCATTAATAAGTCCATTTTTTCCTTTTGCAGTGCATCTGTTTGAGCTGCATGATCAACTAACTCTTGAAGCATTTTTTCTTGAGAGCCTTCTTTTATATAAACTTGTTGCATCAATTCATCTAGTTTTTCGTCTTTTAAACGATTTTGTGTAATCAGAGTAGAATTTTGATGAATAATTGCTTCATTTAATTGAGCGAGCATTTCAAGTTTCAACATAAATTCTTCAAAGTTGCGCCCATCTTCTTTTGGCTGTACCTCTTGTTTATCTTGAATAACAGGTACAGGTGGGGCTTCTTTTTCTTTTAAAATAATAGGTATTGTTTCTGAAATATCTTCTTGTAATGTAGCAGCTCTTTCATGTATAGATTTCAATAGTTTTAAATCATCCAATTTATAAATACGAGCATCAGCAGTTTTTGAAATGATATAACCATGTTCCTCTAAGAGTTGGCTATATTTTCGGACTATATGTTTTGGGATACCTGTTTTATTTGTAACATCTTTCGTTTTATAAATAGCTTCCATGATATTTCCTCCCCAAAAAGTATCGTATATATCATTTCAATCTTTTATGAGGACTTCCTTTGAAAAAGAATGTCGGAAGGTTATTAGTTTTCTACAGCATTAGTGAAAAAATGAGAGTTTTTGGCGGAATGGCAAGGAATAACTAAAATAATGTCTGAAAACATATACGGGGGAAGTTTGTTATAATAACTGAGGAAAAGAAACTGGTAGAACCATGGAGGTATACATGAAGCAATTAAAAGGTATTGTCATTTCAATTATTGCAATTCTGTCTATTTTAGTAGCGGTCTATGAAGTACTTGTGCCAGAAGAAACAAGTGTAAAAAAAACGAATACATATGATCAAGTGCTAGAATTCCCGAAAGAACGATATCCAGAGACTGGGAAACATATTACGGATGCTATAAAAGAAGGACATTCAGAGGTTTGTACGATTGATCGCGGCGGAGCTGCGGATAGAAGGAAATTATCGTTAGCACCATATCCATCAAAAAAAGGGTATGATCGTGATGAATGGCCAATGGCAATGTGTAAAGAAGGCGGAAAAGGAGCACATATTGAATATATAAGTCCAGCGGATAACCGTGGGGCAGGTTCTTGGGTAGGAAATAAGTTAGATAAATACCCAGATGGTACGCGTGTGAAATTTGAAGTGAAGTAGTAGTTGCACATTTCATAATGAAGGAGAAGGGGAACTATGGAATTAACAATTTCTTATTCACAATTAATGTTGATGAACTATGAAGGTGAGCAGCCTTACGTAGACTGGACAGATGAAGATTTTGAAAGAGGTTATGCTAAGGCGGATGGAACTGTTATTTTTGAAGCACTCTCTGATTATACTTGTGAAGTAAAAGTGACTTGTGGAAAACATATTGAGAAAGAAGAAGTGATTAGAACGGTTACGGTTCCTTTTATAGTTGAAAATGAATGTATCGTTGTAACGAGTATTCTTTCAAATAAATTTCAGTTTCCTATTCCAAATGGTGAGTATACAGTTGTATTACAGGCAATTCCTCTGGAAGAGCCAACGGATGATGAATTATATAAAATACAATATGAATTCTTTTTTGAAAGTAAAGAATAAAAAATGGGTTATCCTCCAAAAGGATAACCCATTTTTGTTATGCGTTTGTTTTTAAAAGAGAACGAGCATCTTTTGCTGCTTGCACCATGTGTTCTAAAGCTGGAATAACTTCTTCTGTTCGTCTCGTTTTTAAACCACAGTCAGGATTAATCCAGAAATATTTAGGATCACATACTTGTAAAGATTGTTCTACGATTTTAAACATTTCATCTTTACTTGGTACACGAGGGCTATGAATATCGTATACCCCTAGACCGATACCTTTTTCATATGTTGTATGTTTTAATGTATCGATAAATTCTCCGTGACTTCTTGATGTTTCGATAGAAATTACATCCGCATCTAATGCACGAATAGCATCTACAATATCTTCGAAGTTACTGTAACACATATGCGTATGAATTTGCGTTTCATTGGCTACAGAAGATGTTGCTAAAAGGAAGGATTGAACTGCCCATGTAATATATACATCCCAATCTTTTTCTTTTAGTGGCATTCCTTCACGAAGCGCTGGCTCATCGACTTGGATCACTCTAATTCCAGAGGATTCAAGTAGTTCAATTTCATGACGAAGAGCTAAGGCAATTTGATACGAAACTTCTTTTCTTGGGATGTCATTTCGAACGAAGGACCAATTTAAAATCGTAACAGGTCCTGTTAACATTCCTTTTACAACTTTGTCCGTTAGACTTTGTGCATAAACAGTTTCTTTAATAGTCATTCCGTTAATAAAGGCTACATCACCATAAATAACAGGTGGTTTTACACAACGGGAACCGTATGATTGTACCCAACCGTTTTTAGTGAAGGAGAAACCAGCAAGGCGCTCACCAAAATATTCGACCATGTCAGTTCTTTCAAACTCACCATGTACAAGGACATCAAGACCAATTTCTTCTTGATAACGAATCCATTTTTCTGTCTCTTTTTCGATAAATTGCTCATATTGTTCATTTGAAATAACGCTGTTACGCCATTCTTTTCGTGTTTGACGAACTTCAGTTGTTTGCGGGAAGCTACCAATAGTTGTTGTTGGTAACAATGGTAACTGCAGGGCAACTTGTTGTAATTCGTATCGTTTTTTAAATGGAAGAGGACGTGAAAAATCTTCTTCTTTTAGCGCTGTTCGTGCTGCTTTAACGTCTTCTCGGTTACGTGCAGCAGATGAACGGATTGTATGATGTACATTGCGATATGTTTCCAGCTCTTTACTAATGCTTTCTGTACCTTGAGTCAGAGCAGAATGAATAAGAACTAACTCTTCTAGTTTTTGGTTTGCAAATGCTAGTGCATCAAATAACTCTGTCGATAAATGTGTTTCTTCGGTTTTATCGATTGGTGAATGCAATAAGCTACAAGAAGGCTGAACGATGAAATTTTTTGGTTGGACTTGATTTTGTAACGTTGTAAATAACGTAAGAACTTCATCAAGGTCAGCTCTCCAAATGTTACGGCCATCTATACAACCAACAGCTAAAGTTTTGTCAGCTGGGAATCCATATTTTGAAATAGCATGTAGGTTCCCTTCTTTACCGTGAACGAAATCTAATCCAATACCAGATACAGGGAATGTGATAATTTCCTCATAGTTTTCTTCTACACTATCAAAATATGTTTGTAAAAGAAGATTCGCGTTTGGAACCTCTTTACGAATAGCTGCATAAATTTCTTTAGCCTGTTGAATCTCTTCTTTTGTTAAAGAGGCGAAACTTGGTTCGTCGATTTGAATAATTCGAGCACCAGCTGCATGTAGTTCTGAAATAAGTTGTATGTAAGGTGCAACTAACTGTTTTAAAATAGTAGCAAATTGATCTTGTTTATAGCCTTTCGCTAATTTCAAGAAAGTATATGGTCCTAAAATAACAGGCTTTCCATCTACTCCTAATTCTTGTTTTGCCTCTTCGTATAAGCGAAGAGGACGATTGTCTTTTAAAGAGATTTGTAATCCTTCTTCATATTCAGGAACAATATAATGATAGTTTGTGTTAAACCATTTTGTCATTTCGGAAGCAACGTGATCTTTAGAGCCACGCGCCATTGCAAAATATACATCAAGGTAAGAGGTAAACTCAGAAAAACGCGATGGTATAAACCCTAACATATAAGCAGTATCCAGAACATGATCATAATATGTAAAATCGCCGATTGGAATGAATTCAATCCCTTTTTCTTGCTGTACTTTTACGTGCTGAAGACGAATTTTTTTCATAGTCGCTAAAAATTGTTCTTCATTAATCTTATTGGACCAAAAAGCTTCTAATGTTTTTTTCCATTCACGTTGTAGTCCGATACGTGGATAACCTAAGTTACTTGTTTGAATTGCCATTTTAAATTCCTCCCTAATTGAAAGTAAGCATTTCCGTTTACTAGGAAATACTTAAAACAAAAAGTGTAAAGGCATAGAAAATAAGCCTTCCTTTTTGTTTTAACACCTCATCATCATCCGTGAATCTATCAGTGTTGTTAAAATAGGCAGGTCTCCTGACTTATGCTTCATATAATTTCTTTCACCTTCCCGTTTTCACAGTGGTACAAAAAAGAAATCTCTGCATTTACAGTGGCGGGACCGTGTTGGAGTTTCACCAAGCTTCCCTTTTAAACACGGAATGAAATTTCCGTGTACCTATTTTCCTTTTGAAAGGAATTTAACAAGCGATATGATATTGAAACAAATTCTAACACAATTTTTTGAATTTTGTCTACTGTTTAAAATGAGAAAATTTCAAAGTTTTTATTTCTTATTATTCTGAATTTTTAAGTTGTTTTATTCTGAAGTAACTGATTATATTACAGTATAAAAAAAGAGAAATTGAGCTATTAAAGAAGAGGAAACATCTTCTTTAATAGCTCAATTTTCATTTATGTCAACTTCTGAAAGTCGGCCTGCTTTAGCATCTTTAAGGAGGGTGTTTAACCATTGCAATTCAACTGTAATATGTTCAATTACGCTTTGTAAAATATATAGCTGTGCACGTGGAACCTTTCCTTTATTACAATCATATATCGTTTGCATAGTATGTAAATATTGAACGGTATCATTTTTCTTTTTTTCTAAAATAGGAACTAATTCTTGCTCATTGCTAAAGTGAGCGAAAGATAAGGCCGAATAAATAGGTTTATATATTTGGTTTTTTGCTTCGAATTGTTTTAATAGTAAAGTATGGAATAGTTTTTTTCCTTCTTCTGTTATATGAAAGATAGTTTTATCAGGTCGATTTGTGTCTCGAATTACATTTATAATACGAATTGCGCCTTGCTTTTCTAATTGCTCGAAGGCGTAATAAAGTGATCCTTTGGCATATTTAATATAACAATCCATTTGTCGTTCTTTCATGATGTGCTGCACTTCATATGGATGCTTATCTCCTTCGAGTAGCAAGCCGAGAATGACTAATTTCATGCTCATGCTGTCTCAACTCCTGTACATAAAAACTTTATCTCGATTGGTGAAGGCTAATAATCAGTGTGGATGGATAAACCCCCGCTGATTAAAGTTTCACTTTATACATATTATAAACGGCATATCCTTTTTCATAAAGGGATATGCCGTTTCTTTTTTCTATATTAACTTACTTGCTTTTGTGTTTGTTTCTTTTTGGGGCCTGTAAAGAGGCGTTCATTTCCCATAAGTAAAATACAAATAATACTTAGTACAGCCGGGATAAGTGCCCAGAAGAATGTGTTTGCAATAGATGTAGCGAGAGCTTCTTTAATACCAGTTAATATTTCAGCTGGAATCTTCTCGGTAGCACCTGGTGATAATAAGAAACTTGTGTCTCCACCTTTTGGAGCTAATTTTGCTAGTTCAGGAGGGAATATAGTGTTTAATTTATCAGTAAAGATATGATTTTGAATTGTACCGAAAATTGTTACACCAAGAGTCATACCGAGTGAACGGAAGAATGAGTTTGTTGATGTAGCAGCACCACGGTCTCTCATTTCTAATTTGTGGATAGAAGACATACTTAACACTGAGAATGAGAAACCAACCCCAAGTCCAGCGAGAATCATAAATAGTGTTACGAGTACACGAGGTGTGTCCATTGTTAAAGTGCTTAGTAAATAAATACCAAGAACGAAGAAAACTCCAGATACCATCATAATATTACGATAGCTTGTTCGTGAAGCTAACTGTCCACCTGTTTGACTTCCAATTACAGAGCCGACCATCATGGGTGTTAAAATTAATCCGGCATTTGAGGCTGAACCTCCGAGTACACCTTGAACGAAGATCGGAATATAAACTGTACAAATGATAAAAGCAGCACCATAGAAAAAGGCAACGCCTTGGCTAGCTGCGAATAAAGGTTTTTTAAATAGATGGAAAGAAATGATAGGCTCAGTTGCTTTTCGTTCTACGAAGAAGAAAACAATAAGCATAATAACAACAGTTGTAAATAAACCGATAATTACATTAGAGTCCCATGCATACGTTTTACCACCAAGTTCTAGTGCAAACATTAAACAAACGATACTAATGACAAGTGTAATAGCACCAGCCCAGTCAATCTTTTGTTTTCGATACTCTAGAGATTCGTTGTAGTATTTAGTAATGAAGAAGAAGGAGATAATCCCTAATGGAATATTAATATAGAAGACCCAATGCCAACTTATATAGTCTGTAATATAAGCGCCTAATAAAGGCCCAAATACACTAGATGTACCGAAGACTGCACCAAATAGCCCAGTCATTTTACCACGTTTTTCTGGTGGGAATATGTCGTACATAATTGTGAAGGCGATAGGCATAAGGGCGCCACCACCAATACCTTGAATTGCTCTATAAATACTTAGTTGCTCAATACTTGAAGCTGTTCCACAAAGTGCAGAACCGAATAAGAAAAGAATGAGTCCGCCAATATAAAAACGTTTCCGTCCGTACATATCAGAAAGTTTTCCGAAAATAGGCATCCCTGCCATTGTTGCTACCATATATGCCGATGTGACCCAAACGAACTTGTCAAATCCTCCTAAGTCTCCGACAATTGTTGCCATTGCGGTTGCAACGATTGTATTATCCATTGCTGCCATTAAAATACCAAGTAGTAAACCAGCAACAACGAATTTTATATTGTTGGAGTCTTTTTTTGATTGTTGAGTTTCCAAATATAACCCTCCTTTAATAATAAGTAAACTGCATAAAGCTTTAAGTGCAGTGCATAAAAGCTTTATGTATGGTTTCTTTCGAATCATCTTACATAAGTGCACTAACATGCCATAAAGAATATTATAGTCAAATTTGACTAAAAGGTAAACTTTTTCTTCCGTCAAAATATTCTTTTGTATGGACAGCAAACGAGTGAGTAATACTTAATATTGTTATAAGGTCAATGAAGGAAATTGTAAAAAAATATTTCAGTAAGAATACTCCCTGTTAACAGATCAAAAATGGTTTTTTCTTTATATTGTCGAATAGGATAAAAGGAAGGGAAATATTAAATATTGTTTGTAACAAGCGTTAATAATTTTTGTAGTTTATTGTGTAGAGAGGAAGAATAGGATTGTATGGATGATACATCTGAAATGAGGTGAATATATATTATGAAAATATGGAAGCGAATTTCGGATCAAGGAAGGGATTCAATACCGCTACAGCCGGTATTGTGGATTGATGGCTCAAAAAAGGAAAGCGAACTTCCTGATGTAGCAGTTACATTACAAATCCGTAGTATGTATCAAGAAAAATTTTCATATGAATTGATCTATGATGTAAATGACATACTTATTATTCGAATTGAAGTTGAAAATAAGGGAATTGAAGTGATTTCGCGAGTTGTTGTAAGTCATATGATTCGAGATTATTTTTCATATATTCCGAATTCTTTGGAGGTTAATAAGGGGATGAGTGAGTTTTTATTCCAGCTTGTAAGATGGCGAATCGATAATTTATTGCCGAATGAGAAAGTGGAACTAAGTTGTAAAATAAAAGCAAATAAAGATAAAGATCTCAAAACTGCATTATTTCAGGCTACATACACATTTCAACATAAAGAAGTCTTATATGGCCCACTGCAAACAAATGAAGTTGTTGTGCGGGAATGATAAAAAGGAACCTGTGTGAAAGGTTCCTTTTTTAATGAAGGTTGTGCTTCTTGAGTATTTTCTTTTGTTCGATTCCTTTTTTTCCTACATAGTTATTTTTATAGCCAAAATATAGAATAAATAGAAATGAAGCAACATTTACAATAGCGTCGATTTGATCGTTTGTAATAAAGTTTATTCCGAAAGAGGTAAATAGTAATTTTAATGATAACAAAAAACCGGTTAGTAAACGCATAGTATCTGATAGATTTTCTTTTTGTAGCATATAGGTCACTCCTTTCTATAAACGATATATAATATATATATGAAATAGAATAGAAAAGGTATACAAGCTTAAGCAAAAATATACTTTGGATATGTAGATTTTTTATTTGGTAGAAAAACATTATTGTTATAGAAGTGTATATTGTTATAGAAATATATATTGGTATAGAAAGGAGGAAAAGTATGAAATATAAAGGGGAAATTAGTGGGTTATTACTTGGGAATACAGTGGCAGTTACAGAATGGATTGCTCTTCAGGATGTAATTACAAAACTGGATTCACGATTATTTTATACCGTCTTTATTATTTATATATTGCAAATGATACTAAGCTGCTTTATCTGAACGAGATTCTCGTAATATTACAGTGTACATTCTTTCCGTTAAAGAATGGGAAGGATTAAAGGAAACAGTGCAAGAAAAAAGTTGGAAGTGTTAGTATAAAGATTGGAGCGTACCATTGTAAAGACGATTCGAAAGGGTGATGTCGTTACAAAGTGGGATGAAAATAAATATGTTATTGTAGCGATTGATAATGGTCATGAAAAATATTGAAAGTGAAATAGAAAGTGGTTTACTAAGTGTGACGCTATTATTTGGGGCTGCTAGTTATCCAGTAGAAGGAAAAACTTTTGAAGAACTGTTAAGAAAGGCACAGAATCAATTGTACCAGTATAGAAATGTGCAAGGTAATGAATAAAACTTTGAGTTAAAGAAGTATGATATGAAGAAATTTTGATTGTAACATTTTTTTGACTTTTATTACAAAAAGAGCTTTTATTGTAATAAAAGTCTTTAAAAATATATGAAAAAGGCATATAATTATGGTGGATGTGTCAATGCATTTGCACAATGTGTTTCATTTTAAAAGTGTAGAGGAAAGCATGCTCTACACTTTTCCTTTTTAGGAAATGAAAAGAATATTTGTAAGTTGTTGCGAGGTAGCATTTGTACTGTGTAAAATGAACAAAGAGATTATTTGATAGAAAGCCGGAAAGGGAATGATAGAATGATAGTGATAGACGTGAGAGATCAACGATCATCTTTTACCAGGTGAATTATTACAGTTGTTCTTCTAATTATTATGGCTCTGGTGAATTCCGTTGTACTTTAAGGTAATACATAGTGTGAGTAGAGATTAAAAAATACCAAGTAAAATATACTTAAAAGATGGACATGAAACTGCTAAATAATTCAAAGAGAATAACGTAAAAAGTAATTTCAAGTAATAAGTGTGTACAAGCATTATAAACAATACTGATGACCTTCGTAAAAAAGATGCGAGTGTGAAGTGTATAGAAGGATTATATGATTTTTATAGCTTTTTTACACGATGGTCGTTTATAAGTAGGAGGAAAAGATGTTGAAATATAGTAAATTAGCAATTGTAACCGCGTTATCAATGACTTTATTAGCTGGTTGTTTCGGGCCGAAACCAGAAGAGGAATTATATGTTGCGTTTGAAAATGCTGCCAAGCAAGAAAAGACAATGTTTGAAGATGCAAAAAAACTTGAAACTTTAGAGAAAGAAGGACAAGAATTATATAACCAAATTGTTCAAGAAGGAAAAGATAATAATCAAGTTGTTAAAGAAAAGCTTAATCAAGCAGTAAAGAATACAGATGAACGAGAAAAAGTGCTTACAAAAGAAAAAGAGGCTTTAAATAAAGCGCAAGAAGAAGTGAAATCAGCTGATAAGTATGTGAAGAAAATTGAAGATAATAAATTAAAAGACAAAGCGGATAAAGTTAAAAGTACGTATGAGAAACGACATGAGTCATTTAACAAGATGTATGATAGCTATAATAAATCTTTAAAGCAAGAAAAAGAGTTATATACAATGTTACAAGATAAAGGTACAAAATTAAAAGATATTAGTGAGAAAGTTAAAGTGGTAAATCAATCGTATAAGGATATTGAGTCGGAAAAAGATAAGTTTAATGAATTCACGAAATCTTATAATACAGAAAAAGTTGCATTTTACAAACAAGCAAATATTAAAATTAAAGAAGAGAAAAAATAAAACAGTTTGGCCTATGCAAGGCCAAACTGTTTTATTTTTTTGTATAAGTACGGCTATACCATGGAACAGGTTCACTTAATTTTTTTTCTTGTTTCAGTGCTTCAGGACCAATATAATCTTGAAGTGTTTTTTTGGCTACTGTTAAAGATAAGGTTGTTTTCGGGTTGCGATAGGAGGATTCAAGATGACCAAGATGTGGTAGGATTCGAAAATCTTCTTTCGTAGGAGGGATATGGAAATAATAATCGCCTAAACGTATAAGAACATCAGATTGTTGTTGGCTAAAACGTGGATTTCTAGAAAAATGTAATCCTTCTTTAATTGCTTTTTTTTCAGCAATTAAACGTTCTAAAGCCGTCTTTTTTAACCAGTATAAATATTTAGGATTAGTTGCAGCTTTGGCATGACGATTCACAACGAAAATAGATTGAGCTAGTCGATTAATAGAATGTTGGTTTTGTAATTGAGATTGTGGTTGTGAAGGTTTCATATTGAATCTCCTTTCAATTTTTCATTATTATACCATAAATAAAAGAGGTTTTTATTATATGCAAAAAGTGATTGTATATATTTTCAATATTAAAGCAATATTGTTACAAAAAACAACTATTTTGTATAATAGTAATAGAATGTGTTTTGGAAATTTGATAATGAAAGAGTGAGAAGTTTGAAAGGAATATTAAAACAACAATATGCCATTATAGATATTGGATCTAATACAATGCGTTTAGTTATTTATGAAAAGCAAAATGGGGGGTTTTATAAAGAGATTGAAAATACGAAGGTGGTTGCTCGGTTAAGAAATTATTTAATCGATGGTGTTTTGAGTGAAGAAGGAATAGAAGTATTGTTACAAACATTATTTCAATTTCAAGACAGTACAAGATTCCATCAGTTGCATCATGTACTTTGCGTTGCAACAGCAACAATTAGACAGGCTGAGAATCAAGATGCAATTAAAAAACTTGTTGAAGGACAAACAGACTTTACTCTTAGAGTATTATCAGAATATGAGGAAGCACGTTATGGCTATTTAGCAGTTATGAATTCTACTTCGTTTTCAGAAGGAATAACAGTAGATATTGGTGGGGGAAGTACGGAAGTTACATACTTTAGAAATAGAGAGATTTTAGAATACCACAGCTTTCCTTTTGGGGCGCTTTCTTTAAAGCAGCAATTTATTAAAGATGATATTCCTACTAAAGACGAATTAGAGAATATTCAAACGTATTTAGAGTGTCAATTTCGAACGTTACCATGGTTAATCAATAAGAAATTTCCTCTTATCGCAATTGGTGGTAGTGCGAGGAACTTAGTGAAAATCCATCAAAATTTAATATGCTATCCTATAGCAGGGTTACATTTATACAAAATGAAAGAAGAAGATATTAAAAATGTAAAAGGTGAATTGGAAAGATTATCGTTCATCGAACTTCAAAAAATGGAAGGATTGGCAAAAGATCGAGCAGATACAATTGTTCCAGCGGTCGAAGTATTTCATACGCTTGTTAACGTTATAGAAGCACCTGCATTTGTATTAAGTAGAAAAGGATTAAGAGAAGGGGTTTTCTATGAAGAATTGACGAAAGATTTGGGGATTTCGTATTATCCGAACGTAGTCGAAGAAAGTTTGCATTTATTATCACATGAATACGAAATGGATATGGAATTTGTCATTCAACTTATTAAACATGGACGATTGATTTGTCAACAGCTTGAAGAAGCAGGGCTCATTTCTATGTCAGCAAAAGAATGGGAAGTATTCCATCAAGCAGCGAAAGTATTTAATATAGGAAAATATATAGACGAAGAAGCAAGCCGTTTACATACATTTTATTTATTAGCGAATAAAACAATTGATGGTATGATGCATAAAGATCGAGTTAGGTTAGCGCTTATTGCATCGTATAAATCAAAAATGTTATTTAAACAACATTTATCTCCATTTGAAGGTTGGTTTGATAAAAGTGAACAAAAAAAAATTCGCCTATTAGGAGCTGTTTTACAATTTTCAGCTGCTTTAAATGTAAGACAGAGATCGCTTGTTGAGGCAATATATATAACGGAAAGTGAAGAAGGTTTGACATTTAGAATTTTATGTGAACAATCGGCATTAGCAGAAAAAGTGCAAGCTGAAAAACAAAAAAAACAACTGGAAAGAGTATTAAAAACGAATATTAACTTGTCATTCGAATTAAAATGTTAGGTTGTACGGATGTCTTTACGAAAAATTAACACTTTGGAATATTGTAATTTGATAAAATAAAAATAACTAAATTATATTAATAAAGTTTCAAGGGGAAGTGTGAAGAGAATGGAATTGCTGAAGGGGAATGTAGTGAATTTAAATGATACAGCTTACTATAATAATCGCGAGTTAAGCTGGCTAGCTTTTAATGAACGCGTACTACAAGAAGCGCAAGATGAAAATAATCCACTTTTGGAAAGATTAAAGTTTATTAGCATCTTTAGTTCGAATTTAGATGAGTTTTTTATGGTGCGCGTGGCAGGGTTGAAAGATCAAGTAAGTGCTGGGTTTAACCAACCAGAAAATAAAGCTGGCTTAACACCAAAAAAGCAATTAAATAAAATTGCGATAAAAGCCCATGAATTAATGACTGTACAATATGATACGTTTAAAAATTATGTATTGCCAGCGCTTGAATTAGAGGGAATCGAGCGTTTAACATTCCATGATTTGACGAAAGAGCAGAGAGAATTTATAGAAGAGTATTTTGATGAGCAAATTTTCCCGGTATTAACTCCTGTAGCTATCGATGCATATCGTCCATTTCCAATGTTATTAAATAAAAGTTTGAATTTAGCCACTATTTTATATGATGAGAAGCAAGCGGAAGAAGAAAATCGTACGAAGTTAGGAATTGTACAAGTACCTTCTTTACTAGAGCGTTTCATATTTTTACCGAGTGAAGGACAAAAGCATAAATTTATTTTATTAGAAGATGTCATTAGTGGTTTTACCCATAAATTATTCACTGGATATAAAGTATCATCTGTTACTCGTTTCCGTATTACACGTAATGCGGATTTAACAATTCATGAAGAGGGTGCACGCGATTTATTAAAAGTTATTGAAAAAGAATTGAAAAAGCGTAAGTGGGGAGCCGCCGTTCGTTTAGAGGTTGGCAAAGAACACATTGATGAAAGAGTATTAGCGTTATTATATGAGGTGTTAGAAGTAAAAGATGAGGATGTATACATGATGGATGGACCGTTAGATTTAACATGTTTATTCTCTTTATATAAAAAATTAGCACCTTTATATGAGCATCTTGTATATCCAGCTCTTATTCCGCAACCGCCTCAAGACTTAGGCGATGAAGAAGATGTATTTGAAAAGGCAATAGAACATGATATTTTATTACATCATCCTTTTGAGTCATTTCAGCCAGTTGTTGATTTTGTTCGTGACGCAGCAGATGACTCGAATGTACTTGCGATCAAACAAACATTATATCGTGTGAGTGGAGATTCTCCGATTATTCAGGCGTTAAAAGTAGCGGCTGAAAAAGGAAAACAAGTGACGGTATTGGTCGAATTAAAGGCAAGGTTTGATGAAGAAAATAATGTTCATTGGGCTAAAGAATTGGAACAGGCTGGATGTCACGTTATTTACGGTGTAAGTCACCTGAAAACACATAGTAAAATTACACTAGTTGTAAGAAGAAAAAACGGAAAAATCGAAAGATTCGTACATCTCGGAACCGGAAATTATAATGATGCAACAGCGAAGCTATATACCGATTTTGGTTATATTACATCGCGAAAGGACTTTGGTGTAGATGCAACAAATTTCTTTAATTATTTGAGTGGATATACAACGAAACCACACTTTCATCATTTATCGGTTGCACCGTTTGATATAAGAGAGCAATTTATGGACTTAATAGATGAAGAAATTCGTTATCATAGACAATATGGAAATGGATATATTATCGCTAAGATGAACTCGTTAACAGATAAGCCATTAATAAAAAAAATGTACGAAGCATCACAAGCTGGAGTAAAGGTAGAGCTCATCGTTAGAGGAACATGTTGTTTAAGGCCCGGGATTCCAAATGTAAGTGAAAATATTCGTGTAGTTAGTGTAGTTGGAAGGTATTTAGAACATAGCCGTATTTATTATTTCCATCATAATGGAGAAGAGAAAATATATTTATCTTCAGCTGATTGGATGACGCGAAATATGGAGAAACGAGTAGAAATATCCTTCCCAATTCTAGATATTGAAATGAAAGCAAGAATAAAGGCGATTTTACATCTTACTTTAGCTGATAATGTGAAAACACGTGAACAAAATAAAGAAGGTGACTACTATTATGTTATTAATAGTAGTGCTGAAGAAATTGATAGCCAAGTGAAGTTGTTTAAGATGGCGTATCAAAATACAGATGCTGAATAATGAGAACAAAGTAAAAAACCTCTTTTATCATAAGAGGTTTTTTACTTTGTTCTCTACTTATTATACGTTTTTAAGATAAAAGAATGAGTAGAGAGAATAGTTTTTATTGTAAGCATGTTATCGACTGTTTAATAGAGAGAATAACGTTGGCAGAATTGTTGAAGTACATTAATAGTAGTATGGTTGTTGACAAGGTCCACCATAACAAGGGAAAGGTGCTGGCGGTGGGAAAGGTGGTGGATAAGGTGGATAAAACGGTCTAGGGCCGAAAGCTAATGCTCCGCCGAGCAATCCACCAGCAATTCCTGCTAGAAATGGGACGCCAAAAAACGGAAAGAAGCGTGAGTCGCCTACTGGGCCAATAGGTGCTGAACGAACTGGGATTGGTTGATAATATGGATACATGAAAAAACCTCCTTTATTGGACTCACTTTTATCATATGGTAAACGAAACATGGATGAGCGCGTACAAGAAAGGATATGTAAGAAAATAGGCGAATCATTGCGAATGTTGTAACGTAAAGAGCGTAATTTCAGGTTTTGACATAAATCGGAATGGGACGCGCGTTCTTCCAAGACCTCTATTGACATGGAGAGTTAAATCTTGAATCGTATAGAAACCTTCAATATAGTGTTTGGCAAGCGACGGGGTAATGATAGCACCTAAAAATGGAATTTGTACTTGTCCGCCATGGCTATGTCCAGATAGCTGAAGATCGATTGGGTATGTAGCGATTTGTGAGGCAATATCTGGTTCGTGAACAAGAACAATTGTATAAATATTTTGCTGTGCATGTCGTAATGTTTCCTTTATTCTTGGTTTACCCAGTAATATATCATCAAGACCGAAAATAGAAATTTCACTATTATCTAGTAAACGAATTCGTTTTTCTTTATTTTGTAAAAGTTCAAATCCGGATTCACGCATGATGTGATCATAGTATTCGGTTCCGTATCCACCGTGGTCGTGGTTACCATAAATAGCGAATTTACCGAAGGGTGCTTGTATATTTTTTAAAATGGATGCAACGAAAGGAGTGTCAGTATACGTTTGGTAATTATCAATGAGATCCCCAGTAAAAAGAACAATATCTGGATTTGCAGCATTAATTTTAGAAACAATTTGAGATAAATGTTGGAGCGAGAAATAGTATCCGAGATGTAAATCGCTAAATTGAAGAATCTTCATACCGTGAAAACTTGTTGGTATAAGCTGTGATTTGAGCGTGTGCTGTGTAAAAGAGAGCATATAGGGTTCTATGTATTTAGCGTAATAGTAACCGAAACTAGTGGTTATAAATGAATATAGACAAGTGCGCATTCCAACTTTTAAAAAATTTCTTCTTGTAATTTGCTTCATAAAAGTATGAGTATACCTATTTGATTTATATCACATGTTTTTGTTCCATATACAGGCTACTCAAATCTCCCTTCAGTTTTATTTAAAATATATTTTAAATAATAAAGTAGTAGTTATAAATTACGGAAAAAATGAATAAAAAGAAACCTCTTTACGATAAAATATCAGAAAACTTAAAAAATATAAAGATTTCTATCAAATAAAATGATAAAATGAATGTGTATTCATTTTTTGGGAGGGGATGTATGTGAAAGATAAGGTAGTTATTATAACAGGTGGATCGAGCGGAATGGGAAAAGGAATGGCGACTCGTTTTGCGAAAGAAGGGGCACGAGTTGTTATTACAGGGCGTACAAAGGAAAAGCTAGAGGAAACAAAGTTAGAAATTGAACAGTTTCCAGGTCAAGTGTTACCTGTACAAATGGATGTGAGAAATACTGAGGATATTCAGAAAATGATTGAACATATTGATGAGAAATTTGGGCGAATTGATATTTTAATAAATAATGCAGCTGGAAACTTTATTTGTCCAGCTGAAGATTTATCTGTAAATGGCTGGAATGCAGTAATTAATATTGTGTTAAATGGTACATTTTATTGTAGCCAAGCTGTCGGAAAATATTGGATTGAGAAAGGTATAAAAGGAAATATCATTAACATGGTAGCAACTTATGCATGGGATGCAGGTCCAGGGGTTATTCATTCGGCTGCAGCGAAGGCTGGAGTATTAGCGATGACAAAAACACTTGCTGTTGAGTGGGGACGCAAATATGGAATAAGAGTTAATGCTATTGCACCAGGACCAATTGAACGTACAGGCGGTGCCGATAAATTATGGATTTCAGAAGAAATGGCTAAGCGTACACTACAAAGTGTTCCACTTGGAAGACTGGGTACGCCAGAAGAAATTGCGGGTCTAGCTTATTATTTATGTTCAGACGAAGCTGCTTACATAAATGGAACTTGCATGACAATGGATGGAGGACAACATTTACATCAATATCCATTTTAAAAGGGATGAGAAAATGATGTTTGATTCATTTTTCTGTGGTAAAATGTGACGGAATTGTGACATATGAAAGAAAAGTGTTTACAAGAGGTCATATATACGTTATATTTAAGACCTCTTTTTTCTTCATAGTAGAATTGCTAATTCCCCTTAGCATTTTACCCCTCTAATCCCTTCAGGAAAACTGAAGGGATTTTTTATTATTTTTCCGTAAATATCGTGTTATAATTTTTGAAAAGTAAAGGGAGGGAAGCACGTTGATAGATGCATTAGATGTAATGAGTAACTTGGATAAAGTCCTTCCTTATTATCAAGCTATTTTTAGTGCTGATGAGCATACAGTAATTGGATATGAAGTAGTAGGACGTATTCAAACAGAAGAGGGCATACAAAGTTTAGCTTCGTTCTTTCATGATGATTCTATTCCAAATGAGTTTCAATTGGAAGCGGATAACATCATAGTAGAAAAAGCTATAAATCGTTATTTAGAAACCGATCAAAAATTATTATTATTTTTACATCGGAATGCTAACGTATTAATGAATGATGAGGATGAAAGTCTACTTCAACTTTTATTGATGTATGAAAAACAAGGTTTAAATTTGAAACACATTGTTTTAGAGATTACAGAACATGAATGTAAAGAAGATATCGAGCAATTTAATCATTTGCTGATGTATTATCGTACATATGGTATTCAAATTTCGATTAATAAAGTCGGAACGGGTACAAGTAATTTAGAACGTATTAGCGTGTTAGCACCGGATATATTAAAAGTAGATTTAACGAACTTAAGGCAAACTGCACTTTTACAATCTTATCAAGATATTTTATATTCTTTATCATTACTTGCTAGAAGAATTGGTGCAACATTGTTATATGAAGAAATAGATGCTTTTTATCAACTACAATATGCTTGGAAAAACGGTGGTAGATATTATCAAGGTAATTATTTGAAAGAATGTTTACCTGATTTTATTGAAACCGATATTTTAAAAGAGCGACTTGGTAATGAATGTCATCAGTTTATTCAGCATGAGAAGAAGAAGTTGCAAAAAATTTACAATTTAACAGAGATGTTACGTGATCGAATTGGTGATGTTCTGTCAAAACAAAAAAAGAATGAAGATATAAATGATTGGTTATTACAATTTAGCCAAAGTGTATCACAGTGTAGTTTTCGCATATTTATTTGTAATGAAGATGGTTTCCAACAATCAGGTAATGTTATGAAAAAAGATGGGGAATGGATTGTGATGCCTGAGTATTATATGAAGAACTGGAGTTGGCGCCCGTATTTTCTTGAGAATATCATGAAAATGCGTTTTGAAAATAAGGCAAGACTTTCAGATTTATACGCCGATATTGAAACTGGTGAAATGGTACGAACATTTTCTTTCCCGATTGATGATGAAAACTTTTTATTTATAGATTTATCTTATGAATATTTATATGAAGAAGATGTTTTATTTTAATGCACGAAGAGATTCGTGCATTTTTTTGTTTGTTTTTATCAGAAATTGGTAATAGTGAAAATGGTGATGAAAATGCTGTCTATCGTTGTAAAGATTTTACGAACGAAACCATCACTTTCTTTGCATAATCATTGTTACAATGAATACTACAAAGACAAGTTCTTTTAAAAGGAAGGTGAAAAAATGAGGAAATATGGAATATGGTTTGTTCTATTTGTTTGTGTTACCTTTCTAGTTGGTTATAGTGTCACAACTGTTTTAGGGAAAGAAGAAGTGAAAGTCGATCGGAAAGAAGTGTTTACAACGGTGCAAAAAGGCTATGAGATCCAATTTTCAATTCGTGGGAAGCATTTACCAATGAACAAGATGATAGAGACGTTATCACCGTATTTTACAGATAATTTCCTTCAAGTATTTACAGATGAAAATAGTAGAAGTGATAAACAAAGTGGTGAATATTTACTTCCAGCAAAAGAAGCACCGTTTTCTTTTAATGCAGAAACGAAAATGTCATATGATGAAGAGCATAAAAATTTATACGTATATGAGCGGGCGAAAAATGGTCAATATCAAATTGTAACCTTGCAAAGGGATCAAGGGAAATGGAAACTAGCAGGATATCATGAAAGTCAGGAACTTTTAACTGAAATAAAAAGGTTACAACAATTATAAAGTGAAACTTTAATCAGTGGGGGGCTTTATCTCCCACTGATTATTAGCCTTCACCAATCGGGCGTTTACGGGCAGCCCGACTCCCACCTAACTTCTTTGCTCCAGCCGAATTTTGAGGTGGGAGTTTTACTGCCCGTAAATAGCGGGATAAAAATAGGAATAGGTATTTACCTATTCCTATTCTATATTGAGTAACTGTTGTAATTTTTCAATTTGAAAACCTGCAACCACTTCGCCATCAATTACAACTGTTGGTGTTGAGTAGGAATCATAGTCGTATAAAAGACGATTACGAGCGGTGTCGTCTTTTTTTACGTCAAATTCTTCATATGCAACGTTATTATGCTTTAAAAACTCTTTCACAATGACACATGGCGGACAATCGGGTTGTGTGTATACCTCAATTTTTTTCATTGGAATTCCTCCTTTTTTCTGTTTTTTATTATATTCTGCCAGTATAAAAATCGCAATAAAGAAGAGAAAAGATATTCTTTCTTCTTTTTACTTCGTTTTTCGACAAATTTTAGTTGAGTTTCTTGCCAAGAACCTTTATCCTAGAGTGTGGAACATTTTTTCTGTTATGACGGATAGAATGAGTTTAGCTGTAAAACCTATTGGTAGGAAGATCAGAGAAAGGAGAGATTTCATGTCTCTACTCCAAGGAATTTTAACTCGACTTGTTAGTCTACAAGAACAAGCTGAAAGCGGTGAAGTAGCACAACGCTATTTTGAAGTGAACGGTGAGCGCAAATGTAGCGTGAAATTTTTCGATAAAAGTGAAATGTATGAGTTAGAAGTGTATCAACAAGGTGAAAAACCTCAAGTGTATCAATTCGATAATATCGATATGGTTGCAATTGAGATTTACGATATCATTTCTTGATACATATAAAAAAGGTACTGCCATATGGCGGTACCTTTTTTAGTTCTATTACTTTCCAGCATATATGTATAGGAATTTTTCGTTTTTCCTACAATGGTAATAAAATAAAAATCTAATCAGCAAGGGTTTGTCCATGCCTCACTGATTATTAGCCCACACCAATTGAGAGAATACGTGTAGCTAACTTCCGCACGTACGCTGAATTTTAGGGTGGGAGTCTTACTACCTGCAAATAGCGGGAGAAATATTACTAGGAGGTGTATCGTATGGAACGTTTACCAGTTGTGGTTTGTCCTAATTGTCGCAATTCTGCTGAGATTATTCATGTATTAACAGCTCAATCTAATCAAAATGTAATTTATACATGTCAGTCTTGTAATTATGTAATTCGAAATATTGAAACAAATAAAGGATAGGAAGTTATAATTTTTATTTTTGTCCCATACAATGAGAATACGAAAAGTCTGTCTAATTGAAAGGACGTGACTATGTGGACGGTGAACATAAATTTTATAATGTTTCAGAGAGACAATTGAATTTTGATATGGTCTTTAACCGCATTTGTAGTTTCATTGAAAAGGATCCGCGGAATTTATATCGATTATCTATCGGGACAGACTCACAAGCGCATCAAAAAGATACGAGATTTATTACGGCAATTCACATTCATCGCGTTGGAAAAGGAGCATGGGGGTGTTTACATCACAAATCAGTAAAAGATAAGCCAGCAACATTACGTGAGAAAATATATTTAGAAACGCAGTTTAGTCAAGAAATTGCATGTTTATTTACTCCTGATCATATACAAATAATATGGGATTTATTGCATCCATATGCTCAAGATGGAGCGGGATTTATAATGGAAATTCATTTAGATATAGGGAATGATGGTTTAACAAAAGAATTTATTTTAGATATGACAGCAAAGATTCAAGCGATGGGATTAACTGCAAAAATTAAGCCGGATGCCTATGCGGCGTTTAGTTATGCAAATCGATATACGAAATAATTTTTATATGTTTACGATTGGTACATGTTTTTTGGTGAAAACTGAATATTACATCTATTAAATAGGCTGAAAATTTTATATGATAATAGTAACGATGCGAGTGTAAGGAGAGGAGTATATGCAAAGGGAATTTGTTTTAACGAAAGAAGAAGAAAGTTTGTTACTAGATATTCTGTTTCAGCAAAATTATGCGAGTGAAATTTTAGCTGTGGAACTTACAGATATTGAGAATGGTTTAAAACAGACAAATGTGACACAATATAAAAAAATTACAAGGTTGTTTTACAGATTAAAAAATAAAGGGTATTAAGCGCTACCGAATGGTAGTCTTTTTTTTGTGTTGTATGCTAAAATAGCTATGTAATTGTATTTTTATTGAAATAAAGGTAGGACAAAATAATAATGTGAAAACGCTATCATAAAATGCGAATAGAGTCGGTGAATATAAGCAGGAAAAAGGGAAAATGGGGGATGTAACATGATTAGTATTCCGAAAGACGAGTTTCAACAAATTCTTGTGAAGGATTTAATGATTTCATCAGAAAAAGTAGCGCATGTCCAAATCGGGAATGGTTTAGAGCATGCTTTACTCGTTCTTGTGAAATCTGGATATTCGGCGATACCTGTTTTAGATCCAATGTATAAATTGCATGGATTGATTAGTACTGCTATGATATTAGACGGTATGTTAGGTTTAGAGCGCATTGAGTTTGAAAGACTTGAGAATATGAAAGTGGAACAAGTGATGAAGGAAGATATTCCGGTTCTTAAGTTAGAAGATTCGTTTTCTAAAGCTTTAGAAATGACAATTAATCATCCTTTTATTTGCGCTGTCAATGAAGATGGCTATTTTGAGGGGATTTTAACACGCCGAGCTATTTTAAAATTGTTGAATAAAAAAGTGAGACAACATAATCGATAATATGAGAAAAGTGACTTCATAGAAACGGAGGAGTCACTTTTTTTTCGTGCATATCAGTTGTGTATGTATTATATTTAAAAAGATAAAAAACATAAGAAAAGTTTGAACGAAAAAATCGTATTTTCTGTATAAAAGTATTTAGTTAAATTAAGGATGAAAAGCTTATTGAAATAAGGTGTATGGAAGCTAAGGAATGAGGGAGAAAGTTGCAAATTGATGATTTTCAAATGATGGTTGTGTTAGCTCAGGAATCAAATATGAGAAAAGCGGCGGAACGTTTATTTGTTTCCCAACCTGCGCTTAGTCAACGATTACAATCTATGGAGAAACAATGGGGAATGAAGTTTTTTATTCGCTCACAAAAAGGATTGACAATTACACCTGAAGGGGAAAAAGTCGCAAACTATGCAAAGGAAATGTTACAAAGGGAAGAGGATATTAAAAGTGAGCTAGCTGTTTTTAGAACAGAAACTCATGGAACGTTAAAAATAGCTGTTGCATCGGTTATTGGTCAATATTGGCTTCCGCCGGTATTGAAAAAGTTTGTACATAAATATCCTTCTGTGAAGATATCCCTATTCACTGGTTGGAGTAGTGAGGTACAAAAACAATTTTATGAGGGCGACGTTCATGTTGCTATATTAAGGGGATCGCAGGAATATAAAGGACAAAAGCAGCAATTATTTGAAGATGAATTATATTTAGTCGATAAAGAAATAAAAGATATTTCGATGTTAAAAGAAACAAATAGACCATTTATTCAATTTAAAAGTGATTCGACTTATTATGGACAAATACAAAATTGGTGGTATGGGCTATTCTCTAATCCACCCAAGCGAACAATTGTAGTTGACCAAATTGAGACGTGCAAACAACTCGTTTTAAATGGTATAGGTTATGCGTTATTGCCCTCTACAGTATTAAAGGAGGTGCAGGAAAATATGTATAAAACACCTGTTCAATTAACGAGAGAAACATGGTTGTTAACGAGTGAATCAGCAAGGCAATTGAAGCAAGTACAAGCGTTTTTAGAAATTATAGAAGAAATTCAAATGGAAAAATAAGATTATTGTCTTGCTACTCGCTCTATCGTTTGGTAGAGTAACATTATAAATGGATTTAGGAGGCAACAAGAATGAAAATGATGGACGCTAACGAAATTATTTCGTTTATTCAAAAAAGTGAAAAGAAAACTCCTGTAAAGGTATACATAAAAGGGGATTTAAAAGAAGTAACATTCCCTGAAACAGTACAAGCATTTGTAAACAAAAAATCTGGTGTATTATTTGGAGAATGGTCTGAAATTAAGTCAATTCTTGATGAAAATAACAAGCACATCGTGGACTACGTTGTGGAAAATGATCGTCGTAATTCTGCAATTCCAATGCTTGATTTAAAAGGTATTAAAGCTCGCATTGAGCCAGGCGCAATTATTCGTGATCACGTTGAAATCGGCGACAATGCTGTTATCATGATGAATGCAACAATTAACATCGGTGCTGTAATTGGTGAAGGTTCTATGATCGACATGAACGCAGTACTTGGTGGACGTGCAACTGTCGGTAAAAATTGTCACGTAGGTGCAGGTGCTGTACTTGCAGGTGTTATTGAGCCGCCTTCTGCAAAACCAGTTATCGTTGAAGACGATGTTGTAATTGGTGCAAACGTAGTTGTGTTAGAGGGCGTTACAGTAGGTAAAGGTGCAGTTGTAGCAGCAGGAGCTGTTGTAACAGAAGATGTGCCTCCATATACAGTTGTTGCAGGTACTCCAGCACGTGTAATTAAAGAAATTGATGAGAAGACAAAAGCAAAAACTGAAATTAAACAAGAGCTTCGTCAATTAAACCCAGAGAAATAAAAAACAAAAAGCGTAAGAGCATAAATGGGCTCTTACGCTTTTTATAGATAGAGGTGCAAAAATGACAGTAAGCAAATTTGTCCAAGTTCGTAGAGATTTACACAAAATCCCGGAAATTGGATTTAAAGAGTGGAAAACACAACAGTATATTTTAGATTACATAGGAACACTTTCGAATGAATATGTGGAAGTGAAGACATGGAAAACGGGTGTCATCGTTAAAATAAATGGAAAAAATCCAGAAAAAATAATAGGTTATCGTGCAGATATAGACGGTTTACCAATAACAGAGGAGACTGGATACGAATTTGCTTCTGTACATGAAGGAATGATGCATGCGTGTGGTCACGATTTGCATGCAACAATCGGTTTAGGCCTTTTAACAGCAGCTGTGAGTGAAAGAATAGATGATGACCTTGTGTTTCTATTCCAGCCGGCAGAAGAAGGACCAGGTGGCGCTCTTCCTATGTTAGAAAGTGAAGAGTTAAAAGAATGGAAGCCTAATATAATTCTTGGTCTTCATATTGCACCAGAATATGCCGTAGGAACAATTGCGACAAAAGAGGGTCTGTTATTTGCGAATACATCAGAATTATATGTTGATTTAAAAGGAAAAGGAGGACATGCTGCCTACCCGCATACTGCAAATGATATGATTGTTGCAGCAAGTCATCTCGTTACACAACTTCAATCCGTTATTAGTCGTAATGTGAATCCTCTTGACAGTGCAGTAATTACAATTGGAAAAATTACAGGTGGTACAGTTCAAAACATCATCGCGGAAAAATCTCGTTTAGAAGGAACGATTCGTACACTATCCGTTGAGTCAATGAAACGTGTTAAAAGTCGAATTGAGGCAATTGTCGCGGGTATAGAAGCTTCTTTCCAATGCGAAGCCGTTATTGACTATGGAGCAATGTATCATCAAGTGTATAACCATGAAGAGTTAACGAGAGAGTTTATGCAATTTGTAGGTGAACAAACAGATATGGATGTCATTACATGTACTGAGGCAATGACAGGTGAAGATTTTGGCTATATGCTTCGAGAGATACCTGGATTTATGTTTTGGCTTGGAGTAAATTCAGAATACGGTTTACATCATGCGAAATTAAAACCAGATGAAGAAGCGATTGAAAAGGCAATTGTATTTTTAGACCAATATGTAAAGTGGAAAGGGAATAGAAATTAAAAAAGTTCAATTGGTTGTTTTAATAATGAGCAGGGGGTTTTTAGCCACTGCTCATTATTAATTATTGCTAATAGAGAAGATAATCATTTAACTAACTTATATATGTTTACTTTTAGTATGAAAAATGTGTAAAATCAATGTGAAACATAGAAAAAGGGTGGGGAATTACGTGCAAATTAGCAGTGCAATTTTGTGTTGCGTCTTATATGCTTATGTTATTATTGCGGCGGTTTATTTTGGGATAAGTTTTTATGCCTACCGTTTAGCTGATAATAATGAGTATGACGAAACATATAAATGGGTGAAGAGATATTTATCGCCTGTACTAGAAATTATGAATGGGTTTGTACTCTTTTTATTTATTGGATTAATTGCTTTCTCGACGAGTTTAGTTGGGAATAAAACTACGTTATTTGTACTAGGTATCATTATTTTTATGCTGTTGGGAATACGAATTGGTAATACGGTCTTTTGGAATGAAAGAAAAGTAGATGGTTGGACGGGAATGCTAATCCCGTGTATGCTAGCTGCAATCGTGACAAATATAGAGCATGAATATTATCAATTACATTTTTGGCTTATTATCGTTTTAACGATTCTTTCTGTTTTGTATATAAGTACAGTAGTACTAACATACATTGCATGTGAAAAAGGAGATGTTAAAGGTACTCGCTTCTTTAGAGGACGAGCGCTATTTTGGAGTTTGCCAACAATGGCGGTTATCGGGATTATTGCGATATTAGTGAATGGATATCAATTTTCTAATTGGCAACTGTTTTTAGAAAATTGGTGGATTTTCATCGTTTCGTTTATTGCTTTTTTAGGCGCAACGCATTATTTATTCCATCAACATCATTACATATGGGCGCTGTTATTTGCATTTACGCAGCTTCTATTTGCTTTTTTCGGTCAAGAAACATTATTGTTCGTTTTTGAAACGTTTAGTTCGTTTGGAAATATATTTGTATTTGGTATGTTGCTTGTTGGTATCGCATTTTATTTACAACAATATTTTTATATACAAAAACAAAAATAAGGGCTATTTACAGTTTTTTGTGACGCATATAAAGTATGTTACAATGAAAATACATAGTACTTGAAGTTATTGGAGGAATTCCTGTGAGTGAGAAAGAAAAAGAATTTGCTGTCATTGGGCTTGGGCGTTTCGGTGGAAGTATTTGCCGAGAACTAGCTCAATTAGGTATGGAAGTAATGGCAATTGATTCAGATGAGGATAAAATTAATGAATTTGCAAATATAGCTTCGCATGCTGTAATTGCAGATTCAACAGATGAGATGGTATTAAAAAGTCTCGGCATTCGTAATTTTGATCACGTAGTAGTTGCTATTGGAGATAATTTAAATTCAAGTATTTTAACAACGTTAATTTTGAAGGAGTTAGGTGTAAAAAATATTACTGTAAAAGCTCAAAATGATTATCATGAAAAAGTATTAAGTAAAATAGGTGCAGATCACATTGTGCATCCAGAGCGTGATATGGGAAAACGGATTGCTAATAATATCGCATCTAGTAATGTGTTAGACTATCTTGAGCTTTCAGATGAGCATAGTATTGTAGAGATTATTGCGAATAAAAAAATTGATGGGCATTCTTTAATCGAATTAGATATTCGTGCGAAGTTTGGATTGAATATTGTAGCAATTAAACGCGGTAAAGAAGTTATCGTATCTCCTCGTGCTACGGAAAATATTCAAGCGGGAGATATATTAATTGTAATTGGTCATGACGATGAAGTGGATCGTTTTAAGCACTTTTTAAGATAAAGGAAAAGGACAATGCCATGAAGGCATTGTCCTTTTTCTTATATTTCCATAATGATTGGTAAAATCATTGGACGACGTTTCGTTTTCTCATATAGGAATGGTGCTAATGTATCTGTAATTTCATTTTTAATTTCAGACCATTGTGTTGTTTTACGCTCCATTACTTTTTCTAAATGAGTTGTAATTAATGTTTGCGCATCATTGATTAAATCGCTGCTTTCACGCATGTACACGAAACCGCGTGAGATGATATCAGGTCCTGCTGCAACTTTAAATTCTTTCATATCGATGCTTACTACTACAATTACAAGCCCCTCTTCAGAAAGGATACGACGATCACGTAATACGATATTGCCGATATCTCCAATACCGTTTCCGTCAATGTAGACTGAACCAGATGGGATTTTCCCAGCTACGCTTGCTTCATCTGAACGTAGAGCAAGAACATCTCCATTATCCATAATGAAGCAGTTTTCCTCTGGGATACCACAGTCGTTTGCTATGTTCATATGCATACGTTGCATGCGATATTCACCATGAATTGGCATGAAATATTTCGGTTTAATTAGACGTAGCATTAACTTTTGCTCTTCTTGTCCACCGTGTCCACTCGTATGGATATTTGAAAGTTTACCGTGAATTACATCAGCGCCAGCGCGGTACAACATGTTAATTGTACGACTTACGCTAATTGTATTTCCTGGAATTGGTGAAGAAGAGAAAACAACTGTATCGCCAGGAATAATTTGAATTTGGCGGTGTGTACCGTTCGCAATACGTGAAAGTGCTGCCATCGGCTCACCTTGACTACCTGTACATAAAATAACAATTTGATTAGCTGGTAGTCGATTTAACTGAGAAGCATCTATGAAAGTATCTTTCGGGCAACGGATATAGCCAAGATTTTGACCGATTTCAATTGCAGCTTCCATACTTCGACCAAACACAGCAACTTTACGGTTGTTTTCAACAGCAGCTTCAACAACTTGTTGTAAGCGGTGGATATTCGATGCAAAGGTTGCGAATATAATACGGCCTTCTACTTTACGGAAAATGTCTTGAATATTATCACCCACGCGACGCTCAGACATTGTAAAGTTTGGAACTTCACTGTTCGTACTATCAGATAATAGACATAGTACGCCATCTTTTCCGATTTCAGCCATTTTTGTTAAATCTGCTGGTTCGCCAACTGGTGTGAAATCAAATTTGAAATCACCTGTATGAACAACTTGACCTTGAGGTGTTTTCACAACAACGCCGTACGAATCTGGAATACTGTGAGTTGTACGGAAGAAGGATACAGACGTCTTTTTAAATTTAATAACGTCATCTTCTTGAATCTCGTAAAGTTTTGCTTTACGAAGTAATCCGTGTTCTTCTAATTTATTTTTGATGAGTGCAATTGCTAATTTTCCGCCATAAATCGGAATGTTCACTTGACGTAATAGGTACGGGATTCCACCGATATGATCTTCGTGACCATGTGTAATGAATAATCCTTTAATTTTATCTTCGTTTCGCACAAAATAAGTGTAATCTGGTATTACATAATCGATTCCGAGAAGTTCGTCCTCTGGAAATTTAATTCCAGCATCAATTATAATAATTTCATCTTGAAATTGAACAGCGTATGTATTTTTGCCGATTTCACCAAGTCCACCGAGAGCAAATACAGCAACTTGGTCATTTTTTAGAAATTTCATATCGCTATACGATTTCCGCTAATGTTAAATCAGCGTTTTGTTTTTCATATTCAAGATGAGCACCAGTAACAGACTGAACAAACTCGATATTATATGCGAACTTATTTAATTTTGTACGAACATCCTTTTCAGATGTAGCCTCTAAATATAAAACTTTTGTATTTTCACGTACTGGAACCTCAGTCATTTTTTCTTGGTAAAATACTTTAAAAATCATTTGGAAAACCTCTCCTTGTCTATGTTTTGCATTATCTGTTACTTATTATAAAGCAAACAGTCACGATTTTCATGTTTTTTCGAATGAGAATGAAGAAAAAGCCCGAAATGGGCACGATTTAAGCGATTGTCTTTTTACGAACTAGACCGTTTAAATAACGCTTGAGCTTTTTCTTCAGCTTCTTCAGCATGATTACTCCTTCCTTTCCTTATTTTAAACATGCATATTACTAGTGAAAACTCTGTCTCTGACTTAAGAAAGAGGGCAAAAGTGAATTGTGAATCTTGTCCTTTCTCATACAGTGAAAGTTATTCTATAGTAACGATTAGTAGCCGTTAGTTATAGGTATAGTATGAGAAAGAATGGAAAAGAAAATTCATAAGAACAAGTATCCACATTTTTTACTAATATATATATGCATAGTTCATAAATAAGGTCAGAAAGTGAACGCTTTCTTCACAGATGTTTAATATGTTATACTTTTTTTTAGAATTTGAAAAGTGATAATCAAAATGGGAATTTAGAGTGCCAGAAAGGATTTTGACAAATGAATGATAAAATTGTCTTTTTTGATATTGATGGAACATTATTAGATCATGATAAAAAAATTCCGCAATCTACACGGGATGCAGTAAAACATTTACAAGAAAAAGGTGTGCATGTAGCAATTGCGACAGGACGTGCGCCATTTATGTTTGAAGATATTCGTAAGGAACTTAATATACATAATTATGTTAGCTTTAATGGACAGTATGTTGTTTTCGAAGATGAAGTAATATTTAATAATCCGCTACATCCAGATGCTCTACATAAGTTTACTCAGTTTGCAAAGGAAGAGGGATATCCACTTGTATATCTTGATCATCAAGAGATGAGAGCAACAGTGGAATATCACGATTATGTGAAAGAAGGTTTTGGAAGCTTACATTTTGAGCATCCGGCATATGAACCTGATTTTTATGAGAAACGTGATATTTATCAAACGCTACTTTTCTGTGAAGTAAATGAAGAGGAAAAGTTTATTAATCAGTATCCGGATTTTCATTTTATTCGTTGGCATGCGTATTCCATGGATATCATTCCAAATGGTGGTTCTAAAGCGAAAGGGATTGAGAAATTCATTGAAAAATTAGGATTTAACCGTGAACAAGTGTATGCATTTGGGGATGGTTTAAATGATTTAGAAATGATTGAAGCAGTTGGAACAGGTATCGTGATGGGAAATGGTCATGAAGATTTGAAAAAACTAGCAAATTATGTGACAAAGGATGTTAGTGAAGACGGTATATATCATGGACTAAAATGGGCTGGATTGTTATAAGTTCTATGGAACCCATTTCATAGAATAAAAAAGGCGGGAGATTAACTCCTGCCTTTTTTTTATCCCGCATTAACGCGCAGTAAGACTTCCACCTCAAGATTAGGCCCATACGAGGAAGTTAGGTGGGAGATTAACTGCCCGTAAAATCCCGATTGGTGTGGGCTAATAATCAGAGGGGATGGACAAAATCCCCTCTGATTAAAGTTTCACTTTATCATTATCGCTCTAAAGGTTTTGAATCATCAGGAGCTGTAAATGGATTTTCTTTATTAATATGGTCATAAAACATAACGCCATTTAAATGATCAATCTCATGTTGGAATACAATTGCTGGTAAACCTTTCAAACGTAATTTTACTTCTTCTCCGTTAAGAGATGTCGCTTTTACTGTAATTCTTGTGTAACGAGGGACATAACCAGGTACTTCGCGGTCTACAGATAGACAGCCTTCACCGTTTGGTAAATATGTACGTTCAACAGAATGACTAATGATTTTAGGATTGAATAGTGCATGACTATATAACGCACCGTTCGTATCAGTTACATGAACTGCAATCATTTTCTTTGAAACACCGATTTGCGGAGCTGCTAATCCGATTCCAGGGCGTAAACTATATTTTTCAGCCATTTCAGGATCTTGGCTATTTATTACAAAGTCAATCATTTCTTTAAGAGTATTTTTATCTTCTTCGCTTGCCGGTAATGATACCTCTTCTGCAACGTCGCGCAAAATAGGATTTCCTTCGCGAATTACATCATTCATTGTAAGCATATGTAATCTCTCCTTTCCTCTTTAGTCTACCAAAGGAGATGGAAAAAGTCATCGGCAAGTAAGGTGTCTCTTTGGAATCGTTCTTCTATAGATAAGTTATGTATGTGATAAAAAGAAAAGACGGCAAAGCCGTCTGTTTCTTCCCATAGTTGTTTCATTTTACATTAGCGAATGCAAGCAGCACCAACGATAATTAAAAGGATAAACAACACAACGATTAAGGCAAAGCCGCATCCAGATCCGCCACAAGAACCGCCATAACCGTAGGAAGGATATGAACAAGTTGGATAGCAATATGAGTATCCGTACATGAGATGACCTCCTTTATCATTCCCCGCTAATACTGCGGTTACTATAATGTATGGAAGAGAGAGTAGAAATGTATAGGTATTTACCTAAAAAAGGAAGTGATGTTTGTATATTTTTGTCGCGAAGAGAGAAAAACTAAAGAGAATTAAATCGTTTACATATTATTCTAAGACAAAAAACAAGATGAAAAGGGAATAATATAACAGTAGGTTCATGCTTACTAATACAGATGTGAAAAATAAAAACACGTTTGTGCAGTAGAAACCTACAAGTTATTTATAAAAAAACGTATTCAAAGTAATTGACATCGTAATTAGAATAGTTGTAAACTAAAAAACGTGATCAAGATTGTATTAATATGTTTCTGAAAAAACATTAGTACAGATTGTTAGGTACACAAAATTATTCTCAACCGACAGACAAACATGTTGGTTTACATCGTTGCGCTTTTTAAACTGGAAAATAGCCAGTGAAAGCGTTTCAGAATATGGTTCAAGAGAGGAAGAGGTGAACGGAATGGGTACTAAAACAAAAAAGACCCTATTTAATGTTGATGAGCAAATGAAAGCTATCGCAGCTCAATTTGAAACATTACAAATTTTAAATGAAAACGGCGAAGTTGTGAATGAAGCAGCTATGCCTGAATTATCTGATGATCAATTAAAAGAATTAATGCGTCGTATGGTGTATACTCGCGTATTAGACCAACGTTCTATTTCTTTAAACCGTCAAGGACGTTTAGGTTTCTACGCACCTACAGCTGGACAAGAAGCTTCTCAATTAGCAAGTCATTTCGCACTTGAAGCAGAAGACTTCATTTTACCAGGATACCGTGATGTACCACAATTAGTATGGCACGGCTTACCATTATACCAAGCATTCTTATTCTCTCGTGGACACTTCATGGGTAACCAAATGCCTGAGAATGTAAATGCACTTGCTCCACAAATCATTATCGGTGCGCAAATCATCCAAACTGCTGGTGTTGCGTTAGGTATGAAATTACGTGGTAAAAAATCTGTTGCAATTACTTACACTGGTGACGGTGGTGCGTCACAAGGTGACTTCTACGAAGGTATGAACTTTGCAGGTGCATTCAAAGCTCCAGCAATCTTCGTTGTTCAAAACAACCGTTACGCAATCTCTACTCCAGTAGAAAAGCAATCTGCAGCTAAAACTGTAGCACAAAAAGCAGTAGCAGCAGGTATTTACGGAATTCAAGTAGACGGTATGGACCCATTAGCTGTATACGCAGCAACTGCTTTTGCTCGTGAGCGCGCAGTAAATGGCGAAGGTCCTACTTTAATCGAGACTTTAACATTCCGTTACGGTCCACATACAATGGCTGGTGATGACCCAACTCGTTACCGTACAAAAGATATCGAAAACGAATGGGAACAAAAAGACCCAATCGTACGCTTCCGTAAGTTCTTAGAAGCTAAAGGCCTATGGTCTCAAGAAGTTGAAGAGAAAGTAATCGAAGAAGCAAAAGAAGATATCAAACAAGCAATCGCTAAGGCTGACCAAGCTCCAAAACAAAAAGTTACTGATTTAATGGAAATCATGTACGAAAAAATGCCTTACAACTTAGCTGAACAATATGAAATTTACAAAGAAAAGGAGTCGAAGTAAGCCATGGCTCAAATGACAATGATTCAAGCAATCACTGATGCTTTACGCGTTGAAATGAAAAATGACCCTAACGTACTTGTATTTGGTGAAGACGTTGGTGTAAACGGCGGTGTATTCCGTGCTACTGAAGGTTTACAAGCTGAATTCGGTGAAGATCGTGTAATGGATACTCCACTTGCAGAGTCTGGTATTGGTGGGCTTGCAGTTGGTCTTGCACTTGAAGGATTCCGTCCAGTTCCAGAAATCCAATTCTTCGGTTTCGTTTATGAAGTAATGGATTCAATTTCTGGCCAATTAGCTCGTATGCGTTACCGTTCTGGTGGACGTTGGACTGCTCCAGTAACAGTTCGTTCTCCATTCGGTGGTGGTGTTCACACTCCAGAATTACACGCTGATAGCTTAGAAGGATTAGTGGCACAACAACCTGGTCTAAAAGTTGTTATCCCATCTACTCCATACGATGCAAAAGGTCTTTTAATCTCTGCGATTCGTGACAACGATCCAGTTATTTACTTAGAGCATATGAAATTGTACCGTTCATTCCGTCAAGATGTACCAGAAGGCGAATACACAATTGATTTAGGTAAAGCTGATATCAAACGTGAAGGTACAGATGTATCTGTTATCGCTTACGGTGCTATGGTTCACGCTGCATTAAAAGCTGCTGAAGAACTTGAAAAAGAAGGTATCTCTTTAGAGGTTGTTGACTTACGTACAGTTCAACCATTAGATATCGAAACAATTATCGCTTCTGTTGAAAAAACAGGCCGCGTAGTTGTAGTTCAAGAAGCTCAAAAACAAGCTGGTATTGCAGCTAACGTTGTAGCGGAAATTAATGACCGTGCAATCTTAAACTTAGAAGCTCCAGTTGTACGTGTTGCAGCTGCTGATACAGTATTCCCATTCTCTCAAGCTGAGAGCGTATGGTTACCAAACCATAAAGATATTGTTGAAGCTGTTAACAAAGTAATGAACTTCTAATTTTTAGCTTTTCATGTGCAAAAGAAATCAGCACATGCTGGTTTCTTTTGTACATATTCTATAATAATGAAATGAATCAGGGGGCTGAATTCCGTGGCATTTGAATTTAAACTACCAGATATCGGTGAAGGTATCCACGAAGGTGAAATCGTAAAATGGTTTATTAAACCAGGCGATGAAGTAAATGAAGACGATGTACTTCTTGAAGTGCAAAATGATAAAGCAGTAGTAGAAATCCCTTCTCCTGTTAAAGGTAAAGTACTTGAAGTACTTGTAGAAGAAGGAACAGTTGCAATTGTAGGAGATACATTAATTAAATTTGATGCTCCTGGATACGAAAACCTTAAATTTAAAGGTGACGATCATGATGCAGCTCCAAAAGCTGAAGAAGCAGCAGTAGAAGCTCCAGCAGCGGAAGCTACTCCAGCAGCAACTGCAGAAGTAGTAAATGAGCGCGTAATCGCTATGCCATCTGTTCGTAAATATGCTCGTGAAAAAGGTGTAGACATTCATAAAGTAGCTGGTTCTGGTAAGAACGGCCGCGTTGTGAAAGCTGACATCGATGCATTTGCAAATGGTGGACAAACTGTAGCTGCAACTGAGGCTCCAGCAGCAGTAGAAGCTACTCCAGCAGCAGCGAAAGAAGAAGCACCAAAAGCACAACCAATTCCAGCTGGTGAATATCCAGAAACTCGTGAGAAAATGAGTGGTATCCGTAAAGCGATTGCAAAAGCAATGGTTAACTCTAAGCATACAGCTCCTCACGTAACATTAATGGATGAAGTAGATGTAACAGAACTTGTTGCTCACCGTAAGAAGTTCAAAGCTGTTGCAGCTGACAAAGGTATTAAATTAACTTACCTTCCATACGTTGTTAAAGCTTTAACATCTGCATTACGTGAATTCCCAATGTTGAATACTGCTTTAGACGATGCTTCTCAAGAAATCGTTCATAAACATTACTTCAACATCGGTATCGCAGCTGATACAGACAAAGGTCTATTAGTACCAGTTGTTAAAGATACAGATCGTAAATCAATCTTCACTATTTCTAACGAGATCAATGATCTTGCTGGTAAAGCACGTGAAGGTCGTTTAGCTCCAGCTGAAATGAAAGGTGCTTCTTGCACAATTACAAACATTGGTTCTGCAGGTGGACAATGGTTCACTCCAGTTATCAATCACCCAGAAGTAGCAATCCTTGGTATTGGCCGTATCGCTGAGAAACCAGTTGTGAAAAATGGTGAGATCGTTGCAGCTCCAGTATTAGCTTTATCTCTAAGCTTTGACCATCGTTTAATTGACGGCGCAACTGCTCAAAAAGCGTTAAACCAAATTAAACGTCTATTGAATGACCCACAATTATTAGTAATGGAGGCGTAATAACAATGGTAGTAGGAGATTTCCCAATTGAATTAGATACAGTCGTTGTTGGTGCAGGTCCTGGTGGATACGTTGCGGCAATTCGTGCAGCACAATTAGGTCAAAAGGTAGCAATCATCGAAAAAGCTAACCTTGGTGGCGTATGCTTAAACGTTGGATGTATTCCTTCAAAAGCGTTAATCAATGCAGGTCATCGTTATGAGAATGCAAAACATTCTGATGACATGGGTATCACTGCAGAGAACGTAAAAGTTGACTTTACAAAAGTTCAAGAATGGAAAAACGGCGTAGTTAAGAAATTAACTGGCGGTGTTGAAGGCCTTCTTAAAGGTAACAAAGTTGAAATCATTCGCGGTGAAGCTTACTTCGTAGATGCTAACACATTACGTGTAATGACTGAAGATGCAGCACAAACGTATACGTTTAAAAATGCTGTTCTTGCAACTGGTTCTACACCAATCGAAATTCCTGGATTCAAATACTCTAAACGTGTTATCAACTCTACAGGTGCTTTAAGCTTACCTGAAATTCCTAAAAAACTTGTTGTAATCGGCGGCGGTTACATCGGTATGGAATTAGGTACTGCATATGCTAACTTCGGTACAGAAGTTACTGTAGTAGAAGCTGGCGACGAAATCTTAGCTGGTTTTGAAAAAGCAATGAGCTCTGTTGTTAAACGTGCCCTTCAAAAGAAAGGTAACGTAAACATCCATACAAAAGCTATGGCTAAAGGCGTTGAAGAAACAGAAAACGGCGTAAAAGTTAGCTTCGAAGTTAAAGGTGAAGTACAAACTGTAGAAGCAGATTACGTATTAGTAACTGTAGGTCGTCGTCCAAACACTCAAGAAATCGGTCTTGAGCAAGTTGGAGTTAAAATGACTGATCGCGGTATCATCGAAATCGATGAGCAATGCCGTACAAACGTACCAAACATCTATGCAATCGGTGATATCGTTCCTGGACCACCATTAGCTCACAAAGCTTCTTACGAAGGTAAAGTGGCTGTTGAAGCAATTAGTGGCCATGCATCAGCTATCGATTACATCGGAATTCCTGCAGTTTGCTTCACTGATCCAGAATTAGCATCTGTTGGTTACACTAAGAAACAAGCAGAAGAAGCTGGAATGACAGTAGTAGTATCTAAGTTCCCATTCGCTGCAAACGGTCGTGCGTTATCATTAAACAGCACAGACGGTTTCGTACAACTTGTAACACGTAAAGAAGATGGTCTTCTTGTAGGTGCACAAGTTGCAGGTGCAGGTGCTTCTGATATTATCTCTGAGATTGGTTTAGCTATCGAAGCTGGAATGACAGCAGAAGATATCGCTCAAACAATCCACGCTCACCCAACATTAGGTGAAATCACAATGGAAGCAGCTGAAGTTGCTCTTGGAATGCCAATTCACATTGTAAAATAGTTTCAGTAATGCAAATAACCCATCTCTTATATTAAGAGATGGGTTATTTTTATAAGCTGAATTGTAAAGGTCTTTATATGTACTTGTCGAATGAATAAATAATGCTTTAACGAACTGTTAGAATACATGCTACTTCAAAAGAAGTATAAATACAATTGTATAATATGTAATTGATTCAAACTAAATCCCATATATTAATAAAATAGAGCATGTCAAAGGAGAAGGTTCCATGAAAATTTTACATGTTATATTTTATCATTTTTTACTATGGAGTGGTTTTTCCATTGTGTTAACACTATCGAATGGTGATAAGTTTCATTATAAAGTGATGCTCTTTTTCGTATTTCTTTATTTAGCATATGTGATTGCATGTTTTGTATTACATGTAAGGAAACAGGCTTTATTTCTTACGTGTTCGAATTGTATACTCTTTTTAATTATATTTTCTATTTTTTAAACTAACGTTTATAGAAATACATTGTCCTTCCATTAAATAATTGTAATTCTCCTTCTAATTTCTTCGCTAGAAAACGGCAAAATTCATTTGCTTTTCCTTTATCACCAAATGTTGCATTGGGTGATAAAGAAATTTGAATGAAAGATTGTTCATTTTCTATTCCAACACCAACATAAATCGAGTCATATCGATCATGGCTGGATTGAAGTTTTAATGTTGTAGCTGATGTATCTAAAATTTCATAAGGAAAAGCGGTATTTGTATAAGCGTAATTAATTTGAACGCCGGTTTGGGAAGTAACTGTTTTATAGTAATGAAAAAGTTGTTTTATATCATCTATTGAAACAGATTGTTGATTGGATTTAGGTACAAGCGTAATAAAGGCATGTTGCATATAATTTCCTCCTAACTTAGTAGAATAATATCATTCTACATCCTACTGAATTTTTTGACAATTAAAAGGAGTATTACTTTTTTTGTTTAATATATTATTGAGTAGGAAAGGTAATGTAATGTAGAAAGGTGGAAACCAATGTTTGAAAAATTGTATGATGAGCATGAAAGTGTGAAGGTACGATTTTTAGGATTTATGACACATGATACTCGTTATGATTTTGGGGTTATTTATACAAATATGTTTTTTGGAAAGCCACTCATTGTTTGCATGCAAACGGGAAGGTCTACTTTACTTGGACAAGATGATGTGGAGAATGTTCAATATATGCAGGAAATTTTCAAGTTAGGATCGGAAGAGGAAGCAGCGGAGTTAGCTCAGTTTTTTAAATTTCTTGTTCCGTCTACTTCATTGCATGCAGAATATGAAGAATAATTAATGTGAAACAGTCGTACGTATGAATATGGCTGTTTTTTTATTTGAATATCGCATACTAATTAAAATTAAAAATATTTAATGTGTTATACTAAAAACCTATTGACGTAAAAAGTATAACATATTAAAATAAAGACAGAAAGTTAAGCGGTTACAAAAGTTTTTGGGATTATAAACTTAGGGGGAAATGAAAAATGGGAACAATCGTATGTCAAGATTGTGAAGGTACAATTGCACACTTCGAGGATGAGAAAGTAACGGTACTTTACGGGAAATGTGGATCTTGCGGATGTGATCACACAGAGCATACAAAAGCCCAATAATTGATAAGAAATTGACAGCTAAAAGTTTTTAGGACCATAAACTTAGGGGGAAATAAAAAATGGGAACAATCGTATGCCAAGTATGTGAAGGAACAATCGCGCATTTTGAAGATGAGAAAACGACAGTACTTTACGGGAAATGTGGTACAAATTGTGACTGTGCTAATAGAGATAATGCGAAAGCTTAATGATAAATAAGTAGATTACTATTAAAACTCAGGGGGAAATGAAAAATGGGAACAATCGTATGCCAAGTATGTGAAGGAACAATCGCACATTTTGAAGATGAAAAATCAACAGTATTATATGGAAAATGTGGTTCTCATTGCGAATGTGACCATAAAGAACATACAAAAGCTTAATAATAAGAAAAAGCGCCTACATGTGTAGGCGCTTTTTTTTTAATAAATTGTAGTTGTATGGCCAACTGTTGCAACGATTGCATCATCTCTAATCGGAATAAATCCTATCGCTGTTTGTGGTGTGTTTGAAGAAGCGTAGTGGCTCATTATACGGCTATCAATACGAGTAATAGTATCGGTCAAAAAAGCTGAAATAAAAGCGTAAGGGACTCGTCGTTCATTTAATGAGTAGATAATTTCTTCTTTTGTTTTTACCCCTACGCCATGTCCGTAAAAAAAGAAATTTCCTAGATAGATTGTGTTTTCTCCTTGCCACTCGATTGTAGCTGGATTCACTTGTGGATTTTTAAAGTAAACGAGATCACCTGGAACAAGATCACCACCCGTTTTTGTTATGAGCTTTAAATCTTGATCGTAGTCCCATGTATAAAGTAAAAGGTTTGCAAATAGACGGTTGAAAGTTTCTTCCTCATACAATGATAGTAAAGCTTTGTAAAAAATAATTATCATAGCGGTTGCGCATTCGGTACCATATAGTTTCCCGTTTTTAAAAATATCTTGGATGGCAATAGAAGGTGGTATGTTTGGAAGGAGCTGGAATCCCCCTAGTGATGTTCTTTCCCAAAACTGTGGGTTACAAAAGGATTGTTGAAACGTACGAAACTGAAATCCACTTTGAAAAAGTTCTAATGCAGAGGTAATAATATTAACTCGCAAATTTAAATCAAAGCTGAGTTCGTCAGCTGTTCGGAAGGAATAAACTTCTTGATTTCCCGCCATTATGGATAAAATTTGTTGCTTCTCAGCTGCAAATGGTTCGTATTCATTTGTGATATAAGGGTGTACAATAGAACGACCTATTACAATCATAATGGTATCCCCACCTATACGTTACATTCTTTAGTATCGTATGAAGAAAGGGAAAAAAGGTGAAAGAAAAGCCTATCAACTGATAGGCTTGTACTCTTTAATAACACGTAATGTTTGCAACGTCATATCTTCAGGACCTTGTACAGGTAAACCTGCTTCTAAATTTTTACGAATATACTCTAAATTATCTTGTGTAATAATTTCCCCCGGAGTAAAGATTGGAATCCCTGGTGGATAAACCATAACAAAATCAGCTATAATACGACCTGCTGCATTTTCAAATGGAATGACTTCTGTTTCCGAATAAAAAGCATCTCGAGGAGAAAGTGCTAGCACCGGTATTTCTGGAATTTCGACTTGTACTTGAACACCTTTATCTGCCCTATTTCTAAATGTTGCTGCTAAATCTTGTAATGCTACGATAAGTGTATTTGTTTCACTTTCTGTATCTCCAAAAGTGATAAGACATAGTATGTTGTATAAATCTGAGAGTTCTACTTCAATGTTATATTGCTCTCTAAGCCATACTTCAGCTTGATGGCCTGTAATACCTAAATCTTTTACAGATACAATTATCTTTGTAGGATCATAGTTAAATGTAGCATCTGTACCTAACATTTCTTTTCCAGGACAGTAAAGATGCTCAATAGCATTTATAGCTTCACGAACATGTTCAGCTAATTGTATTGTTTGTTCTATGAGTGCTTTTCCTTCTGTAGCAAGACGTTTTCTTGCTACATCAAGAGATGCTAATAAGATGTAAGAAGTTGATGTAGTCGTAAGCATGCTAATAATAGATTGAACATGTTTTACGTTCACAAGCCCTTCTTTCACATTAAGAATAGAACTTTGAGTTAAAGATCCTCCTAATTTGTGAACACTTGTTGCTGCCATATCTGCACCAGCTTGCATCGCTGACATCGGCAATTCATCGTGAAAATGAATATGAACACCATGAGCTTCATCGACTAGTACAGGGATATCGTAAGAATGTGCCAATTGTACAATCTGTTCTAAGTCTGCAGCAAAGCCAAAGTAAGTTGGATTAATAACAAGTAAGCCTTTCGCATCTGAGTGCTCTTCAAGTGCCTTTTTGACAGATTGAATTGTGATTCCATGAGAAATACCAAGTTTTGGATCGATTTCAGGATGCATGAAAATAGGTTTTGCACCTGAGAAAATAATAGCTGACATTACTGATTTATGCACGTTTCGTGGTACTAGGATTTTGTCACCAGGACCGCAAACGCTCATCACCATTGTCATAATAGCGCCACTTGTACCTTGAATAGAAAAGAAAGTATGATCTGCACCAAATGCAGCAGCAGCTAAATCCTGTGCTTTTTTAATCATACCTTTTGGATGATGTAAATCATCGAGTGGCGCAATATTAATTAAATCAATTGCTAATGCATTATGCCCAATAAATTCGCGAAATTCAGGATCCATGCCCTGTCCTTTTTTATGACCAGGAATATGGAATTGGATTGGATTTCGCTTACTGTGCTCAACTAAAGCGGTAAACAATGGTGTTTCGTATTGGGACAATCTATACACCCCTTCTTTTTCGTAATATTTATTAGAATTTGTTTTATATGATTTCATCTCATTCTAAAAGGAAAGTAAGGTAACTAACTTATAGAACGAGACTTGTTTTCCTGCCATTCACAAAAGCTTTTTGGATGGTAGTCTCACTTTATTTTCTATAAAACAAAAGCATTATATCACCAATAATTATAGATGTATAGAAAAAAATATTTTGACGGTAGATATGTTTAATAGTTAGGTTCAACGAATTAATAGAGGAAGACAATTCCATCAAAATGAATTAATAGTGTATAATGCAAAGTGGCTATAGTGAAGAATAAAAAATTCTCTTTAAGATAGCATAATGAAACAAGAAGAAATGAGGTGCAAAATGGAATATCAATATCCGTTAGATTATGATTGGTCAAATGAGGAAATGATTGCAATTGTGAAGTTTTATGAAGCAATTGAGAAAGCATACGAAAAAGGAATTGCAAGAGAGGAATTAATGGGATTATATCGTCGTTTTAAAGAGATTGTTCCATCAAAAGCAGAAGAAAAGAAAATTGATAAAGAGTTCCAAGAGGTAAGTGGATATTCTATATATCGTGCTATTCAAAGGGCAAAAGAACTAGAAGAACAAAAGCTTGTGAAAATGTAAAAAATATTTTGAAAAATAAAAACTGAAGTGATATAATGTGATAACAACTAAAAACGGACAATATAAATTGTCCGTTTTCTACTATCGATTACAAAGTGCATATAAAGGAAGGAGTGATTGCATCGTAGATTCAATCTTAGCAAGGAATTGTTCGTTGGTCATTGCTGAAAACTCCTCTGGTGATATATGAATACCAACTAATAGTTCTGCTTTTTTCACAGTAGCTAAACGTTCAATCATCTTTTGTAAGTCTTCTGTTTCAAGTGTTTTATGTAATTTTACACTTGGTTTAGTATGGTCAATGGACCAAACGAAGTCATTTGGAATATTTGTTTTTAAATCATTTAAATGTTCTAAGAAGGCGTGAGCCGTCTCCACTTTTTGTGGACACTCATAGATTAAACCAAAGTATATGAAGGCATGGGTACCCCATAAACCAATTTGGAAATGTGGTAACATTTTATATCCGCGTTTATTTGTTGAAAAAGCAACCCAAGTATCGTTTGGTGGATTGACTTTGCGGCGTGCGTGTTTTGCAACATGATAGAAAAAGTTTTCATCAGTTTGTTTGGATAAATACTCTGCAAACTGTTCCCCTAAAGCTTCTAGCTTAGGATGAATATTCGTTTTAATTGCACTCATTCGTTCTTCGAGACCATCAACTGTAAAGACCTCAAAATCAGTTGATTTGAATGTTTGTAGTGTCATGATTGTTCCTCCAACTCCTATTTTGCTTTTATTTTAGCATAGCTTGTACTATTCATAAAAAAAACAGCACAAAAAAATTTAAATAAAAAAATATAATTTTGTTGCATAGATGATTTATCCAACATAGTATAGTATAAAACAAAAAATCAGAAAATTGAATCAATTCTAGTCCGAGGGCAGACGAATATTGGGAGGAGGCAAATAATATGAGACAGGTGATTAATGCGTTAAAGAGAACAGATGCTGAAAAGAGAATACCGGTGCTACGTTTGGAGCTAGATTATGAATTAGCAACTTTATATGATGCGATGATGGAAAACGATAAACAGAAAAAAGAAGAGTGTGTACAAAAGTTAGAAGTGTTAAGACTTGAAATGATTCGTTTAGAAGCGTAATAATAGTATATGTATAAAAAATTAGTTGGTGCGAACCTTATAAAGGGTTCGTTTTTTCTGTGAACAGTATAGATCGGAGTGTTTAAACATGCAAGAGGTATGGAAAGACATCGATGAACACGCTAAACAGTGGATTCGAGATGCGGGAGAGCGTTTAATGGCATCACTGAAAAAAGCACTTATTATAGAAACGAAATCAAATGCAGCTGATTTAGTAACAAATATGGACCGAGAAACAGAACAGTTTTTAATTGGGAAAATTAAAGAGACATTCCCGTCTCATAATATTTTAGGGGAAGAAGGATATGGAGATGATATTACTTCTTCTGACGGGGTTGTTTGGTTAATTGATCCAATTGATGGCACGATGAACTTTGTTCATCAAAAAAGAAATTTTGCAATCTCAATTGGGATTTATGAGAACGGTATCGGAAAGATTGGCCTTATTTATGATCCTGTTCATGATGAATTATATCATGCGGTAAAGGGAGCAGGAGCGTTTTGTAATAATGTATCCATTCCTCTATTGGAAAAAGGAACAGTAGAGCAAGGTATTATAGCTTTAAATGCGATATGGCTTACCGACAATCCATTGCTTAATATGGAAAGTATGATGGCACTTGTTAAGAAAGCAAGGGGTACGAGATCATATGGCTGTGCAGCGTTAGAAATGGCCTACGTTGCAACGGGAAGAATAGATGCATATGTAACACCGAGATTATCACCATGGGATTTTGGTGGTGGACAGATAATAGTAGAGGAAGTTGGAGGAAAGGTGACAACATTCTCTGGAACGCCGCTTTCTATTATAGAGAAAAGCAGTGTATTAGTTGCGAAACCGGGAGTATATGAGGAAGTATTATCATTTATATCTCAGTAACAAAAAAAGTAAGAGGCTATATACAAGCTTCTTACTTTTTAACTTTATTGCGATTTACGCATTTTTCTTTTTGTTACAAAACCGTATCCAACTGTAACAAATGTGCCGATAATGCAAATAATAATACCGATGGGACTATTTTCAGCAATCATAATGCCGATACCGATTAAGAAAATAACACCGATAATTGCGGTTAATAAAAAGCGATATTGAATGTGTTCCATTTCTTCACCCTCCAATTTCATTTTACTTTCACAAAAGTAAGAATACAACTATATTTTCATTCTTGATTTTATTTTGATTGCCATTGTATCCCCTTCGCTCTTATAATAGAGAAGGATTAAAAAGACACTAGGAGTTGGACATGTTGAAAAAACGACAAGATTTACGTAACATAGCAATTATTGCCCACGTTGACCATGGTAAAACAACACTTGTTGACCAGTTATTACGTCAAGCGGGGACTTTCCGTGCGAATGAACACGTTGAAGAACGCGCAATGGATTCGAATGATCTAGAAAGAGAACGCGGTATTACAATTTTAGCAAAAAATACTGCGATTCACTATGAAGATAAAAGAATTAATATTTTAGATACACCAGGTCACGCTGACTTCGGTGGAGAAGTAGAACGTATCATGAAAATGGTTGATGGTGTTTTACTTGTTGTTGATGCATATGAAGGTTGTATGCCACAAACACGATTTGTTTTAAAGAAAGCTCTTGAGCAAAACTTAACTCCAATCGTAGTTGTAAACAAAATTGACCGTGACTTCGCTCGCCCTGATGAAGTAGTTGATGAAGTAATCGACTTATTCATTGAGCTTGGTGCAAATGAAGATCAATTAGAGTTCCCAGTTGTATTTGCATCAGCAATGAACGGAACAGCAAGCTTAGATTCAAACCCAGCAAATCAAGAAGAGAATATGAAATCATTATTTGATACAATTATCGAACATATTCCGGCACCAATTGATAACAGCGAAGAGCCACTTCAATTCCAAGTAGCACTTCTTGATTACAACGATTATGTTGGTCGTATTGGGGTTGGACGTGTATTCCGCGGTACAATGAAAGTAGGACAACAAGTTGCTTTAATGAAAGTAGACGGAAGCGTGAAACAATTCCGCGTAACGAAATTATTCGGTTACATGGGATTAAAGCGTCAAGAAATTGAAGAAGCAAAAGCTGGGGACTTAGTAGCCGTTTCAGGTATGGAAGACATTAACGTTGGTGAAACAGTATGTCCAGTTGAACATCAAGATGCGTTACCATTATTACGTATTGATGAGCCAACACTACAAATGACGTTCCTTGTAAATAACAGTCCATTTGCAGGTCGTGAAGGTAAATACATTACTTCTCGTAAAATTGAAGAGCGTCTTCGTTCACAATTAGAAACAGATGTAAGTTTACGTGTAGACAATACAGAGTCTCCTGATGCGTGGATCGTATCTGGACGCGGGGAATTACATTTATCTATCTTAATCGAAAACATGCGTCGTGAAGGCTATGAACTACAAGTATCTAAGCCAGAAGTAATTATTAAAGAAGTTGATGGCGTAAGATGTGAGCCTGTAGAGCGCGTACAAATTGATGTGCCTGAAGAATACACTGGTTCTATTATGGAATCAATGGGTGCACGTAAAGGTGAAATGTTAGATATGGTGAATAATGGAAATGGTCAAGTTCGCCTTACTTTCATGGTTCCAGCGCGTGGTTTAATTGGTTACACAACAGAATTCTTAACATTAACTCGTGGTTACGGTATTTTAAACCATACATTTGATTGCTATCAACCAGTACATGCTGGCCAAGTTGGTGGACGTCGTCAAGGTGTTCTAGTTTCACTTGAAACAGGAAAAGCATCACAATATGGTATTATGCAAGTTGAAGACCGTGGTGTAATCTTCGTTGAACCAGGTACAGAAGTATATGCTGGTATGATTGTTGGAGAACATACACGTGAGAATGACTTAACAGTTAACGTTGTAAAAATGAAACAACAAACTAACATTCGTTCTGCAACGAAAGACCAAACTTCAACAATGAAAAAACCACGTTTAATGACTTTAGAAGAATCATTAGAGTACTTAAACGATGACGAGTTCTGTGAAGTAACTCCAGAATCAATTCGTCTGCGTAAAAAGATTCTTGATAAGAGTGAGCGAGAAAGAGCTGCTAAGAAAAAGAAATCTGTTGAAGCGTAAAAATAAAAAACAACTACCTTTACAAAAGGTAGTTGTTTTTTTATTTTGTTTATTTTTAGAATATTTATTCTTTTTTTGTGGACAGTATTTTTTTGGCGAGTTACTCTTGTATTAAGTACATGAAGAAAATTCGTTTTTATGGCTAAGGGGGGAAGAGTGTGTTAGAAAGGATGTCTTTTTTTGCTAAATTATGTAAGGTGGATGAAAATCCAGAGTTAGGAATGTGGTTACTCTATGGGACGATTATTATATTAAGTGCTTTCGTCTATAATTTAGGATTTGCTAGAAAGTTATCAGTACTAAAAAATATCGTGATATATATATCTTTAGCAATTGGATGTACAGTGTTAACCTTTTTTGCTGTATTTTTACCTGTTGGAGAGGGACTTGTTGTAGCTGCAATTGTACTTGGAATTTATAGATTGCGTTTACGCCAAGTGAAACAAGAAAAAGTAGGATGAACAGGGGGATTATATGCGTTCAGTACAAGATGCACTATATAATTGGTTAACAATTAAAACAGTTGCGGAAGCACGTCCAAATGATAGTGCTGCGAAAGAAACGTATTTGTTATTTCAAAATATGATAGATGAAGAACATAAATTAAGGAATGTGGAAGTTAAAAAGAATGAGGAAATGTATTTGATTACATATGAAATTGATGGGGAAAGAAAATCTGCGAGATTTCCGTTAGAAGCTATAGATTGTTTTTTGGATCAAATGAATCGTGAACCCGAAAAATATAAATAAGTCCTTATCGATATGATTAAGGACTTATTTATATTTTACCAATCGTCTTCAATTTTTTTATCACGATATAATCGGAATTTACCACTTGCATGACGTTCCATCGTACGCTCTGCAATTCGTTCCGAACATTCCATGCACATATATGTATGAATAGGGCGATTACGCAGTTTTTTTGCCATAGGATTTTCGTCATCTAACATTTCTTTTTTATCACAGATCATACACTTGACTCTCATTTCGTCACCTCAATACGAATTCTATCGGTATAAGTATATCATGGAAGTATGATGTTTTTGAATAATAGCGGGAAAAAATAATATTTTCGCAATTCGAAAAATAAGTTATGATAAGGATATATTAAGTATATTTGGAGGTGGAAATATGGCGAATGTAGTAGAGCCTACATTAACAGATGATTTGGTACAAACGTTCCGTCAAGAATGTATTGTTATGGTAGCAACAACAGATTTTGAAAAGCAAGTTCCTAACGTAAGTGCTATTTCTTGGGTATATGCAGTGAGTAAAACTAGTATTCGGTTTGCAGTAGATCAACGTTCACGTATTGTGGAAAATTTACGGTGCAATACAGGGGTGGTATTGACTATAATGGCGAATGAATCCGTATTTTCCATAAGTGGTGCAGCTGAAATTTTGACAGACAGAATGGAAGGCATTCCTCTTAAATTAACTGTAATAGAAGTAAATGTGCAAGAAGTACGTGATGTCATGTTTTATGGAGCGAAACTTGTAATTGAACCAGCATATGAAAAAACATACGATCTTCGGGCAGCGAAAAAACTGGATAACCAAGTGTTAGTAGGAATGAAAGATTTGTAAATGGGTTGAATAAGAAAGTCGCTCATTTATTTTTGAAATCAGTTATTGTGATTTTGTGTTAATAATTATAATTAAAAGTAATATATTGAATAGAAATGAATAAAAAATAAAGAAAAGGTTTAATTGCTATAGATTTCGATTCTACCTCGTTTATACGGTACATATAATTATAACAATGGTTCGTCCATATTTTATGGATGAAACCCTTGTTCTACAAATTTAAAAGTGGAGTCAGGGGGTAACAGGTTGGATAAAATTTATGTGTTAGATACGAATGTACTTTTGCAGGATCCTTTATCTATTTTTTCATTTGAAACCAATGAAGTAGTGATTCCAGCAGTTGTATTAGAAGAGGTTGATTCGAAAAAACGTTATATGGATGAAGTAGGACGAAATGCTCGTTATGTATCTAAGTTAATAGACAAATTTCGAGAAATAGGAAAGCTGCATGAAAGTATTCCGCTAGAAACCGGCGGTACATTTCGTATTGAATTAAATCATCGTTCATTCGTTCAACTACAAGATATTTTTGTAGAAAAAACAAATGATAATCGAATTTTAGCTGTAGCGAAAAATCTATCTTTAGAAGAACAAGAAAAAGAGGACGGGAAGTCTGTTATTTTAGTAAGTAAAGATGTGCTCGTGAGGGTAAAGGCTGATGCAATTGGATTGAAGGCTGAAGATTATTTAAGCGATCGCGTAATTGAAGTGGAAAATATATATTCAGGATTTTTAGAAGGGTATATATCAAAAGAACAATTGGATTATTTTTATGAAAAAGGTGAATTACCTTTGTCTGAAATTGCAAATCATCCTTTTTATCCAAATCAGTTTGTCGTAATGAAAGATGCACTAGGTGGCTCCAGTTCTGCACTTGGGATTGTGGATCACTTAGGTAAGAAGGTAAAAAAGCTTATTTTTCACAATGAGCAAGTGTGGGGGATACGGCCGCGAAATGTGCAGCAAATAATGGGATTAGAATTGTTGCTTCGCGAAGACATTCCACTTGTAACGTTAACTGGGAAAGCAGGTACGGGAAAAACGTTACTTGCGTTAGCTTCGGGCCTCATGCAGACGGAAGATTTAGGGTTATATAAAAAACTACTCGTTGCAAGACCAATTGTTCCAGTAGGAAAAGATATCGGTTATTTACCAGGTGAAAAAGAAGAAAAGTTAAGACCTTGGATGCAACCTATTTTTGATAATCTAGAGTATTTATTTAATACGAAAAAGCCAGGAGAGTTAGATGCTATTTTAGCTGGAATGGGCTCGATTGAAGTCGAAGCTCTTACTTATATACGCGGGAGAAGTATTCCAGATCAGTTCATTATAATTGATGAAGCACAAAACTTAACGAAACATGAAGTGAAAACGATACTAACAAGGGTAGGAGAAAAGAGTAAAATCGTATTAATGGGAGATCCTCAGCAAATTGATCACCCGTATTTGGATGAATATAATAATGGCTTAACATATGTTGTAGAGAAGTTTAAAGAACAGCGTATTAGTGGTCATGTGAAGTTTGTTAAAGGAGAGCGGTCTAACTTAGCTCAACTAGCAGCCGATTTATTATAAAAAGGAGTGAGCTTCAGCTCACTCCTTTTTTTCTTTCAAGTATACACGTTAAATAATTGTGAATTTACGAATGTTACGGATTGGATTTTGTCTATTAGATCCATCATTGAAATATAAATGAACAGGTCCGTCCTCTTTTAATGGTTTTCCTTCTTTTGAAAAGCCTAGAATAGCATTTTCGACGATCTCTAATGGAAGTGTTATTGTATTATCTACCGTTTCAATCTCAACTTGCGTAGCGCCCTCTATAATTTCAGCGTTAGTAAGAAATGGATGAAATGGTATACCAAATGTTCCGGTAATCAGCTGTTCTTTTTTATATTTCTTCACACTTTGTTGTATCGGTGGAAAAGCAGCGCCATCACGGATTTCGCGATCCCAATGTTCTGAAGTGTTTTTTAAATAAGCTTCTAGTTCAGAAGTGTTTTCTCTCGTTTCATCAAAGTAAGTTGTCAAATCTACCTTTCGATCATCAAAGATCCAAACAGTTGGATCGATAGTGATTGGAAAACGAACTTTTCCATTAATAAATAAAATTTCGCTCATTGTTGTTCCCCCATTTGTGTTATACTCCCACTTTTCAGTATAATAGTATTAGACACTGTTGTCACAAAAAATGTTTCTATTGCAATTTATTAAAACTATCGCTAATATTAATAGATAGGATAGAGGAGAGTAGGACGGAAACGGAGGGAATCAATTTGGCGTCTGAGACAGTAGCAAATCATCAGGAAAAGGCACTAGCCCTTCTACAAGCGGATGCAGAGAAGATCTTAAGACTTATTAAGGTGCAAATGGACCATCTTACAATGCCGCAATGTCCATTATATGAAGAAGTGTTAGACACACAAATGTTTGGACTATCCCGCGAGGTCGATTTTGCAGTTCGCCTTGGTCTTATTGCAGAAGAACAAGGGAAAGCAATGTTAGGTGAGCTCGAACGTGAGTTATCTGCACTTCATGAAGCATTTACAAACAAACAACAATAACGGGTTCAAATAAGGGGGCTCAAACTAAAACAGTTTGAGCTTTTTATTTGTATAATAAAGCAGGAAGAATCAATGTACATATGGAATACAACAATAATTAAATTGAAACAGAAAGAGGAAATGAAATGAAAAAAGTATGGAAATCAATGGATTATTCATTATTACTTCCTCTTATTATCTTATGTGTGTTGGGAGTTATAATGGTATATAGTTCTAGTTCCATTGTTGCGATTTCGTCGAAATATAACTGGCCAGCAGATTACTTTTTTAAAAAACAATTATTTGCTCTAGCTGTTGGAACGATAATGTTAGTGATTATCGTTTCCATTCCTTATACATTTTGGAGAAAGCGAATAGTTTTGATCGCAATGGGAATGGGGAGTCTAGGTCTATTATTAGCAGCCTTAGTTTTCGGTCAGGTCATAAATGGTGCAAAAGGATGGATATTAGGTATACAACCAGCTGAGTTTGTAAAAATAACGGTTATTATTACGCTAGCAAACTTTTTTGCTAAGAAACAAGAGACGCAAACAGCTTTTGTACAAGGGATAATTCCTCCTATGTTTATTGTTGGTGGATCGATGCTATTAATTTTATTACAAAATGACTTGGGAACTGACATATTAATAGGTGGAACGGTGTTAATAGTGTTCTTTTGTTCAGGGGTTAATGTGAATTTGTGGATAAAAAGGTTTTTGTTAACATCTATCGTATGGATTCCAGCGTTATATTTTATCGGAAGCTATAAATTAAGTCCATACCAAAAAGCTCGATTTTCAGTTTTTCTTGATCCATTTAGTGATCCGCAAAAGGATGGATTTCAATTAATAAATTCATTTATTGGAATTGCCTCAGGTGGGTTAAATGGTAGAGGATTAGGGAATAGTATACAAAAGTATGGTTACTTGCCAGAACCGCAAACGGATTTTATTATGGCAATTATATCTGAAGAACTAGGTTTTGTAGGTGTAGCTATCATTTTAATCTGTTTATTACTTATTATCATTCGTTCGCTTAGAGTGGCCCAAAAATGTAAAAATTCATTTGGAAGTTTAATTGCGATTGGAATTGCAAGTTTAATTGGAATACAAACTTTTGTTAATGTTGGTGGTATGTCCGGATTAATACCACTTACAGGAGTACCTTTACCGTTTATTAGTTATGGTGGTAGTTCCTTATTAGCTAATCTACTCGCGATGGGGATATTATTGAATATTGCTAGTCATGTAAAACGACAAGAGAAACAACAAAATGAGATAATGAAAGAAAGAGAACAAGATGGACCACGTCTTGTAGTTGTAAAATAAAAACACATTGTGCTTTAGAGCGCGATGTGTTTTTATTTACTTTTAAGAAATGTTAAATATGATATATTAATTGATTATAACATTAAAAAATATATCACATTTAATTAAATGTGATATACAATTAAGTTGTTAGAAAAGTAAGAGGTATGCTATACTATTTTTGTGAAACAAATTGATTAGAAAACTTATCATTTGTTAAAAAATAAGGTATGATGGATAAAAATAAAGTGAAGCTTTCTAAGTATAATATAATGTGGAAAGTGAAGAACTTCACGCTCTTTAGGGTGTGTATATATTTTATCTCTAGAGTGGTAGGAAAGTAGAGGGGGAAAATCATGACAAAGCTGCAACGTATTCAAAAAGTATTGGTAGCTAACCGTGGAGAGATTGCAATTCGTGTGTTTCGAGCATGTTCGGAACTTGGATTAAAAACAGTTGCAATCTATTCTAAAGAGGATAGTGGTTCTTATCATCGCTATAAAGCCGATGAGTCCTATTTAGTTGGGGAAGGGAAAAAACCAATTGATGCTTATCTAGATATTGAAGGCATTATTGAGATTGCGAAAAGTAATCATGTAGATGCAATCCACCCTGGATATGGTTTCTTGTCAGAAAATATTCAATTCGCGAAACGTTGTGAAGAAGAAGGTATTATCTTTATCGGTCCGAAAAGTAAGCATTTAGATATGTTTGGAGATAAAGTGAAAGCAAGAACACAAGCGCAGCTAGCACAAATCCCAGTTATTCCTGGTAGTGATGGTCCAGTAGATACGTTAGAAGAAGTTGAAGAATTTGCTGAAAAGTATGATTACCCGATTATTATTAAAGCTTCTCTTGGTGGTGGCGGTCGAGGTATGCGTATTGTGCGTACTAGTGAAGAATTAAGAGAATCGTATAATCGAGCGAAATCAGAAGCGAAAGCAGCTTTTGGTAATGATGAAGTGTACGTTGAAAAATTCGTTGAAAAACCTAAACATATAGAAGTACAAATTTTAGCAGATGAAGAAGGCAATGTGGTTCACTTATACGAGCGTGACTGTTCTGTGCAACGTCGTCACCAAAAAGTTGTAGAAATTGCACCGAGTGTATCGCTTTCAGATGATTTGCGTCAGCGTATTTGTGATGCTGCTGTTAAGTTAACGAAAAATGTAAACTATTTAAACGCAGGAACGGTAGAATTCCTTGTAAAAGGTGATGAGTTTTACTTCATTGAAGTAAATCCGCGTGTTCAAGTTGAACATACGATTACAGAGATGATTACAGGAGTGGATATCGTTCAATCGCAAATTTTAATAGCTGATGGACATGCATTACATAGTAAAATGGTAGGTGTTCCTAAGCAAGAGGACGTTGTTGTGCATGGATTTGCAATCCAATCCCGTGTAACGACTGAGGATCCACTAAATAATTTCATGCCGGATACAGGAAAAATTATGGCGTATCGATCAGGCGGTGGTTTCGGTGTTCGTCTTGATACAGGTAATAGCTTCCAAGGTGCAGTTATTACACCGTACTACGACTCTTTACTTGTAAAAGTTACAACTTGGGCGCTTACTTTTGAACAAGCTGCTGCAAAAATGGAACGTAACTTAAAAGAATTCCGTATTCGTGGTATTAAAACAAATATTCCATTCCTAGAGAATGTAGTAAAACATAAAAACTTCTTATCGGGAGAATATGACACTTCATTTATTGATGCGTCACCTGAACTATTCTTGTTCCCAAAACGTAAAGACCGCGGAACAAAAATGCTAAACTACATTGGTACAGTAACGGTGAATGGCTTCCCAGGAGTAGGGAAAAAAGAGAAGCCAATTTTCCCGGATGCTCGTATACCAGATGTAAAACATTCAGAGCCGATCCAAAATGGAACGAAACAAATTTTGGATGAGCGTGGAGCAGATGGATTAGTAAAGTGGGTACAAGATCAAAAACGTGTACTTTTAACTGATACAACATTCCGTGATGCGCATCAATCTTTACTTGCGACGCGTATTCGTACAAAAGATTTACATCAAATTGCAGAGCCGACAGCGAGAATGTTACCAAATTTATTCTCAGCGGAAATGTGGGGCGGTGCAACGTTTGATGTTGCGTATCGTTTCTTAAAAGAAGATCCATGGGAACGATTACTAGATCTTCGTGAAAAAATGCCGAACGTTTTATTCCAAATGTTACTTCGTTCTTCAAATGCAGTTGGTTACAAAAACTATCCGGATAATTTAATTCAAAAGTTTGTGGAGTGTTCTGCTCAAGCTGGAATTGATGTATTCCGTATTTTTGATAGCTTAAACTGGGTAGAAGGTATGAGAGTTGCGATTGATGCTGTACGAGATACTGGTAAAATTGCAGAAGCAACAATGTGCTATACAGGAGATATTCACGATCCGTTACGTAGTAAATATGATTTAAATTATTATAAAAACTTAGCAAAAGAGTTGGAAGCATCAGGAGCTCATATATTAGGGATTAAAGATATGGCAGGTTTATTAAAACCTAACGCGGCATATGATTTAGTTTCTGCATTAAAAGAGACTGTATCGATTCCGATTCACCTGCACACACACGATACGAGTGGAAATGGGATATTAACGTATACGAAGGCAATTGAAGCAGGTGTTGACATTGTCGATGTGGCAGTGAGTTCTATGGCTGGTCAAACGTCACAACCAAGTGCGAACACACTATACTATGCGTTAGGCGGAAACGAAAGACAGCCAGACGTTAATATAGATTCATTAGAAAAACTATCTCATTATTGGGAAGATGTCAGAAAATACTATGCTCCATTTGAAAGTGGTATGAATGCACCTCATACGGAGGTATATATGCACGAAATGCCGGGCGGGCAGTATAGTAATCTTCAACAACAAGCGAAGGCGGTTGGTTTAGGAGATCGCTTTGATGAAGTGAAAGTAATGTACCGTCGTGTGAATGACATGTTTGGAGACATTGTAAAAGTAACGCCATCTTCAAAAGTTGTTGGTGATATGGCATTATTTATGGTTCAAAACCATCTGACAGAACAAGATATTTTAGAACGTGGACATGCTATGGACTTCCCGGGGTCTGTTGTTGAAATGTTCTCTGGCGATTTAGGCCAACCGTACGGTGGTTTCCCGAAAGAATTACAAAAGATTATTTTAAAAGGGAAAGAGCCGTTAACAGTAAGACCAGGTGAATTACTAGAGCCAGTAGATTTCGATGCTTTAAAAGAAGAATTATTCCATAAACTTGGACGCGAAGTAACGATTTTTGATGTAGTTGCGTATGCATTGTATCCAAAAGTATTTATGGATTACGAAAAAGTTGCTGAGCTTTATGGAAATGTATCTGTGCTTGATACGCCGACATTCTTCTATGGTATGAGACTTGGCGAAGAAATTGATGTGGAAATTGAACAAGGTAAAACATTGATGGTTAAGCTAGTATCAATTGGAGAACCTCAACCGGATGGAAATCGTGTTCTTTACTTAGAATTTAACGGCCAACCACGTGAGATTGTTGTGAAAGACGAAAGTGTGAAAGCGACAGTAGCACAACGTGTGAAAGGAAACCGTGAAAATCCAAACCACATTAGTGCAACAATGCCAGGAACGGTTATTAAAGTAGTTGTAAAAGAAGGCGATGAAGTGAAAAAAGGCGATTCTATGGCAATTACGGAAGCGATGAAAATGGAAACGACAGTTCAAGCGCCGTTCAGTGGTAAAGTGAAGAAAGTATATGTTAACGATGGAGATGCAATTCAAACGGGTGACTTACTCATTGAATTAGATCATTAAAATATAAAAGAGCTGTGTGAAAGCACAGCTCTTTTTTTATCTTGTAAAAATCCGATTGGTGTTGGCTAATAACCAGTGAAAGAGAATAAAAAACGTCACGGATTAAAGTTTCCTTGTCTTATAAAAAATACCTTGCCGAAATGGCAAGGTATTTAATACTTATTTTGTTCGTTTAGAAGTCAACTCGGCTTCTTTTGCGTTCACTTTACTTCTTGTACCTAACATAACTAAATAGCATAATACTGCAAATAAGCAAGAAATGAATAGGGAATGTAATAATGCCATTGATAAGCTAGCATTTGTATATACGACTAAAACTCCTACAACAGCTTGAAGTGTTACAAGGATAAAGGAAATAATCCATCCCCAGTATACTACGCGTTGTTGTTTGTATTGGCGAATAGCAATAATCATTACGTATAGTATCCAAATGAATATTAATATCGCTGCAGCTCTATGTCCCATTTGAACCCACTCATGTAGTTGGGTTGGCCATGGTCTATTTTTGCTACATAAAGGGAAGTCTGGACAGGCTAAGCTAGCTCGTTCGTGACGCACTAAAGCGCCTGTGTAGACGACAATATAACTGTAAATTGTTACACCATAAATATGGAATTTCATTTTTTTGTCCATAATAAGTGAACGCGCATCAAATTTCTGATCGATTTCAAAAATAAGGCACGTTAACAAAATGACAGAAGCGAATGAAATTAAGGAAATTCCGAAATGGATAGCAAGTACAGCGGGAATTTGCCCCCAAACAACTGCTGCCGCTCCCATCAATGCTTGTGCAACTAAAAATACGAAGGATAAAATTGCTAACGTTTTTGTTTCACGCACATGTTTATAATATTTCCAGGACAAAATACAAAGGAGAGTGACAAGAATCCCTGCTGATCCTGATGTTAAACGGTGACTTAGTTCAATAATAGTTTCCATTGATAAATTAGATGGAACAAATTCACCGTTACAAAGTGGCCATGATTTACCGCAACCTTGGCCAGAACCTGTTTTTGTAACTAAAGCGCCTCCTAATAAAACTATTAGTAAATCAAGACTTGTAATGACTGCTAACCATTTAATAAAGCGTTGCAATCTCTTTCACCATCTTTCTGCTATGAAGTTATTGCGAAATATTTTCATTCCATTATGTATAGAATAAAACGCGCTAGTTCCTATGATATATAAAAAATAATAAAATAGCAAAGAAATGGAGGTGGAAGACAAAGGAGAGAAAATAGGTGTGAAAACAGAAAAAATAAGGGAATTTTTAGGTGAAAAATAGGCTATTTTGAAAAGAAATGGGGAGAATACGTGTTAAATATGACAAAATAGTTTATTATAGAAGGTAACATCATGTTATGATAAGGATAAGTCAGAATTAAGTTTTTTATATTCGACACAAAAAGTTCATGTTTTCTTCACAAAATGTTCGGGAAATATGATTTAATATATTGGAGTATGGGCGTAGATTAGTAGTAGAATGGGTTAACAATATTTCTACTGTAATAATATTGCTATATAGAAGCGAATTATTTCATTCGAAATAGGCGCAAAAAGAAAGATGAAAGTTTTAAGAGGGGGTTAAAGTGATGAACCATGCAACAAGTGAGCTGCATGATGAGTCAGCTGTAACAAGTGTACCGGAAACAACTCGGCTACAAGATTTATCAGCGCTCGTTAAAATGGGGATTGTAAATTCAAATACACTTACTGTATTTACAGGATTTTGGTTGGCGTTGCACTTTAATGAATTAAGTGTGATGGACAATCTGGATAAGTTATTTTTTACAATCGTTGGTTCTGCATTAATTATGGCAGGGGTATGTTGTTTAAATAACTACATTGATCGAGACATCGATCCGTTAATGGAAAGAACAAAAAACCGTCCAACGGTTACTGGAAAGTATAAACCAGGATTTGTACTTACATTTGGACTTGTCATATTACTACTTGGCTTTGTATTCTTATTATTAACAACACCAATGGCAGTATTAATGGGATTTATTGGTGCTTTCACATACGTTGTCCTATATACTTTATGGACAAAGAGAAAGTATACACTAAATACTGTTGTAGGTAGTATATCTGGAGCAGTTCCACCTTTAATTGGATGGGCAGCAATCGATCCATCTTTAGGTCATCCAATTGCTTGGATGTTATTTTTAATTATGTTTATTTGGCAAATCCCACATTTCCTCGCATTAGCGATGAAACGTGTTGATGAATATCGAAATGCAGGAATTCCAATGCTTCCTGTAGTACATGGATTTGAAATTACGAAACGCCAAATTATGATTTGGACTGTATGTTTATTACCACTACCATTTTATATGAGTGGACTTGGGATAACATTTATGGTAATTGCAACTTTGCTGAACATCGGATGGATCGTATTAGGATTTTATGGCTTCCGTAAGCAGGATGACATCAAATGGTCCGTACAAATGTTTGTTTATTCCCTAAATTATTTAACAATCTTATTTGTATCAATGATTGTAGTTACATTCTTCTAAGACAACGACATAATTGGATTTCTTTACGTTGAGATTTACTTTACTTAACTATAAAGTACAATCTAATTCACAAAGAAAGTGGGGGTTGTTTGTATGAAGAAACAGTGGCGACTGCTTTCGTTCGTTTCACTGCTGGCTTTACTGTTAGGGGGATGCGGTAAAGCCTTTCAATCTACTTTAATTCCGCAAGGGGAAGTAGCAAAAATGCAATATGATTTACTCTTACTAGCGAGTGCGATCATGGTAGGAGTAGTACTAGTAGTTACTATTATTTTCTTATATGTAATTGTGCGTTTCCGACAAAAGAGAGGTCAGGAAGATTATATTCCAGAGCAAGTTGAAGGGAATCACAAACTAGAAATTATATGGACAGTTATTCCGATTATACTTTTACTAATCTTAGCTGTTCCGACGGTTACATATACATTCAAACTTGCTGATGTAAGTGCGATGGAGAAAAAGAATATTGATAAAGATACGATCGTTGTTGATGTAACAGCGAATCTTTATTGGTGGGAATTTTCTTATAAATCAGAAAAAATAGTAACTTCTCAAGATTTAGTCATCCCTACAGGTAAGAAAGTGTATTTGAATTTGAAGGGCGCCGATATTAAACATTCATTTTGGGTTCCATCTTTAGCTGGGAAAATGGATACAAATACAGATAATGTAAACAAAATGTGGTTAAAGGCAGATAAATCGGGCACTTATAATGGTTTTTGTACAGAATTTTGCGGCCCATCACATTCTTTAATGCAATTCAAAGTGAAAGCTTTAGATGAAAGCGAGTACAAAAAATGGCTTGCTGATATGAAGAAAATTGATGGGAAAAAAGAAGTAGCTTCAACAAAGGCGCAAGAAGGCCAAGAAATATTTAATAAAAGCTGTATTGGTTGTCATGCAGTTGGATCTAATGATAATAGACCACCTTCCGCTCGTATCGCACCAAACTTAGCAAACTTTGCTGATCGCGATATGGTTGCCGGTATTGCCGAAAACAATGAAGAAAACGTAAAAAAATGGCTGAAAGATCCTGAAAATATGAAGCCGGGAAATAAAATGACTGGTAAATATGGCAACTTAACGGATGATCAAATTGATGCATTAAATGCATACTTACAAACGTTAAAGGTTGAAAAGTAAAGAGGGATTATTCGCGAAGGGGAGGTTGAAAACGTGAGTTCTGTAGCAAAAAAACAGGGGATGGGTGCTGTCATATGGGATTATTTAACGACAGTAGACCATAAAAAGATTGCCATTCTCTATTTAATTGCAGGTGGGTTGTTTTTTATAATAGGCGGAATAGAAGCACTATTTATTCGCCTTCAATTAGCGATTCCTAACAACGCCTTTCTTGTTGGGGATGCTTATAATCAAGTATTAACGATGCACGGTACAACAATGATTTTCCTCGCAGCTATGCCACTCGTGTTTGCATTTATGAACGCCGCTGTACCACTTCAAATTGGTGCGCGAGATGTAGCGTTCCCGTTTTTAAATTCACTCGGATTTTGGTTATTTTTCTTTGGTGGAGTATTTTTAAATTTAAGTTGGTTTTTAGGAGGAGCTCCTGATGCAGGGTGGACATCTTATGCATCTTTAGCCTTAGCATCTAAAGGACATGGTGTTGATTTTTATGTACTTGGCTTGCAAATTTCAGGTATTGGTACATTAATTGGAGGTATTAACTTCCTAGTTACAATTATTAATATGCGTGCACCAGGAATGACGTACATGCGTATGCCGATGTTTACATGGACAACATTTGTAACATCTTCACTTATATTATTTGCTTTTCCGCCATTAACTGTAGGATTAGGACTGTTAATGTTAGATCGTTTATTCGGCACAAGTTTCTTTAATCCAGCATTGGGTGGGAACACAATTATATGGGAGCATTTATTCTGGATTTTCGGTCATCCAGAAGTATACATTCTTATACTCCCAGCTTTCGGAATATTCTCAGAAATCTTCGCGACATTTTCGAAAAAACGATTATTTGGTTATTCATCGATGGTATTTGCGACAGTATTAATCGGATTTTTAGGATTTATGGTATGGGCGCATCATATGTTTACGGTTGGTCTTGGTCCAGTTGCAAATGCTATTTTTTCAGTTGCAACAATGGCGATTGCAGTTCCAACAGGTATTAAAATATTTAACTGGCTCTTTACAATGTGGGGCGGAAGTATTCGTTTTACGACACCGATGATGTGGGCAGTAGCTTTTATTCCATCATTCGTAATGGGTGGAGTTACAGGTGTTATGCTTGCATCTGCGCCAGCTGATTATCAATTTCATGATAACTATTTCGTAGTAGCGCACTTTCATTATGTAATCGTCGGCGGTGTTGTATTTGGTTTACTTGCAGGGGCTCATTATTACTGGCCACTGATGTTTAATAAAGTATTAAATGAAACATTAGGGAAGATAACATTCTGGTTGTTCTTTATCGGTTTCCATTTAACGTTCTTTATTCAGCACTTCCTTGGATTAATTGGGATGCCACGTCGTTACTACACATATCTTGAAGGGCAAGGATTGGAAATGGGGAATATGATTAGTTCTGTTGGAGCGGCGTTTATGGCTCTCGGAACAATTGTTCTTTTATTCAATGTAATTAAAACAACGGTATCAAAAGAGAAGGCTGGCCGTGATCCGTGGGATGGACGTACATTAGAATGGACAATGCCAGCACCTACACCGGAATACAATTTCAAACAATTGCCATTTGTCCGTGGATTAGATCCGTTTTGGATTGAAAAACGTGAAGGTAATAAAGAGATGACAGCGGCGGAACCAGTTGGTGATATTCATATGCCAAATGCTTCATTTTCACCATTTATCATTTCTCTAGGCTTATTCATAGCGGCATTCGGTGCAATGTATATGCAAGGTGGGAAAGATAAGTTCTGGTTATTAGTAGCAATTATTGGTTTAATCATTACATTTGGCACAATGTTCCTACGTTCAGTAATCGATGATCACGGATATCATATTCATAAGGAAGATTTAGAGGATAAGGGGGGCAAGGCGTAATGCATGTAGATGACAAATTAACGAATGAAACATTTCCAGCAGAGCCTGAAAAAGCAACCCTTGAGGGGAAAAATAAGTTTGTCGGTTTTTGGTTATTTCTTGGAGGCGAAACAGTTTTGTTCGCTTCCTTATTTGGCACATATTTAGCGCTAAAAAACTCTACAAATGGTGGGCCAACATCCCAAGAGATGTTCCAAATGCCACTTGTTTTCATTATGACGATGCTTTTGTTAACGAGTAGTTTAACGAGTGTATATGCGATGTATCATATGAAAAATTTCAACTTTAAGAAAATGCAACTTTGGTTACTTGTAACAGTGTTGCTTGGCTTAGGATTTTTAGGGTTTGAAATATATGAGTTTTATCATTATACGCATGAATTTAAGCATACTATGAGAAGTAGTGCATTTGGTTCAGCCTTTTATGCTCTTGTTGGTACACATGGACTTCACGTATTGTTTGGCTTGTGTTGGATTTTAACATTAATCTTTAGAAATGCGAAGAGGGGCCTCAATTTATACAATGCACCGAAGTTTTATGTTGCATCAATTTATTGGCACTTTATTGACGTAGTTTGGGTGTTTATTTTCACTGTAGTATATTTAATGGGAATGGTGGGATAAACAATGGCAATTAAACAAACGAATAATCCTAAAGTTGATCTTGTTTATCGGAAGAGAAAAAGTGCAGAGGAGATGAGGCACCAAGTTATTACGTTTGCACTAATGATTTTTCTAACATTAGTTGCATTTGTAGCGGTGGCATATCCAAAAACTTTTAGTCCGATTTTCTCTGTTCCTTTTATTTTGCTATTAGCAGTGGTGCAAGTAATTTTTCAATTGTACTATTTTATGCATATGAGCCATAAAGGACATGAAGCGGCAAGTTTCTTTCTTTATTCTGGTCTGTTAATAGGGTTAATTACAATTTTAGCTTTTATGACAATCGTGTGGATTTGAGGAATAAGAAATAAGGGGGCTTGTGTTGGCACAGCCCCCTCTTCATATTATGTGAAAGGATAATATTAAGAAGGTGGGTGTTATAATGAGTAACTTATGGATATTTGGTTTTCAAGCTCTATGGAGTCCAATCTTTTTATTATTTATGCTTTCGATTCTTATTGGGTACTTCTTAATTATTGGACCATATAGAACTCGATTTGAAAATGCGACGGAGGTAAGTAAAAAGCAAGTTTTTTATTTTACGACTGGGATTGTTCTTTTGTATTTTGTAAAGGGAGGACCTATTGATTTAATTGGTCATATTATATTTAGTGCACATATGTTTGAAATGGCAGTCATGTACATTGCAGTTCCACCGTTATTATTGCTGGGTATACCAGTTTGGTTATATCGTTACATTACTTCTTTTAAGTTCGTTCAAATTATGTTAAATCTATTTGCTAAACCACTTATTGCATTGTTTGTATTTAATGGCCTGTTTTCTTTTTATCATTTGCCAGTTGTATTTGATACAGTAAAACAAAGTCAAATTGCTCATCCTATTTGCCTTGCTATATTGTTTTTTGCAGCAATCATGATGTGGTGGCCGATGTTAAATCCGTTACCAGAATATCAAACGTTAAGTGATATAAAGAAACTTGGTTACATGTTTGCTAATGGTATATTATTAACGCCAGCTTGTGCGCTAATCATCTTTGCAACTGCACCGCTATTTGCAACGTATACGGACCCAGCAGCTTGGATGAAAGCAATGGAACTATGTGTACCAGCGGGAACTTTATCAGATTTAAATATAACTGGACCAGAATTTTTACACTGGATGCCAGTAGTACAAGACCAACAAACGGGCGGCATCATTATGAAAATTGTCCAGGAAATAGTATACGGTACGATTATCGGCTATGTGTTCTTTAGATGGGCACGTAGAGAGCGTGAAAAAGATAAAGAGCAATTACAAGAGCTACCACCGTACTTACAGACTAAGTAGAGAAGTGTATGGGATCCCATACACTTTTTTCTTTTTTAGTTGTGGCGTTCGAAAAAGATTGAATTTTCAATCTTTTTGTGTTAACCTAGTGTAGGCATGTACTAAAAGTGGATATAGAATTTACTACTAGCCTTAATACGTAATATTTCCATATGTAGTGCTAGTTTTTTAGAGAGTTACAAATTTATATTGTTACCTTTAATAAACACGAACTATTTTAAGGGGGAATTTAAATGGGTAGTAGTGGAAGTATGGTAAAGCCGATTAGTGGTTTTTTAACAGCGTTAATTCAATATCCAGTACCGGTAGTAGAGTCGCGTGCAGACATTGATAAACAAATTAAACAGATCATAAAAACAATTCATTCAACGAAATCAGGTTATCCTGGATTAGAATTGATAGTATTTCCCGAATATAGTACACAAGGACTCAATACAAAAAAGTGGACTACAGAAGAGTTTTTATGCACAGTTCCTGGGCCAGAAACAGACTTATTTGCTGAGGCATGTAAAGAATCTGAAGTATATGGTGTTTTTTCGATAATGGAAAGAAATCCTGATGGTGGAGAACCGTATAATACAGCAATTATTATTGATCCACAGGGTGAAATGATTTTGAAGTATCGTAAGTTAAATCCTTGGGTGCCAGTCGAACCTTGGAAAGCTGGAGATTTAGGCTTACCTGTTTGTGATGGACCTGGAGGAAGTAAATTAGCTGTTTGTATTTGTCATGATGGCATGTTTCCTGAAGTAGCCCGTGAAGCAGCCTATAAAGGTGCAAATGTCTTGATTCGTATTTCTGGATATAGCACACAAGTTAGTGAACAATGGATGTTAACCAATCGTTCAAATGCATGGCAAAATTTAATGTATACATTGTCAGTGAACTTAGCGGGTTATGATGGTGTATTTTATTACTTTGGTGAAGGACAAGTATGTAATTTTGATGGGACTACTTTAGTGCAGGGACACCGAAACCCTTGGGAGATTGTTACTGCTGAAGTATATCCAGAGCTAGCAGATCAGGCTAGATTAGGATGGGGTCTAGAAAATAATATATATAATTTAGGTTCAAGGGGGTATGTCGCAACTCCTGGTGGGGTGAAAGAAAACCCGTATACGTTTGTAAAAGATTTAGCTGAAGGTAAATATAAAGTCCCTTGGGAAGATGAGATTAAAGTAAAAGATGGATCGATTTATGGGTATCCAGTCAAAAAGACGATTCATTCTTAGGAAAGATAAATAGAACAAGCGCATCAATATGATGCGCTTGTTCTATTTACTCAATAATTTGAAATTCTTTTAACTCTTTTTCGACATTTTGTAGGAGTTGTTCGCTTTTTTGGAGTACATTCGTTGGGAAAGCCTCATCATCACCATATTCAACTCCGTGAGGATAATAATGTTTTCCTAATAAGGGAGGGAGTAGTTTTATTTCAGCGTGTCTGCTGCCGATGTCCCCTTCAACAGCAATACCTTGCACTCGTAAATAATAAACATCCTTTAATATTTCAAATTTATAATCGTATGTAACCCGTTCATAATCCCACTGTCCAGCAAGTACAAAATGGTTCTTTTCCATAATTTCAGTTAATAGTGTTAAATCAACGACTGCTCCATTAAATTTCGTATTTGTAAATTGCATATAATACCTCCTTTTTTAATGTTACATCATTATTTTTATAATAGTATGAATAATAAGAAAGTGCAATTCATATTGAGAGAAAAGGGATAATCAAGACTTTTTTTGCGAAAATATGATATAGTGAAAAGAGTACGGTACACACAAAAAAGGAAAGAAAAGGATTTGTGTATATCTCAATTTTATGTTTTGTGCAGGAGGTATATCGTTTGAAGAAATTATTGCGTATCGTAATGATTACATTTTTAATTTTAGCTGTTGATTTATACGGGAAATTACTCGTTTCACAATATATATTAACCCCATCTCAATCAAAGCAAGAAAATAAGATTGTGAAAAAGAAAAAGCAAGTCAATGAAGACGCCTCAGCCACTGTTTTAAATATGCTTGGTGGGGATTCTGAAAATTTATTAGCAAAGTGGGGCGAACCATCTCGAATAGAGCCATCTGCTTACGGATATGAATGGTGGGTGTACAATCAAGATTTAGCTCAGTATGTTCAATTTGGAGTTGCTGAACGTAAAGTTGTAACGGCATATGTTGCTGGTGAGCAAGTTAAGGTGCCGCCTTATTATATAAATGAAAAATATGAAGAAGTATATAAAAAGAATCCGTTCTCACATGAGATTTCATTAAAAAAAGGAAAGAATAGTTTTCAATTTGAGCTATCTGATACGGAAGTAATGGAACAACCATTAATACCCGTAGAAGATGGATGGGCACAATTATATTTTGATCATTTTACCCACGAGCTTGTTGGTGTTCGTTATATGGATGATGAATCGTTATTACGCCAAAGACCGTATCAGCTTGTTTATTCAGGGGAATTAACTGCAGAACAGCCATTGACTCCAGAAAAAATGAAACAAGTGGAGACTGGAAATACGCAGCAAATTTTTGATTTAACAAATATTATTCGAAGTCGTCATGAGTTACCGTTGTTAACATGGGATCAACAAACAGCAGACGTTGCATTTGGTCACAGTAAAGATATGAAGGACAATAATTATTTTTCACACGATTCACCTACATTAGGTACGTTAGGAGATCGTTTGCAACGTGGACAAATAGGGTTTCAGCTTGCTGGTGAGAACATAGCGGCACAACATAGTGATGGAATTGCGGCGGTGCAAGGTTGGTTAAATAGTGAGGGCCATAGAAAAAATTTATTAAATGAACAATTTACCGGATTAGGTGTTGGGGTATATGATAAATTTTATACGCAAAACTTTATTCGAAAATAAAGTGAAACTTTAAGTGGTGGGATGTATATTTTACCGTGAATTATTAGTTCTTACTAATGGGGCTTTTGCGAGTGGTTATTCTCCCGGCTAATTCTCTAGCATTCATTGAATTGTAAGGTGTGAATCTTACCGCATGTGAATAGCGAGATAAGAAGGTGCATGAATCGTCTAAAAATAGGCGAACCATGCGCCTTTTTTTTCTTACAATATAGTAGGTATATATGAAGAGGTGAGGATTATGCCAACAACAAAAGGGCCGTTACATCCATCGGTTCAACAGTTTAAAGAATTTGTAAACCACCACCCTAAAATGGTTCATGAGGTTAGAAATGGTCAAAAAACTTGGCAACAATTTTATGAAGAGTGGTACTTACTTGGTGAAGAAGATCCAATATGGGCAAGTTATAGACCTGATGGAGCCCCTACTTTTTCTTCAGTAAAAGAAAATAAAAAGGAAAAAGATAATCGGACTGAAGAGGAAAAAACTGCTGATGTGATGGGGCAAATGCTTTCTTTCTTTAAAAAGCTAGACGTGGAACAAATGCAGCACCATTTAGCCAATGTGACGAGTGCCATTGGGAGCGTGCAACAAGTTATTCAGCAATTTCAAGGGAAACGCACGCAGCAAGAACAAAGTACTTCAGAAAATAATCCATTTTTCTTTCAGAAGGATTAGGGGGAAAGATGATGAGAGCAGAACTTATGGAGTTTATAAAAGCTGATGAGGATTTATCTCGCTATATTCGAGAGCAACCGTACTGGTATAGGAAGTTAACGCGAAATCCCGAAGAAAAAGAAGCTTTTGAGCTGGCCGCTATGCAACATTTCAAAAAAACGATACCAGATAAAGTAGAAAAATTTCAAAATCAATTGGCAGTTGCTTCGATCATGATTGATATGTTTCAGTATATGAAGCAGCAAAATACGACATAATTGGAAGGGGAAACTATGTCCGTCATGCAGAACTTTTGTTACAATAGAAGCGGATTATTAAAAAAGGAGTTGCAGCATGACAGAAATTTGTTTAGTACGACATGGACAAACTGATTGGAATTTTCAAGAGATTATTCAGGGGCGTGAAGATATTCCGCTTAATGAGGTTGGGAAGAAGCAAGCGAGTCAAAGTGCAGCTGCTTTGCAAGCAGAATCATGGGATATAATTATAAGTAGCCCGTTAATTAGAGCGCAAGAAACGGCTAAGGAAATCGCAGAGGCTGCTGGAGTACAATCAATTTTATTAGATGAGCGATTTGTTGAGCGGAATTTTGGAGAGGCTTCAGGGAAGCCGGTTGTGGATGTTAGGGAGTTAATTGCAGAGGGGAAAGTAGAAGGTATGGAGCAAGATGAGGAAATTGTAGCTCGTTGCTTTGCTGCTTTGAAAGATGTTGCCGCAACTCATTCTGGCAAACGTATTATCATTGTTGCCCATTCACATGCGATCAAAGCAATTTTACATGCAATTGCACCAGATGAAATTTCGTTTAAGACCCCATTAAAAAACGCGTGTATTAGTTATGTGAAAGAAAAAAGCGGGGAATGGGATGTTCTTAAATATAATATTGCGGAACATATTAATGTATAAGCGTATCGGAGAGTGTGTGAAAAAGAGTTAGAGTTATATCTTTTTTTAGTGAGGCACTTCCATTAGTAGTTCTATTCTAAATGTGGTATGATGAATACTCGGAGGTGTCTCTCATGATTGTAGCGACGCTAGAAAGCGTATTATTATTAGATAAAGCAGAACAGCTTGCAAAAGCGATTATCTGTTCAGATATAGCAGAAGATTATCGTAAGTGTTATAAAGAATTGCATGAAGATAGGGAAGTTCAGACGTTAATTCAGCAATTTACAGCGATGAAAGAACGATATGAGGAAGTGCAGCGTTTTGGTAAATACCATCCTGACTATACTTATGTATCGACGAAAATGAGGGAATTAAAGCGTTCTGTAGACTTGCATGATAAGATTGCAGCCTTTAAACGAGTAGAAAACGCTTTGCAAAAGTTATTAGATGAGGTTAGTGTAGCAATCGGTTCGGAGGTATCCTCTTCCATTAAAGTTCCAACAGGAAATCCATTTTTTGATGCTGGTGGGTGTAGTGGAGGTTGTGGTACCGGTGGAGGTTGCGGTTGTAAAAAAACGGGGTGACTTACCCCGTTTTTTAGAAGATGGAAGAAAACGTATACAGAGTTTGTCCTATAATGTCGTAAATTTCTGATTGGTTTTCATAAAACATAAAAATATAAGTTTTTAAAAGGAGAAGATGGAGAAGATTATGTTCGGGCAACGACAAAGTATGATTGTTTATTTACATTCATTGAAACATGCCAAGATTTTAAGGAAATATGGTAACATACATTACATATCAAAACGATTAAAGTATGCAGTTGTATATTGTGATATGGAACAAATTGAGCATATGATGCATAAATTGAACAAACTTCCTTTTGTGAAAAAGATAGAACAGTCGTACCGCCCGTTTTTAAAAACGGAATTTGAAAATTCCCGTCCTGATCGGGCAAAAGAATACGATTATAGCTAAGTAAAAAAATCCCCCGCTAAATTTAACGGGGGATTTTTTTACTTGAAATAACGTGTTATTTCATTGGAGGAATAAAATTGTTCATTCGTAAAATACCAATGAGATGATTAAAAAATAGTTCTTTTTCAGGGAAAGTGGTTGATGGTTTTACAGTAAAGGTAGTAACTTTTTTTCCGAGTTGTTCTGCCGTTTCTTCAAATAAAACGACACGTTTACTTTTTTTATTTTCAAGTATAGGAATGCCTTCACGACATATGTATAATGGTTGGAAATCACCAGTAGTTGTCGGTTTTAATATTACAGCAAGTGAGCATACTTTTTTATCGTTTTTTATCGTTTCAAATTGTAACATATGTGTTATACGTTCTTGATTTGCTTTGGCAATCTCAAGTAATTCATATAAATCAGAGTAACCTTCTCCGAGTTCTATAAAGCGTTGAATCATATTTATTCCTCCTCTTTCTTTTACTGTACCATCTCACTTTTTAAATGAAAAGTGGACAAAGAAAAAAACCCTGCAAAGCAGGGCCCTTCTTATACTAGTATGTACTAGTAAGAAGGCAAAGGGAGAGGAGAAACCGGAGGAAGAACTTATGGGGAAACGTAAGTCTTCTCCGCGGTTGGCAACAACATCGAAGGTGATGTTGTTATATTTATTTATGTCCAATCTAAAGGAAGATATACATTAATGAAATTAAAATTTATGATAGGCTTTTTATTTTTCTTTTTTTTATTTTATGATAGGATAAAAAAGATAAAGTGGAACTCATGTACATAATGGTTTCGTGTTCGCGAATAGTGAAATGAATACATAAAAAATGGCGAGCGGTTATTTTAAGCTAAAGTTCCCTATCGTAATGTGAAGGGTGAATGGTGAATGGAAGACTTCATAAATAGTATAGTTTGGTAGCGGTTACCGAATTGAGAAGAGTTTTCTGTAATCGCACGATAGATTGAAATAAAGGTAGTGACAACAGATGAGAGTAGTTTCAGGAAAATGTAAAGGGCACCCACTTAAAGCGGTTCCTGGTAATACAACACGTCCAACGACAGATAAAGTGAAAGAATCTATTTTTAATATGATAGGCCCTTATTTTGATGGTGGTACCGCTCTTGATTTATTTGGCGGTAGTGGTGGCCTTGGGATTGAGGCTATAAGTAGAGGGATTGATAAAGCAATTTTTGTTGATCGAGATAGTAAAGCGATAAAAGTAATTCATCAAAATTTAGAAAGTTGTAGAATACATGAACAAGCTGAAGTGTATCGAAATGATGCAGAGCGTGCGGTGAAGGCACTAATAAAGCGTGAAGTATCATTCGATCTTATACTAATCGATCCTCCATATAAAGATCAAAAAATTGTGTCTTTAATAAGTGTGATGGATCAACATGGATTGCTCCACAGAGATGGGTTAATTATGTCAGAGCATGGAAATGATGTGGTTTTACCTGATTCTATAGGAGACCTTGTAAAAGTACGAGCTGAAAATTATGGGATTACAGCAATATCGATTTATAAGTATGAAGGTGAGGGGACAGAATGACAAGTATAGCGATTTCTTCCGGAAGTTTTGATCCAATTACCCTTGGACATCTAGATATTATTAAAAGGGGAGCGAAAGTATTTGATGAGGTGTACGTAGTTGTTTTAAACAATTCATCAAAAAAACCATTCTTTTCAGTTGAAGAGCGTCTAGAGTTAATTCGAGAAGCAACAAAGGATATCCCAAATGTAAAAGTGGATTCGCATAGTGGGCTATTAGTGGAATATGCAAAAATGCGTAATGCAAATGCAATTTTACGTGGTTTACGAGCGGTCTCTGATTTTGAATATGAGATGCAAATTACTTCTATGAACCGAAAATTAGATGAAAATATTGAAACTTTCTTTATTATGACAAACAATCAATATTCATTTTTAAGCTCGAGTATTGTGAAAGAAGTTGCGAGATATGGAGGAAGTGTGGTAGATCTTGTTCCTCCTGTTGTCGAGCGTGCGTTAAAGGAAAAGTTTCAAACCCCGTTAAAGTGAACGGGGTTTTTCTTTATTACTGCGTAAAAACAATAAGATAACATATAAATATAAACAAAATAATGTAAATATTGGTCCGTAGTGTACAAAAGATGACCAAATCTTATTTAGTACAAAAGAATGATTTGATAAAAAAACGGGAATATCTTTTTGCATAGGTGAAAAAGAACTTACTTTTTCATAAAAGGGTCCCCAAAATATAACGGTAAAAATAGGTGCGAGAATGCTTTGAATAATTCGCGCGAAAAAATATGGTTTAAATCGGATGTCTGTTTCGGCTAAAATGCTGGCAACTTGGGCCTGAATAGAAAGACCGCTAAATGCTAAAATGAAGCTTGTTACCATAGCCTGTTGAAGAAGTTGTGTTTCATTTATTTGACTAATCATTTGGCTTCCGAGTGTCATTTCAAAAATGCCAGATAATACAGGAATACTAAATTCGGTTGATAGTTGGAAGAATGATAAAATATGTTGCATAATAAAAGAAAGTGCTGCTGTGATATGAAAAACAGTAATCATTTTATTTAAAACAGAGAATAAAATAATAAACCCGCCAATCATAAGTAATGTTTGAACAGAAGAAACGATAGCATCCCCGAGTAATTTTCCTATCGGTCTTTTTTCTTGCATACGTGTCTGATGGAGGATTGGAAAAGGATTTTGAAAGGGACGTTTTTTAGTAGTGTGTTTGTCGTTTGGGTGAGTAGTGTTATTACCGTAAAAACGCATAAGCAACCCGACCGCGAAGTTACTTAAATAATGTGCAGCGGCTAATACGATTCCTAATTTCGGATTATTGAAAAAACCGATAGAAACAGCTCCGAAAATAAAAAGTGGGTTAGAAGAGTTTGTGAAAGATACAAGGCGCTCTGCTTCAATTTGTGTTAGTTGATTACTTTTACGTAGTCTAGCGCTTAATTTTGCGCCAGCAGGGAATCCTGAAGCCATTCCCATTGCCCAAACAAATCCACCTATCCCTGGAACACGGAACAATGGCCGCATTAGTGGTTCTAATATGACGCCGATAAATTTTACAACACCAATACTAATTAGAAGTTCCGCAATAATGAAAAACGGTAATAGTGAAGGGAATACAACTTCCCACCATATATTTAACCCTCGAATGGAAGCTTGCAAAGCATCTTGGGGGTGGAGTACAAGAGAAAAGGTTAAAAATAATGTTGATATGGTAAGGAAAGCGGTTTTCCATTTTTCATACATGTAAGTAAATCCCCCTTTGTCCCAAAAAACGTTCATTTCAGTATACGTGGATACGTGATGAATTTAGACCATAAGTATGAAAAAGGAATGAAAAAAATTAAAGGGTGAGAAAAATGAAAGAACCGAAGATTGGTTTAGCGCTTGGATCTGGGGGAGCGAAAGGATTTGCTCATATTGGCGTTATAAAAGTTTTAAGGGAAGCTGGTATACCGATTCATATGATTGCAGGGAGTAGTATGGGGGCTTTAATAGGTACATTTTACGCAGCTGGCTGTAACGTCGAAAGATTGTATAAACTAGCGACTGTTTTTAAAAGGAAATATTATTTGGATTTCACAGTGCCCAAAATGGGATTTATTGCTGGAAAACGTGTAAAAGATATGATTAAAATGTTTACATATAATAAAACTATAGAAGAGTTAGATATCCCAACTGCTGTTGTGGCTACTGACATCTTGAAGGGGGAAAAAGTGGTTTTTACAAGTGGTCCTGTTGCAGAGGCAGTGAGGGCTAGTATATCTGTACCTGGAGTGTTCGTACCAGAGAAAATAGATGGGCGATTATTAGTGGATGGCGGAGTTATTGATCGCATTCCGGTTTCGGTTGTGAAAGAGTTAGGTGCTGATATTGTTATTGCTGTTGATGTATCTCCAATCAAGGTGAATGGTGAGGTTACGTCGATTTATGATGTAATTATGCAGAGTATTGAAATTATGCAACATGAGCTTGTGATGAATCGACAAATTGCATCGGATTTAATGATGCGACCAGCTGTAGAACAATTTAGTTCGCGTGCTTTTACAAACATTGAAGACATTATTCGAGTCGGAGAAGTAGAAGCAGAAAAACATGTTACAAATATCAATTTATTAATTGAGAAGTGGAAGGAGAAACATAATGTTTAAGCGTTTTCGGTTTATATATGCAATTTTAATAGGTGTTATATTGGCGATGTTACTTGTTTATGTGCGTTTGCCATATTATGTAACAAAACCAGGGATGGCAGCAAAATTAGAGCCATACGTTCAAGTTGAGGGTGGAACAAAAGAATCTGGTGATTTTATGCTTGTTACGGTTTCAATGGGACCGGCAAATGTGGTGAATTTAATAGCAGCGCAGTTTAATAAATATACACATATTTCGAAGGCAGAAGAAATATTACAAAAAGGTGAGAGTGATGAAGAATATCAATTTCGCCAAGAATATGCAATGAAAGATTCACAAAATGCAGCAATTTATAATGCGTATAAACAAGCGAACCGTTCGGTTTCTTTTGAAAATAAAGGCGTACTAGTTGCTGGTGTAGCGAAGGGGATGCCATCAGAAGGGAAGCTTAAACTTGGTGATGTCATTATAGCTGTGGATGGAAAAACATTTGAAAAGACGGAGCAATTTATTGAGTATATGACAGGTAAAAAAGAAGGTGATACTGTAAGTATTGAGTATAAGCGAAATGGAAAACAATTGAAAGAAAATTTAAATGTAAAGACAATTCCTAATGGGAATGGACGTGTCGGAATAGGTGTCTCTATCGTTACGGAGAGAGAATTAGTGGTAGATCCGAAAGTGAAAATTGATTCTCATGAAATAGGTGGGCCATCAGCGGGCTTAATGTTTACATTAGAAATATATAATCAACTTGTGGAAGAAGATTTAACAAAAGGACATGAAATAGCTGGAACAGGTACAATTAATGAAAAAGGAGAAATTGGCCCAATCGGTGGTATAAAGCAGAAAGTGGTGGCTGCTAGTGATGCTGGTGCTGAAGTGTTCTTTGCACCAAATGAAAAAGGTGCGGAGAAATCGAATTATAAAGATGCACTTGAGGCTGCGAAAGACATTAAAACAAAAATGAAAATTGTACCAGTGGATACGCTGGATGATGCGTTAATGTATTTGGGGAAAATGGGTGAGAAAAAATAAACCTCTCTAAAATAGAGAGGTTTTTCTTATAGAAATTTTGCAGTTGTTTCATCGTAACGAATTGGATGATGTGTTACGTCCTGTTTTAGTAATTGTGTCCGTAATGGTTCTTGCATGATGGAGAAATATACAGAATTCGCTTTTCGTTCTATATCTAAAGTAGGATGGTTAAATGTTTTTGTATGGGTAAGGATTGGAAGTTCTATTTTTTTCTTATTTTTTGAAAGATAAGTTTGTCCTTTTTGTGACATGCCGAGTAGACGGATATACGGAGCGTGTTGTTCTATATTTGCGCTATGTATTTCTTCTTTTGTTGTGTTTGTTAAAATGTGTGTACAAGCTCTTTGTAATCTAGTCCATGTATAACGTTTTGTTTTTAATGCTTCCATGAATGAGTGGAAGGTGTAACTGCATTGTATTTTTGATAAAATACGATGCTCTAAACCTTCTTCTATTTCATAAATATGTCGTAAGTCTTGAGAAGACATCGTCATGAGTTTGTATTTGAAAAATGAAAAGTATTGTTCCCAATTATGTAATATCCCGTAGTTTTGTTTGTAATTTGCTAAAAGTGAAGCGGTTGCTTTCGGGATAAAAGGCTCAATTGCTGTGAATGAACCTTTTTCGCTAAAGAGTTGTTTACGAATACTTGTTGCGCTTGCGATATTTTGGTCATTAAATGTTTCATCATGATAATGAGAGGCGAATCTTTTTATAGTTTGCGCTTGGACCGAACTATTTTGTGAGAGAATCGCTTTGATGTATTGGAAGCCTAAAATATTATTCGGTTGAGACATGTCTATGTTTTTTTCGGATGGTAAAATGTGTGAAAAAGCTTCAGATGTAGCTTTTGCGTAACTATTACCTGCATCCATAAATTGCTTTACAAGACGATTGAAAGTATCTTCTTCGTTTTTTTGTACAGAGATGGTATTATAAAAATTTTCGATTTGTCCATCTTCACTACCAAAACAAATTTCAGAAACACGAAGGGCGTTTAAAATGGAAATAGCACCATTTGCAAAGGTTTCAGCCTTTTGTGTTGCGAAGGCGTATGGAAGCTCTACAACAAGGTCTACGCCGCTTGATAAGGCCATCTTAGTGCGATACCACTTGGAAATGAGTGCAGGCTCACCACGCTGTAAAAAAGGGCCACTCATAACAGCGATTGTAATATCAGCCTGTGTTAAGTTTTTTGTTTGTTGCACATGATAAGCATGACCGTTGTGAAAAGGGTTATATTCAACAACAATACCACTAGCTTTTATGGTAATCTCTCCTTTCGATGTAGCATCTTTTTAGAAAACGTGATAATCTATATATTATTTCCTATGATGACTTCATTATAGTGTAAAGAAAAAACATTGACAAATATAAAATGGCTAGCTATAATTTTGTTTGTTGCCTTGAGGTGATATGATATGAAATGGTCCATCCATCAATTGAATAAATTGAGAAATAAAGGATTGACATTGGATGAGATGGTAGATGTAAGTGAGCTAAAAGAGGTCGAGAAAGAAATTCGCGAAGTTACTCCTGTTCATGTAACGGGAAGAGTTGATTTTGGCTCCGGTAAGTTTACGTTTCATCTACATATAACTGGAAGCATGGTTTTACCATGTTCTCGCTCTTTAGTAGATGTGACATTACCATTTGACATTAAAACAACTGAGGTGTTCCAAACTTCACAAGAAGAATTTGAAACTGAAGCTGAAATTCATTGTTTAGAAGGAGAAGTACTTGACTTACTGCCCGTAATCAAGGAAAATATACTTTTGGAGATTCCAATGCAAATTTTCAGTGATGACGTTTCTGGTGGAGCACCGACGCAAGGTCAAGACTGGCAAGTGATTTCGGAAGAAAACAAAGAAAAGCCTGTTGATCCAAGGTTAGCAGGTCTTGCAAAGTTTTTTGACAAATAATCGGAAGACTGGTTCAGGCCTTCATATGAAAATAACTATTTCTTTTAAGGAGGTGGGAAGAATGGCTGTACCTTTTAGAAGAACTTCTAAAACAGTAAAAAGAAAGCGTCGTACGCATTTCAAATTATCAGTACCTGGTATGGTAGAGTGCCCAAGCTGTGGTGAAGCGAAATTAGCTCACCGTGTATGTAAAGCATGCGGTACTTACAAAGGTAAAGAAGTAATCAGCAAGTAATTGCAAAAAATAAACGTAGAAGATATCTTCTACGTTTATTTTTTTGTCTAATTATTTATTTGTTGTATTCTATCTTTTCTAGTAACTGCATATGCTTAATAAAAAATGCATAGGGAGGACTAGAGAGATGGCGACAACAAGACAAGATGCTTGGACTGATGATGAAGATTTGCTTCTGGCAGAAGTAGTACTCCGGCATATTCGAGAAGGTGGAACGCAACTTTCTGCCTTTAAAGAAGTTGGGAGACATTTGTCTCGTACACCAGCAGCATGTGGATTTAGATGGAATTCTTACGTTAGAAAGCAATACAAAGAACGTATTGAAGAAGCGAAGCAACTTCGTAAAGTAGAAAATTATGAAGTGAAAGAGACAAAGGTATTAGAGCCTACGTCAATTACATTGAATGATGTTATTGATTTCTTACAAAATTATAAAGATGAAAACTCTTTAATAGTGTTACAACAACAAATTGAATCGTTACAAACAGAGAGAGAACGCCTTCTGGAGCGATTATCAGTATATGAGGAAGAATATAGAACGTTGCTTGATTATATCGATCAAAAAAGAAGTGTGATGGTAGCGGAAAGAAATAGTGCTCGTTCGAATGGGAAATTAGAGAAGTTAAAAAAATAAAAAAACAGCTGTTACGCAGCTGTTTTTTTATTTTTTTAAGCGGACTCTTCCTTTGTAACCGCATTCATATTTGCTTCTGGGTGCCAAATATAAAAATCACCATCGGTTACTGATACAGGTTGGAAATTTAACTTATCCCAAAAACCAGCCGAATGGATACGTGCTATCGTTTTAATTGGAAATTGTAGTTGTTTCGCGTAATTTACAAGCATTTGTCCGAATCCTTGTTTTTGAAAAGTCGGTAGCACTTCAAGTTTATAAAGTTCTAGGTAAGGACCTGTAATTTCGAATGGTTCTCCGCCGTTCCTTTTCATATATAGACTCATACGTGCGATTAGTGATCCGCCATAATAAATGCCGTAAAATGGAGATTCACTATCATTTTCAATAATGTTTGCTTGTAATTCTTCCAGCATGGATAGTTCTTGAGCTCCACACCCTTTAAATTTTTTAAATTCATCTAATGTTTTATAATTGATGAGCAAGCGCTCAACTTTTGGGAATCCCATTACATCACATCCTTTTCTTATCTTGTTGAATGCAGAAAAGTAAAAATATTTATAATAATATTATAACTCATTTTTTTGTTTTTATGAAGAAGATAGTATATTTCTTTTATTATTTTTTTGAGGATTTGCTAAACTAAGAGTAGAAGCATACTAATAGGTATTATATACATAGTGAAAGAAGAGATTGTATTTGTTTGTCAGGAGACAGTGACATTATAGGCTGTGTTTATGTAAGTTAGGAAGATATAAAAAAGGGGGGGCAGGCAAGGGAATGTAATTTGAATTCCTTGTGTGAAAATGAAAATTGGAATTGTGGGACCAGGGGCTATCGGCCTATTGTATACATATTATTTACAAAAAAGTAATCAAGATGTTACGTTGTTTACAAGAACGGCTAAGCAGGCTGAAGAATTGAATGGAACGGGTATAACTTGTATTAGAGATGGGAGAAGTGAAACGGTATTTCCATCTGTTTTACCGATAGAAAGTATGCTAGATCAGAAGTTAGATTATATATTTATTGCTGTGAAGCAATATCATATAACTGACATATTACCTTTTGTGCAGGAAGAATCATCATTAATCTTTTTGCAAAACGGAATGTCACATCTTCATGTTATGCAAAAAATAGGGAATGAACATATAGCTGTTGGTATTGTAGAGCATGGTGCGAAAAAAGAAGAGATGCATACAGTTCATCACACTGGAATAGGTGTTACGAAGTTTGGATTAGTGCGTGGTCAATCTATCCATTTTAAAAAAATATTTAATTGCTTTTCCTTTCCTCATTTTCCGCTTCAAATAGAATCTGATTGGAAGGACGTTATGCACAAAAAATTAGTCGTTAATGTATGTATTAATCCGTTAACAGCATTATTACGAGTTCAGAACGGAGAGTTGATTACGAATCCGTTTTTTTATCAAATGATGGAGCAAGTATTTCAGGAAGTCGTTTTTCTTGTGAAAGAAGAAAAGGAAATTGTATGGCAAATGGTGCGACGTGTATGTGAAAGAACGTCTCATAATACATCATCTATGCTGGCAGATGTAAGAGCGACTAGACAAACAGAAATCGATGCGATTGTTGGATATGTATTAGAAGAAGCTAAGAAACAGCAGCGCCAAGTTCCGACGCTTCAATTTTTGTTCGATGCAATAAAAGGGCTAGAAGCAAAAGTATAAGTGTTATTCTTTGCTTTTACGTGTAACATTGACTACAATGTGGATTGGTGAGAGAACTGGATACGAAAGGAAGAATTATATGGAGATAAAAGAAATCTCTGTTCCGCAACAAGGTGTTGTAGCGGACTATATGAACGGTAAAAAAGAGATACAGTCGTGTTTTGATTATATGTTAACAGAAGAAGCTTTTAAACAACGTTTACATGATTTGCGTGAAAGGGAGTTTTTCCGTCGAGATTTAGTAGCGCATTTATTAGAATATAATACAAAATTGCAAGCGGGAGAATCTGCAATTCAAAATATAAAAGCGCTTGAAGATGAAAATACATATGTTGTTATAGCTGGACAACAAGCGGGGTTATTAACTGGACCGCTGTATACCATTCATAAAATTATTTCAATTTTACAGCTTGCGAAGGAAAAGGAAGAAAGTTTAGGAGTTAGAGTTGTTCCTGTCTTCTGGGTTGCGGGTGAAGACCATGATATGGATGAAATTAATCATACTTTTGTAACGAAAAATAAAAAAATAAAAAAGACTATTTTTCATGATCGTAATCCGAAAAAGGCGAGTGCTTCTGAGGCTGAACTTTCTGTTGAAGACTGTAGAAAGTGGATTGAAGAGATTTTTAAAACGTACCCAGAAACGAATTTTACAAAGGATGTATTACGATTTGTTGATGATGCTTTGAATAAATCGAATACGTATGTAGATTTCTTTGCTTACCTTATTACGAAAATGTTCACTAATTCTGGTTTAATTCTTGTTGATTCGCATCAGCCTGAATTAAGAAAGTTGGAAGTTCCGTTTTTTAAACAAATTATAAGTAAGTATAAAGAATTGCAAGAGGGGCTTCATAATCAACAAGAGGTAATTAAAAAGTTAGGGTATAAACCGATTATTGAAACAAAGTCTAATGCTGTGCATGTATTCATGGAAATTGATAATGAGCGAGTACTGCTTGAAGACATTCAAGGAAAGTTTGTTGGAAAAGATGGAGCACATTCTTTTTCATATGAAGAATTGATTGAAGAGATGGAGAGAAGGCCAGAACGTTTTAGTAATAATGTTGTAACACGTCCTCTTATGCAAGAGTATGTATTTCCTACGCTCGCATTTATTGGAGGTCCGGGGGAGTTAGCATATTGGAGTGAATTGCAACAAGTATTCCATGCAGTCGGTTTCCAAATACCACCTGTCGTTCCTCGTCTTACAATTACTTATGTGGAGAGAGATATAACGACAGATTTAAATGATTTACAGTTGCAAGAGAGCGATCCGTTTTTGAATAATATAGGTAACCTGCGTGAAAACTGGTTGACTAATCAAATAGAGGAACCGATTGATGAACGTTTTACAGAAGTGAAAAAAGAAATCGGTGATATTCATACATCATTACAGCAGTTTGTAAAGAAAATAGATCCAGGATTAAGTGCGTTTGCAGGGAAAAATGAATTGAAAATTAATGAACAAATCGAACTATTGGAAAGAATGTTGAAAAGAAATGTTGAGAAAAAACATGAGGTGCAGCTAAATAAATTCCGTCGTATACAATTTGCCCTTCGTCCATTAGATGCGCCGCAGGAGCGTGTGTGGAATGTGTGTTATTATTTAAATCGGTTCGGTTTGGATTTCATTGAACGAGTAATGGAAAACTCATTTTCTTGGGACGGGAAGCATCATGTTATAAAACTATAGAATCTTGCTCTTTGGAGCAGGATTTTATTTTTATTCCGTTGAATTTACTGTGAAGTGATTTTTTTCTGAATTATCAATTAAAGATCAGTGAAGATTGTATGTATGCAGGATACTTAAATATATGACAAAATAGCACAAAATGTAAACGTATTATTCTCTTTTTCGACAGTTTTTTATTTAAATTCCCGCAAAAGATGATAAAATTTAGTATATAATAAAAGAAAATAACGATTTGTATAGTATGCTACCTTTGTTGGTAAGTTAACTGAGTCGTTCTTTAGTAGTATTTCGTTCTCTGATTGTGAAATATGTGTTTAGAGGAAGGAATGCGTTCAACATAATTAATTGGAAAAAGAGTAGGTGCAACAATGTTTAAACACGTAACAGTGCTTTTGAAAGAAACAGTAGACGGCTTAAATATAAAGCCAGATGGTACATATGTAGATTGTACGCTGGGGGGAGGAGGACATAGTTCTTATTTATTATCCCAATTAACTGATGGTGGAAAATTAATTGCGTTTGATCAAGATGAGATAGCGATTCAAAATGCGAAAGAAAAATTTTCTTCATACGGTGAGCAGTTTGTAACGGTAAAGAGCAATTTCCGTTATTTATCTGAAAAATTACAGGAATTAGGTATAACAGAAGTAGACGGTATTTTATTCGATTTAGGTGTTTCATCCCCACAATTAGATACACCAGAGCGTGGCTTTAGTTATCATCATGATGCACCGTTAGATATGCGGATGGATCAAGATGCCCCATTAACAGCATATGATGTTGTAAATAGCTGGTCATATGAACAACTCGTAAGAATTTTCTTCCAGTATGGTGAGGAGAAATTTTCAAAACAAATAGCAAGGAAAATTGAAGCATATCGCGAGAATAAAGCTATTGAAACGACAGGAGAATTAGTAGAACTAATTAAAGAGGGTATTCCAGCTCCTGCTCGTAGAACTGGTGGACATCCTGCGAAGCGAGTGTTTCAGGCAATCCGTATTGCTGTAAATGATGAATTGAAAGTATTTGAAGAAGCGTTGGAATCAGCAATCGAGATGGTCAAGCCTGGTGGAAGAGTTAGCGTCATAACATTCCATTCTTTGGAAGATCGTATTTGTAAAACAACGTTTAAGCGAAATAGTACAACGCCACAATTGCCGCCAGGGTTACCAATTATTCCAGATGAATTTAAGCCGAAATTAAAGCTCATTACAAGAAAACCGATTTTACCTTCTGATATGGAGTTAGAAGAAAATAATCGAGCGCGTTCTGCGAAGTTGAGAATCGCTGAAAAACGATAAAAGGGAGAGAGAGGTATGACTAATTTAGCTGTAAAGTACAAACAACAAGCGCAAGAAGAGGTACAGATTCAAACGCCCCCACAGCAGATGGTTAAGCCGAAGGTTAAAGCAAAGATTACAAGAATCGAAAAACTGATGTATGTAGCGTTTATTGGCTTTTTATTGTATGCCTGTGTAGCGTTTATTGGGAATAAAGCAGGCCTTTATCAAGTTAATGTAGAAGCAGCGACGATCGAAGAAAAAATTGTACAGCAGCAAAAAGAAAATCAAGAATTGCAGGCTGAAGTAGAGAAGTTAAGTCGCTATGAACGAATCGCTGAAGTTGCAAAAAAACACGGGCTAGAAATTAATGCGAATAATGTGAAAGGCCTCAAGTAAGGCAATAGGTGTGAAGGAAAGATGAAGAAAAATATGACTAAATTTCATACCAATAAGGGAGCAGGTTATTTTATGATATTTTTCCTCCTGCTCTTTTTGCTGTTATTAGCCCGATTTTTTTACATACAAGCAACAGGAACAGTGCATAATCATGACTTGGATGAACTTGCGAAGCAAAAACATAGTAAAACAGGAGTTCTCGAAGCGAATCGAGGAACGATTTATGACCAAAACGGTCATGTGTTAGCACAAGATGCAAACTCTTATAAACTTGTAGCGGAATTAAAAGGTGCTAAACCTGTTGAGAATAAAGAGGATACCGCAAAGAAAATTGCTGGAGTACTCGGAAAAGGCGAAGAGGACATTTTAGCTGCGTTAAATAAGGAAGGCAAAAGCCAAGTCGAATTTGGAACGCTAGGTAAGGATTTGACGAAAGAACAGAAGGAACAAATAGAAGCGTTGAAGTTGCCGGGAATATCTTTTATTACAGAAAATGCAAGGGTGTATCCAAACGGTGATTTTGCATCTTACGTCATAGGTCATGCGAAACCAAATGATAAGGGAACCTCGGTAGGCCAATTTGGCTTAGAGAAAAGTTTGGATAAATATTTAAGTGCTTCTAACGGAGAAGTAGCTTATACAGGTGATCGTAAAGGTGTATCTCTCGATGGTGGAAAAGTGAATGTAAAGGCACCTAAAAATGGAGATAACGCGTATTTAACAATCGATCAACGTATACAAAGTTATTTGGAAGAAGCGATGAAAGCGGCAGGTAAGCAATATGATCCAGAAAGTCTAATAGGGATTGTTGCAGATCCGAAAACTGGAAAAATATTAGCGATGTCCACTAAACCTAGTTATGACCCTAATGATCGTCAAATTAAATATTTCTTCAATGATGCGATTTCAAATGCATTTGAACCTGGGTCAACAATGAAAATTTTCACATTAGCGGCAGCTATTAATGAAGGTGTGTACAAGGGACAAGATTATTATCAGTCTGGTACATATCAAGTTGGCAACCGAAAAATAAAAGATCATAATGGCGGTGCGGGATGGGGCTCTATTCCATTTGATGAAGGGGTAGAGCGCTCTTCAAACGTAGCGTTTGCAATTTTAGGGGATCAAAAACTTGGTCCAGAACGGTTCCGTAAATATATCCATGCTTTTGGGCTGGATGAGAAAACAAATATTGATTTACCTGGTGAAGGTTCGAATACAATTTTATTTGATCAGCAAATACAGCAAGTAACAACAGCATTTGGACAAGGTTCTACTGTAACGCCAATTCAGCTTGTACAAGCTGCAACAGCCATTGCGAATGATGGGAAAATGATGAAACCATATGTAATTGACAAAATTGTAGATCCGATAACAGGGCAAGTAAATTTAGAACATAAGCCAGAAGAAGTCGGAAAGCCTGTCACGAAAGAAACAGCAGCGCAAGTAAGACAATTGTTAGAGCGTGTTGTTACATCTCCGAAAGGAACAGGAACAGCTTATAAAGTCGATGGATATTCAGTTGGTGGTAAAACAGGGACAGCGCAAATTCCGGATGGAAAAGGTGGTTATATGACAGGAAGAGAGAATTATATATTCTCATTCTTAGGGATGGCGCCGATGGACGATCCGCAACTTGTTGTGTATGTAGCTGCTAAACAGCCGAAATTGAAAGATGATGAGAGCGGTGCACAGCCTTTAGCTGATATTTTTAAATATGTAACAAAAAATAGTTTAGAGTATTTAAAGATTAAGCCAAATGAAGTGAAAGATCCGAAAAAACAGTTGAAAAAACAACAAACTGCTGTTCCAGATGTAACTGGTAAAACGATGGATGAAGCGGGGAAAGCGATTGATAAAGCAAAACTCCGTCCAATTGTACTAGGTGAAGGGAAAGTGCAGCAACAAGTACCAAAAGCGACTGAACAAACATTAAAAGGTGATCGAGTCTTCTTAGTGGGAGATAAGCCTACAATGCCAAATATACAAGGCTGGGCATTGCGTGATGTTATGAATTTAGCAAAAACATTACAGCTTAACTTAAAACCTTCGGGTACCGGGTACGTAACTGAGCAAAGTGTGGCAGAAGGAACGCTGCTGCAACCGGGTACAGAATTAGGTGTCACACTCGTACCACCTCTCGAACCGCAACAAGAAGCAGAAAAGCCATAATGGAAATAAGCAAGAAGTTCTAATTAAATAAGTACAAGCATATATTGGAACAAGCTAGGCGTAAGGGAGGTTTGTTCCAATATGCGTGTATCAAATGTAACGGTTAGAAAACGACTTATTTTTATACTCATATCGGGTATACTTATTTTCACTATCATCGATATTCGTCTTGGATATGTGCAGTTTTTTCTTGGGAATATGTTAACGGATCGTGCAAAGGATTCGTGGAGTCGTAATATTACTTTTGAGCCTGAAAGAGGGAAAATTTTAGATCGAAATGGTGTGGAACTTGCCACAAATAAAAGTGCCCCGACGGTATTTGTTGTACCGAGGCAAATTGAAAAACCAGCAGAGACTGCAGAGAAGTTAGCTGCAGTATTAGGTGTGGAAAAAGACGAGATTTATAAGAGGATTACAAAAAAAGAATCGATTGTAAGGTTAGATAAGGGCGGAAGGAAAATATCACATGACAAAGCAAAAGAGGTACGAGGATTAAGTTTGAAGGGTGTCTATATCGCAGAGGATTCTATCCGGTACTATCCATTTGGGAACTTTTTATCACACGTATTAGGTTTTGCAGGTAGCGATAACCAAGGTCTTATGGGACTAGAAAAATATTATGATAAAGAGTTAAATGGGGATAAAGGTCATGTGCGTTTTTTTGCAGATGCGAAAGGCCAAAGGATGCCAAATATTGGTGATGATTTCAAAAAACCAGAAGCGGGTTTGAATTTAGGATTAACAATCGATGCGCGTATTACAAGGATTATGGAAAGAGAAATGAATATCGCAGAGTCAACGTATAATCCAGACGGTATGATTGCAATTGCAATGAATCCAAAAAACGGTGAAATTTTAGGCATGTCGAGTCGCCCGAGTTTTGATCCAGCAGATTTTCAAAGTGTTTCTCCAGAAGTATATAACAGAAATTTACCTGTATGGAGTACGTATGAGCCTGGTTCAACATTTAAGATCATTACGTTAGCTGCAGCATTGAATGAAAATTTAGTAGACTTAGAGAAAGATACGTTTTATGATGATGGAGCAGCTGAAGTCGGTGGAGCTAGATTGAAATGTTGGAAAGCGGGAGGTCATGGTAGCCAAACGTTTTTAGAAGTCGTTCAAAACTCATGTAACCCAGGGTTTATTGAACTTGGTGATCGTCTTGGTAAAGACCGATTGTTTAAATACATTCGTAATTTTGGCTTTGGACAGAAGACTGGAATCGACTTGCAAGGTGAAGGTAGTGGGATTTTATTTAATTTAGATAAAGTTGGCCCAGTCGAGCAAGCAACAACTTCATTCGGCCAAGGGGTTTCTGTTACACCGATTCAACAAGTAGCAGCTGTAGCAGCGGCTGTTAATGGTGGAACATTGTATCAACCGTATATAGCTAAGGAGTTTATAGATCCGAAAAATAATCAAGTTGTTAGCAAAAAGACACCTGTTGAGAAAAGAAAAGTTATTTCCAAGGAAACTTCAGAAAAAGTTCGTTATGCATTAGAGAATGTTGTAGCAAAGGGATCTGGTAAAGGAGCTTACATTGATGGATATCGTGTAGGTGGAAAAACAGGTACTGCTCAAAAGGTGAAAGATGGTAAATATTTAGAGAATAATTATATAGTATCTTTTATTGGTTTTGCTCCAGCGGATGATCCGCAAATTGTTGTTTATGTAGCTGTTGATAATCCAAAAGGAGTCACACAATTTGGTGGAGTAGTAGCAGCTCCAATTGTTGGGAATATTCTTCGGGATGCACTTCCTGTTATGGGAGTGAAACCGAGAAAAGAACAAGTTGAGAAAGAATACAAATGGGGCGATACACCAACCGTGGAAGTTCCGAATTTAATTGGAATGAAAAAGAAAGACTTACAAACACAACTTGTCGATTTGAAGCTTGATATAAGTGGAGATGGAGAGAAAGTAATTAAACAATCACCAGAAGCTGGAGCTAAAGTAAAAGAAGGCTCAAAAATTAGAATTTACTTCGGGAATTAAAGGTAACATAGTGTGTTTTATGGTACAATTGGTGGAAGTGAGTTCTTTATAGAAGAGTTACTTAATTTGAGACAGTAAGTGTCTCATTCATGAATTGGTCAGTAGCACTTACCTCCTATTTTATATCATTAGGAGGTAACGTGTTTCTTACTGAAAAAGAGATAAATAAACAATGTAGAGAGGGTTTAGTGAAATGAAGTTGCATACACTTGTATCATGTTTGCATGATTTTCCAGTTGTTCCAAAAGAAAATCCAGAAATCACATCTATAGAAGCTGACTCGCGTAAAGTGACAGAGGGAAGCTTATTTGTATGTATGAAAGGATATACGGTTGATAGCCATGATTTTGCTAAGCAAGCAGCGGCACAAGGAGCGGCTGCTATTGTTGCGGAAAGACCAATTGATGTTGACGTTCCAGTTGTACTTGTGAAAAACACTTTTCGTTCGTTAGCGGTTTTAGCTGATTATTTTTATGGTCAACCAACACACAAGTTACATTTAATTGGGATTACAGGTACAAATGGAAAGACAACAACATCGCATATAATGGATGAGATTATGCGAGCACATGGTCATAAAACAGGGCTAATTGGAACGATTAATATGAAAATCGGTGATGAAACATTTGAGGTGAAAAATACAACACCAGATGCACTAACACTTCAACAGACGTTTTCAAAAATGGTTGAACAAGGTGTGGATAGCACAGTAATGGAAGTTTCGTCGCATGCATTAGATCTTGGCCGTGTGCACGGATGTGATTACGATGTAGCGGTGTTTACTAATTTAACACAAGATCATTTAGACTATCATAAAACGATGGAAGAATATAAACATGCAAAAGGATTACTATTTGCACAGCTTGGCAATAGTTATAATCATAATCGTGAAAAGTACGCTGTATTGAATAACGATGATGATGTAACAGAAGAGTATATGAGAAGTACTGCGGCAACTGTTGTAACATATGGTATTGATGCAACGAGTGACATCATGGCGAAAGATATCGTTATGACGAGTGGCGGGACTACATTTACGCTTGTAACACCGTATGAAAGTGTAAATGTTACGATGAAATTGATAGGTAAATTTAATGTATATAACGTACTTGCTGCAACAGCGGCAGGACTTGTTTCAGGCGTGAATTTAGAAACAATCATTGATGTTATAAAGAACCTAGCTGGGGTTCCAGGACGTTTTGAAGTTGTTGATGGCGGACAAAATTATACAGTTATTGTTGATTATGCACATACACCAGATAGCTTAGAAAATGTATTGAAAACAGCGCAACAGTTTGCCAAAGGAGATGTATATTGTATCGTTGGTTGTGGCGGTGATAGAGATCGAACGAAGAGACCAATAATGGCAAGTGTTGCAACAAAATATGCAACTCATGCCATTTATACATCCGATAATCCAAGAAGTGAAGATCCAGCGGCTATTTTAGAGGATATGGTACCTGGTGCAAATGGGAATAATTATGAAGTAATTATCGATAGAAAAGAAGCGATATACCGTGCAATTGCGAAAGTGAAAGCTGAAGACATCATTATTATTGCGGGTAAGGGTCATGAAACGTATCAAATTATTGGTAAAGAAGTTCATCATTTTGACGATCGTGAAGTTGCTAAAGAAGCAATTACAGGGCGTTTAAACAACGAAGAGTAACAACGTGAGAGGAGGACTACATGTGCTTGAGCAAGGTTTATTAGTAACGGCTGGGGTAGCATTCTTAATTTCTGTTGCCCTTTCGCCACTGTTTATTCCATTTTTAAGAAAATTAAAGTTCGGACAGAGTATTCGTGATGAGGGACCGAAGTCACATCAAAAAAAATCAGGGACACCGACGATGGGCGGTATTGTCATATATGTATCTATGATGGTGACTACTCTTATTATGGCGATTAAGTTTAATCATTTAGGTGCAGAAGTTTCGCTATTATTATTGGTGACATTTGGTTATGGATTAATTGGGTTTTTAGATGACTACATAAAGGTAGTTAAGAAAAGAAATCTTGGTTTAACATCAAAACAAAAATTATTAGGGCAACTTATTATTGCAATTGCGTTCTTTTTAATTGGAAAAGGGCAAGCGTTTCACACATACATTATGATCCCGGGAACGGATGTTAAGTTTGAACTAAGTTGGGCGTATTTTGTTCTTGTATTATTTATGCTTATCGGTGGATCGAATGCGGTTAACTTAACTGACGGTTTAGATGGTTTATTATCAGGGACAGCTGCTATTGCATTTGGAGCGTTTAGTATTATCGCAGTAGCGCAAGAACAATTTGGAGTAGCGATATTCTGTATGGCGGTTGTAGGGGCTGTACTTGGATTTTTAGTATTCAATGCGAATCCAGCGAAAGTATTTATGGGAGATACAGGCTCCTTAGCTTTAGGTGGTGCCATCGCAGCTGTAGCGATTTTATTAAAACAGGAATTGCTACTTGTAATTATTGGTGGAGTATTCGTAATGGAAACTTTATCTGTTATTATTCAAGTCATTTCGTTTAAAACAACAGGAAAACGTGTCTTTAAAATGAGCCCATTACACCATCATTATGAATTATGTGGTTGGTCAGAGTGGCGTGTTGTTGTGACGTTTTGGTCTGTAGGATTTTTATTAGCTGTGTTAGGAATTTATATCGGGGTGTGGATGTAATTGAAAACTGTAACTGAATTTCAAAATAAAAGTATTCTTGTATTAGGCATTGCAAAAAGTGGTTATGCAGCAGCTACTTTGTTACAAAAATTAGGGGCAAATGTCATTGTAAATGACGGGAAGCCATTAGCAGAAAATGTACTTGCTGCAGAATTACAAGCAAAAGGGATGGACGTTGTATGCGGTGGTCATCCTTTGGAATTATTAGAGAGAAATATTTCTCTTGTTGTAAAAAATCCGGGTATTCCGTATTCTAATCCAATATTAGTTGCTGCGAAAGAAAAGCAAATTCCAATTGTTACGGAAGTAGAATTAGCATACCGTAGTTCAGAAGCGCCATTTGTTGGGATTACGGGGTCTAACGGTAAAACGACGACGACAATGCTTACATTTGAAATGTTAAAAGAAGGACAAAAGCATCCTGTTATTGCAGGGAACATAGGAACTGTAGCTTGTGAAGTAGCGCAGGATGCAAAAGAAAATGAAGTTGTAGTTACAGAACTTTCATCGTTCCAATTGATGGGAGTAGAATTGTTCCAGCCTAAAATTGCTGCGTTTTTAAATTTATTTGAAGCCCACTTAGATTATCATGGGACGAAGAAGGAATATGGTTTAGCAAAAGCAAATATTTTTAAAAACCAAACAGAAAACGATTATAGTGTAATAAATGCAGATGATGCAGATGTGATGGCTTTATCTGCTTATAGTAAAGGTCAAAAAGTACTATTCTCGGCAACGAAAGAAATTGAAGATGGTGCGTGTATAAAAGATAACGCTCTTTATTTCAAAGGTGAAAAAGTTGTTGAAGTAAGCGATATCGTTTTACCTGGTCAGCATAATTTAGAAAATATTTTAGCTGCGATGAGTATCGCGAAACTATTAGGTGTTTCTAATGAAGCGATTACGGTTGTGTTAAAACGTTTTACAGGTGTAAAACATCGTTTAGAATATGTAACAACGATTAACAATCGCAAGTTTTATAATGACTCAAAAGCAACGAATATGCTAGCAACTGAGAAAGCTTTATCTGCGTTTACACAACCGATTGTGTTATTAGCAGGCGGGCTTGATCGTGGAAATGAATTCGATGATTTAATTCCATATTTCAAAAATGTAAAAGCGATTGTAACATTTGGACAAACAGCGCCAAAGTTAGTAAGGGCGGCAGAAAAAGCGGGATTAGATATAATTGAAAGTGTCGATACTTTAGATGAAGCAGTAGTGAAAGCTTACGCTCATTCTACAGATGGCGATGTAATTCTTCTTTCTCCAGCATGTGCAAGCTGGGATCAATTTAAAACATTTGAAGAAAGAGGAGACATTTTTATACAAGCTGTGCATAAACTTATATAAAGTAAAACAAAACATCAGTAGGCTAACACCTACTGATGTTTTGTTACATAGGGCAAATGTTTCTGTCCGAAGAGGTGGTGTTTATGGGTAATGAAGAAAACGCCTGATTTTATTCTCATCATCGTTACACTTGCGTTGTTGACAATCGGAATGATTATGGTTTATAGTGCGAGTGCAGTTTGGGCCTCTTATAAAATGGGGGACTCATTCTTTTTTGCCAAAAGACAATTGTTGTTTGCAGGTCTTGGTGTAGTGGCTATGTTTTTTATCATGAAAATTGATTATTGGGTGTGGCGCACATATTCAAAAGTAATTTTGTTAGTTTGCTTCATTCTTCTTATTCTCGTTCTTATCCCGGGAGTAGGTCTTGTTCGTGGTGGGGCGCGAAGTTGGATTGGAATTGGAGCATTTTCCATTCAACCGTCAGAATTTATGAAGTTTGCGATGATTATTTTCTTAGCAAAATTTTTATCAGAACGACAAAAATTAATTACATCTTTTAAACGTGGTTTACTACCAGCTCTTAGTTTTGTGTTTCTTGCTTTTGCGATAATTATGTTACAGCCGGACCTTGGTACAGGAACGGTAATGGTTGGGACATGTATCATTATGATATTTATCTCGGGAGCAAGGGTTTTTCACTTTGCAATGTTTGGTTTGCTTGGTGTAGCAGGATTTGTAGGGTTAATTGCATCAGCGCCGTATCGAATGAAACGCATAACATCATATTTAGACCCGTGGTCAGATCCGCTTGGAAGTGGATTTCAAATTATTCAATCGTTACTCGCAATTGGACCTGGTGGGTTATTCGGGCTTGGACTTGGACAAAGTAGACAAAAATTTTTTTATTTACCTGAACCACAAACAGACTTTATATTTGCAATCTTATCCGAGGAATTAGGTTTTATTGGTGGTTCATTTGTGTTATTATTATTTAGTCTATTATTATGGCGCGGGGTTCGTATCGCATTAGGAGCGCCAGATTTATATGGTACGTTTTTAGCAGTAGGTATTGTGGCGATGATTGCGATTCAAGTAATGATTAATGTTGGTGTTGTAACAGGACTGATGCCTGTTACGGGTATTACTTTGCCGTTTTTAAGTTATGGTGGATCAAGTTTGACATTAATGTTAATGGCAGTAGGTGTATTATTAAATATAAGTCGCCATTCTCGCTACTAAACCCTGTTTTTAAGACAGGGTTTTTCGTATGTGTGTGAAAATACAATATGTATATAGAAATAAATACAATTGAAATAAGAAAAGAGAAGCGGAGGAGTTAGTAGTGCGTGTATTAGTAAGTGGTGGGGGCACTGGAGGTCATATTTATCCGGCCCTTGCTTTAATTAGAGAAATAAAAAAGTTAAATCCAGAAGCAAGATTTTTATATATTGGTACGGAAAGTGGACTAGAGAGTACAATCGTTCCAAAAGCAGGTATACCGTTTCAATCTATTGTTATAAGTGGATTTAAACGTAAAATATCTTTAGACAATGTGAAAACGGTGATGCGTTTTCTAAAGGGTGTACAAGATAGTAAACGATATATTCGTCGTTTTAATCCGGATATTGTGATTGGGACGGGTGGATATGTATGTGGACCGGTTGTATATGCTGCAGCAAAATTAGGTATTCCAACTATTGTACATGAACAAAATAGTGTACCAGGTGTAACGAATAAATTTTTAAGTCGTTACGTGGATAAAGTTGCTGTTTGTTTTGAAGCAGCTGCAGAACATTTTCCACAGTCAAAAGTGGTAATGACAGGTAATCCACGAGCATCAGAGGTAATGGATCAAAATGGAATGAAAGGGAAACGCTCAGTTGGGCTATCTCTTCCTAAAAAGTCAGTACTTATTTTTGGTGGGAGTCGTGGAGCTAGACCGATAAACGATGCTTTCGTAGAAGCGATTGAACAGTTTGGGAACAAAAGTTATGAAATATTGTATGTAACAGGTGAAGTACATTATGACAAAGTGATGGAAGCCGTGAAGCAAAAAGGGAATCCGAATAATGTTATTATTAAGCCGTTCATTCATAATATGCCAGAGGTACTAACTGGTGTAGACCTTGTTGTTTCCAGAGCGGGGGCAACAACACTTGCAGAATTAACGGCGTTAGGTAAGCCAAGTGTGCTAATCCCGAGTCCGTACGTAACAAATAATCATCAGGAAAAGAATGCACGTTCAGTTGTTGATAAAGGAGCGGCAAAAATGTTACTTGAAAAAGATTTAACAGCTGAAACGCTTATTCGTGATATTGATGAGATTTTATTAGATGCACAAACATTACAAAATATGAAGCTGGCTGCTAAACAACTAGGTATTCCAGATGCAGCAAATAAGCTGTATGAAGTAATGAATAAGCTTGTGAAAAAATAACGTTAGGTGAACGCCCTGCATATTACTGTAATAAGGAGACTTAATATGGGGGAGAGCGTCTATGGAACAATTAGTAAATGAGCTTATAGAAGCAAATGTTGGTCGCGTGTTAGTTAATGAGCCGTTAGCACGTTATACAACTATGAAAATAGGTGGACCAGCTGATATTTTAATTGTGCCAAAGCATGTTGCCGGTATTGAGAAAACACTACAGTTAGTAAAGAAATACAAAGCGAAGTGGACTGTAATTGGTCGTGGTTCAAACCTTCTTGTATCTGATCAAGGTATAGAAGGCGTTGTTATTCGTTTAGGAGAAGGATTAGACCACTTGGAGGTCGAAAAACATAGGGTAAGAGTTGGTGGTGGCTATCCCCTTATTAAATTGTCAACGCTACTTAGTCGCCAAGGGTTAGCTGGACTGGAATTTGCAAGTGGTATTCCAGGGAGTGTCGGTGGTGCAGTATATATGAATGCAGGTGCGCATAAATCAGATATATCAAATATATTATTAAAGGCCCTTATTCTGTTTGAAAATGGAACAATTGACTGGTTAACGAATCAAGAAATGAAGTTTTCTTATCGTACATCTGTATTGCAAACGAAACGTCCTGGTATTGTTTTGGAAGCCGAATTTCAATTACGGGTAGGAGAGCGTGAGGAAATTGTACGTAGCATGCAAAACAATAAAAATTACCGCCGTGAAACACAACCATGGAATCACCCTTGTGCAGGAAGTGTGTTTCGGAATCCAATCCCATATTTTGCAGGAGATTTAGTAGAAAAGGCAGGGCTTCGTGGTTATAAAATAGGTGGAGCTCAAATTTCTGAAATGCATGGCAATTTTATCATTAATACTGGGGGAGCCTCAGCGCAAGATGTATTGTCTTTAATTGAATTAATAAAACATACAATTAAGGATAAATTTGGTGTAGATATGCACACAGAAATAGAGATTATTGGAAGGTAACGGTTATTCATTCCGCTCATTATCATTTATGTTATAATAAGAAGATAAGAACGGCATGAGGAACATGCCGTTCTTTATGTTACATAGGGGGATCGTACATGAAAAATAGTAAAGTGATTAAACTACAAGATCGTGTACCAAAATTAAAAAATCAAAAGAAAAAAAACAAAAAAAATGTTAATCATCGGTTGATTTTATACATATCAATTTTATTTCTATTAGTACTCTTTTTAATTTATTTTCGGTCGCCGCTTAGTAATATAAAAAAGATAAGTGTGTATGGAAATCATTATATGACAGATGAACAAGTAATGAAGGAATCTGGTGTGACATATGATACAAGTTATTTCCGAGTGACAGCACATAAAGCAGAAGAAAACTTAACGAAAAGAAAAGAAATTAAAGCAGTAAATGTAAAAAAACGTTTTCCAAACAAAATTGATGTTCATATTGAAGAGTATTTAACAATTGGTTATATAAATAAAGATGGAAAATTACAACCGTTATTAGAAAATGGGAAAACACTTGATGTACTACCGAATGGAAAACTTCCTGTTGCAGCACCGATTTTTGAACCTTTTAAAGAGGAGAAAATGAAGGAGTTAATTGCTGAACTAGAAAAAGTAACACCGACTATTTTAAGGTCTATTTCTGAGATTCATTATTCACCGACGAATGCGAATGAAGACCATCTTACTTTATATATGAATGAAGGATATGAAGTGAGCACTACGATTCAAAACTTCGCAAAGCGTATGGAAACTTATCCGCTTATATTAAAAACAATTGATCCAGGTAAGAAGGTATTAATTGACTTAGAAGTAGGTGCATATACGAAAGAGTTAGGAGCGGAAGAAAAAAAAGAATAGTAGTTTTCACCGCGTTATTAAAAATAATGAAACAAGTGTTCCGTTATTTGCTTACGAATTTACAAGAATGGTTCATTTGATGAAAAATATGTAAAAATTCTTAGATTCATACTAGGATTGGTACAAGTTTCACTTTTCTATGAGTACATCTTAGTGTAGACTTATACTTGGCGGTAATCTTTACACTTGAAATAGAATTATTTCAAGATAAGCAGTTATTCACAGTTTACTGCGATATTCTTAAGTGAATGTTAAATAAAATAAGAAAAATATAGGGTTAAAAAAGGGAAACGTATAAAGACGTTGAATATTTTTCTTATAAATAGTAAAGTTGCGATTGTTGTTCCATATATTGAGTTGTATGGTATAAATAAAGAAGGAGGTGCCAAAGAATGAACAGCAATGAAATATATGTTAGTCTTGACATCGGTACATCCAATGTTAAAGTCATCATTGGTGAAATGGTTAATGACAGCTTAAACATTATTGGTGTTGGAAATGTAAAATCAAATGGTTTAAAGAAGGGATCGATAGTTGATATAGATGAGACTGTTCGATCAATTAAAAAAGCAATTGAACAAGCTGAGCGCATGGTGGGAATCCACATTGAGCAAGTTGTAGTAGGTGTCAATGCAAATCAGGTACAGCTACTTCCTTGTCATGGAGTAGTCGCTGTTTCAAATGAAGATCGTGAAATCGGAAATGAAGATGTCTTACGCGTTCTAGATGCAGCACAAGTTGTGTCAATTGCTCCTGAACGTGAGTTTATTGATGTGGTACCTCGACAGTTCATTGTAGACGGTCTTGACGAGATTAACGATCCGCGCGGTATGATCGGTGTAAGATTAGAAATGGAAGGTACACTTATTACAGGATCGAGAACTTTACTACATAATTTACTTCGTTGTGTAGAAAAAGCAGGTCTTGAAATTGTTGATATTTGTCTTCAACCTTTAGCGGCTGCGACAATTGCTTTATCTTCAGATGAAAAAAATAGAGGAGTAGCCCTTGTTGATATTGGGGGAGGCTCTACAACTTTATCTATTTTTAAAGATGGAGAGTTACAAGCGACGAGCGTATTGCCATTAGGTGGAGACCATATAACGAAGGATATTGCGATTGGGTTGAAAACTTCAACAGAAAATGCAGATCAAATTAAGTTGAAATATGGACATGCTTTTTATGATACAGCATCTGAAGAAGAAATGTTTACAGTTCCTATCATGGGAAGTGATCAAACAGAACAGTATTCACAATTGGAATTATCGGATATTATCGAGGCTCGTGTAGAGGAAATTTTAATATTTGTTCAAGAAGAAGTGCGTAAGTTAGGAATAAAACAAGTTGCTTCGGGCTATGTACTAACTGGTGGAATCGCTTCTATGCCAGGTATTCTTGATCTTGCATATGACATTTTACATGAAAATGTTCGTATAGCAACTCCTGATTATATTGGTGTACGTGAGCCTCAATATACAATTGGAGTTGGATTAATTAAACACTCTTATCAAAAAGCTAAATTACGTGGGAAAAACGTGCAGGAAAAGCAGGAGCATTTTGAACCAGTCCCTGCACCAATGCCAGTACAACAGCAACCTGCAAAACAAAAAACTCATAATCAAAATAATAATAAGCAAAATGATGACCGCATGATGTCAAAAGTAAAACGTGTATTCCGTTATTTATGGGATTAAAATTGGACACGAAAAATGAGGTTCTAGGGGGATTTCGACATGTTAGAGTTTGATACTACTCAAGATCAATTAGCGAATATAAAAGTTATCGGTGTCGGCGGTGGCGGAAACAATGCTGTAAACCGTATGATTGAACACGGTGTACAAGGTGTAGACTTTATCGCTGTGAATACTGATGCACAAGCATTAAATTTATCAAAAGCTGAAACAAAAATGCAAATTGGTGGAAAATTAACGCGTGGACTTGGTGCTGGCGCAAACCCTGAAGTAGGGAAAAAAGCTGCAGAAGAAAGTAAAGAACAGATCCAAGAAGCACTTCGTGGTGCAGATATGGTCTTCGTAACTGCTGGTATGGGCGGCGGAACTGGAACTGGTGCAGCTCCAGTTGTTGCTCAAGTTGCAAAAGAATTAGGTGCGTTAACAGTTGGTGTTGTAACACGTCCATTTACATTTGAGGGACGTAAGCGTGCAACGCAAGCTGCATCTGGTATTGCGGCATTTAAAGAAAATGTAGATACACTTATTGTAATTCCAAACGATCGTTTATTAGAGATTGTTGATAAAAATACGCCGATGTTAGAAGCGTTCCGTGAAGCAGATAACGTATTACGTCAAGGTGTTCAAGGTATTTCGGATTTAATTGCAACACCAGGTTTAATTAACTTAGACTTTGCAGACGTAAAGACAATTATGTCTAATAGAGGTTCTGCTTTAATGGGTATTGGTTCTGGTAACGGAGAAAATCGTGCTGCTGAAGCCGCGAAAAAAGCGATTTCTAGTCCATTACTAGAAACATCTATTGATGGAGCTCAAGGTGTGATTATGAACATTACGGGTGGAGCTAACTTAAGTTTATACGAAGTACAAGAAGCAGCAGATATTGTAGCTTCGGCTTCGGATCCAGAAGTAAATATGATTTTCGGTTCTGTTATTAATGAAGGATTAAAAGATGATATCGTTGTAACTGTAATTGCAACTGGTTTTGATGATACAATTGCAACTCAACCACCAAAACCAATTATCCGTTCGAATGTGAATCATGCACAACAACAGCAACAACCAGTAGCTCAGCCTCCAAAACAACGTGAAGTAAAACGTGAAATGAAGCGTGAAGAGCCGGTTGTACATGATCGTCATTCAGATTCAGATGATATCGATATTCCAGCATTCTTACGTAACCGTCGTAGACGATAAAAGAAAAGGAGCTTTCATGCTCCTTTTTTTGTTTTTTTTAATGAAAAAGATCTGCTAAGCAGGTCTTTTTTATTTTGTATATTTAGATTTATAATCAATAGAAAAAATAAAAATATAGCATTCTATGAAACGATACTATTATTTTTTACCGACAGATTATGTCTAGAAATCACAAAATAACAAAAAAACACCTCCGCAAATTGACACACTTTCCTATTGGATATGCATTATACTAGTCTCAACTTAAAAAAAGAGGTGAATTGTTTGGTTGTTTACGCCGACGTTGTTTGGTTGTTAAACGCCTGCATTGATTTTCTTTTACTTTTATTAACGGCTACCGTGTTAAAAAAGAAGATCAAAAGATGGAGGCTTGTGTTAGGGGCATTTATAGGTTCAACCATTGTTATTTTTGCCTTTACCCCTTTTGCTTCTATGATGACACATCCAATTATGAAACTACTGTACTCATTACTTATCGTGTATACAGCATTTGGTTTTACAACGTTTAGAAATTATGCACAAACTGTTTTTACTTTTTACTTTGTAACCTTTATGGTTGGCGGTGGATTAATGGGAACACATTTCTTTTTGCAAACGAATGAAATGGTAAGTGGATTGGTTCAGTCTAAATCAATTTCTTACGGTGATCCAATTAGTTGGTTGTTTGTTATTTTTGGTTTTCCAGTGATTTATTATTTTTCTAAAAAGCGTATTGAAAGCGTAGAGGTCACGAAAATACACTATGACCAAATTGTGAAAGTGAAAATTCAATTAGCTGAAGAAGAACTAGAACTTGCAGGTTTAATTGATAGTGGGAATCAACTTTACGACCCGTTAACAAAAACACCCGTTATGATTATGCATATTTCATCATTAGAACATTGTTTACCAGCTTGGTTAACAGAACAAATTTATTCCAAAACAGAAATTCCTCAAATACCAGAAAATGATTCTGGATGGGCGACAAAATTACGCTTAATTCCTTTCCGAGCAGTAGGAGTAGAGAATCAATTTTTATGGGCAATTAAGCCAGACAGTGTGCAAGTATTTCATGAAGGTAGTTCTATTGTTGTAAACAAAGTATTGATTGGATTAAATACGCAACAATTGTCTACCAACGGAGAGTATCAATGCATTGTACATCCAAAAATGTTGATTTCGCAAAAGATGGTAATTGCTTAATTATGAGAGGCGGGATAATATGATGAAATTTAAATTTTATTTAGTGTACCTTTGGTATAAAGTATTGCTGAAATTAGGAATTAAGACCGATGAAATTTATTATATTGGTGGTAGTGAGGCGTTACCACCGCCGTTAACGAAAGAAGAGGAGGAAGTTCTTTTAAATAAATTGCCAAAAGGTGATCAGGCAGCAAGATCATTACTTATTGAACGCAACTTACGGCTAGTTGTATATATAGCAAGAAAATTTGAAAATACAGGGATAAATATTGAAGATTTGATTAGCATAGGAACAATCGGCCTTATTAAAGCAGTGAATACATTTAATCCAGAAAAGAAAATAAAATTAGCAACATATGCATCTCGTTGTATAGAAAATGAGATTTTAATGCATTTGCGTCGCAATAATAAAAATCGTTCGGAAGTTTCTTTTGACGAACCGCTAAACATTGATTGGGATGGGAATGAACTATTATTATCAGATGTGTTAGGTACGGATGATGATATTATTACAAAAGATTTAGAAGCTACTGTAGATCGACATCTTCTAATGAAAGCATTGCACCAATTAAATGATCGTGAAAAACAAATTATGGAGCTTCGGTTTGGGCTTGCTGGGGGAGAGGAAAAGACGCAAAAAGATGTGGCGGATATGCTTGGAATTTCACAGTCATATATTTCGCGTTTAGAAAAAAGAATCATAAAAAGATTACGAAAAGAATTTAATAAAATGGTGTAAAGAATAAGACCAGCCGCTATCTAGGCTGGTCTTATTCTTTTTAGTTGTATTATGAGAGGCGACTAAAGTGAAAAAAGAAGAGTAAACCGCATGCATAAAATCCCCTTCAAAGGAAATACTTTACACTGTACAGCAACTCCCGATAGGAGGGAACACTTTGACGAGAAACAAAGTAGAAATTTGCGGTGTTGATACAGCTAAACTTCCAGTACTAAAAAATGAAGAAATGCGTAAATTATTTCGTGAAATGCAAAGTGGAGAGATAAGCGCAAGAGAGAAATTAGTGAATGGAAACTTACGTCTTGTACTGAGCGTCATCCAAAGATTTAATAACAGAGGAGAATATGTTGACGATTTATTTCAAGTTGGCTGCATCGGACTTATGAAATCTATTGATAACTTTGATTTAGGCCAAAATGTAAAATTTTCAACGTATGCTGTGCCGATGATTATTGGGGAAATACGCAGATATTTGCGTGACAACAATCCGATTCGTGTGTCTCGCTCATTACGAGATATTGCGTATAAAGCGTTGCAAGTAAGGGAGAAGTTGATTGCAGAAAATTCGAAAGAACCAACAGCAATGGATATTGCAAAAGTTCTAGAAGTGACTCATGAAGAAATTGTTTTTGCTTTAGATGCAATTCAAGATCCAGTGTCATTATTTGAGCCGATTTATAATGATGGAGGAGATCCTATCTTTGTTATGGATCAGTTAAGTGATGAAAAGCAAAAGGACGAGCAGTGGATTGAAGAGTTAGCGCTGAAAGAGGGAATGAAGCGTTTAAATGATCGTGAGAAAATGATTATTCGAAAACGTTTCTTTCAAGGAAAGACACAAATGGAAGTTGCAGAAGAAATTGGGATTTCTCAAGCGCAAGTATCACGTTTAGAGAAATCAGCTATTAAACAAATGAATAAAACGATTCAAGGATAAGGTTCTCACCATTTTTGGTGAGACCTTTTTATATGTAATACGGTTTGCACTCATAGTAGTGAGGCTGTGCTCATATAATGGAAATAATATGGGGCTTAGCAGCGGTTACTTCTTGTTAATTTAATGTGAGATACAGTGTTCTTTGTACTTCCAATTCGCCATATAAGGGAGAGGATGAAAGTGATACGAATTTCGGAGTTTCAAATGAAGGATGTTGTAAATATTTCGGATGGCAAAAGACTTGGAAATATCGGAGACATCGATATTGATATAGATACTGGAAAAATAAAGTCTGTTATTATTTCTAAACAAGCACGTATTCTGGGTATTTTTGGGAAAGGTGTAGAAGTTATAATTCCTTGGGAGGAAATTATGAAAATTGGGGAAGATGTCATACTTGTAAGAGTAAATCCTGTTAATTCTGTAACAGAATCAATACAAACACCGACAATTTCATAAAGAATATTACAAATTCCTCTTTTTTTTATGTTGGCATTATGAAAAAATAAAAGTATGGTAAAATAGACAGGAAGTACCATGCTTTTTTTCTGTTATTTTAATTAAAAGGAGCCGCTTTATGAGAGAACCATTTAAATATGTGGACGGTATACTGTATTTACAAGCGTGGAAAGAACTTGGAAACATTACTGCTGGATTTACGACAAAAGATGGTGGGATAAGTACGGGCTCCTTTCATGCGATGAATTTAGGATTACATGTGAATGATATCGTGGAGAACGTTCATGAAAACAGACGCATTTTAGCGAATAAGTTACACAAACCATTAGAGAATTGGATTTGCTCTGAACAAGTTCATGATCATCATGTTGAAAAAGTAGGACAAGAAGAAAGAGGAAGTGGCGTATATTCTTACGAGGATGGCATTTCCAAAACAGATGGCATTTATACGACTAATGAAGATGTTCTTTTAACGTCTTGTTACGCGGATTGTGTACCACTCTATTTTTATGCACCATCACATGGTATGATAGGACTTGCACATGCTGGCTGGAAAGGGACTGTAAAAGAGATTGCAAAAGAAATGATCCAAAAGTGGAACGCAGAAGGGGTTTCAAGTGATGAAATTCATGTTGCAATTGGACCCGCAATTGGATCTTGTTGTTATGTTGTCGATGATCGAGTATTAACAGCAGCACAGCAAGTAGTAAACGGTTCTGTTCCTTATAAAAAAATTTCTGATGGGCAGTACGCAATTAATCTAAAAGAAATTAATCGTATATTATGTGTACAAGCAGGTATAAAAGAAGAGCATATTGTAATGTCATCTCTTTGTACAAGCTGTGAGGAACAACTATTCTTCTCTCATCGTCGTGATCAAGGTAAGACAGGGAGAATGTTGAGTTTCATAGGTTTTAAGGAGGAAGGAAACAAGTGACAGTACAAGAGAATTTAGCAACTGTAAACGAAGCTATTAAAGCATCTTGTGTACGAGCTGGACGTTCGTTACAAGATATTAAACTCGTCGCAGTTACAAAAACAGTAGGAATTGAAAAAACAAACGAGGTAATTGAAGCCGGAATTATCGATTTAGGTGAAAATAGAAATGAAGGTTTTTTACAGAAATACGAGCATTTCGTTTCAAAAGTAAAGTGGCATTTTATTGGATCATTACAAACGAGAAAAGTAAAAGAAATCATAAATCAAATTGATTATTTACATTCGTTAGATCGTCTTTCGCTTGCAAAAGAAATTCAAAAACGTGCAGATAAGAAAATTAAATGTTTTATTCAGGTGAAAACATCATCTGAAGAATCAAAGCAAGGCTTGGCAATAGAAGAAACGGTTTCTTTTATTCAAAGTTTGCAAGAATTTGATAAGATTGAAGTGGTCGGATTAATGACGATGGCTCCATTTACAGAAGAAGAGGAAGAGGTTCGCCGCTGCTTTAAGGACTTGCGCAAGCTACAAATAGAGGTGCAGGAGCTAAATCTATTACATGCGCCATGTAAAGAATTATCAATGGGAATGTCAAATGATTATACGATTGCAATTGAGGAAGGTGCTACATATATTCGTTTGGGAACGATTTTAGTAGGAAAAGCGTAAAAGGAAGGAGAAAGTTATTATGAGTTGGTCAAAAGTAAAATACTTCTTTTTTGACACACCAGAAGAAAAAGAAGCCGCTCAATATAGTTATGAAAAGGAGCAAACAGACATGAAAAAGCCACAAGATCCCCCTGAACAACAAGATGTTCCGTTTACGAAAGTACAACCGAAGCAAAATATTGTGAGTATTGAAACAGCGAAGCAATCTTCAAAAGTTGTTTTATTAGAACCACGCACATATTCGGAAGCGCAAGGGATTGCGGATCATTTGAAGGGTAGACGAGCTGTTGTAATTAATTTACAAAGAATGTCTACTGATCAAGCCGTACGTATCGTTGACTTTTTAAGTGGTACTGTATACGCTATAGGCGGGGACATTCAAAAAATAGGACCAAAAACATTTATGTGTACGCCTGAAAATGTAGATATTGTTGGCGCAATTTCAGAGTTATTCGGTGAAGAAGAAGAAACAAATATAAAGAGGTGGTAATACGCCATGACAACAGTTTTAAATGTTTTAATTTATGCTATCGAGATTTACTCGTGGGCACTTATTATTTACATTCTCCTATCATGGTTCCCTGGTGCTAAGGAATCAACTTTTGGAGATTTTCTTGCGCGTATTTGTGAACCGTATTTAGAACCATTTCGCAGGTTTATTCCGCCGCTTGGTATGATTGATATCTCTCCAATCGTTGCTATTTTTGCTTTAAGGCTTGCTACAAATGGTTTAGTAAGTTTGTTCAGCTATTTTTTGTACTAAGAGGTTAAATACATGAGCATCTACGAACATTTCAGACCTGATGAAGAGGTCTTTGTGGATAAAGTGTTAGAGTGGAAGCGAACGGCGGAGTACCATCAAGTGAAATTAACAGACTTCCTTGATCCAAGACAGCAACAAATTGTTTCTATGGTAATAGGGCAAGGGGACGTTGCTGTACGATTTGATGGTGCAACGCCACATGCGGAGCGTAGAAGAGCACTCATTTATCCAGACTATCTAGAATTAAATGAAGAAGAATTTCAAGTAGAAGTATTAGAAATTGACTATCCTTCCAAGTTTTATACGCTAGAACATAGGCAAATATTAGGTACATTTATGTCACTTGGTTTAACGAGAGAAAAATGTGGTGATATTTTGCTTCAAGAAAATCGTGCCCAAATTGTAGTTGCGAAAGAAATCGTATCGTACATTGAGATGAACTTACAATCAATAGGAAAAGTAAAAATCTCCTTATCACCTATACAAGGAGAACAAATTCTACAGATCCATGAAACATGGGGAGAGAAATCTGGAACGGTTTCTTCACTTCGTTTAGATGTTATGTTAGCAGAAATGTTACATCTATCCAGACAGAAAATACAACCTCTTATAAAAAATGGTTTAGTAAAAGTTAATTGGAAAACAGTAGAACAAACTTCTTATGAATGTTATCCAGGAGATGTTTTTTCAGTGAGAGGATATGGGCGAAGTAAATTATTTTCTGTAGAAGGTAGAACAAAGCGCGACAAATGGAGAATTTTGTATGGTATACTAAAATGATTGGTTTTTTAGAAGGAAATCCTCCTATTTTGTCGAAGAAAAGATATAATTGAAAGAGGAAATTTAGATAACTACTTGGAGGTGGCGTTGTGCCGTTAACACCATTAGATATTCATAACAAAGAATTTGGTCGCGGATTTCGTGGCTATGATGAAGATCAAGTAAATGAGTTTCTTGATCAAATTATCAAAGATTATGAATTAGTCATTCGTGAGAAAAAAGCTTTAGAAGAAAAAGTTGCGCAATTAGAAGGAAAGTTAGATCACTTCTCTAATATTGAAGATACGTTAAACAAATCTATTGTTGTTGCACAAGAAGCAGCGGAAGAAGTAAAACGTAATGCGCAAAAAGAAGCGAAATTAATCGTGCGTGAAGCAGAGAAGAATGCAGATCGTATCATTAACGAAGCTTTAGTAAAATCAAGAAAAGTTGCTTTTGATATTGAAGAGCTAAAGAAACAAGCGAAAGTATTCCGAACTCGTTTCCGTATGTTATTAGAAACACAGCTTGAAATGTTAAACAACGATGATTGGGATAAACTAATTGAGTTAGAAGACGAAGTAGATGAACTGTTGAAAAAAGAAGAAACAGTGTAAGCTTGACGTTTTTCTCATTATTACATATAATTTTAAACAACATATTTATTAAGAAAAACGAAGATAGGGATAAGTACCTTTTTCATACCTTATATAGCGAACTGAGGATAGTGTGAGCTCAGGATAAGGAGATAATGGGAATATCACCCTGGAGTTCCGCGCTGAACAAATGGAGTAAGCGTCGGCGTATATTCGCGTTAAGAATATAAAGAGGATTATATACATGCGTATATAATCTACTAGGGTGGTACCGCGGGAGACTTTCTCGTCCCTTTTTGGGATGAGAAAGTCTCTTTTTTATTCCGTTTTTTAGGTCTTTCTTTTATACATGTAAGGAGGAATTGAGCATGGAGTATAAAAATACATTACTAATGCCAAAAACAGAGTTCCCAATGCGTGGGAATTTACCAAAACGTGAGCCTGCAATGCAAGAAAAATGGGCTGAAATGAATATTTACGAAAAAGTACAAGAGCATACAAAAGGTCGTCCTTTATTTGTACTGCATGATGGACCTCCATATGCGAATGGTGACATTCATATGGGACATGCACTAAACAAAGTGTTAAAAGACTTTATTGTTCGTTATAAATCAATGACGGGTTACTGTGCACCATATGTACCTGGATGGGATACGCACGGTTTACCAATTGAACAAGCATTAACGAACAAAGGTGTAAAACGTAAAGAAATGACAGTTGCTGAGTTCCGTAAGTTATGTGCAGAGTATGCATATGAACAAGTTGAACGTCAACGTGAACAATTTAAACGTCTAGGTGTACGTGCAGATTGGGATAATCCATATATTACTTTAGAGCCAGCTTATGAGGCACAACAAATTAAAGTGTTTGGTGACATGGCGAAAAAAGGTTATATCTATAAAGGTCAAAAACCAGTTTACTGGTCTCCAACGAGTGAATCCGCTTTAGCAGAAGCTGAGATTGAATACCAAGATAAGAAATCAGCATCTATTTACGTAGCATTCCCTGTAAAAGACGGAAAGAACGTATTAGAAGGTGATGAGAAATATATCATTTGGACAACAACACCTTGGACATTACCTGCAAACTTAGGTATTTCTGTTCATCCAGAACTTGAATATGCTATTGTGAAAGTAAATGGCGAGAAATATATCATCGCTTCTGAACTATTCGATACAGTTGCAAAAACATTAGAATGGGAAAATACTGAAGTTGTGAAAACGGTAAAAGGTAGCGAACTTGAATATACAGTTGCAAAACATCCATTCTACGACCGTGATTCATTAGTTATGCTAGGGGAGCACGTAACAACAGATGCAGGTACGGGTTGCGTTCATACAGCACCTGGGCACGGGGAAGATGACTTCGTTGTTGGTAAAAAGTACGGCTTAGAAGTACTTTGCCCAGTTGATGATAAAGGTGTATTAACAGATGAAGCGCCTGGATTTGAAGGCTTATTCTATGATAAAGCTAACAAGCCAATTACGGAAAAATTAGAAGAAGTAGGCGCGTTACTAAAATTAACATTTATTACACATTCATACCCACATGATTGGAGAACGAAAAAGCCAATTATTTTCCGTGCAACAGCACAGTGGTTTGCATCTATCGAAGCATTCCGTAAAGAGTTATTACAAGCTGTTGAAGAAACGAAATGGGTACCGGCATGGGGAGAAACTCGTCTTCATAATATGGTTCGTGACCGCGGTGACTGGTGTATTTCTCGTCAGCGTGCATGGGGTGTACCGATTCCTGTATTCTATGCCGAGAATGGCGATCCAATCATTACGGATGAAACAATTAACCATGTAGCAGAGTTATTCCGTGAACACGGTTCTAACGTATGGTTCGAGCGTGAAGCAAAAGATCTATTACCAGAAGGATTTACACATCCAGGTAGCCCGAATGGTGAATTCCGTAAAGAAACAGACATCATGGATGTATGGTTCGATTCAGGTTCTTCTCACCAAGCGGTATTAGAAGAACGTGAAGACTTACAACGTCCAGCTGATTTATATTTAGAAGGATCTGACCAGTATCGTGGTTGGTTCAACTCTTCATTATCAACAGCGGTTGCTGTAACGGGTAAAGCACCATATAAAGGCGTGTTAAGCCATGGTTTCGTATTAGATGGTGAAGGTCGTAAAATGAGTAAGTCGATTGGAAACATCGTCGTACCGAAAAAAATTATGGATCAATTAGGCGGAGACATTTTACGCTTATGGGTATCTTCTGTTGACTATCAATCTGATGTACGTATTTCAGATGATATTTTAAAACAAGTAGCAGAAGTTTATCGTAAAATTCGTAACACATTCCGTTTCTTATTAGGAAACTTAGACGACTTTAATCCAAGTGAAAATACAGTAGCGGTAGCTGAACTTCGTGAAGTAGACCGTTACATGTTAGTGAAATTAAATGATTTAATTACAAAAGTAAAAGAAGCATATGAAGCATACGACTTCGCTGCTGTGTATCATGCAATTCATAACTTCTGTACAATTGATTTAAGTTCATTCTACTTAGACTTTGCAAAAGACATTTTATACATTGAAGGTGCAAACCACGAAGATCGTCGTGCAATTCAAACAGTATTATATGATGTTCTTGTTGCATTGACGAAACTTGTAACACCAATCTTACCGCATACAGCTGATGAAGTATGGCCATACATTCCAGGTGTAACAGAAGAAAGTGTACAATTAACTGATATGCCAGAAGCTGTACAATTAGATGGTGCGGAAGCATTAAAAACAAAATGGGATGCATTTATGACGTTACGTGATGACGTATTAAAAGCGTTAGAAGTAGCTCGTAATGAAAAAGTAATTGGTAAGTCATTAAATGCGAGCATTACGTTATATCCGACTGTAGAAATGAAAGCTATGTTAGAGTCTATTAGCGAAGACTTAAAACAATTATTCATCGTCTCTGCGTATAAACTTGGTGGTATGATGGAAGAAGCACCAGCAGATGCGCCGAAGTATGAGCATACAGCGGTTGTTGTTACTCAAGCAACTGGTGAAACATGTGAACGTTGTTGGGTAGTTTCAGAAACAATTGGTAAAGATGCTGAACATGAAACATTATGTGAGCGTTGTGCAACAGTTGTTAAAGAAAACTATGTAAAATAATAAAAAAGCTGACTGCTACTGATGGCAGTCAGTTTTTTTGTTAAAGATATATCAACATAACTTTCAGGCTCTTTCCTGTGAAGGAAAAATGTGTGTGAGGTAACCAAATAGATTTCGGACACACTAACTGTACATTACAGCTAGGAGGAATGTACACGTGAATGAAATCTACATGGAAATAAAAGAAGAGTTGCAATTGATGAAAAAAGAATTGCAAGAGAGACTAGCTAAAGAAGTAATGCACACGTATGATACCGAATTTGGTGAAGAACTTGGATATGAAATGCAAGAAGAGATAAAGAAGAAGCTGCTATTACATGATATAAAAGAGGACTTAAAAGATGTAGAGCGGGCGCTATTTAAAATGGAAATAGACATGTATGGTATTTGTGAGGAGACCGGAACATATATACCGGTAAAACAAATGAAAACGATGCCGACTGCCCGTACCATTCATGAATTTTTCTATGAAAAGGTAAATGTATGAATGAGCGCAATGATATTATATTACCTTTTTTTAATTTATTTTATTCTTCTATAAAGGTTCATTGTGAAAAGGTTGCAGCTATGCTAAAATTTTGAGGTACACTGTCTTTGTGGGGGAAATGAAAATGATATATTATGTAATAGCGTTATTTGTCATTGCTATCGATCAAATATCGAAGTGGTTAATTGTAAAGAACATGGAATTGGGTACGAGCATTCCGATTATCGACAATGTATTATACATAACATCACATCGAAATAGAGGAGCTGCCTGGGGTATTTTAGAAAATAAAATGTGGTTCTTCTACATTATTACAGTCGTTTTTGTAGCATTTATCGTATTTTATATGAAAAAATATGCAAAAACAGACAAACTTCTAGGTATTTCGTTAGGCTTAATTTTGGGCGGAGCAATTGGTAACTTTATTGATCGTGTATTTAGACAAGAAGTAGTGGATTTCATTCACGTGTATATTTTCTCGTACAACTATCCGGTATTCAATATAGCTGATTCAGCATTATGTATTGGTGTTGTACTAATTATTATTCAAACATTATTAGAAGGCAAGAAAACGAAGGAGTAATTGAATGAGTGAAGTAGTACAAGTAACAGTTGCAGAAGAGCAAAAAAATGAGCGAATTGATAAATTCGTTGCTGGGATAAATAATGAATGGTCACGTACGCAAGTGCAGCAATGGATTAAAGATGACGTTGTGACCGTAAATGGGAAAGCGGTAAAAGGGAATTATAAAGTAAAAGAAAATGATGAAATTACAGTAACGATTCCTGAACCAGAAGAGTTAAATATTCAACCAGAAGATATGAATTTAGAAATTTATTATGAAGATGCAGATGTACTCGTTGTAAATAAGCCGCGTGGCATGGTTGTACATCCAGCACCAGGGCATACCAGTGGTACGCTTGTAAACGGTCTTATGCACCATTGTACAGATTTATCAGGTATTAACGGTGTAATGCGTCCTGGTATCGTGCATCGTATTGATAAAGATACATCTGGACTATTAATGGTTGCAAAAAATGATATGGCGCATGAATCACTTGTAAATCAACTTGTAGCAAAAACAGTAACAAGACGTTACAAAGCGATTGTACACGGTGTTATTCCGCATGATAAGGGAACTATCGATGCTCCAATTGGCCGCGATAAGAAAGAGCGTCAAAGTATGACGGTAGATGAAAATGGTAAGAACGCTGTTACTCACTTCCAAGTGTTAGAGCGATTCAAAGATTTCACGCTTGTAGAATGTCGCTTAGAAACGGGACGTACGCACCAAATTCGTGTTCATATGAAATATATTGGATATCCACTTGCAGGGGATCCAAAGTATGGTCCGAAGAAAACGTTAGATATGAATGGACAAGCACTTCACGCAGGTATTTTAGGTTTCGATCATCCTCGTACTGGTGAATATATTGAGTTTGAGGCACCGATTCCAGAAGTATTTGAAGAAGCATTAAATATTTTACGAAAATAGTATTGACAAATCACAAGAAAACTGAGATACTGGCAACAGTTAAATAATGATCCTTTAACACAGCCCCGTGAGGTTGAGAAGGTAACGGTTTGAAATACTTAGGGTATGTTGTACCCTTTTTTCAAAAGTCCTCTCGCACACGCTGAGAGGACTTTTTTTATACCATTACTCTCACGCAAGAAAAATAGCTTGGAGGTGTAGAGCATGCAAGAGAAAGCTGTCGTTTTAGATGACCAAATGATTCGCCGCGCTTTAACACGAATTAGTCATGAAATCGTGGAACGAAATAAAGGTGTCGATAATTGTGTTCTTGTCGGAATTAAAACTCGTGGAATTTTTATTGCACAACGTTTGGCAGAACGAATTGGTCAAATTGAAGGAAAAGAGATAGAAGTAGGAGAGTTAGATATTACGTTATATCGTGATGATTTAACACTACAATCGAAAAATAAAGAACCACTTGTAAAAGGTTCTGATATCCCTGTGGATATTACGAAGAAAAAAGTTATTCTTGTGGATGATGTATTATATACAGGAAGAACAGTTCGAGCAGCAATGGATGCTCTTATGGATTTAGGTAGACCATCACAAATTCAACTGGCTGTTCTTGTTGATAGAGGTCATCGTGAATTACCAATTCGCGCTGATTACGTAGGAAAGAACATTCCAACATCAAGTGAAGAGCGTATCGAAGTTGATTTGCAAGAGACAGATCAACAAGATCGAGTAAGCATATACGATAAGTAAAACCCTTTTAAATGTAGTCCTGTGAGGCTGCCAAAGGGTCTTGGCTTTCATATGTCAAATTTGGCATACGAAAGTGTAGGACTCTTTGTGCACAGGCACAAAGAGTTTTTTTATTGCAAAGATTATAACTGAAGGAGGATGTAACAATGGAACAAAAGCCAGTGTTAGACATTCATGAAGTACCGAAACCGGGAAAATGGTTATTATTAAGTATACAACATTTGTTCGCGATGTTTGGATCAACAGTGCTTGTTCCGTTTTTAACAGGACTGAATCCGTCAGTAGCTTTAATATCAAGTGGATTAGGAACGCTAGCGTTTCTTCTTATAACAAAAGGTCAAGTACCAGCATATTTAGGGTCATCATTCGCCTTTATCGCACCAATTATTACAGCAAAAACAGCAGGTGGACCGGGAGCAGCAATGCTGGGTGGTTTGCTAGCGGGACTTGTGTACATCTTAATCTCAATCGGAATTAAGAAATCAGGGTCAGAGTGGATTATGAAATTACTTCCGCCAATCGTAGTTGGACCAGTCGTAATGGTAATCGGTTTAGCTTTAGCACATACAGCAGTTAACATGGCGATGAACGGTGCGGATGGCAAGTATAGCTTTACACACTTTTCAGTAGCGTTAGTAACATTAGCGATTACAATTATCTGCTCTATATTCGGAAGAGGGTTTTTCAGCATCATACCGGTGCTACTTGGCATCATCGGTGGATATATCTTCGCTTACTTCCAAGGGCTAGTAGACTTAAAGCCGGTAGCTGAGGCGAAATGGTTTATTGTACCAGATTTCACAGTACCGTTTGTAACATACACTCCGGAGTTCTCGTGGAAGATTGTGCTTTTAATGGTACCAGTTGCACTAGTAACAATTTCAGAACATATCGGACATCAAATTGTACTTGGAAATGTTATTAAAAGAGATTTAATTGAAAAACCAGGCTTACACCGTTCAATCTTCGGTGATGGTGTAGCAACATTGATCGCATCACTAATAGGTGGACCACCGAATACAACATACGGTGAAAACATCGGTGTGCTAGCAATTACGAGAGCTTACAGTGTATACTTATTCATCGGTTCAGCAGTATTCGCAATTATATTCGGGTTTATTGGTAAGATTTCCGCACTGATCCACTCCATACCAACACCAGTTATGGGTGGTGTATCAATCTTACTATTCGGTGTAATCGCATCAAGCGGATTACGCATGATGGTAGATGATAAAACAGACTTAAGTGACAAACGAAACTTAATGATTGCATCAGTAATTCTAGTAATCGGCATTGGTGGAGCGGTACTTCACGTAGGAGAATCGTTCCAAGTAGAAGGAATGGCACTAGCAGCAATTGTAGGTGTACTGTTAAATCTACTACTACCAGAAACGAAACAAACAAAACAATCTAAGCAGATTGCTTCATAAAAACAACCTTTTAATTCAGTCCTGTGAGACCGGAAAGGGTGGCTTCTTTCTTGCACCCTAGTCTCACACGGCTAGGGTATTTTTATGCAGTTATTGTTATATAAATACAAAAGTGTTATCATAAAAATCAGAAAGATGAGGGATGACGATGAGCCATTTGTTAACGATGAGTGAATTATCGGAGCAAGAAATTTCAGAAATCCTAAAAGACGCAGAAGATTTTGCGAATGGAAAAGAAGTTAAAACAACAGAGCAAACATTTGTAGCAAACTTGTTCTTTGAAAATAGTACGAGAACGAGGTTTAGCTTCGAAGTTGCTGAGAAGAGATTAGGGCTTGACGTATTAAACTTTTCAGCAGATTCATCTAGCGTACAAAAAGGAGAAACATTATACGATACGATAAGAACACTAGAATCAGTCGGAACAAAAGCGGTAGTCATCCGCCATGAACAAGATCGCTACTTCGATGAGCTGAAAGATCAAGTAAATATTCCAATCTTAAATGCTGGAGATGGATGTGGAAATCATCCAACGCAGTGCTTACTAGACCTTTTAACGATTAAACAAGAGTTTGGAAGTTTTGAAGGTTTGAAGATTGCGATAGTAGGAGATGTTCGTCATAGCCGAGTAGCTCGTTCTAATGCAGAAGCATTAACGAAACTTGGTGCAACAATTTACTTCGCAAGTCCAGAAGAGTGGAAAGATGAAGAAAACACATTTGGAACTTACAAAGACTTGGATGAACTTGTTCCAGAAGTGGATGTAATGATGTTACTTCGTGTACAACATGAACGTCATGATCATTATGAAACAGACATTATGAAAGAGTATCATGAGAAACACGGATTAACAGTAGAAAGAGAAAAGCGTATGAAAGAAGGAAGCATTATTATGCATCCAGCTCCAGTAAACCGTGATGTTGAAATTGCAAGTGAACTTGTTGAGTGTGAGCGTTCACGTATATTTAAACAAATGGAAAATGGAGTTTACGTAAGAATGGCTGTACTAAAACGCGCCTTACCAAATGTATTAGGAGGAATGAAACATGAATTATTTGTTTAAAAATGGTCGTTATATGAATGAAGAAGGAAAAATTGTAGTAACAGATCTTCTCGTACAAGACGGTAAAATTGCGAAAGTAGCAGAAAATATTACGGCAGATAATGCTGAAGTAATCGATGTGAACGGAAAGTTAATCGCGCCTGGATTAGTAGATGTACACGTACATCTTCGTGAACCAGGTGGTGAACATAAAGAAACAATTGAAACAGGCACACTAGCGGCGGCAAAAGGTGGATTCACTACAATTTGCGCAATGCCAAATACACGCCCAGTACCAGATTGCAAAGAACATATGGAAGACTTGCAAAAACGTATTAAAGAAAAAGCGCATGTTAATGTACTACCGTACGGAGCAATTACAGTACGCCAAGCAGGTTCTGAAATGACAGATTTCGAAACGTTAAAAGAACTTGGGGCATTTGCTTTCACTGATGACGGTGTAGGCGTACAAGATGCGAGCATGATGTTAACTGCTATGAAGCGTGCAGCGAAATTGAATATGGCAGTAGTTGCGCACTGTGAAGAGAATACACTTATTAATAAAGGTTGTGTACATGAAGGGAAGTTTTCTGAGAAACACGGATTAAATGGTATCCCATCTGTATGTGAATCTGTACATATTGCAAGGGATATACTGCTTGCTGAAGCGGCAGATTGCCACTATCACGTATGTCACGTAAGTACAAAAGGTTCTGTACGTGTAATCCGTGATGCAAAACGTGCTGGAATTAAAGTAACAGCAGAAGTAACACCGCATCACTTAGTGTTATGTGAAGATGATATCCCATCAGCTGATCCTAACTTTAAAATGAACCCACCGCTTCGCGGAAAAGAAGACCACGCAGCGTTAATTGAAGGGCTATTAGATGGAACGATCGATATGATCGCAACTGACCATGCACCGCATACAGCGGAAGAGAAAGCGCAAGGAATTGAAAGAGCGCCGTTTGGAATCACTGGTTTTGAAACAGCATTCCCACTTCTATATACAAACCTTGTGAAAAAGGGAGTTATTACACTAGAACAGTTAATTCAATTCTTAACAGAAAAGCCGGCTGATACATTTGGCTTAGAAGCAGGACGCCTGAAAGAAGGTAGAGCAGCTGATATTACAATCATTGATTTAGAACAAGAAGAAGAGATTGACCCAGCAACATTCTTATCAAAAGGAAAAAATACACCATTCGCAGGTTGGAAATGCCAAGGATGGCCGGTAATGACAATCGTTGGTGGTAAGATCGCATGGCAAAAGGAGAGTGCATTAGTATGAAGAGACAACTTATCTTAGAAGATGGAACAGTATTAATTGGAAAAGGTTTCGGAGGAGAAATCGAAAAGTCAGGTGAGGTTGTATTTACAACAGGAATGACTGGATATCAAGAAACATTATCTGATCCATCATATTGCGGTCAAATTGTAACATTTACGTACCCATTAATCGGAAACTACGGCATTAACCGTGATGATTTTGAATCAATTCACCCATCTGTAAATGGTTTAATCGTAAACGAAATTTGTGATCACCCATCAAACTTCCGTAATGAAATTTCGTTAAATAATTATTTAAAAGAAAGAAACATCCCAGGATTAGCGGGAATTGATACGAGAAAATTAACAAGAAAAATCCGTCAATACGGTACATTACGCGGACGTCTATGTAACATGGATGCAGATGTAGAATACATCGTGAGCCAATTAAAAGCGACAGTATTTACAGATCATGTAAAACGCGTATCAACGAAAGATCCATACCCAAGCCCAGGCCGTGGACACCGAGTTGTACTTGTAGACTTCGGAATGAAACATGGTATTTTACGAGAATTAAATAAGCGTGACTGTGATGTAATCGTTGTACCTTACAATACAACAGCAGAAGAAATTTTACGTCTAAGTCCAGATGGAATTATGTTAAGTAATGGACCTGGAGATCCAAAAGATGTACCAGAAGCAATCGAAATGTTAAAAGACATTATCGGTAAAGTTCCTTTATTCGGGATTTGCTTAGGTCATCAGTTATTCGCACTAGCATCAGGTGCAAATACAAGTAAGTTAAAATTCGGTCACCGTGGTTTAAACCATCCAGTAAAACATCTTGCAACTGGAAAAGTAGCAATTACATCTCAAAACCATGGTTACGCAGTAGAAGAAGAATCAGTTAAAAATACAGAGCTTGAAATTACACACGTTGCTTTAAATGATGGAACAGTAGAAGGTCTTCGTCATACGAAGTTCCCAGCATTTACAGTACAATATCATCCAGAAGCTTCAGCAGGACCAGAAGATGCAAATGATTTATTCGAAGATTTCTTAACAATGATTGAAAACTTCAAGAAAGAAGGGGAAGAGTTATGCCAAAACGCCTAGATATTAACACAATTTTAGTAATCGGATCAGGACCAATTGTAATTGGGCAAGCAGCGGAGTTTGACTACTCTGGTACACAAGCTTGTCAATCTCTTAAAGAGGAAGGTTACAAAGTAATCCTTGTTAACTCTAACCCAGCAACAATTATGACAGATACTGCAACAGCAGATAAAGTATATATTGAGCCATTAACATTAGAATTCGTAAGCCGTATTATCCGTAAAGAACGTCCAGATGCAATTTTACCAACATTAGGTGGTCAAACAGGATTAAACATGGCGGTTGAACTTGCAAAATCAGGCGTACTTGACGAGTGCGGGGTTGAAATTTTAGGAACAAAATTATCAGCAATCGAGCAAGCGGAAGATCGTGATTTATTCCGTACATTAATGCAGGATTTAAATGAACCAACACCACCAAGTGAAATCATTCATAACCTTGATGAGGCATATGGCTTTGTAAAAGAAATTGGCTATCCAGTAATCGTTCGACCAGCATTCACATTAGGCGGAACGGGCGGCGGTATTTGCCATAACGAGGAAGAGTTAATTGAAATCGTGACAAGTGGTTTAAAACATAGCCCAGTAACACAATGTTTATTAGAGAAAAGTATTGCTGGTTGTAAAGAAATTGAATATGAAGTAATGCGTGATTCAAATGATAACGCAATTGTAGTATGTAACATGGAAAATATCGATCCAGTTGGTGTTCACACAGGGGATTCGATTGTTGTAGCACCAAGCCAAACATTGAGTGATCGTGAATATCAAATGTTACGTAACACTTCATTACGAATTATTCGTGCACTAGGCATTGAAGGTGGATGTAACGTTCAGCTTGCGCTTGATCCATATAGCTTCCAATACTATGTGATCGAAGTAAATCCACGTGTAAGTCGTTCATCTGCACTTGCTTCTAAAGCAACTGGTTATCCAATTGCGAAATTAGCAGCGAAAATTGCAGTCGGCTTAACATTAGATGAAGTCGTAAACCCAGTAACACAAAAAACATATGCTTGTTTCGAGCCAGCATTAGACTATGTTGTTTCAAAAATTCCACGTTGGCCATTTGATAAGTTTGAATCAGCGAACAGAACACTTGGAACGCAGATGAAGGCAACTGGTGAAGTTATGTCAATTGGACGTAACTTAGAAGAATCATTATTAAAAGCGGTTCGTTCTTTAGAACTTGGTATTTATCACTTAGAGTTAGATTACTTAAAAGAGCTTGATAAAGAAACAATGAAAAAACGCATTATTAAAGCTGATGATGAGCGACTGTTTATTGTAGCAGAAGCAATTCGTCAAGGTGTAACAAAAGAAGAGATCAACGAATGGTGTGAAATGGACTTCTTCTTCTTACAAAAAGTTGAAAACATCGTAAATATGGAACGTGAAGTAAAAGAAAATGTAGGAAATATGGAAGTGTTACAATCTGCAAAAGAAATGGGCTTCAGTGACCACTATATTGCAGCAGCTTGGAATAAAACTGAGCGCGAAATTTACGATATACGTAAAGAAAATAATATGACGCCAGTATTCAAAATGGTAGATACTTGTGCGGCAGAGTTTGAATCCGCAACACCATACTATTACAGCACATATGCTGATGAGAACGAGTCAATTGTGACAGATCGTAAGAGTGTAGTTGTACTAGGATCTGGTCCAATCCGTATCGGTCAAGGTGTTGAGTTTGACTACGCAACAGTTCACTCAGTATGGGCTATTAAAGAAGCTGGATATGAAGCAATTATCATTAACAATAACCCAGAAACAGTTTCAACAGACTTCAGTATTTCTGACAAATTATACTTTGAACCATTAACGATTGAAGATGTAATGCACATCATCGATTTAGAAAAGCCAGAAGGTGTTATCGTTCAATTCGGTGGACAAACGGCAATTAACTTAGCAGCGAAATTGGAAGAACACGGTGTGAAAATTTTAGGAACATCACTTGAAGATTTAGACCGTGCAGAAGATCGTGATAAATTTGAAGCAGCGTTAACAAAGCTTGGTATCCCGCAACCAGTTGGTAAAACAGCAACGACTGTAGAACAAGCGGTAGCAATCGCTGAAGAAATTGGTTACCCAGTATTAGTAAGACCATCTTACGTACTAGGTGGACGCGCGATGGAAATCGTATATCGTCAAGAAGAACTACTGCACTACATGAAAAATGCGGTTAAAGTTCACGCGGATCACCCAGTATTAATCGACCGTTATATGGTTGGTAAAGAAATTGAAGTAGATGCAATTTCAGACGGTGAGAATGTATTCATTCCAGGTATTATGGAACATATTGAACGCGCTGGAGTTCACTCTGGGGATTCAATTGGAGTATATCCACCACAAAGCTTATCTGAAAAACTAAAAGAACAAATTATTGAACATACAATTGCACTTGGAAAAGGTTTAAACATTGTTGGATTACTAAATATCCAGTTTGTAGTATTCGAAGATCAAGTGTATGTAATTGAAGTAAATCCACGTGCGAGCCGTACAGTACCATTCTTAAGTAAAATCACAGGAGTACCGATGGCGAATGTTGCAACGAAAGTTATTTTAGGTCAAGACCTAGTAGAGCAAGGATACGGAACTGGCTATCACCCAGAAGAGAAAGAAGTGTATGTAAAAGCACCGGTATTCTCATTTGCAAAACTACGCTCAGTTGATACAACATTAGGACCTGAAATGAAATCAACAGGGGAAGTAATGGGTAAAGACTTGACGCTTGAAAAAGCATTATACAAAGGACTAGTTGCTTCTGGAATCAACATTCCAACGCACGGTTCAGTAATCATTACTGTAGCGGATAAAGATAAAGAAGAGGCGATGGAAATTGCAAAACGTTTCCACGAAATCGGCTATAACTTATTAGCAACAGCTGGAACAGCACAATCGTTAGCAGAGCAAAATATCCCAGTACAAGTTGTAAACAAAATTGATTCTGAAGAATACAACTTACTTGATATTATCCGTCAAGGAAAAGCGCAGTTTGTAATCAATACATTAACAAAAGGCAAACAACCAGCGCGTGATGGTTTCCGCATCCGACGTGAATCAGTAGAAAATGGTGTGGCTTGCTTAACATCACTTGATACAACGAGAGCAATCTTACGAGTATTAGAATCTATGACATTCTCAGCTCATTCAATGAAAGAAATTACGCAAACAAAGCGTCACGAGGTGGTACATGCATGATGCAAAAGCAAAATATGATTGTCGTTAACCAAAAAGAAATCGCAAAAAACATTTACGAATTAGTGCTTCAAGGAACGTTAGTACAGCAAATGAACGAACCAGGGCAGTTTGTACACATTAAGGTAGCAGAGGGCATTGCGCCCCTTCTGCGCCGCCCGATTAGTATTTGTAATGTAGATCAAGAGAAGAACGAATTTACAATGCTATATCGTGCAGAAGGACAAGGGACAAAAACATTAGCAACTAGAAAACAAGGTGAAATGGTAGACGTACTAGGACCACTAGGACACGGTTTTCCTGTAGAAGAAGCAGGAGCTGGACAAACGGCTTTGTTAGTAGGCGGGGGAATTGGTGTACCACCACTTTATGAACTATCACAGCGCCTTGTTGCAAAAGGTGTACGTGTGATTCACATCTTAGGTTTTCAAACGAAAGATGTTGTTTTCTATGAAGAAAAATTTGCAGAACTTGGTGATACGTACGTTGCAACAGTAGATGGTACACACGGTACAAAGGGATTTGTTACAGATGTAATTGATAATTACGGAATCGACTTTGATATTCTTTATTCATGTGGCCCGTTAGCGATGCTTCGTGCATTAGAAGGACGTTACAAAGAGAAAAAAGCCTATATTTCATTAGAAGAACGTATGGGTTGTGGTATTGGAGCTTGTTTCGCATGTGTATGCCACTTACAAGAAGATCCAAGTGGACATTCTTACAAGAAGGTGTGTAGCGACGGACCAGTATTTCCAATCGGGGAGGTTGTACTATGAACAGATTGCAAGTTGAATTACCAGGATTGTCATTAAAAAATCCAATTATACCGGCATCTGGATGCTTTGGATTTGGTCGTGAATATGCACAGTTTTACGATTTAAGTGTACTAGGATCAATCATGATTAAAGCGACGACAGAACAACCACGTTATGGAAATCCGACGCCTCGTGTTGCTGAAACGCCGGGCGGCATGTTAAATGCAATCGGACTTCAAAACCCAGGGTTAGAAAAAGTAATGAATTCTGAATTACCATGGTTAGAAAAATTTGATCTTCCAATTATTGCGAACGTTGCAGGCTCACAAGCTGAGGATTACGTAGCGGTTGCAAAGGAAATTTCTAAAGCGCCTAATGTCCATGCGCTAGAATTAAACATTTCTTGTCCAAACGTAAAAACAGGTGGTATCGCCTTTGGTACAAATCCTGAAATTGCTGCTGATTTGACGAAGCGAGTAAAAGAGGTTTCTGAAGTACCTGTATACGTGAAGTTGTCACCGAACGTGGCAAACATTGTGGAAATTGCAAAAGCGATTGAAAATGCAGGTGCAGATGGTTTAACGATGATTAATACATTGCTTGGTATGCGTCTAGATTTAAAAACAGCTAAACCGATTTTAGCAAACCGTACAGGCGGATTATCAGGTCCTGCGATTAAGCCAGTAGCAATTCGTATGGTACATGAAGTAAGTCAAGCGGTTAACATTCCAATTATCGGAATGGGTGGTATTGAAACAGCGGAAGATGTAATTGAATTCTTCTACGCTGGCGCAAGCGCAGTTGCGGTAGGTACGGCGAATTTCATTGATCCGTTCGTATGTCCGACAATTATTGAAGAGTTACCAGCATTACTAGATGAATTAGGGTTTGATCACATTTCGGAATGTCAAGGAAGGAGCTGGAAGCAAACATGTCACAGTCGCTAATCGTTGCACTGGATTTTCCAGGGAAACAAGAAGTAGAACAATTTTTACACCACTTTGAAGGGGAAGAGTTATTTGTCAAAGTTGGTATGGAGTTATTTTACAAAGAAGGCCCTGCAATTATTACGTACTTAAAAGAAAAAGGACATAAAATCTTTCTAGATTTAAAACTCCATGATATTCCGAATACAGTAAAAAGCGCTATGCGTAGCCTAGCTAGTCTAGATGTTGATATGGTAAATGTTCATGCTGCTGGGGGAAGCAGTATGATGAAAGCTGCGATTGAGGGATTAGAGGAAGGTAAGCAAGAAGGAAAAGAGAGACCGATTTGTATTGCAGTTACACAACTAACAAGCACTTCGGAAGCTATGATGAAAAAAGAGATCGGCATTGAGAAAACGTTAGAAGAAGCGGTTGCTCATTATGCAAAATTAACGAAAGAAAGTGGACTTGATGGAGTTGTTTGTTCAACACTTGAAGTTCCGAAATTACGTGAAGTATGCGGAAATGAATTTGTAACAGTAACACCGGGGATTCGTCTTGCAAGTGATGATGTAAATGACCAAGTGCGCGTAGCAACACCGAAACGTGCGAGGGAACTTGGCTCAAGTTATATCGTAGTTGGACGTAGTATTACAAAAGCAAAAAATCCGCTTGAAGCGTATAAAACAGTAAAACAACAGTGGGAAGGTGTAACAGTATGAAAAAAGAAATCGCATCGCACTTATTAGAAATTGGAGCAGTATTTTTACAACCGAATGATCCATTCACGTGGTCTTCTGGTATGAAATCACCAATTTATTGTGATAATCGTTTAACTTTGTCTTATCCAAAAGTACGTCAAGCGATTGCAGCTGGATTAGAAGAGTTAATTAAAGAACACTTCCCAACTGTAGAAGTTATTGCAGGAACAGCAACTGCTGGCATTGCGCACGCTGCATGGGTAAGCGATCGGATGGATTTACCAATGTGCTACGTACGTAGTAAAGCAAAAGGCCACGGTAAAGGGAATCAAATCGAAGGAAAAGCTGAAAAAGGTCAAAAAGTAGTAGTAGTAGAAGACTTAATTTCAACTGGTGGTAGTGCAATTACATGTGTAGAAGCACTTCGCGAAGCTGGCTGTGAAGTATTAGGAATCGTATCAATCTTCACATACGAGCTTGAAGCAGGTAAAGAAAAACTAGAAGCAGCTAACGTAGCATCATACTCTTTAAGCGACTACAGTGTATTGACTGAAGTAGCAGCAGAAAAAGGTATGATCGGACAAGCTGAAACGAAAAAATTACAAGAGTGGCGTAAAAATCCAGCTGACGAAGCTTGGATTACAGCGTAACAAAAAAAGACGACTGCGGAGGGAAACGCAGTCGTCTTTTTATATAATTGCTAAAAATTCACGTAAAGAACGTATAGTGGGCACATCGCATTTTAGCTGCGAGTGGTTCCGATTTAACCATATTCCTTGCATTCCAGCTGTTGCACTACTAATTGCATCCGTTTCTAATCGATCGCCAATATAATAGCAATCTTTCAGTTCAAGATTCGATTGCAAAACGGCCCTTTGAAAAATTGCTGGGTCTGGTTTTGATATACCAATTTCACTGGAAGTAAAAATATATTTGAAATATTGTAGAATGTTTAGAGCTGTTAATTTTTCGATTTGTTGTTCATAATCGCCGTTACTAATGATACCTAATGAAAATCCTCTTTGCTGTAAGGAGTGTAATGTATAGAGTACATCTCCAAACACAATCCAGTTTTTCTTATATAGTTCTATATATTGATTGAATCTTTGCTGAGATTCTTCAAGTGATAAATGTACTTCATACGCTTTAAATAAATGATACATTCGTAATATTTGTTGTTCATGAAAGGATAATTGATTGGCTAAAAATTTGTTGAAATATTGTTCGGATAATTCATGCCACAGTTTTGTAGCCTCTAATTTGTGTCCTGAAAAAATATCATCATACCTTTGGAAGAAATGTGAAATGCCATTTCTCTCAGCGGCGTCATAATCAAGTAGAGTTCCATCGATATCAAAGAAAATCATATTACAATCTCCTTACTAATAACTACTTATTGCTTTCTGCAACTTCATACCCTCTCACAAATAATAGAGTCATATAAGAAACGATAAATGAGAAGATGCTGTACATGCCAACCCAAAAGAAAAATTTTGGAGTAAAGGCGATAACACCCATTATTAAAAAACTAGCAAACGTTACAATCGGCATTACGTAATACGTTTTCGTTCTACGTGTTCCAATAACAGAAACGATAAAAATAAGTAATGGACAAAGAAATAAGACAAAAATCAATTCATTCATAGTCATGTCCCCTTTTCTAGTAGAAGTCATATGTTTCTTGTAAACGTTTTGAATAATTGCTCTCCTAAAATAATTTCGCTAAGTGACAAAAAACACCTTTTGAAAATCGTATCTTTTCTAAGAATAAAAAAGTAATGATAGTGAGTAAACAAAAAATATTTGCTAACGAATAGAAATAAATAAAAAAGTGTCACCTTATTCGGTGGCACTTTTTTACTTTACTGAATGAGCTTTTTGCATCTTTTTAATTAATCGAATTTGTCCACGGTGATTGATTTCATCTTCAAATACGTGAAGCTTTAACAAGGAATAACAATGAGTTCTCTATTCGCTTTTGTAATAACTTCATATCCGTCTTTAGTAATGACGATATCGTCTTCAATTCTACAACCGCCCCAGTTTGGTATGTAAATGCCCGGTTCCACTGTAACGACCATGCCTTCTTGTAAAGTAGCTTTACTTTCTTGAGATAGACGAAGAGGTTCATGTATTTCTAAACCAAGACCGTGCCCGGTAGAGTGGCCAAAATATTGACCGTATCCGTGTTCTGTAATGTAGTTTCTTGTTACATCATCGATACTTTTCGCAGTTTCTCCAGGCTTAATTGCTTCAGTTCCACGTTTTAATGCTTCTCGTACAACACTGTATATTTTTTTGAATTCTTCTGATGGCTCACCGATTGCTATAGTACGTGTTATATCGGAACAATAGCCATTGTAAAGTGCACCGAAATCTAAGGTAACGATATCGCCATGCTCGATTATTTTATTCGATGCAACTCCATGAGGAAGAGAAGAACGAACACCAGAAGCTACAATGATTTGGAATGAAGAAGATGTAGCTCCTTTTTTTCGCATGAAAAATTCTAATTCATCTCGTACATCAGTCTCACTTATGCCCGGTTTTAGAAACTGGAGAATGTGCTGAAATGCTTCGTCAGCAATAGTAGCGGCGATTTTCATTATTTCTATTTCGTGCATATCTTTAATAATACGAATGTCTTCAATAACTTCGCATACTTGCACCATGTCCGCATGCATATGTTTTTGTAAGTTTTTATATTGTTGCAATGTCATGTTGTTTTCTTCAATTCCAAGTTTTTGAATGTTTAATTTGGATACTTGATTTGCAACTTCTTCTTCTAAATTCCCTTTATGCATAATGATTTCCGCGTCTTTTATTTGTGCTTTCGCTTGATCTACATAGCGAAAGTCGGTTATGAAAATAGCTGTATCTGCAGAGATTAAGACGACGCCAGCGCTACCTGTAAAGCCTGTTGCATATTGACGGTTTTCTTTTTTAGTAATAAGTAATCCATCAATTCCGTAATTATGTAGTTGTTTTTGGATTTTATTAATTCTTAAAGTCATGTTAATTCCTCCTTTTCACAGTATTGAATAAAGCAAAAAGCGTGCCAAAATATAACTTTAGAGAAAAGTTATTGGGAATTACACATATATTTAAGGGAAGGTAAAATTCTGTTCGCTATTTGTGAGAGGGGCTACTTGAAAACTACAGATTGCTTCAATATATCAGTGAGAGAATGAAAAAACATCGACTCAAGATTAAATTTCTTTACACACTGTAAAAAAATTTATACAAATATGAAATAGCACTGTCAATTTTTTTGAAAATATCGAAGTTAGGAAAGAAAAGGATAAGCGATGTTTGGATCATATAGTTGGAAAAATAGTGAATTTACGTTTTATTTGAATATAAAATTTAATATATAAATAAATTATGATTATTGATATAATAGGTAATTGTTGGATTTCTCTCGAAGATAGGGATACGTAACGAATACGAAGGGATAAGGATTGTGAGTACATGAAGAAATTAAGTAAAGTAATGTCATTTTGCTTGGCAGCTAGTATGTTTGTTCTAGCAGGCTGTGAAAAAAGTGAAAACAAAGTACAAGTAAATAAAACAATTGAACAGCTTGATGAAGCACCAGAAGTGACAGAAAAAGAAGCGAAAAAGATTGTAAGAAAGAGTGTAGATGGAATAGCAAACTCTTTTAGTGAGATGGAAAAAGAAAATGGATGGAGCCGAAATAACCCTGGAGATTTGGACACAGCGAAAAAAGGAGTGAAAGGATTAGTTTCAGAAAAGTTTATAGAGAAGCAGCTTCCTAAGTCTCTGGATACCTTTAATAGGTCTAGAGAGACGGATATGTTACCATTTCCTATCAATATTGAACCGGAAATGAGATTAACGTATTCGCAGAAAAATGATATTTTAACGATTGAGACAATCATACCTGCAAATGATATGGGAATTTATTTTAGTTTATAAAGATGGAAAATGGTTAATGGATAAATGGTCATCACATACACCGAGAGATTTAAAACTTACAAAGGAAGAAGCTAGCGAATTTCTTAAAGTTCGAGGCTTTAAGAATACCGCTTTTGTTAAAGAGGAAAACAGTGGTGCCAAAAAATATATTTTTAAAGAAAATACTAGATTAATTGCTGTAGATGCAAAAACATCGGTTATTACATATGATTTAGATGAACAAAAACAGGAAAAGGTAGCGAAAGAAAATAGTAGTCAAGAGCAAGAAACGGTTAAGGAAAATAGTGTGAGTTCACATACCAATTCTAAAGAAGAGCAGAAGCTTACAAAAGAACCTTCATCAGCGGCAGGTAAAACTAAAGCTCTAAATGAGTTAGCCACTCTAGAAAATCAAGAAAAACATACAAATGTTATGTCAACAAATGACATAGTAAATGAAATAGAAGGAAATTATCAACTATGGGATAATAAACTAAATGAAATTTACAGTACATTAAAAAATACGATGTCAGCTGATGCATTTCAGTCTTTAAAAACAAAACAGATTGCATGGGTTAAGGAAAAAGAAAGCACAATTAAAGCAATTGCTACGGATGAAAACAATGGAACGATGAGACGTATAGAGGCCTCGGAAGAGAAATATAAGATGACAAAAGAAAGGTGTTACGAATTAGTTAATGGATATATGAACTGAAAAATATAAAAAATGCGTTGCTTACAAGCAACGCATTTTTTATTTACACTTTTAATTTCATTACGATGTCAGCATCTGGTGTTACATATACTGTTTGTTGGTTATCATACGTAACGAATCCAAGTTTTGCACCACTTGGCTTTTTAACGTGACGGATTTTTGTGAAATCAACGGGTACAGAGCTAGACTCTTTTGCTTTACTGTAATAAGCGGCAATTTTTGCAGCTTCTAGCAAAGTTTCTTCAGCAGGTTCTAAAGAACGAATGACAACATGAGAGCCAGGTATGTCTTTCGTATGTAACCAAATTTCATCACGACGGGCAAATTTGGTTGTTAAATAATCATTTTGCTTATTGTTTTTACCAACGAAAATCTCTGTACCATCACTAGCCAAATATTTATCCAATACTGGTTTTGTAGGCTTTTTCTTTGCATTTTTCGTCTTACGATTACGCATATAACCTTCTTCAGCTAGCTCTTCACGAATTTCTTCAATATCTTTTGAAGAAGCAGCTTCCATTTGTTGAAGTAAGCTATCAAAATAAAGAATTTCTTCATTTGTCTTTTCGATTTGTTCTTCTACAACAACAACTGAATTTTTTGCCTTTTGGTACTTTTGGAAGTAGCGTTGTGCATTTTCAGATGGTGTTTTTAAAGGATCTAATGTAATTTTTACAGTACCGCTATTTTCATCGTAATAATTAACGACTTCAATATCTTTATCACCTTTTTTCAAAGCGTACATATTGGCTGTAAGCAGCTCTCCAAATAGTTGATATTTATCTGCTTTTCCAGCATCTTGTAATGTTTTTTCAAGTTTAATAAGTTTTTTCTCGTTTTTGTTTTTTTCGTTTTGCATAAAGCGTTCTAAATCATGAGCTTGTTGTTTTACACGATCACGCTCTGCTTTACCGAAGAAGAAGCGATCTAACAATTCGCTCACTGATGAGAATGTTTTTTCTTCTCCTTGCAAATGGGTAAGAGGGAAAAGATAAAAGAATTCTTTCCCATTTGCAGTGATCATTGCTGGTGTATATGTATGAGATAGTAATGGCATTTGTATAGAGAAAAATGCTTCTGATAAAGCTTTCTCATTTACCATACCTGCTTTTTTTACTACTTCTTTTGCAAATAATGGGGAAATGCCCATAAAAGCTCCGACAAGTTGCTTATCCATATTTCCAGATAAAAAGTCTAGCGGTCTAATAAAATCATCCGCGGTTTCAATTTGCAGAGGATTGATTTTATGTTGGGCTGGTGGTGCAACGTATTCAGCACCAGCATATACAGTACGGTGACGGTTTACGGCTAACGAAACGTGTTTTAAGCTATCTAAAATAACGTTCGTTTTCGTATCTACTAAGATAATGTTACTGTGTCTTCCCATTATTTCGATTACTAATGTTTTTAATGATTCGTCTCCGATTTCATTACGACTGCGAACTGTAATTTGAATAATACGTTCTAAGTCAATTTGCTCAATTTTTTCAATAAATCCACCTTCTAAATGTTTGCGAAGAAGCATACAAAACATCGGCGGTATTGCTGGTGAATCGTAGTTTTGATTCGTTAAGTGCATACGCGCATATGTAGGATGAGATGAAAGAATTAGTTTTTGGTTCTTTCCGTTTGCTCGAATATGTAATAAAATTTCATATTTTGAAGGTTGATATATTTTGGAAATTCTTCCGGTTTGAAGAGAATTTTCAATTTCGTGTGTAATCGCTCTTGTAAATAATCCATCGAATGCCATAAATGAACACTCCTTTCTAACTAAAAGTTAATTATAGCATTTTTTTGGACGAGGCTGAATAAGCTTTCAATAGAGTATGTCTGGAATCAGGAGGTCGATAGCAGGATGAACTGGTATGGAATGCGAGCACATGAAGTGGAAGAAAGAACGAATACAAATGTGAAGGTTGGACTTACAGAGAAAGAAGCAGAAGGGCGAATAAAGAAATTTGGTACAAATGAATTAGAAGAGGCAAAAAGGCCTTCTGCACTAATGGTATTTTTAGCGCAATTTAAAGATTTCATGGTACTTGTTTTGTTTGGAGCAACAATTGTTTCTGCATTTTTAGGTGAATATATTGATTCTATTGCTATTGTTGCCATTGTTATTATCAATGGTATTCTCGGCTTTTTTCAAGAGAGAAAGGCTGAAAAATCATTAGAAGCTTTAAAGGAACTAGCCGCCCCGCAAGTGACTGTACTGCGGAATGGAAAGTGGGTAAAGGCACCATCTAAAGCGCTTGTTTTAGGTGACATCATTAAATTTTCCAGTGGTGATCGTATTGGGGCTGATGTACGTCTCGTTGAGGCATCGAGTTTATATATCGAAGAGTCTGCTTTGACAGGAGAGTCAGTACCTGTGCAAAAAAAGGTAGAAGTATTGCAAGGGCAAGATGTTTCAATTGGTGATCAAAAAAATATGGCATTTATGGGGACGATGATTACGCGAGGATCTGGAACAGGAGTCGTTGTAGCGACTGGTATGAATACAGCAATGGGCCAAATTGCAAATATGTTACAAAATGCAGAGCAAATGGAAACGCCGTTACAAAGAAGATTGGAGCAACTCGGAAAAATATTAATTATTGTGGCTCTTATTTTGACGGCCCTTGTTGTATTAGCCGGTGTGTATCAAGGGAATGAAGTATATCATATGTTTTTAGCTGGTGTGTCGCTAGCTGTTGCTGCTATTCCAGAAGGATTACCAGCAATTGTTACAGTAGCTTTATCGCTTGGTGTACAGCGCATGATAAAAAAGAGAGCAATTGTAAGAAAGTTACCAGCCGTAGAAACGTTAGGGTGTGCTTCTGTTATATGTTCTGATAAAACAGGAACAATGACGCAAAACAAAATGATGGTAACACATATGTGGTCAGGTGGAGAGTTGTGGAAAGTGACAGGTCAAGGATATGAGCCTAATGGGTCTTTTATGAAAGGTGAAAAAGAAATTGATCCAGGTAAGACGAAGGCGCTTTATCAACTACTTACATTTGGTTCACTATGTAACAATGCAAATATTATTCAAAAGAAAAAGGCGTATGTATTAGATGGAGACCCAACAGAGGGAGCACTTGTAGCTGCAGCAATGAAAGCGGGGATAACACGTGATGCACTGAAAGGGAAGTTCGAAATTATTCGTGAATTTCCATTTGATTCGACTCGAAAAATGATGAGTGTTATTGTCCGTGATCGAGAGGGGAAAAAGTTTGTTGTTACGAAAGGAGCACCAGATGTCCTCTTGCAAATGAGTCAAACGATTTTATGGGGGGATAAGCAGCAACCGTTAAGTGAGTTGTATAGAAAAGAAGTACAGGCGGCAATTCATAGTTTAGGTAGTCAAGCGCTTCGAACAATTGCAGTTGCATTTAAGCCATTAAAAGCAACAGATTCTATTGAGCATGAAAGAGATGTTGAAAAAGATTTTATGTTAATCGGCATACAAGGTATGATCGATCCGCCAAGACCAGAGGTGGAACTGGCGGTAAAAGAGTGTAAAGAAGCTGGTATTCGAACAGTGATGATTACAGGAGATCATAAAGTAACAGCGATGGCAATTGCAGAACAATTAGGGATATTACCACCAGGAGGTCGTGTTGTTGAAGGGACAGAACTAGCAACTATGGATATAGAAGAACTAGAAAATGTTGTAGAAGATACGTATGTATTTGCTCGTGTATCACCTGAGCATAAATTAAAAATTGTTAAGGCGTTGCAAAATAAAGGGCATATAGTAGCGATGACTGGTGATGGAGTAAATGATGCACCAGCCATTAAAACGGCGGATATAGGGATAGCGATGGGGATTACAGGAACAGACGTTGCGAAAGAAGCTTCTTCACTTGTATTACTAGACGATAATTTTGCTACGATTAAATCAGCAATTAAAGAAGGTAGAAATATATACGAGAACATACGTAAGTTTATTCGATACTTATTAGCATCAAACGTTGGGGAAATTTTAGTAATGTTATTTGCAATGTTACTTGCATTACCACTGCCAATGGTTCCAATCCAAATATTATGGGTGAATTTAGTTACTGACGGTTTACCAGCGATGGCATTAGGTTTGGATAAGGCGGAAGGAGATGTAATGAAGAGAACACCACGTCATCCGAAAGAAGGGGTATTTGCTAGAGGACTTGCGTGGAAAATTATTAGCCGGGGCTTTCTAATTGGGGCGGTTACATTAGTGGCGTTCATTATCGCATATAATCAACATCCAAATGAGCTGAAATATGCGCAGACTGTGGCATTCGCGACGTTGGTACTTGCACAACTTATTCATGTATTTGATTGCCGAAGTGAACATTCTATCTTCCACCGCAATCCGTTTGGGAACGTGTATTTAGTAGGAGCGGTTATAATTTCTTTACTGTTAATGCTAGTGGTTATCTATTATCCACCGTTACAACCGATTTTTAGTACAATGCCAATACAAGCAAGAGATTGGTTGCTAATTGGAGGTTTATCATCAATTCCGACTTTCCTACTAGTAGGTTCTTTATTAACAGGGAAAAAAGAGAAGAAGGAAAAGCCACTGTTATATAAGAAGGGATTAAACTTGAAATAGTCAATGATATGAAAATGTGATATAATTTACAGAAGGTAGTAGAGCCTTGTCTCTATTACCTTTTTCATTGAGTTATTTCATGGCTTGGATGTGATAAAAATGATTTCTAGTATGACAGGGTTTGGAAGAGCGAAAGTAGAAAATGATACTTTTCAAATTACAGTAGAAATGAAATCGGTGAACCACCGTTTTCTAGAGATGAGTATTCGACTTCCGAAGCAAATGATGGTGTTTGAAGACAAAATTCGTAAAATAATTGCAGAACAAGTTCGACGTGGACGCATTGAAGTGTCTATTAGTATAACAGGTGAAGGGCTTGTTGAAAGAAAATTAAGTGTGAATTGGTCGCTTCTTGAACAGTACCAATCGATTATGGAAGATATAAAAGGAAAATTTCAATTACAAGATTCTATTACACTTCAACAATTAATGGAAATGCCAGAAGTAACGGCAATTGAAGAAGTAGAAAATGTAAATGAACAATTTGAGAACAGTTTATATGAGGCTGTTCGCCAAGCTGCTCATATGTTGAAAACGATGAGAGATGGCGAAGGAGAACGATTATATAAAGATATAGCATATCGTTTGCAAGAGATTCACAATTGTGTAAATGCCATTATTCCGCATGCACCAATTGTTACCCAAAAATATCGTGAACGATTAGAAAATCGCTTAAAAGAATTACATAATCAAGATTTAGATGAACAAAGATTGTTAACAGAAGTGGCAATCTTTGCTGAACGTTCTGATATTCACGAAGAGTTAGTTCGTTTACAAAGCCATATAGAGCAATTTCGTGAAGCGTTGCAAATTGCAGAGCCTGTTGGAAGGAAAATGGACTTCATCGTGCAAGAAATGCATAGGGAAGTGAATACGATTGGCTCGAAGGCAAATGACTTAACAATTTCAAAATATGTTGTAGAAATGAAAAATAACCTTGAAAAAATTCGTGAACAAGTACAAAATATTGAGTAGCTTTCAAAAAATATATAAAGTTATACGTGGTGGAGAAATCGGATAGACTTACTAGGAGGCGCAAACTATGGCCATGCGGTTTTTAAATATTGGATACGGAAATATTGTATCTGCTCATCGAATAATTGCTATTGTAAGTCCGGAGTCAGCTCCTATTAAACGAACAGTACAAGAAGCACGCGAACATAATGCTTTGCTTGATGCTACGTATGGGAGAAAAACAAGGGCGGTTATTGTTATGGATGATGGGCATGTTGTATTAAGTCCAATTCAGCCAGAGACGATTGCACATCGTTTGAATAATAAAGAAGATTTAAGTGAGGAAGGGTAGGTTTTACATATTTATGAGAAGTAGAAGAGGATTGCTCATCGTTCTTTCAGGACCTTCTGGGGTCGGGAAAGGAACGGTTCGAAAAGAGCTGTTTAGCCATGAGGATACACGTTTTCAGTACTCTATTTCAGTAACGACACGTAAGCCGCGTGAAGGTGAAGTAGATGGTGTGGATTATTTCTTTAAAGAGAGAGAAGAATTCGAGGAAATGATTCGTAATGAAAAGTTACTTGAATGGGCTGAATTCGTAGGTAATTATTACGGAACACCGATTGACTATGTTGAAAAAACATTACAAGAAGGAAAAGATGTATTCTTAGAAATTGAAGTGCAAGGAGCAATTCAAGTTAAGAAAGCTTTCCCAGAAGGTGTATTTATTTTCTTAGCACCTCCAAGTTTATCTGAACTAAAGAACCGAATTGTCGGTCGTGGTACAGAAACTGAAGATGTTATTGAAAATCGTTTAACTGTAGCGAAAGAAGAAATCGAAATGATGGACGCTTACGACTATGTAGTAGAAAACGATCAAGTTGAATTAGCTTGTGATAGAATTAAAGCAATTGTGGTTGGCGAACATTGCCGCCGCGAAAGGGTAGCAAAATATTATAAAGAAATGACGGAGGGTCTATAATTATGTTAAATCCATCAATTGACTCATTACTACAAAAAATCGATTCTAAATACACACTAGTAACAGTAGCTGCAAAGCGTGCGCGTGAAATGCAACTTGCTAATAACTGTGTTGTTGAACAACCTGTTTCTCATAAATGTGTAGGTAAAGCATTAGAAGAAATCGATGCAGAAGCGTTAAGCTATGTACCAAGTGAAGATAAAGTAGCTGAATAAGACTTTGCCTTCGACAATTTAAAACATAGACTTTATAATTTTCTATGTAACGGTAACAACCTATTTACAAGTAGGTTGTTATTTTTTTACGATAGGGATGAAATATAGGTACTGACGAGCTGGAAATTCTATTTCAGTGTTATAAGTTTGAAAAAGAAAGAGGACGAGTCATATGCTAAAAGGGAAAAAGATACTTCTATGTGTAACAGGAGGCATTGCGGTTTTTAAAGCGGCTGCGTTAACGAGTAAATTGACACAAGCTGGTGCTATTGTAAAAGTAATGATGAGTGAGTCAGCAATGAAGTTTGTTACGCCTCTTACATTCCAAGCACTTTCTCGCCATGATGTATATACGGATACATTCGATGAGAAAGACTCAGCTGTTATTGCCCATATCGATTTAGCAGATTGGGCAGATGTGGTACTTATTGCACCTGCTACAGCAAATTGTATTGGGAAGTTAGCAGGTGGTATTGCGGATGATATGATTACAACTACTTTGTTAGCTACAACTGCTCCAGTATGGATTGCGCCTGCTATGAATGTGCATATGTATGAAAATAAAATTGTTCAAAAAAATATGATGACGTTAAAAACGCTAGGATATACATTTATTGAACCTGGAGAAGGCTTTTTAGCGTGTGGCTATGTAGCGAAGGGAAGACTAGAAGAACCAGAAGCAATTATTGCGCGGTTAGAGGAAGCTTTCTCGGAACAAAAACCATTGCAAGGAAAGAGAATATTAATAACTGCTGGTCCAACTCGAGAAAAGGTTGATCCAGTTCGTTTTATGACGAATTTTTCTTCTGGGAAAATGGGGTATGCCATTGCAGAAGTGGCATCGAACTTAGGTGCTGATGTTATACTCGTTTCAGGACCGACAGCATTAAATCCACCACTACATGTAACAACGATACAAGTGGAATCTGCACAAGATATGTTAGAAGCGGTTCTTCAATATTATCAAAATGTAGATGTTGTCATTAAAACAGCAGCAGTTGCAGATTATCGTCCGAAATATGTTCATGATAATAAAATGAAAAAGCAAAATGGTGATGCTGTAATTGAATTGGAGAGAACAGTAGATATTTTAAAAACGTTAGGTGAGAAAAAGGATAAACAGTTACTTATCGGTTTTGCGGCTGAAACGACAAACGTAGAGGAATACGCAACGAAAAAATTACGTGAGAAAAATGCGAATATGATTGTCGCAAATGATGTAAAAGCGCAAGGAGCTGGATTTGGCACGGATACGAATATTGTAACAATGTATAGAAAAGATGGAAAAGTTATTGAGTTGCCACTTTTAACGAAGAAAGAGGTAGCTCGTGAAATATTAAAGCAAATTGAAATGATGTTAGAAGATGATTGTTTATGAAATTTGCAAGTGTAATTGTTGATGTACCTGCCCGTCAGACAGATCGACCGTTTGATTATATTATCCCTAAAAAATGGGAAGATATTGTCCAGACAGGAATGCGTGTAGTTGTTCCGTTCGGCCCAAGAAAATTGCAAGGGTTTATTATCGGGATCAAAGATTCGGTTGACGTAGAAAGTAAGAAATTAAAGACAATCCATGAAATATTAGATGTAACACCGGTTTTAAATGATGAATTATTAAAGCTTGGATATTGGCTTACAAGTGAAACGTTATGTTATATGATTTCAGCTTTTCAAGTGATGCTTCCAACAGCGATAAAAGCAACGTATAAAAAGCGTCTACAACTGCGTAAACAAGAAGAAGTAGCACCTGAAATACTGTATTTATTTGAGGATAAAGAAGCAATCGATTTTGAAGTGATCGAGGCGCATCCACATGTATACCGGACTATTCAACAAGAAATTAAAAATGGCACGATTGAAGTCGTTTATCAAGTGAAAGATAAAGTACAGAAGAAGAAACAAAGAGTCATTCAGCCGGAGTTACCGGAAGATAAATTAGAATTAGCGGCATTTGAATTGAAAAGTAAAAAACAACAAGATGTACTCTATTATTTTGTGGAAAATTATAAAAGTGTACCGTTGAAAGTGATAACAGAAGAGTTGCAAATAACAGATGCCCCAATAAAAGCACTTGTTAAAAAGGGGCTAATCTCAGAAAAGTATGTGGAAGTATACCGGAATCCGTATGACGATGATGATTTTGAACAAACGAAACCATTTCCACTTACGGAGGAACAAAAGCAAGTCATTACACCGATTTTATCATCAATTACAAATGAAACTTACAATCCATTTTTACTATATGGTGTTACAGGAAGCGGAAAGACAGAAGTATATTTACAATCTATAGCAGCAGTGTTGAAGAAAGGAAAAGAAGCTATTGTACTTGTTCCTGAAATTGCACTAACACCTCAAATGGTAGATCGTTTTAAAGGTAGATTTGGCTCGCAAGTTGCGGTTCTTCATAGTGCGTTGTCTGTTGGAGAAAAATATGATGAATGGCGTAAGATTTTAAGAAAAGAAGTGAAAGTGGTTGTTGGTGCGCGCTCAGCTATTTTTGCTCCCTTTGAAAATTTAGGGATTATTATTATTGATGAAGAGCATGAATCGAGTTATAAGCAAGAAGATAATCCGAGGTATCATGCAAGGGATGTAGCTGTGTGGAGAGGACAATATCATAAGTGTCCTATCGTTCTTGGTAGTGCAACACCTACTCTTGAATCGTTTGCAAGAGCGAAAAAAGGTGTTTATGAATTACTAACAATGGAAAAACGTATGAATGAACAAGCTTTACCGGCGGTAGAGATTGTAGACATGCGCGAGGAACTTCGTGACGGGAATCGATCCATGTTTTCTAAGGCACTGCATGAAAAAATAGCAGATCGATTAGAAAAGAAAGAACAAATGGTACTCTTTTTAAATAGAAGAGGTCATTCTACATTTGTGATGTGCCGCGATTGTGGGTATGTTGTACAATGTCCGCATTGTGATATTTCGCTGACGTATCATAAAATGAATCATCGTTTAAAATGTCATTATTGCAGTCATGAAGAGAATATGCCAACTGCCTGCCCTGCTTGTAATAGTACTCATATTCGTTTCTTTGGTACTGGTACACAAAAGGTAGAAGAAGAAATTACAAAATTATTCCCAGAGGCGCGAGTCATTCGAATGGATGTGGATACAACAAGCCGTAAAGGAATGCATGAAAAATTATTAAAGGCATTTGGTGAAGAGAAAGCAGATATATTACTTGGAACACAAATGATCGCTAAAGGGCTTGATTTTCCGAAGGTGACGCTTGTTGGAGTGTTAACGGCAGATACAATGCTGCACTTACCAGATTTTCGGGCGAGTGAAAAGACCTATCAATTATTGACGCAAGTCAGTGGACGTGCTGGAAGACATGAATTGCCAGGGGAAGTTGTAATTCAAACGTATACACCAGAGCATTACAGTATAGAATTAGCAAAGAATCAACAATATGATGTGTTTTTTGACCAAGAAATGCAAATGAGACGAACAAGACAATATCCACCTTATTACTACGTTGTACTTGTAACTGTATCTCATCCAGAATTATTAAAGACAGTCCAAGTGACGGAAAAAATTGTCGGTCATTTACGCACGCATTGCTCGCAGCAAACGATGGTTTTAGGACCAGTTGCTTCAGCAATTCCAAGGATAAAAGATAGATATCGTTATCAATGCATGATAAAATACAAACGGGAACCAAACTTAAAGAACGTGCTCAAAATGGTAAATGAACATTATCAAGCAGAAATGCAAAAAGAGCTACAAATCTCAATTGATTTTAATCCAACAATGTTAATGTAGCGGAGGGAAATATGGCAGTTTTAGAAATAGTAAAGCATCCAAATGAAGTGTTAGAAACACCATGCGAAAGAGTAATTAACTTTGATAAAAAGTTAGTGAAATTGTTGAAAGATATGCATGAAACAATGTTAATTGCGGACGGAGTCGGTTTAGCTGCGCCTCAAGTAGGTGTAAGCTTGCAAGTAGCGGTTGCTGATATCGGTGATGATACTGGAAAAATCGAGTTAATCAATCCATCCATATTAGAAAAACGTGGTGAGCAAGTAGGTCCCGAAGGCTGTTTAAGCTTCCCGGGACTTTATGGTGAAGTGGAACGTGCCGATTATATTAAAGTAAGAGCGCAAAATCGCCGAGGTAAAGTATTTTTATTAGAAGCGGAAGGATTTTTAGCGCGTGCAATTCAACATGAAATCGATCATTTACACGGTGTTTTATTTACATCGAAAGTGACAAGATATTATGAAGAAAACGAATTAGAATAGGTGTTAAAAGGAGCGGTTTTTAAATGATAAGAGTAGTATTTATGGGAACACCGGACTTTTCAGTGCCGGTGCTTCGTCGTCTTATTGAAGATGGCTATGATGTAGTAGGTGTTGTGACACAACCTGATCGTCCAGTGGGTAGAAAAAAAGTATTAACACCTACACCTGTTAAAGTTGAAGCGGAAAAACATGGTATTCCAGTGTTACAACCGTTAAAAATTCGTGAAAAAGACGAATATGAAAAAGTATTGGCATTAGAGCCAGATTTAATTGTAACAGCTGCATTTGGTCAGATTGTACCAAATGCAATTTTAGAAGCCCCAAAGTATGGATGTATTAATGTCCACGCTTCTTTACTTCCTGAACTTCGTGGTGGTGCACCGATTCATTATGCAATTATGGAAGGTAAAGAAAAAACAGGTATTACAATTATGTACATGGTAGAAAAATTGGATGCTGGTGATATTTTAACGCAAGTGGAAGTGGACATTGAAGAGCGTGAAACGACGGGCTCATTATTTGATAAGTTAAGTGAAGCAGGAGCACACCTTCTATCTAAAACAGTACCTTTATTAATTCAAGGTAAGTTAGAGCCAATTAAACAAAACGAAGAAGAGGTAACGTTTGCATATAATATAAAACGTGAGCAAGAGAAAATTGATTGGACAAAAACAGGTGAAGAAGTATACAATCACATTCGCGGATTGAATCCATGGCCGGTTGCTTATACAACTTTAGCAGGACAAGTTGTTAAAGTATGGTGGGGAGAAAAAGTACCCGTAACCGAAGCGGCTGAAGCAGGTACGATTGTTGCGATCGAAGAAGACGGTTTTGTTGTAGCAACGGGCAATGAAACAGGGGTTAAAATTACTGAATTGCAACCTTCTGGTAAAAAGCGTATGAGTTGTTCACAATTTTTACGTGGCACAAAACCTGAAATTGGAACGAAGTTAGGAGAAAATGCATGAGACAAAATGTTCGTGAATTAGCTCTTGATGGTTTAATTCAAGTAGAAAAAAGTGGTGCTTATAGCAACTTACTTTTAAATAATCTAATTGAAAAAAGTGCAATTGATAGAAAAGATATTGGTTTATTAACTGAAATTGTATACGGAACGATTCAACGTCGTGACACATTAGATTATTATTTACAACCTTTTTTAAGAAAAAAAGTTGAGGCGTGGGTAAGAGTATTACTTCGCTTGTCTTTATATCAAATGGTTTATTTAGACAGAGTGCCAGAAAGAGCAGCTATTCATGAAGCAGTTGAAATTGCAAAGCGCCGTGGGCATAAAGGAATTGCTGGTATGGTAAACGGTGTATTACGTTCGATTCAGAGGGAAGGTGTACCTTCTTTAGATGAGATTAAGGATCCAGTCGAACGTCTTGCAATTGCAACGAGTCATCCAGTTTGGCTTGTACAAGAGTGGACTTCTGAATATGGTTTAGAAACTGCAGAGAAAATGTGCGAAGTAAACATGTTACCTCCTGTACCTACAGCACGTGTGAATGTTGATAAGGTAACAGTAGAAGAAGCGATTGAGTTGTTGGCAAGTGAAGGTATAGAAGCGAAACGTGGTGACCTGTCAGATGATGCAATTCAGATTGAAAGAGGGAATGTAGCGCATACAGAAGCGTTTAAAAAAGGATTCCTTTCTATTCAAGATGAAAGCTCTATGCTTGTAGCACGTGCTTTAGAACCGAATGCGGGAGAGGAAGTTCTTGATAGTTGTGCTGCTCCAGGTGGAAAAACAACGCATATTGCAGAACGATTAAAGGGAACTGGTAAGGTTATGTCCCTTGATTTACATGCACACAAAGTGCGTTTAATTAAACAGCAAGCAGAGCGACTTGGCCTAGAAAACGTAGAAACAAAAGCGTTAGATGCTAGAAAAGTGCAAGAGCACTTTGCAAATGAAACTTTTGACAAAATATTGGTAGATGCACCGTGTTCTGGTTTTGGTGTAATTAGACGTAAACCTGATATTAAGCTAGGAAAAGATAAGGGCGATAGTGAAAGATTATCGACGATTCAATTTGCGATACTAGAAAAAATAGCACCGTTATTAAAACAAGGCGGTCGTCTTGTTTATAGTACGTGCACAATTGAGAAAATAGAAAATGAACAAGTAATAGAGAAATTTTTACAAGAACATCCTGAATTTGAATGGGATACTACGATAAAAGAGCGTATGCCAGAAAAATTAAGCCCGTATATTGATGAAGGTCAAGTACAAATTTTACCGCATTATTTTGCAACGGATGGCTTTTATATTGCTTGTTTAAGGAAGAAGGTGTAGCATCATGGAAACGACTGTAAGAAAACAAAAGAAAAATGTAGAAACGAAAAAACCATCAATTTACTCTTTACAACTTCATGAAATGCAAGATTGGTTAAAGGAACAAGGAGAACCGAAGTTCCGTGCTGGACAAATTTTTGACTGGCTATATAAAAAACGTGTAAAAAATTATGAGGATATGTCAAACCTTTCTAAAGGATTGCGTGATAAATTGTCGAATTCCTTTGATATTACTACTTTAAACACGTTAGTAAAACAAACGTCTTCGGATGGAACAATTAAATTCTTATTCCAATTATATGATGGATATTCTATTGAAACGGTATTAATGCGACATGAATATGGAAATTCCATTTGTGTAACAACACAAGTTGGTTGCCGTATTGGATGTACGTTCTGTGCCTCTACACTTGGTGGGCTAAAACGAAACCTAGAAGCTGGAGAAATTGTAGCGCAAGTAGTAGAAGTACAGCGTGCGCTTGATGAAACAGACGAACGTGTAAGTTCTCTTGTTGTAATGGGAATTGGAGAACCGTTTGACAATTACGATAATTTAATGTCGTTCTTACGCATCATTAACCATGAAAAAGGAATTCATATTGGTGCGCGACATATGACAGTTTCTACAAGTGGGATTATCCCGAAAATTTATAAGTTCGCTGAAGAAGATCTACAAATTAATTTTGCGATTTCATTGCATGCGCCAAACTCAGAATTACGTTCAAAATTAATGCCGATTAACCGTGCTTATAAGTTACCTGACTTAATGGAAGCTATTAAATTCTATGTAAATAGAACAGGGCGTCGTATTACTTTTGAATATGGATTATTTGGAGGAGAAAATGACCAAGTTGAGCACGCTGAAGAGCTTGCTGCACTCTTAAAAGGTGTAAAATGTCATGTGAACTTAATCCCGGTAAACTACGTACCTGAACGTGATTATGTACGTACCCCACGTGAACAAATTTTCTTATTCGAGAAAACGTTAAAAGATCGTGGAGTGAATGTAACGATTCGCCGTGAACAAGGTCATGATATTGATGCAGCCTGCGGTCAGTTGCGTGCGAAGGAGCGCAAAGAAGAGACGAGGTGACGAGATGAAAGCCGTGTTTCTATCAGATAAAGGAAAAGTTCGTCAACATAATGAAGATAGTGCAGGAGTTTTTCACAATTTAGATGGAAATATTTTAGCGGTAGTAGCAGATGGAATGGGAGGTCATCGAGCTGGCGATGTAGCTAGCTCGATGACCATTCAATTATTCCATGATTATTGGAAGCAAACGCATAATATGAATGAGCCTAAGAAAGTAGAAGAGTGGTTACATACTAGTGTTGGAATTATTAATGAACGTATTTATGAATATTCTAAACAACATGTAGAATGTAATGGTATGGGGACAACAATTATCATAGCAATTTGTACGCCTAATTTTGTAACAATTGGTCATATAGGAGATAGTCGTTGTTATATGGTATCAGAGGGAGTAATATCGCTTGTAACGGAAGATCATTCCCTTGTAAATGAACTTGTGAGACATGGTGAGATTTCAAAGGAAGACGCAGAATATCACCCAAAAAAGAATGTTTTGTTAAGAGCATTAGGAACAGAAGAAACAGTTGGATTAGATGTTAAAACATTGGTGCTTGAGGAAGATGATCAGTTACTTCTTTGCTCTGATGGATTATCTAACAAAGTTTCTATTGCTGATATGCAACAAATTTTACAGTTAAATGAACAGCTTGAAGGTAAGGGGCAGCGTCTCATTCAACTGGCGAATGATCGCGGTGGAGAAGATAATATTACCCTTGTTCTTATTGATTATGCGGGTTCGACAAACGAAAGTAGGTGAAGTGCAACGTGCTGATTGGAAAACGCTTAAATGACCGTTATAAGCTGCTGAAAATGATTGGCGGTGGAGGAATGGCCAATGTGTATTTAGCTCATGATGATATACTTGGCCGAGATGTAGCGGTAAAAATATTAAGACTCGACTATTCAAATAACGAAGAGTTTATTAAACGTTTCCATCGAGAAGCGCAGTCTGTTACTACGTTGTCGCATCCAAATATTGTGAATATGTATGATGTCGGAGAAGAAGATGGTATATATTATCTTGTAATGGAGTATGTACCTGGGCAAACATTGAAGCAATACATAACTGAGCGAGGGATGTTACCTATAGGAGAAGCTCTTGATATTATGGAGCAGTTAACATCCGCTATGGCACACGCCCATCATTTTGAAATTGTGCATCGTGATATAAAACCGCACAATATTTTAATTCGAGCTGATGGAGTAGTAAAAGTAACAGATTTTGGAATTGCGACAGCTACAAGTGCAACAACAATTACACATACAAATTCGGTACTCGGTTCGGTGCATTATTTATCACCAGAACAAGCGCGCGGCGGGATAGCAAATAAACAATCAGATATTTATTCACTTGGTATTGTTATGTTTGAATTGTTAACAGGAAGACAGCCATTTTCGGGCGAATCTGCTGTTGCAATAGCTTTAAAACATTTACAAAGTGAAATACCGTCTCCAAAAAGATGGAATGAAAATATTCCACAAAGTGTTGAGAATATTATATTAAAGGCAACTGCGAAAGATCCATTCCATCGATATCAATCTGCTAATGCAATGAAGCGAGATATTGAAACAGCACTATATCCAGAGCGGATAAATGAGCAACCATTTTACATACCAGAAGATATGGAAGCGACGAAAGCGATTCCAATTATCCAACAAGAACAATTATTTGAAAATGTAAGCGATGAAACAATTGTTTTAAACGGAAGTAAAGTGGATGAATCAATAAGAAAAGAAGGTACTGAATTAGATAAGAAGAAAAAACGAAGTAACAAATGGATCAAAGTGTTAATTACGACATTTTTACTTTTAGCAATTGGAATCACATTAGCGCTTACTGTTATTCCGGGATTCTTTATTCCGAAAGATGTAAAAGTTCCTGAAGTGGCTGGTATGAAATATACGACAGCTGTAAATACATTAGTAGAAAAGGGTTTTGAAGTGACGGAACCTAATATTGTATATACAGATGATGTTGAAGCTGGGAATGTAATAAAAACAGACCCTGTAGCAGGCAGGGTCGTGAAAGAAAACTCTAAAATTACTATCTATCAATCAGGTGGAAAAAAGAAAAGTAAGATGAAGGATTTCACAGGACAAAACTTTGAGAGTGTAAAAACTGAGTTAGAAGAAAAATATAAACAAGTTACAGTAAATTATATTGAAAATGATAAGCCGAAAGGTGAAATCGTAGAGCAAATCCCGACGCCTGATCAAATGGTTATAGAAGCGGAGCAAGAACTGAAAATCTGGGTAAGTAAAGGGCCTTATCAAATTAGACCAGGTGATTTTTCAGGGTGGACTGAAAATAGTGTAACTGGTTATTTGAATGAGAGAAAACTAACTTCAGATATAAAACGAGAGTATTCAGATACAGTTGAAAAAGGACTTGTAATTTCGCAATTTCCAAAGCCAGGTACACCATTAAAAGAGGGAGACAAAGTAACTATTATTATCTCTGATGGCCCAAAACCTAAAGTGACTAAAACGGTAAAAGTGGACAATATTTCTGTCCCATATGAGCCTGCTGCAACAGGTGAGAAAAAGCCACAAACAATAGAAATTTATAAAGAAGACATGCAGCAAAAAATGGATAGACCGGTTGAAACCAGAACAATTACTGAGTCAGCGACTCTTTCTTTAGAATTTGTAATTCAAGAAGGTACAAAGGGACACTATAAAATTGTTCGAGATGGAGTAACGATTATCGACAAAGAAGTACCATATCCAACTCAATAATAGTGAAAGTCTTTGCTTATTATTCTTGCCTGTTATGCTGTCTACAAAGTGGACGGTATAGCAGGCAAAAATATATGATTCCAAAAGTTACTAAAGTGATACGGCTGTAAATATTATGTTGAATTTGATGGAAGATTATAATGTATATTAACAAAGGTATATATTTGATGGTTTTTGAAATAATTGTTTAAAGAGTTTAAAACCATTCATTTTTAATTACAGCTTTACTTTATACAAAATAAAGGAGAATTATATGCCAGAAGGAAAAATTGTAAAAGCTTTAAGCGGGTTTTATTATGTGCAGCATGAAGAAGGGATTACACAATGTCGCGGGCGTGGTGTATTTAGAAAGAATAAAATTACACCACTTGTAGGAGACCAAGTCGTTTTTCAAGCGGATAATCCAAATGAAGGTTATGTGCTTGAAGTATTTGATCGAAAAAATGAGCTTGTTAGACCTCCTATTGCAAATGTGGATCAAGCGATTCTCGTTTTCTCTGCAGTAGAACCAGATTTCAATCCAGGTTTGTTAGATCGATTTTTAGTGCTAATTGAATATCATAATATTAAGCCAATTATTTGTATAAGTAAAATGGATTTAGTGGATGAAAAGATGAGAGAAACCGTTGAAGCTTATGCTAATGATTATCGTGAAATGGGTTATGATGTATTATTTACTTCTATAAATACATCAGAAAGTATTGATATTTTAAAGCCATACTTAGAAGGTTGTGTTTCTGTCGTTGCAGGTCAATCTGGTGTTGGGAAATCTTCAATGCTTAACGTTCTACGTCCAGACTTAGAATTGAAAACAAATGATATTTCCTCACATTTAGGACGCGGGAAGCATACGACAAGGCACGTAGAATTAATTGAAATCGGAAGTGGACTTGTAGCAGATACACCTGGTTTTAGTTCACTAGATTTCATAGATATAGAGGTAGAAGATCTTACATATTGTTTTCCGGAGTTGAAAGAAGCGAGCCAATACTGTAAATTTAGAGGGTGTACACATCTTTCTGAACCAAAATGTGCGGTGAAAACTGCTGTTGAGGAAGGGAAGATTACTGAATATCGTTATAAGAATTATAAACAATTCGTAGAAGAAATTAGAGAGAGAAAGCCGAGGTATTAGTCATGATTAAAATTGCACCATCGATTTTATCAGCAGATTTTTCAAAATTAGGGGAAGAAATTAAAGATGTAGAAAAAGGTGGAGCAGATTACATCCATGTCGATGTAATGGATGGACATTTTGTACCAAATATTACGATTGGGCCATTAATTGTTGAAGCCATTCGTCCAATTACATCATTGCCGTTAGATGTACATTTAATGATTGAAAATCCTGATAATTATATCCCAACTTTCGCAAAAGCGGGAGCAGATATTATTACTGTCCATGTAGAAGCTTGTCCTCATCTACATCGTACAATTCAGTTAATCAAATCTCATGGCATTAAAGCGGGGGTCGTATTGAATCCGCATACGCCAGCTTCGGTAATTGAGCATATTTTAGAAGATATAGATATGGTATTACTTATGACAGTAAATCCTGGATTTGGCGGACAGAAATTTATTCATTCTGTATTACCGAAGATTAAAGAAGTTGCAGAAATGGTTAAAGAGCGTAATCTAGAAGTGGAAATTGAAGTTGATGGTGGTGTTAACGCTGAAACAGCAAGACTTTGCGTTGAAGCAGGGGCAAATGTTCTTGTAGCTGGATCAGCGGTATACAATCAAAAAGACCGCGGTGAAGCAATTCGTGTCATTCGTGGATAATGAATGAACAATCCTTTATCCTAGTGAAGCTTCTAGTTCAGTAAGAGTTCACTATTTACACAGGATAGAGCAAAAAATATGCAAAAGGCAATCTACCGAATGGCAGATTGCCTTTTTACAATAGAAGGGGAAGAACAAATGATTATTCATATTTTAGCAGGAGGGCCTGTAGAATATTGCGCAGATTTTTCTCGATATGAAAATGGGAATGTAGTATGGGCGGCGGTTGATAGAGGAGTGTACCGTTTATTAAAAAGAGGTATTACCCCAGCTGTTGCGTTCGGCGATTATGATTCAGTTACAGAAGAGGAATTAGTATGGATGGGACAGCAAACAAATGAATTACATATTGTTCCGCGTGAAAAGGATCAAACGGATTTAGAAATTGCAATTAACTGGGCGTTAGAACAGAATCCGACATTAATTCGTATTTTTGGAGCTACTGGTGGAAGACTTGATCACGGCTTAGCAAATATACAAATGCTTTTAAAAGGGTTAGAAGTAGAGATAGAAATGTGCATTGTAGACAATAAAAATGAAATAACAGTTAAAAAAGTTGGTATACATATAATTGAAGAAAATAAAAATTTTCCTTATGTATCTTTTGTGCCGGTTACTGAAATAGTGGAAGGTATTACTTTACTTGGTTTTAAGTATCCTCTTACGAATAGAACTATAGAGTGGGGATCGACACTTTGTATTAGTAATGAACTCATTGAGGAAAAAGGTACTTTTTCATTTACTTCCGGCATATTAATGATGATAAGAAGCACTGATTAAAGAAACAATTTTGCTCCTTACATCATATAGTGAACAAGTGGAGTAATGGGGATTAGGAGGGAAACCATGAGATTTTATACAATTAAGTTACCTAAATTTCTTGGTGGAATTGTTCGAGCAATGTTAAATACCTTCAAAAAAGACTAAAAAAAGCACCTATTACCGGTGCTTTTTCCATTGGTATAGTAAAAAAAGAGCCTAGTGGCTCTTTTTTTTATTATTAAACACGTTCGATTTTGCCAGATTTTAATGCTCTAGCAGAAACGTAAACACGTTGAACTTTTCCGTCGATGCGTACGCGAACTTTTTGAAGGTTAGCGCCCCATTTACGTTTTGTAGCGTTCATTGCGTGAGAACGAGAGTTACCAGAACGAGCTTTTCTTCCAGTAATAGCACAAACACGAGCCATTTATATTTCCCTCCCTTGATACCTTACCATACGTAATTTTTCAATGTTAGTCTTTTATGCGATGCTAAAAACACTACTATAATTTAACACAACTAAAAAGAGAATGCAACACCGTAGAAAAAAGAAATCAAGAAAAATTACTTGACACTATATGTCAATGAAGAAAAGTTGAAATCAAGAAAAATTGCTTGACATATTATAGTGGTACATGTTGTATAATAACAATGGACTATTTTGCTCATCATAAAAAAGTGTAATTAAAAACATAAAATTATGAGAGTGAAAAGAAAGAACGATGGAATTTTCTTTAAAAAGATTATATGATAGTAACTAAAGTAGTCTAGCTCACTTTCACCATTTATGAAGGGGGAAACGAGATGTCAATTGAAATTAAAACGAAGTACGGTCAAATTGATATTAGTACAGATGTAATTGCAACAATTGCTGGAGGTGCCGCAGTAGATTGCTACGGTATCGTAGGTATGGCATCAAAAAATCAGTTAAAAGATGGATTAACAGACATTTTACGAAAAGAAAACTTCACTAGAGGCGTTATTGTTCGTAAAGATGAAGATGAAGTACATATTGATATGTATATTATTGTGAGCTATGGTACGAAAATTTCAGAAGTAGCACATAACGTGCAGACGAAAGTGAAATATACATTAGATCAAACTGTAGGACTAGCAGTAGATTCTGTAAACATCTACGTACAAGGAGTTAAAGTAATAAACTTGTAATGTGCATTAAGGAGGAAAATCTGTGTCAATTCAAAAAATTGATGGAAAACGTTTATCACAAATGATCATTCAAGGAGCAAATAATTTAACAAATAATGTTCAGCTTGTTGATGCATTAAACGTATTTCCAGTTCCAGATGGCGATACCGGTACAAATATGAACTTATCAATGACTTCAGGCGCACGTGAAGTGAAAGCAAATCCTTCACAGCATGCTGGTAAAGTCGGTGTAAGTTTAGCAAAAGGATTACTAATGGGAGCTCGTGGTAACTCTGGTGTTATTTTATCGCAGTTATTCCGTGGTTTCTCTAAATCCATTGAAAACAAAGAAGAGTTAACAACAGTTGATTTTGCTGCAGCTTTAGAAGCTGGAGTAGAGGCAGCTTACAAAGCGGTTATGAAACCGATTGAAGGAACGATTTTAACGGTTGCAAGAGAAACGGGTAAATATGCAGTGACAGTTGCGAAAAAACAGCGCGACTTTGTTTTGTTTATGGAAGACGTTGTAAAAGAAGCGAACGCATCGTTAAGTCGTACGCCGGATTTATTACCTGTATTAAAACAAGTTGGCGTTGTAGATAGCGGTGGTAAAGGTCTTGTAGTTGTATACGAAGGATTTTTAGCTGACTTAAAAGGAGAAACGATTTCTTCTGATGCGCCGACGCAACCATCTATGAATGAAATGGTACGCGCAGAACATCACCGTAGTGTACAAAGCCAATTGAGTACAGAAGATATTAAGTATGGATATTGTACGGAGTTCATGGTGAAATTAGAGGCTGAAAAAGTGAAAGAGCATAATTTCTCTGAGCAAAAATTCCGTGAAGATATTAGTGTGTATGGTGATTCCCTACTGGTTGTATCTGATGATGAAATTGTAAAAGTTCATATCCATGCAGAGCATCCGGGAGACGCTATGAACTACGGGCAACGTTACGGTAGCTTAATTAAGATTAAAGTAGAGAATATGCGTGAACAGCATACTGCTTTATTAGATGAACCTACTATGATGCCTGAGCAAACAATCCAGTTAAAAGAGAAGCAACCGTACGGTATTGTAACTGTAGCTATGGGATCTGGTATTAAAACTTTATTTGAGAGCATTGGTGCGACGAAAGTTATCGAAGGTGGTCAAACGATGAATCCAAGTACGGAGGATATCGTGAAGGCGATTGAAGAAGCGAATGCTGAAAAAATCATTATCTTACCGAATAACGGAAATATTGTGATGGCAGCAGAACAAGCAGCATCAGTTGTGGATCAAGAAGTTATTGTAGTTCGTTCAAAAACAGTTCCTCAAGGTATGGCTGCAATGTTAGCATTTAATCCAGTTGGAACGTTAGAAGAGAATGAAGAAAACATGAAAGAAGCTTTATCGCATGTGAAAACAGGTCAAATTACGTATGCTGTTCGTGATACGGAAATTGACGGTGTTGAAATTCAAAAAGATGATTTCATGTGTATTGCAGATGGAAAGATTGTATCTACAAATGCTGAAAAAGTAGGAGCTGCAAAGCAATTACTAGAGGCGCTGATTGATGAGGATTCTGAAATCATTACGATTCTACAAGGTGAAGATGCAACAGCCGAAGAAGTGGCTGAATTAGTTGCGTTTGTAGAAGAGAACTTTGAAGATGCAGAAGTAGAAGTACATGTTGGAAATCAACCGGTATATTCTTTTATCTTCTCTGTAGAATAAGAAAAGATTCGCTTTGGAAATAAATGGATTACTTACTTGCTAATGGATGAGAAGTAGTATTATGAAGTTTATTACTAGTTTTTATTCAAAAGGCTAGCATATTGAAGAAAGAAAAGAGCCTTGCTGCTAATAGTGAGGCTCTTTTTTTACTTGTTTCATTGAGGGATTTGAGTAGTTTCTCTTAGAATGCCTATGATAGAATATATAAGGTGAAAGAGAGCGATTACAGATGTTAAGTGATACTCAAATAGAGTGCAACAAAGAAAATAATGTGACGGAGCGTGAGAATCTTGAATGAAGTTGTACAAGTTCCTGTTACGGATGTAAAGGGAATCGGAGGAGAAACATCTGACTTACTACATGAGATGGGAATTTATACAGTTTCTCATCTATTAGAACATTTTCCGTACCGTTATGAAGATTATGCGATGAAAGATCTTGCTGAAGTAAAGCATGATGAGCGTGTAACAGTTGAGGGGAAGGTTCATAGTGCGCCTTTACTGCAATATTATGGGAAGAAGAAGTCGCGTCTTACAGTTCGTGTTCTCGTCGGTCGTTATTTAATTACGGCTGTATGTTTTAATAGACCTTACTATAAGCAAAAGCTAAAGCTAGATGAAACGGTAACGATTACTGGTAAATGGGATCAACATCGTCAAACAATCGCTGTATCAGAGCTTCATTTTGGACCGGTTGTACGTCAACAAGAAGTAGAGCCTGTATACTCTGTGAAAGGGAAACTTACAGTAAAACAGATGCGCCGTTTTATTGCCCAAGCGTTAAAGGAGTATGGGGATTCTATAGTAGAAGTGTTACCGGATGGTTTGTTAAGTCGATATAAATTATTACCACGTTATGAAGCGCTTCGAGCGTTGCATTTTCCGGTAGGACAGGAAGATTTAAAGCAAGCTCGTCGCCGTTTTGTATACGAGGAATTTTTCCTGTTTCAGCTGAAAATGCAAACATTACGGAAAATGGAAAGAGAGAATTCGAAAGGGACGAAGAAAGAAATTTCGTCAGTAGAATTACAAGAATTTATCGATGCACTTCCGTTTCCATTAACGGGTGCGCAACGCCGGGTTGTGGATGAAATTTTAAAAGATATGACATCTCCTTATCGGATGAATCGACTTTTGCAAGGTGACGTTGGTTCCGGGAAAACGGTTGTCGCTGCGATCGCTCTTTATGCGGCGAAATTAGCTCGTTACCAAGGTGCTTTAATGGTTCCTACAGAAATTTTAGCCGAACAACATTATCAGTCGCTTGCTGAAACATTTTCACATTTTGGTATGAAGGTTGAATTGTTAACAAGTTCTGTTAAAGGTGCGAGACGCCGGGAGATTTTGGCGAAATTAGAACAGGGAGAAATAGATATCCTTGTTGGAACGCATGCTTTAATTCAGGATGAAGTTATATTTCATAGGTTAGGTCTCGTTATTACTGATGAACAACATAGATTTGGTGTAGCGCAGCGCCGGGTTTTGAGGGAGAAAGGTGAAAGTCCTGATGTATTATTTATGACAGCGACACCAATTCCGCGTACGTTAGCAATTACTGCATTTGGAGAGATGGATGTTTCTATTATTGATGAAATGCCAGCTGGTAGAAAGGTAATTGAAACGTATTGGGCAAAACATGATATGTTAGATCGCGTTCTCGATTTTGTGGAGAAAGAGATCAAAAAAGGAAGACAAGCATATGTTATTTGCCCTCTTATTGAAGAGTCTGAGAAACTTGATGTACAAAATGCTATCGACTTACATAGTATGTTGACCCATCATTATCAAGGGAAATGTCAAGTGGGGTTAATGCATGGAAGGTTATCTTCTCAGGAAAAAGAAGAGATAATGGGACAATTTAGTGAAAATAAAGTGCAAATTCTTGTGTCGACAACAGTTGTTGAAGTAGGTGTCAACGTACCGAATGCGACTGTGATGGTTATTTACGATGCAGAGCGTTTCGGTTTATCGCAGCTCCATCAGCTCAGGGGGCGTGTTGGACGTGGAAGTGAACAATCATATTGTTTATTAATAGCGGACCCTAAATCAGAAACAGGAAAAGAGAGAATGCGCATTATGACTGAAACAAATGATGGGTTTGTATTGTCAGAAAAAGATTTAGAGTTACGAGGTCCTGGGGATTTCTTTGGAAGTAAGCAAAGTGGTTTACCAGAATTTAAGGTTGCTGATATGGTACATGATTATCGAGCATTAGAAACAGCAAGGCAAGATGCGGCGATACTAGTAGATTCAGAAGCGTTTTGGCACAACGATCAGTATGCTGCCTTACGTACGTATCTTGATGGGACAGGTGTGTTCCAAGGAGAGAAGCTCGATTAAAGGTAGGTAACGAAAAATTTTTGTTGCATTCTACTTTTAATGATTATATACTACTGTTAGTACCTAGTCATAAAAAATGGATGGTGCGGTATGAAAAAAAGAAGAAGTAAAAAAGAAAGACAAGAGTTATTACAACAAACAATAGAAACGAATCCTTTTATTACGGATGAAGATTTAGCAGAAAAATTTCAAGTGAGTATACAAACTGTACGCCTTGATCGTATGGAATTGTCTATTCCTGAATTAAGAGAGAGAATTAAACATGTAGCTACAAAGCAACATGAAGAAGATGTGAAATCTTTACCGTTAGAAGAGGTTGTCGGAGAAATTATCGATATAGAGTTAGATAGACATGCGATTTCTATCTTTGAAGTAAAGGTAGAACACGTATTTAAAAGAAATCAAATTGCTCGTGGGCATCATTTGTTTGCGCAAGCAAACTCACTAGCTGTTGCGGTTATTGATGAAGAATTAGCTTTAACTGCAAAGTCTACCATTCGATACATTCGTCCTGTAAAATTAGGAGAGCGTGTTGTTGCAAAAGCGCGCGTTGAAGATGTAGAGAATGATAAGGGACGGACGGTTGTCAAAGTGCGTAGCTTTGCTGGAGAAGAACTTGTTTTTACAGGCACTTTTGAAATGTATCGATCTAGTAATTATAGTGAGGAAGGTAACAACTAATGAAAATCGCAATAGATGCAATGGGCGGCGATCATGCTCCAAAGGCTGTAGTATTAGGGGCAATGAAAGCTATTAAGGAATATTCAGATATACATATTACGTTAGTAGGGAAAGAAGAAGAAATTCGTCAATACTTAACGAGTGAAGAGCGAATTACAATTCTTCATACAGACGAAAAAATTGAAGCGACAGATGAACCAGTAAGAGCCGTTCGTCGAAAAAAACAAGCTTCAATGGTACTGGCGGCGCAGCAAGTGAAAAATGGTGAAGCGGATGCTTGTATATCAGCAGGTAGTACAGGGGCTTTAATGGCAGCTGGATTGTTTGTTGTTGGTCGTATGGAAGGAATTGAGCGACCTGCTTTATCACCTACAATGCCTACTGTTGATGGAGAAGGCTTTGTCATGTTAGATGTTGGGGCAAACGTTGATGCAAAACCAATTCATTTATATCAATATGCAGTAATGGGTTCTGTTTACGCTGAGAAAGTAAGAGGCATTAAGAATCCACGTGTCGGACTTTTAAACGTTGGAACAGAAGATGGAAAAGGTAACGAGCTTTCGAAACAAGTCTTTGCAATGCTTAAAGATGCGCCAATTAATTTTGTTGGAAACGTTGAATCAAGAGACTTATTGCAAGGTGTAGCAGACGTTGTTGTATGTGATGGTTTTACGGGTAATGTGGCGTTGAAATCATTAGAAGGAACAGCACTTGCGTTATTCTCTATGTTGAAAGAGCAACTAATGAGTTCGTTTACGAGTAAATTAGCAGCAGCGGTATTAAAACCAAAACTTATGGTATTAAAAGATAAAATGGATTATTCGGAGTATGGCGGAGCGGCGTTATTCGGATTGAAAGCTCCTGTCATTAAGGCTCACGGTTCTTCCAATGACCAGTCGATATTTAGTGCGATTCGTCAAACGAGAGAAATGGTAGCGAAAGAAGTAATTCCTACGATTTCAAGCGTAATGGAGAAAGAGTCACTCCAATAAGAGGAGGATTTGAAATGGGAAAACTAGCATTTCTTTTTCCGGGCCAAGGTTCACAGGCAGTTGGAATGGGTAAACAGTTAGCAGAGAATAATAAAGAGGTTGCAAAAGTGTTTGCAAAAGCAGATGAGGTGTTGCAAGATTCACTTTCGGAAGTGATTTTTGAAGGGCCGCAGGAAAAGCTTACATTAACGACAAATGCGCAGCCTGCGTTATTAACAACGAGTTTTGCTATTTTGACAGCTCTGAAAGAGTATGATATTACACCTGACTTTGTCGCTGGACATAGTTTAGGTGAATATAGCGCTCTTGTAGCAGCTGGTGCATTAACTTTTGAAGATGCTGTATATGCTGTAAGGAAACGTGGCGAATATATGGAAGAAGCTGTACCTGGCGGAGAAGGCGCAATGGCGGCTATTTTAGGTGCTGACCCTGATATGCTGAAACAAGTTACAGAAGAAGTAACAAGTGAAGGATATGCAGTGCAAATCGCTAATATGAATAGCACGAAGCAAATTGTGATTTCTGGAACGAAGCAAGGAGTAGAGATTGCTTCTCAAAGAGCGAAAGAAAACGGTGCAAAGAGAGCAATTCCGCTAAGAGTAAGTGGGCCGTTCCATTCTTCACTTATGAAGCCGGCAGCGGAGAGATTCCAAAGTGTTTTAAATGAAATTACAATTCAAGACACGAATATTCCTGTTATCGCAAATGTTACGGCAAATGTTATTACACGTGGTGCAGACATTCAAGAAAAGTTAATCGAACAGCTCTATTCGCCTGTATTATGGTACCCGTCTATTGAGTATATGGTGAATCAAGGGGTAGATACATTTATTGAAATTGGACCTGGAAAAGTACTTGCTGGACTTATGAAGTCAATTGATTCATCAGTGAAAGCATATGCGATATACGATGAAGAGACATTAAAAGATACCATTTCAAATTTGAGAGGAGAAAACTGATGTTAAAAGGGAAAATAGCATTAGTAACTGGTGCTTCACGTGGGATTGGTCGCGCGATTGCGATTGATTTAGCGAAACAAGGGGCAAATGTAGTAGTGAATTATGCCGGTAATGAACAAAAAGCAAATGAAGTAGTAGATGAAATTAAGAAATTAGGTTCGGATGCAATTGCAGTAAGAGCAGATGTTGCAAATGCTGATGATGTTACAAATATGGTGAAACAAACAGTAGATACATTTGGACAAGTTGATATTCTTGTAAATAATGCTGGTGTAACAAAAGATAATTTATTAATGCGTATGAAAGAAGAAGAATGGGATACAGTTATTAATACAAACTTAAAAGGTGTATTCTTATGTACAAAAGCAGTATCTCGTTATATGATGCGTCAACGTCAAGGTAGAATAATAAATATTGCTTCTGTTGTTGGTGTTATAGGAAATCCAGGGCAAGCAAACTATGTTGCTGCTAAAGCAGGTGTAATTGGATTAACAAAAACATCAGCGAAAGAATTAGCAAGCCGAAATATTACTGTAAATGCAATTGCTCCTGGATTTATTGCGACTGATATGACGGATGTATTAGATGAAAATATAAAAGCTGAAATGTTAAAAGTTATTCCTACTGCTCAGTTTGGTGAAGCGCAAGATATCGCAAATGCAGTAACATTTTTTGCTTCTGATCAAAGCAAATATGTTACTGGTCAAACGTTAAATGTTGATGGCGGTATGGTAATGTAATAAAAGAATCGATTTCACCTAGTTTTTTTGGACAATATTTAATATAATATTTGAGGGGAGGTGAATGGAATGGCAGATGTTTTAGAGCGTGTAACAAAAATCATCGTTGATCGTTTAGGAGTAGAAGAAACTGAAGTGGTACCAGCTGCAAGTTTCAAAGAAGATTTAGGAGCAGACTCCCTAGATGTAGTAGAACTTGTGATGCAATTAGAAGATGAATTCGAAATGGAAATTTCTGATGAAGATGCTGAAAAGATTGCTACTGTTGGCGATGCTGTGACTTACATAGAGAGTCATCTATAATGTTTGAGTGAAGTCCCGTTTTTTAGCGGGGCTTTCTCGGCTTATATCTGGAGGGACCTATGCCGTACCGAAAATATAGAGAAAAAAAATACGAAACAAAATATCGTGAAGCTTTTAAAGTGTTTCAAGAAAAGATAGGTATTACGTTTACAGATGAAAAATTATTGATTCAAGCATTTACGCATTCATCGTATGTGAATGAGCATCGAAAAAAACCACATGAGGACAATGAGCGTCTTGAGTTTCTTGGAGATGCTGTATTGGAACTCACTGTATCACAGTATCTGTTTCAAAAATATCCGACAATGAGCGAAGGAGAGTTAACAAAACTACGTGCAGCTATTGTATGTGAACCATCTCTTGTTCGTTTTGCAAACGAATTGTCATTTGGTAACCTTGTTTTATTAGGGAAAGGTGAGGAAATGACGGGTGGACGTGAACGACCAGCTTTATTAGCGGATGTCTTTGAAGCGTTTATTGGTGCCCTTTATCTTGATCAAGGGCTAGAAACAGTTTGGGGATTCTTAAAAGAAATTGTATATCCGAAAATTAATGAAGGTGCTTTTTCTCATGTGATGGATTATAAGAGTCAATTACAAGAATTGATTCAGCGTGATGGTAGCGGTAATATTGAGTATCAAATTTTGCAAGAAAAAGGACCGGCCCACAACCGAGAATTTGTGTCACGTGTTACGTTAAATAATGTGGCATTAGGTCTTGGTAGTGGTAAGTCAAAAAAAGAAGCAGAGCAACAAGCTGCTGCAGAAGCATTGAAAAAATTAAAAGAACAACTATAAGGAATCCCCCTTTGAATGAGGGGGATTCCTTATGCATAGAATGAAACTTTCCTTTTATTTTATAAATAAAAGGAGGGTAAATCCGTATAATAAATTGTTTTCGTACAGACAACGTTTATAACAACGGAGAATAGGAGGAAGGCCTTTCGTGTTTTTAAAAAGATTAGAAATAGCGGGATTTAAATCTTTTGCTGAGCGTGTATCTGTCGATTTTGTCCCAGGTGTAACTTCTGTAGTCGGACCTAACGGGAGCGGAAAGAGTAATATTACCGATGCAATTCGCTGGGTACTTGGTGAACAATCTGCAAAGTCATTACGTGGTGCAAAGATGGAGGATATTATTTTTGCCGGCAGTGATACGAGAAGAGCGGTTAATGTTGCTGAAGTTACATTAACTTTAAATAATGAAGACCAACGTTTACCGATTGAATATAACGAGGTGTGTGTAACGCGCCGTGTATCTCGTTCAGGTGATAGTGATTTCTATATCAATAAACAATCTTGTAGATTGAAAGATATTATCGATTTATTTATGGACTCTGGTATGGGGAGAGAAGCTTTCTCTATTATTAGTCAGGGGAAAGTCGAAGAGATTTTAAGTAGTAAATCAGAAGAACGTCGTGGTGTATTTGAAGAAGCGGCAGGTGTATTGAAATACAGGCTTCGTAAAAAGAAAGCGGAAGGAAAATTAGCAGAAACACAAGAAAACTTAAATCGTGTACAAGATATTATTCACGAATTAAGTGGTCAAGTAGAGCCGTTAGAAAGACAAGCTTCTATTGCGAAAGATTATCTTGAGAAAAAAGAAGAATTAGAAAAAGTAGAAGCGGCGCTTATTGTACATGAAATTGAAGAATTACATGAGAAATGGGAAGCGCTTCGAAATCAGTTTGGGCATAATAAAAACGAAGAAGCTAAAATGTCGACGAACTTACAAGAAAGTGAAGAAGAACTTGAGGAATTACGTGGACAATTACAAGCGGTCGATGAGTCTGTAGACTCCTTACAAGAAGTTCTTCTTCTTTCTAGTAAAGAGTTAGAAAAATTAGAAGGGCAGCGTGAGTTGTTAAAAGAAAGGAAGCAAAATGCTACGACGCATTGTGCACAACTTGAGCAGTTAATTGTTGAATTAACAGAGAAAGCTAAAAGTTATGATGGTGAAATTGAATCATGTACAGAAGCTTTAATGCAATTTGTGAATGAAGTAAAAGAGTTGGAGCAAAAGTTGCATGATAATGAGCAACTATTTGCTACTTTTGCTGACAATTTAGAGGAACAGATTGAGAATTTAAAAGGTGATTATATTGAACTTTTAAATCAACAAGCTAGTCATCGTAATGAATTATCTATGATTGAAGAACAATCTAAACAGCAAACGTCTAAAAACGAGCGCCTAGATGAAGAAAATGCGAAATATGTAGAAATGCGTATGGAAATTACAGCGAAAAAGACGAAACTTGTAGAAAGTTACGAACAAGTGAAAGGAAAAGTAGCTGGTATTCTCTCGAACATACAGAAGACAGAAGCGGCGCTTGGGAAATGTAAGGCGCAGTATAGTGAAAATGAAACAAAACTGTATCAAGCATATCAATTTGTACAACAGGCACGTTCTCGAAAAGAAATGCTAGAAGAGATGCAAGAAGATTATTCTGGCTTCTATCAAGGTGTACGTGAAGTATTGAAGGCTAGAGAAAATAGGTTGCAAGGTATCGAGGGTGCTGTTGCGGAACTGTTAACGGTACCGAAAGAATATGAAGTTGCAATGGAAATCGCTCTAGGTGCAGCAATGCAGCATATCGTTGTACAAACAGAGGAACATGCTCGTAATGCGATAGCATTTTTAAAGCAAAATAAACATGGACGTGCAACGTTTTTACCGCGAGCTGTTATTAAAAGTAGATCGTTGTCATTTGAACAATTACGTATTGTAAATCAACACCCATCGTTTGTAGGTGTGGCGGCAGAACTTGTGCAGTACAACAATAAATATGAAAATGTAGTATCAAATTTACTAGGTACCGTTATTGTTGCGAAAGATTTACGCGGAGCAAATGAGTTAGCGAAACAACTGCAATACCGTTATCGCATTGTAACAATTGAAGGCGACGTAGTGAATCCTGGCGGTTCTATGACTGGTGGAGCGGTAAAACAAGCAAAATCTTCTTTATTAGGACGTCAACGTGAACTAGAAGAGTGGACTAGCAAGTTAACTGATATGGAAGAAAAAACAATGAAGTTAGAAAACTTTGTTAGAGCAGTAAAACAAGAGATTCAAGAAAAAGAAGTGAAAATACGCGAATTACGACAAGGTGTAGAAGCAGAGCGTGTAGATGAGCAGAAATTAAGAGAAGAGATTAATCGTTTAGAATTAGAAGAACATCGTATCAATGATCGCTTATCTATTTATGATTTAGAGATTGAAGGATTTTTACAAGATCGAGTAAAAATACAAGGACGTAAAGGGGAGTTAGAAGGGATTTTAACGAACCTTCAAGCTGATATTTCTGAATTAGATAATAAAATAATCGCTTTAACAAAACAAAAAAGTGAGCAACATTCTTCGAAAGAAAAAGTTCAAAAAGAAATTACTGAGTTAAAAGTGCTGGCAGCTGAAAAGCAACAACGCTTATCTAATCAAAAAGAAAAAGTTGAACGATTGACGAAGGAAAAAGAAGAAACGGATGCAACGCTTGTAAAAACGAAAGAGGATTTAGCGTTCTTAAAACAAGAAATGACATCTAATTCAAGTGGTGAAGAACAAATTACGAATATGATTGAGAAGAAAGCATATGATCGTAATCAAACTTCAGAGTTAATTCGCTCTCGTCGTGAACAACGTGTATCGTTGCAAGAGAGAATAGAACATTTAGAGCGCGATCTGAAAGAAACGACAGGTAAACATAAATATATTCTTGAGATGTTAAAAGATCAAGAAGTGAAAATAAACCGACTTGATGTAGAGTTGGAAAATAGATTACAACATTTACGTGAAACATATACGATTTCATTTGAAGCAGCAAAACTAAAATATACAATGACAATGCCTGCAGAAGATGCACGTAAGAAAGTAAAATTAATCAAATTATCCATAGAAGAGTTAGGTACAATAAACTTGGGGGCAATTGATGAATACGAACGTGTAGCGGAGCGTCATACATTCTTACTAGAGCAGAGAGATGACCTAGAAGAAGCGAAAACGACATTGCACCAACTTATTACCGAAATGGATGAAGAAATGAAAAAACGCTTTTCTACTACGTTTGAAGGAATTCGAATGGAGTTTCAATCGGTATTCTCTGAATTATTTGGAGGCGGTAGAGCGGATTTAGTAATGACCAATCCAGAGGATTTATTAAATACGGGTATTGATATTGTAGCGCAACCGCCAGGGAAGAAGTTACAGAACTTAGGTTTACTTTCAGGTGGAGAGCGTGCTTTAACGGCAATTGCACTTTTATTTGGTATTTTAAAAGTGCGCCCAGTCCCATTCTGTGTACTAGATGAGGTAGAGGCGGCCCTTGATGAGGCAAATGTAGCTCGTTTTGCACAGTATTTAAAGAAATTTAGTGATGAGACGCAGTTTATTGTAATTACACATAGAAAAGGTACAATGGAAGAGTCTGATGTATTGTATGGTGTAACAATGCAAGAATCAGGGGTATCTAAACTTGTTTCGGTTCGTTTAGATGATGGGGAAGAACTTGTTACAAGTAAATAGGAAGGATGGGAAAGTATGAGCTTTTTTAAAAAACTAAAAGAAAAAATTTCAAAACAAACGGATACAGTTACAGAGAAATTTAAACAAGGATTAGAAAAAACGAGAAATTCATTTGCGGATAAAGTGAATGATTTAGTGTATCGTTACCGTAAAGTAGATGAAGATTTCTTCGAAGAGTTAGAAGAAATTTTAATCGGTGCAGACGTTGGTGTTTCGACAGTAATGGAATTAATCGATCAGTTGAAAGAAGAAGTACAACGTCGTAATATTCAAGATCCGAAAGAAGTACAAGCTGTTATTTCTGAAAAATTGGTGGGAATTTATAAAGGTGACAGCGACTTTAGTAATGAAATTAATGTGCAAGAGAACCAATTAACAGTTGTTTTATTTGTAGGTGTTAACGGTGTAGGGAAAACGACGACAATTGGTAAACTGGCACATAAATTTAAATCAGAAGGTAAGTCTGTCCTATTGGCAGCAGGAGATACATTCCGTGCAGGCGCAATTGAACAATTAGAAGTATGGGGCGATCGTGTTGGGGTAGAAGTAATTAAACAAGGATCCGGTTCTGACCCAGCAGCAGTTATGTACGATGCTGTACAAGCTGCAAAAGCGCGTAAAGTAGACGTATTATTATGTGATACGGCAGGGCGTTTACAAAATAAAGTCAACTTAATGAAAGAGTTAGAGAAAGTAAAGCGTGTAATCGAGCGTGAAGTACCAGGAGCTCCTCATGAAGTATTACTTGTTATTGATGCAACAACAGGACAAAATGGTTTAAGCCAGGCGAAAACATTCCGTGAAGCAACGAATGTTACTGGTATTGTTTTAACGAAGTTAGATGGAACTGCTAAAGGTGGTATCGTATTAGCGATTCGTAACGAAATGGACGTTCCAGTGAAATTTGTTGGGCTAGGAGAACAAATGGACGATCTGCAACAGTTTGATCCAGAACAATACGTGTATGGTTTATTCGCGAATTTAGTAGAAGCAGAAGAAGTATAAGTGAAAGAAGCGGTATTTCCGCTTCTTTTTCTATAAAAAATAAGCGATGTTAAGAAAAAAACTTGACACTCTTTTGTACTACATGTAAACTAATTCATGTAAAGGGAAATCACTTAACAAAGGATGATCCAACATGCTCGAAAAAACAACGAGAATGAACTATTTATTTGATTTTTATCAATCGTTGTTAACGCAAAAACAAAGAAGTTATATGTCGCTTTATTATCTAGATGATTTATCTCTTGGTGAAATTGCGGAAGAATTTGATGTAAGTCGCCAAGCCGTGTATGATAACATTAAACGGACTGAAGCGATGCTTGAAGAATATGAAGATAAATTAGTATTACTTCAAAAGTTTCAAGAGCGACAGCGACTTGTTGCAAAGCTAAAACAGCTAATCAGCGAAGAAGAGCATGTGAATGAAGAAATGAAACAAGTTGTTGAAGCTATCGAAAAATTAGATTAGGAGGGCGGCAATATGGCATTTGAAGGATTAGCCGACCGACTTCAACAGACAATGCAAAAAATCCGCGGCAAAGGAAAAGTTTCTGAAGCCGATGTGAAAGAAATGATGAGAGAAGTTCGTCTAGCTCTTTTAGAAGCAGATGTTAACTTTAAAGTAGTGAAAGATTTTGTAAAGCGTGTGTCTGAGCGTGCTGTCGGACAAGATGTAATGAAAAGTTTGACACCTGGACAACAAGTAATTAAAGTTGTACAGGAAGAACTTACAGAACTTATGGGCGGAGAGCAAAGCAAAATTGCTGTCGCTAATAAGCCACCGACTGTTATTATGATGGTTGGTCTGCAAGGTGCGGGTAAAACAACGACAACAGGTAAACTTGCGAATTTGCTTCGTAAAAAGCATAATCGTAAACCAATGCTTGTTGCAGCGGATATTTACCGTCCAGCAGCAATTAAACAGCTTGAAACATTAGGGAAGCAATTGGACATGCCTGTTTTCTCTTTAGGAGATCAAGTAAGTCCTGTTGAAATTGCGAAACAAGCGATTGCAAAAGCAAAAGAAGATCATCACGATTATGTTTTAATCGATACAGCAGGTCGCCTGCATATTGATGAAGAACTAATGGATGAATTAGCGAAGGTTAAAGAAGTTGCGAAACCGGATGAAATTTTCCTTGTTGTCGATGCGATGACGGGACAAGACGCGGTAAATGTTGCGCAAAGTTTCCATGATCAGTTAGGGTTAACGGGTGTTGTATTAACGAAATTAGATGGTGATACGCGCGGTGGTGCTGCATTATCTATTAAGGCTGTAACAAACACACCGATTAAATTTGCTGGTATGGGTGAAAAATTAGATGCGATTGAAGCGTTCCATCCAGAACGTATGGCATCCCGTATTTTAGGGATGGGCGACGTCTTAACATTAATTGAAAAAGCGCAGGCTACAGTTGATGAAGAGAAAGCAAAAGAACTTGAGCAAAAAATGCGTACGCTTTCGTTTACGCTTGACGATTTCTTAGAACAGCTTGGACAAGTGCGTCAACTTGGACCACTTGACGAATTGCTAGGAATGCTTCCTGGTGCAAATAAAATTAAAGGGCTGAAAAATGCGCAAGTTGATGAAAAGCAAATTGGGCATATTGAGGCAATTATTCGTTCTATGACTAAATTAGAACGAGAACAACCGGAAATAATCAATGCTAGTCGTAAAAAGCGCATTGCCAAAGGTAGCGGTACAACGGTACAAGAAATCAATCGTCTAATCAAGCAATTTGATGATATGAAAAAAATGATGAAGACGATGACTGGAATGCAAAAAGGTAAGAAAAAAGGACTAGGTGGATTGAAGTTTCCATTCATGTAAGGAAAAAAAGATGGCTCTGTTAAGAAAAAATACTTTACAAAGCAATAGTCTTTTTGCTAATATAATTATCTGTGTGAAATAAATTCGGAGGTGCTTTATAAATGGCAGTTAAAATTCGTTTAAAACGTATGGGAGCTAAAAAAACTCCTTTCTATCGTGTAGTTGTTGCAGATTCTCGTTCTCCTCGTGACGGACGTTTCATTGAGGAAATCGGTACTTACAATCCGGTTGCTCAACCAGCTGAAGTTAAGATCAACGAAGAAGCAGCATTAAAATGGTTAGGAAATGGTGCTAAACCATCTGATACAGTTCGTAACTTATTCTCTAACCAAGGTATCATGGAGAAATTCCACTTATCTAAACAAGGTAAGTAATTGAGGCAATGACTATGAAGAAGTTAGTCGAGACGATTGTCAAGCCTCTTGTCGATCATCCTGAAGATGTAAAAGTTACACAGGAACTTTACAACGGAGAGATAAAGTATCGATTAACTGTACATCCTGAGGATGTTGGAAAAGTCATTGGAAAGCAAGGGAGAGTTGCAAAAGCGATTCGAATGCTCTTGTATTCAGTGGGACATCATAATGATGAAAAAGTAACACTGGAAATTCAATAAACGTAAAAAGGGCGAGGAGTTATTTCCTCTCCCTTTTTTAACATTTAAAGAGAGATTGCATGTTCCATATGTGAAATGGAGATGCTTAATTTATATAGAAACCAGGGGTGACATACTATTTATGACAAAATGGTTTAACGTAGGGAAAATTGTAAATACTCATGGCGTAAGAGGAGAAATTCGTGTTATTTCTCGTACTGATTTTCCGGAAGAGCGATATAAAGTAGGAAACACTTTATATATATCGAATGAGAAAGGTACAGACTATCTTCCAGTGAAGGTAACTTCTCATCGTCAACATAAGACATTTGATTTGTTAACATTTGAAGGATACAACAATGTAGATGAAGTAGAGAAGTTTAAAGGTTCTTTAATAAAAGTACCAGAAGAGCAGTTAGGCGAACTAGCTGAAGGGGAATACTACTATCATGAAATTATTGGTTGTAACGTTGTAACGGAAGAGGGAGAAGCTTTAGGTACAATTAAAGAGATACTATCTCCTGGTGCGAATGATGTTTGGGTGATTAAACGTCCAAAGGGCCAAGATCTCTTAATTCCTTATATTGATGACGTTGTACTTCAAGTTAACATTGAAAATAAATTAGTAACCATTCATGTAATGGAAGGGCTGCTATAATGAAAATTGATATTTTAACGTTGTTTCCAGACATGTTTACCGGTGTTTTTGGATCTTCTATCTTAAAGAAGGCGCAAGAAAAAGAAGCGGTAAACCTTCGTGTTGTTAACTTTCGTGATTATACAACGAGTAAGCATAATAGCGTAGACGATTATCCTTATGGCGGTGGTGCTGGCATGGTGCTTACTCCTCAGCCTATTTTTGATGCTGTGGAAGATTTAACGAAAGAAACAGAGCGTAAGCCGAGAGTTGTCTTAATGTGTCCACAAGGGGAACGATTTACGCAGAAGAAAGCGGAAGAGCTAGCAGAGGAAGAACATTTGATCTTTGTATGTGGGCATTATGAAGGATATGACGAACGAATTCGCGAGCATCTCGTAACAGATGAGATTTCTATTGGTGACTACGTATTAACGGGCGGAGAATTAGCCTCTATGGTTATTACTGATAGTGTCGTACGTCTTTTACCAGGCGTGCTAGGAAACCATGCCTCACAAGTGGAGGATTCGTTTAGTACAGGTTTATTAGAGCATCCTCATTATACACGTCCAGCTGATTTTCGTGGCATGAAGGTACCGGATGTATTAATGTCAGGGAATCATAAAAACATTGACGAATGGCGACATAAGGAATCCTTGCGCCGTACGTATACGCGTAGACCTGATTTGTTAGAAGAGAGAGAGTTATCTAAGCAAGAGAAAAAATGGCTTGAGGAAATAAAGCGAGAGCAATAATAACTTCATATATTTTCTATTGCAACAGGCCTAGCAATATGCTATTATAACATTTGTGCTACTGAAATCAGTAGCCGTATTAACGATGTTCCGCTGTAATTTATTAAGACTTTATAAGAGCATCTGTTTAAAGGAGAGAATTTAATATGCAACAATTAATCGCAGAAATTACAAAAGGCCAATTAAAAACTGACCTTCCTTCATTCCGTCCTGGTGACACTTTACGTGTACACGTAAAAGTTGTTGAGGGAACTCGTGAAAGAATTCAGCTTTTCGAAGGTGTTGTAATTAAACGTCGTGGTGGCGGAATCAGTGAAACATTCACAGTTCGTAAGATTTCTTACGGTGTAGGTGTTGAGCGTACATTCCCAGTTCACACGCCAAGAATCGCGAAAATCGAAGTACTTCGCCGTGGTAAAGTACGTCGTGCTAAGTTATACTACTTACGTAACCTTCGCGGTAAAAAAGCACGTATTAAAGAAATTCGATAAGACATGTATGGGAGCTTGTAAATGCACAAGCTCCCTTTTTCCAATCTATATAAAATTTTGATATAATACGAGCAGCTTACATAATCGTGGAGGGGAAATGCATGAAGAAAGAAAAGAGTTCACTTTGGGAATGGATCAAAGCAATTTTGATTGCTGTTGTATTAGCTGGTGTTATTAGACAGTTTTTCTTTGCGCCAATTCTCGTAGATGGAGTATCGATGGCGTCTACTTTACATGATCGCGATCGAATGATTGTCAATAAAATTGGTTATCACATAGGAGATCCAAAACGATTTGATATTATTGTATTCCGAGCAACGGAAGATAAAGATTATATTAAGCGCATTATCGGCCTACCAGGCGATGAAATAGAGTATCGTAATGATAAACTATATGTTAACGGAAAGGCTTATGAGGAGCCGTATTTAGACAAGCAGAAAAAACAAATTGCTGACGGACCGCTTACATATGATTTTACTCTTGAAGAAATGACAGGGAAGAAAACTGTTCCAGAAGGTCAATTATTTGTTTTAGGCGATAATCGTCGTTTTAGTAAAGATAGTCGTTCTATTGGTACAATTTCAATGGACCAAGTGATTGGAAAAGCAAATATACTATATTGGCCGTTAAAAGATGCTCGTATTGTGAAATAAAAGAAAAAGAAGGTGGCAACATGGTAATTCAATGGTTCCCGGGACATATGGCAAAGGCTAGACGCCAAGTAACAGAAAAGTTAAAGTTAATTGATGTTGTAATTGAGCTTGTAGATGCTCGATTACCTTTATCTTCACGAAATCCAATGATTGATGAGATTATTACACATAAACCGAGGCTTGTTGTTTTAAATAAAGCGGATATGGCAGATGATCGTTTAACAAAGCAATGGATCGCATATTTTAAAGAAAAAGGCCATATGGCAATTTCAATTAACGCGCAAGCTGGACAAGGTATGAAGGAAATTGCAGCGGCTTGTAAAGTGTTGGTGAAAGAAAAATTTGATAAAATGGTTGCAAAAGGTATTAGACCGAGAGCGATTCGTGCATTAATTGTAGGTATACCAAATGTTGGTAAATCTACGTTAATTAATAAATTAGCGAAGAAAAATATTGCTAAAACAGGAGATCGCCCTGGTGTGACAACAGCTCAACAATGGATTAAGGTTGGGAAAGAAATGGAACTGTTAGATACACCTGGTATTTTATGGCCTAAATTTGAAGATCAATTAGTAGGTCTTCGATTAGCGACAACGGGCGCAATTAAAGATTCAATTTTAAATTTACAAGATGTTGCTGTTTATGCACTACGTTTTATGGAGAAGCATTATCCAGAACGTTTGAAAGAGCGATATAATTTAAATGAGATTCCAGAAGATATTGTGAAATTATTCGATGCAATTGGAAAAAATAGAGGCTGTTTAATGGGCGGCGGAATGATTGATTATGATAAGACATCTGAGCTTGTACTTCGTGAGCTTCGCGGTGGAAAACTTGGAAAAATGACGTTTGAAACACCAGAAGAGTTTGCAGAGCAGACAGAAGATGCAGAAAAAGTAGAAGAAGTATAAGACGTGCGTTTGTACGTCTTTTCTTTTTTGTATATAAAGGGAGTGGCATGAATGCAAAAAGTGACTATTCAAGAAGCGGAACGTTTACTGCAAGAAATTATGAGTGAAGAAGATGACCGCTTTCAACTATTAATGAAAGACGAGCGAAAAGGGGTACAAAAGCTCATTTTGAAGTGGCATAAACAAAAAGAGTTAGCGCAGAAAGAAAAAGAAAAGTTTTTCGAAATGTCCAGGTACGAGATTGCATTACGTGAAAAAGGGCTCACATATATCGCAGGTATAGATGAAGTAGGGCGTGGGCCGCTAGCTGGGCCTGTCGTGACGGCAGCTGTTGTCCTTCCAGAAGATTTTTATATTCCAGGGTTAAATGACTCGAAAAAGCTGAGTGAGGCGAAACGTGAGCGTTTTTATGATGAAATTAAAGAACACGCGATTGCGATTGGAGTTGGCATTGTATCACCACAAGTGATTGATGAAATAAATATTTATCAAGCTACGAAGCAAGCGATGTTAGATGCTGTTGCGAATTTATCTTGTGCGCCAGAATATTTATTAATTGATGCGATGAAACTTCCTACATCAATTCCGCAAACATCCATCATTAAAGGTGATGCGAAAAGTGTCTCAATTTCAGCTGCATCTATTATTGCGAAAGTAACGAGAGATCGTATGATGAAAGAGCTTGGAGAAAAGTATCCTGCATATGGATTTGAACAACATATGGGATATGGAACAAAACAACATTTAGAAGCGATTAAAGCGCATGGAGTATTAGAAGAACATCGAAAATCGTTTGCACCAATTAAAGATATGATTCAAAAATAAGCTGCGAATATGCAGCTTATTTTTTTATTTTGGTATACGAACATTATTATTTTCAAAAAAGAATAAAGCGATTTCAGTTTTCTGACACTTTATTGTAGACAGCGTGCCAATCATCTTATACAATGGCAATGTAATGTTTTTTAAACATTAAAAAACTTTTCGAGTAAAACAGGAAAACAGGGGAGGATGGGACCATGAATATCCATGAGTACCAAGGTAAGGCAGTCCTTAGAAGCTATGGGGTTAGCGTTCCGAACGGGAAGGTTGCATTTACAGTAGAAGAAGCTGTAGAAGCAGCGAAAGAATTAGGAACGGATGTATGTGTAGTAAAAGCACAAATTCACGCTGGTGGACGCGGCAAAGCTGGCGGAGTAAAAGTTGCAAAAAATTTAGATGAAGTTCGTACATATGCGGAAAGCATTTTAGGAACTACACTTGTGACACATCAAACAGGTCCTGAAGGTAAGGAAGTAAAACGCTTACTTATCGAAGAAGGTTGCGATATTAAAAAAGAATATTATGTTGGTCTTGTTTTAGACCGTGCAACTTCTCAAGTTGTTTTAATGGCGTCTGAAGAAGGCGGAACAGAAATTGAAGAAGTAGCAGAGCAAACACCTGAAAAAATCTTTAAAGAATATATTGATCCAGCAGTAGGCTTACAAGGCTTCCAAGCACGCCGAATTGCATTTAACATCAACATTCCAAAAGAGCTTGTAGGACAAGCTGTGAAGTTTATGATGGGCTTATACCGTGCATTTATTGAAAAAGATTGCTCTATCGCGGAGATTAATCCACTTGTTACAACAGGTGACGGTAAAGTTATGGCATTAGATGCGAAATTAAACTTTGATTCTAATGCTTTATATCGCCATAAAGACATTTTAGAACTTCGTGATCTTGATGAGGAAGATTCAAAAGAAATTGAAGCTTCTAAATATGACTTAAACTACATTCCTTTAGATGGAAATATTGGTTGTATGGTTAATGGTGCAGGTTTAGCGATGGCTACAATGGATATCATTAAACATTACCATGGTGATCCAGCTAACTTCTTAGATGTTGGTGGCGGTGCAACAGCTGAAAAAGTTACAGAAGCATTCAAAATTATCCTTTCTGACAAAAACGTAAAAGGTATCTTCGTTAACATTTTTGGTGGCATTATGAAGTGTGATGTTATTGCAGAAGGTGTTATTGAAGCAACGAAACAAGTAGGTCTTGAATTACCTTTAGTTGTACGTCTTGAAGGTACAAACGTAGAGTTAGGTAAGAAAATTTTAAATGAGTCTGGCTTAAATATTGTTGCAGCAGAATCTATGGCAGACGGTGCACAAAAAATTGTTTCACTAGTGGGCTAATAGAAAGCGGGGGAGAAAAATGAGCGTATTAGTTAATAAAGATACAAAAGTTATTGTTCAAGGTATTACAGGTTCTCAGGGGTTATTCCATACAAAACAAATGATTGAATACGGTACGAAAATTGTCGGTGGTGTAACACCAGGTAAAGGTGGCACTGATATTGAAGGTGTACCAGTATTTGATACTGTAGAAGATGCAGTGAAAGCAACAGGCGCAAACGCTTCAGTTGTATACGTTCCACCCGCTTTTGCGGCTGATGCAATTATGGAAGCAGTTGATGCAGAAATCGATTTAGTAGTATGTATTACTGAAGGAATTCCTGTATTAGATATGGTAAATGTAAAGAGATATATGGCGGGTAAACATACACGTTTACTTGGACCAAACTGTCCTGGTGTCATTACACCTGATGAATGTAAAATTGGTATTATGCCAGGATACATTCATAAAAAAGGCCATGTAGGTATCGTATCTCGCTCTGGTACATTAACGTATGAGGCTGTACATCAGTTAACACAAGAAGGTATTGGCCAATCTACAGCTGTAGGTATCGGCGGGGACCCTGTTAACGGTACAGACTTTATTGATGCGTTAAAAGCATTTAATGAAGATGAAGAAACACATGCTGTAATTATGATTGGTGAAATCGGTGGTACAGCGGAAGAAGAGGCAGCTGAATGGGTGAAAGCTAATATGACAAAACCTGTTGTAGGCTTCATTGGTGGTCAAACAGCGCCTGCTGGCAAACGTATGGGCCATGCTGGTGCAATCATTTCTGGTGGTAAAGGAACTGCTGCTGAAAAGATTAAAACGATGGAAGCTTGTGGTATTAAAGTAGCGGAAACTCCAGCGGTTATGGGAGAAACATTAATCTCTGTCTTAAAAGAAAAAGGCTTATTTGAGACTTGTAAAAACTACTAATCTGTTGAAAGACACCTTCTTGCTTGAGGGTGTCTTTTTGCAATTTTCTTGTTTACATAATAAAAATTATGGGTAAGGAGAAAAGGATGAAAAGAGAACGATTATTACATCTTCATTACATGCTGGCAGACCATTGGAAGGCGATGGAGAGGTTGCTATATGTCGATCCGGAATTAAAGAAAATATACACATTTAACCAAAAACAAATTGAAAATTACACTGGAATATCCGCGAAAAAATCTTCAGAACTAGTAAATTTCCTTCAAAGTACAAACATTTCGAAATATATATCCTATTTAGAGAAAAATCGAATCTTTTATATAACTATATGGGATGAAAATTATCCGCAATTATTACGTGAAATTCAAGATCCTCCTTTTGTTTTGTATGGAAAAGGAGAGCGAAGTTTTCTGGATAAATCGAATAAATTAGCGGTCGTTGGAACGAGAGAACCGTCTTTATATGGTTATGAGAGTATGAAGTTTATTTTGCATCCTTTATTAGAAAGAGAATGGCTTATTGTGAGTGGATTTGCAAAAGGGATAGATACCATTTCTCATGAAGTCACAGTGAGGCAACATCGTCCGACTATTGCAATATTGGGACACGGATTATCTTATATGTATCCGAAAGAGAATAGACGTTTATATGAAAAGTGGGAGGAATATATATTGTTATTAACAGAGTACCCTCCGCACTATGCACCGAAAAAATGGTATTTTCCAAAAAGGAATCGAATTATCAGTGGTATAAGTAAAGGTGTTTTAGTTGTAGAAGCAAAATCGAGGAGTGGGTCGCTCATTACTGCAGATCTCGCATTAGAGCAAAACCGAGAGGTATTTGCGATTCCTGGTCCAATATTTATAGAAAGTGCATCCGGAACGAATAAGCTTATTCAACAGGGCGCAAAACTAGTACAAAATGTAGAAGACATCCTTGAAGAATTTTTAAATTAACCTTATATTTTTATGTTTTTATTAAACAATTATTGACAAATGGTAGATTGGCACTGTATGGTATATTCATTCTTGATTGACAAAAACAAGAGAAATCAATAAGATTAATGAAGACTTGAATCCACCTCTTAAGGAGGCACTAGCATGTCAGATTACCTCGTAATCGTGGAGTCGCCTTCTAAGGCGAAGACCATTGAGAAATATTTAGGAAAAAAATACAAAGTTGTCGCGTCTATGGGACATGTTCGCGATTTGCCAAAAAGCCAAATGGGGATAGAAGTAAAGAACAACTTCACTCCGAAGTATATTACCATTCGTGGTAAAGGTCCTGTTTTAAAAGATTTGAAATCAGCGGCAAAAAAAGTAAAGAAAGTCTATCTCGCGGCCGATCCAGATCGCGAAGGGGAAGCAATTGCTTGGCATTTAGCAAACACGTTAAACGTGGACGTTGAATCAGATTGCCGAGTTGTTTTCAATGAAATTACGAAAGATGCAATAAAGGAATCATTTAAACATCCTCGTGCAATTAATATGGATTTAGTAGATGCACAACAAGCAAGACGTATACTTGATCGTCTTGTAGGTTACAATATTAGTCCTTTATTATGGAAGAAAGTAAAAAAAGGATTAAGTGCAGGACGCGTACAATCTGTAGCGGTTCGTTTAATTATCGAACGTGAAAGAGAAATTCAAAACTTTGAGCCTGAAGAGTTCTGGACAATTAAAACAGAATTTGTGAAAGGGAAAGACACATTTGAAGCAAGCTTTTACGGTGTAGATGGTGAAAAAGTTCAATTAACGAATGAAACGCAAGTGAATGAAATAATTGAACAGATGAAAGATAATGCGTTTTCAGTTGAAAATGTAACGCGAAAAGAGCGAAAACGTAATCCTGCATTACCGTTTACAACATCTTCTCTACAACAAGAGGCAGCACGTAAGTTAAATATGCGAGCAAAGAAAACAATGATGCTTGCGCAGCAATTGTATGAAGGGATAGATCTTGGAAAACAAGGGACTGTAGGTCTTATTACGTATATGAGAACTGACTCAACACGTATCTCAGAAACAGCTCAAACAGAGGCACGTACTTACATTACTGAGGCGTTTGGTGCGGAATACATAGGAACAGAGAAGAAGAAAGAAACGAAAAAATCGAATGCGCAAGATGCGCATGAAGCAATTCGTCCTACTTCGGTAATGAGAAAGCCAGAGGAACTAAAAAGTTTCTTAAGTCGCGATCAACTTCGGTTGTATAAACTGATTTGGGAGCGATTTGTTGCAAGTCAAATGGCGTCTGCTATAATGGATACTGTTACAGCGAGACTCATTAATAACAATGTTCAGTTCCGTGCAAGTGGCTCGGTTGTAAAGTTCCCAGGATTTATGAAAGTGTACGTAGAGTCAAAAGATGATGGTGCGGAAGAAAAGGATAAGATGTTGCCACCTTTAGAAGTGGGAGAAACGGTATTTTCAAAAGATATAGAGCCGAAACAACACTTTACACAACCACCACCACGTTATACAGAGGCTCGTTTAGTACGAACACTTGAAGAGCTTGGGATTGGGAGACCATCCACTTATGTGCCGACACTTGAAACGATTCAAAAACGTGGTTACGTTGCTTTAGATAACAAACGCTTCGTTCCAACTGAACTGGGTGAAATAGTAATCGAACTTATTTTAGAGTTTTTCCCGGAAATAATTAACATTGAATTCACAGCAAATATGGAGCAAAGCCTTGATGAAGTGGAAGAAGGAAATGCGAATTGGGTGAAAATTGTTGATGATTTCTACGTAGGATTTGAACCGCGCTTAGAAAAAGCGGAAAAAGAAATGCGTGAAGTGGAAATTAAAGATGAGCCAGCTGGGGAAGACTGTGAATTATGTAGTCATCCAATGGTCTTTAAAATGGGTAAATATGGGAAGTTTATGGCTTGTTCGAATTTCCCTGATTGTCGTAATACAAAGCCGATTGTGAAAGAAATTGGTGTTACTTGTCCGAAGTGTGATAAAGGGCAAATTATTGAACGTCGTAGTAATAAAAAGAAACGTCTTTTCTACGGATGCGGTACGTATCCAGAATGTGACTTTGTATCTTGGGATAAGCCGATTGGTCGTAAATGTCCGAAGTGTGAAGGTATGCTTGTAGAGAAGAAGTTAAAAAAAGGCGTACAAGTACAATGTATTTCGTGTGATTATGAAGAAGAACAACAAATGTGAGCGTAACTGCTCACATTTTTTTCGGGAAGAAAAGGAAAGGTGATATATATGACAACACAAGTAGTAAACGTCATTGGCGCAGGTCTTGCAGGAAGTGAAGCAGCTTACCAAATTGCAAAACGTGGTGTCCAAGTAAGATTATATGAAATGAGACCGGTGCGACAAACACCAGCTCATCACACTGATAAATTTGCTGAATTAGTATGCAGTAACTCGCTTCGTGCAAACACATTAACAAATGCTGTTGGTGTTATTAAAGAAGAAATGCGCTTAATGGATTCTGTTATTATTCGTGCAGCTGATGAATGCTCTGTGCCAGCAGGAGGTGCTTTAGCTGTAGATCGTCATGAATTTGCAGCGAAAGTAACTGAATATGTGAAGAACCATCCGAATGTAACTGTGATGAACGAAGAAATCACTGAAATTCCAGAAGGGCCTACTGTTATTGCGACAGGTCCACTTACGTCTCCTGATCTTGCTGCACAATTAAAAGAACTAACAGGTGAAGATTATTTTTATTTCTATGATGCTGCAGCGCCAATCGTTGAGAAAGATAGCATTGATATGAATAAAGTCTATTTGAAATCCCGTTATGATAAAGGTGAAGCGGCATATTTAAACTGTCCAATGACAGAAGAAGAATTTGACCGTTTTTATGAGGCTTTAATTGCCGCTGAGACAGTACCTTTAAAAGAATTTGAAAAAGAAATTTTCTTTGAAGGTTGTATGCCAGTAGAAGTTATGGCAAGCAGAGGAAGACAGACGTTAGTATTTGGACCGATGAAGCCTGTTGGATTAGAAGACCCGAAAACAGGGAAAACACCATATGCAGTCGTTCAGTTACGTCAAGATGATGCAGCGGGAACGTTATATAATATTGTAGGTTTCCAAACACATTTAAAGTGGGGACCACAAAAAGAAGTGTTACAGTTAATTCCGGGACTGGAAAACGCAGAGATTGTACGTTATGGTGTAATGCATCGTAATACGTTTATTAATTCGCCTAATTTACTTCGTCCGACATATCAATATAAACAACGTGATGATTTATTCTTCGCTGGTCAAATGACTGGAGTAGAGGGATATGTTGAATCAGCGGCATCAGGATTATTAGCAGGTATTAACGCTGCTCGACTTGTAAAAGGCGAGGAGCCAGTTGTATTACCACCTGTAACTGCAATGGGAAGTATGGCAAATTATATTACTGCTACAAATGCGAAAAACTTCCAGCCGATGAATGCAAACTTTGGTCTATTTGCACCGTTAGAGAAGAAGATCAAAAAGAAAGCAGAACGAAATGAGGCGTATGCTACACGCGCTTTAGAAACAATTCAAAATTTTGTAAATATTTAGTTAAATTTCTTGCAAAGGCTACTAAGTTGTGATACGATTTAGTAGCCTTTATTGAGGTGAGTTATGTGAATGTGAAGAAATTGTTACAATTATTCGTTGGATATTTACAAATTGAAAGAAATTATTCAAAATATACAATTGCAAGTTATCAAAATGATTTAGAACATTTTGTGCAATTTATGGAGCGAGAAGGCATATCCTCTTTTTTAGATGTTACATACGCGGATGTTCGTTTGTACTTAACGACGTTGCACGATGAAAAGTTAGCCCGTAAATCTGTCGCAAGAAAAGTGTCAAGCTTACGAAGTTTATATCGTTTTTTGATGCGTGAAGGTTATCGGAAAGATAACCCGTTTGCACTTGCGTCACTCCCCAAAAAAGAATTGTCAATCCCAAAGTTTTTATATGCTGAAGAATTAGAGGAATTATTTGAAGTTTCTGATATGGAAACGCCGCTAGGACAAAGGAATCAAGCTTTATTAGAGTTGATGTATGCGACGGGGATCCGTGTGAGTGAATGTGTCAATTTACAACTTACCGATATTGACTTCGCAGTGGGGACAATTTTAGTGATGGGAAAAGGAAAAAAACAAAGATATATTCCGTTCGGAAGCTATGCGCAAGATGCTTTAATTACTTATATAGAGAACGGGAGAAAACAGTTAGTTAACAAGACTGAAGAACACTCTCATATGGTATTTTTAAATGCGAAAGGTACGCCGCTAACAGGTCGGGGTGTACGTTATGTTTTAAACGAACTCATTAAGAAGGCTTCACTGACAATGCGGATAAGTCCTCATATGTTAAGGCATACATTTGCTACACATATGTTAGATGAAGGGGCGGATTTACGTACTGTACAAGAGCTGTTGGGTCATGAAAATTTGTCAACGACACAAATTTATACGCATGTCTCTAAAGAAAGATTGCGTTCTGTTTACATGAATCATCACCCGCGGGCATAAATTGCTTTTAAAGCTATAAAAACATATAAAGGAGTTTTTTCTATGGGAAATTTCCACGCTACAACGATATTTGCAGTTCATCATAACGGAGAATGTGCAATGGCTGGAGATGGCCAGGTAACGATGGGGAATGCTGTTGTAATGAAACATACAGCTCGCAAAGTTCGCAAACTTTTCCAAGGGAGAGTTTTAGCTGGTTTTGCAGGCTCAGTTGCTGATGCATTTACTCTTTTTGAAATGTTTGAAGGGAAATTAGAAGAGTATAATGGAAACTTGCAGCGTGCTGCTGTGGAGATGGCAAAACAATGGCGTGGAGATAAAATGCTGCGTCAGTTAGAAGCGATGCTCATTGTCATGGATAAAACAACTATGCTCCTTGTTTCAGGTACAGGAGAAGTAATTGAACCGGATGATGGTATTTTAGCAATTGGATCTGGTGGAAATTATGCACTTTCTGCAGGTCGTGCTTTAAAGCAATATGCCAGTGAACATTTAACAGCAAAGCAAATTGCGAAAGCGAGTTTAGAGATTGCAGGCGATATTTGTGTTTATACGAACCACAACATAATTGTGGAAGAATTGTAGAATCGTAAGGGAGGCATTTTATATGCATTTACATTTTACTCCGCGTCAAATTGTGGAAAAATTAGATCAATACATCATCGGTCAAAAGGATGCAAAGAAAGCGGTTGCTGTAGCTCTGAGAAATCGATACCGTCGTAGTAAACTAGCTGAAAATTTACGTGATGAAATTGCACCTAAAAACATTTTAATGATTGGGCCGACGGGTGTTGGTAAGACAGAGGTAGCACGACGAATGGCGAAACTCGTTGGAGCACCTTTTATTAAGGTTGAAGCGACGAAGTTTACAGAAGTTGGATATGTGGGTCGAGATGTAGAATCGATGGTCCGCGACCTTGTCGAAACGTCCGTTCGTATCGTGAAAGAAGAAATGGTAGTTAAAGTTCAAGATAAAGCAGAAGAACAAGCAAATCAACGTTTAGTGGAAATTTTAGTTCCGAGTCCGGAGAAACAATCTGGATTTAAAAATCCGTTAGAAATGCTTTTTGGTGGTACTCAAAATTCGAACCAAGCATCTGATGCGCAAGAAGATGCTGAAATTGAAAAGAAACGTCAAGATGTGGAAAGAAAGCTTGCAGCAGGCCTTCTTGAAGAAGAAGTCGTATCGATTGAAGTGACTGAACAACAGTCTTCTATGTTTGATATGCTGCAAGGAACAGGTATGGAACAAATGGGTATGAATTTCCAAGATGCACTAGGAAGTTTCATGCCGAAAAAAACGAAAAAACGTAAACTTTCTGTAAAAGAAGCAAGAAAAGTCTTGACAAATGAAGAAGCACAGCGCTTAATTGATATGGATGAAGTTACACAAGAGGCTGTTTATCGTGCTGAACAGCTCGGGATTATTTTTATCGATGAAATTGACAAAATTGCTGGTAAGCAGTCGAATAGCGTAGATGTATCACGTGAAGGTGTGCAACGTGACATTTTACCGATTGTAGAAGGTTCAAATGTTGCCACGAAATACGGATCAGTAAAAACGGATTATATTTTATTCGTTGCAGCTGGAGCGTTCCATATGTCTAAACCGTCGGATTTAATACCGGAATTGCAAGGGAGATTTCCGATTCGAGTAGAGCTGACAAAATTATCAGTGGATGATTTTGTTAAAATTTTAATCGAACCTGACAATGCGCTAATTAAACAGTACATGGCGTTATTAGCGACTGAAGGTATAGAAATTGAATTTTCAGACGAAGCTATTCGTAAGATTGCTGAGATTGCTTATCAAGTTAATCAGGATACAGATAATATTGGAGCGAGAAGACTTCATACGATTATGGAGAAGCTCCTTGAAGATTTATCGTTTGAAGCATCTGAAATTACGTTAGAGAAAATAACGATAACACCTCAATATGTTGAGGAAAAATTAGCGACAATTGCTAAAAATAAAGATGTGAGCCAGTTTATTTTGTAATAGTGTCATCAGGTGACTCGCCCTAGTTTCCAAGTGATGAAAAAATATGTGAGTAACATGTAGGAGGAACTTTTGAAATGGAATTATTAGCAAAAACGAGAAAATTAAATGCGTTATTACAAAGCGCAGCAGGAAAGCCTGTAAACTTTAGAGAAATGTCTGACACAATGTGTGAAGTAATTGAAGCAAACGTGTTCGTAGTTAGTCGTCGTGGTAAATTACTAGGTTATGCAATTCACCAACAAATCGAAAACGAGCGCATGAAGCAAATGCTTGCAGAGCGTCAATTCCCAGAAGAATACACACAAAGCTTATTCAACATTACAGAAACATCTTCTAACTTAGATGTGAACAGTGCTTACACAGCATTCCCAGTAGAAAATAAAGAGTTATTCGGTCAAGGTTTAACTACAATCGTACCAATCGTTGGTGGCGGTGAGCGTCTAGGTACATTAGTGTTAGCTCGTCTTGGTCAAGAGTTCTTAGACGATGATTTAATCCTTGCTGAGTACAGTTCAACTGTTGTAGGTATGGAAATCTTACGTGAAAAAGCAGAAGAAATCGAAGAGGAAGCACGTAGTAAAGCTGTCGTTCAAATGGCTATTAGCTCATTATCTTACAGTGAGTTAGAAGCAATCGAGCATATCTTCGAAGAATTAAATGGAACAGAAGGTTTACTTGTTGCAAGTAAAATTGCTGATCGTGTAGGAATTACTCGTTCTGTAATCGTAAATGCACTACGTAAATTAGAAAGTGCTGGTGTTATTGAGTCTCGCTCTTTAGGTATGAAAGGAACATACATTAAAGTGCTAAACGACAAGTTTCTACATGAACTTGCTAAATTAAAAACAAACTAATTTTAAAAAAACTCTCCTCAGTTGAGGAGAGTTTTTTGTTTTCTATAAGATTGATTTTTCTTACGTAAGGTGCCATGACAACGTTCTTTAGAAAACGAGTAATCGAATTCCGCTTCTTTGCTTAAATGAAATGAAGGTTGGTAATACTAGAATTTGAGCGTGAAAAAAAGAAAGTTTTACATTGTTCGCATTTTCGACTTGATTGAAATATTTCAGTATGATATAGTAAGCAGTGGTGTCAGTACAAAGTACACACGTTTACCGATTTAAGTGTTGGTGCTACGATTGTAGTTTCGCTTAAAGATGAAGTAAACGGAGGATATCAAAAACCATTTAGGAGGAACTATATTATGTCAGTAATTTCTATGAAGCAATTGCTTGAAGCTGGTGTTCATTTCGGACATCAAACACGTCGTTGGAACCCAAAAATGAAGCGTTACATTTTCACAGAGCGTAACGGTATCTACATCATCGACTTACAAAAAACTGTGAAAAAAGTTGAGGAAGCTTTCAAAGTTATGCGTGACATCGCTGCTGAAGGTGGAGACATTTTATTCGTAGGTACTAAAAAACAAGCACAAGAAGCTATTAAAGAAGAAGCAACTCGTGCTGGTATGTACTTCGTTAACCAACGTTGGTTAGGTGGAACTTTAACAAACTTCCAAACAATCCAAAAGCGTATCAAGCGTCTTAAAGACATCGAAAGAATGCAAGAAGATGGTACTTTCGAAGTACTTCCTAAGAAAGAAGTTGTTCAACTTAAAAAAGAGTTAGAGCGTCTTGAGAAATTCTTAGGCGGTATTAAAGATATGAAAGGTCTTCCAAGTGCATTATTCGTAGTAGACCCTCGTAAAGAGCGTATTGCAGTTGCTGAAGCACGCAAATTACACATTCCAATCATCGGTATCGTTGATACAAACTGTGATCCAGACGAAATCGATCACGTTATCCCAGCAAACGATGATGCAATTCGTGCTGTAAAACTTCTTACATCTAAAATGGCAGACGCGATCCTTGAAGCAAAACAAGGTGAAGAAACTGTTACTGCGTAACAAAGTTGGAAAGGTGATAAGGGGTTCGGCCTTTTATCACCTTTTTTAAGGTATAAACACCTTTATAAAGGTATAAATACATATTTTAGGAGGATGAAAAGTATGGCAATCACTGCACAAATGGTAAAAGAATTACGTGAAAAAACTGGCGCAGGTATGATGGACTGCAAAAAAGCTTTAACAGAAACTAATGGCGACATGGAGAAGGCAATTGACTTCTTACGCGAAAAAGGTATTGCGAAAGCTGCTAAAAAAGCGGACCGCATTGCTGCTGAAGGTTTAACTTTCATCGAAACAAACGGTAACGATGGTTTAATCTTAGAATTAAACTCTGAAACTGATTTCGTTGCGAAAAACGAAGGTTTCCAAACATTAATTAAAGAATTAGCTGCTCACTTATTAACTAACAAACCAGCTAACGTTGAAGAAGCTATGGCTCAAACAATGGAAAACGGCAAAAAAGTAGAAGAGCACATCAATGAAGCAATCGCTAAAATTGGTGAAAAACTTACACTTCGTCGTTTCGAAATCGTATCAAAAACTGATGCAGATGCATTCGGTGCTTACCTACACATGGGTGGACGCATTGGTGTACTAACAGTTCTTGAAGGTTCAACTGATGAAGCAGCTGCTAAAGATGTTGCAATGCACATCGCTGCAGTTAACCCTAAATACATCGACCGCGATGCTGTAACAGCTGAAGAAGTTGAGCATGAGCGTCAAGTATTAACACAACAAGCTTTAAACGAAGGCAAGCCTGAAAAAATCGTTGCAAAAATGGTTGAAGGCCGTCTAGGCAAATTCTTCGAAGAGATTTGCTTACTTGACCAAGCATTCGTTAAAAACCCTGATATGAAAGTTCGTCAGTTCGTTGAGTCTAAAGGCGGAACATTAAAAGGATTCGTTCGCTACGCTGTTGGTGAAGGTATCGAAAAACGTGAAGACAACTTTGCTGAAGAAGTAATGAACCAAGTAAAAGGTAGTAACTAATACAGATTAGGGAACACATTGTGTTCCCTTTTTTAAAATAAAGATGTAAGCAATTGGAGGTTCATTATGAGTAAACCGAAATATAATCGTGTCGTTTTAAAGCTGAGCGGAGAAGCTTTAGCTGGCGAGCAAGGATTTGGAATTAACCCAGCTGTTATTAAGTCAGTTGCGGAACAAGTGAAAGAAATTGCAGAACTTGATGTAGAGGTTGCTGTTGTTGTTGGTGGCGGTAACATTTGGCGTGGTAAAATTGGAAGCGAAATGGGCATGGATCGTGCAGGAGCAGATTACATGGGCATGTTAGCGACAGTTATGAATTCGTTAGCACTTCAAGATAGCTTGGAGAATATCGGAATCCAAACTCGCGTACAAACTTCAATTGAGATGCGTCAAGTGGCAGAACCTTACATTCGTCGTAAAGCGGTTCGTCACTTAGAGAAAAAGCGTGTTGTTATCTTTGCAGCAGGTACAGGTAACCCATACTTCTCTACAGATACAACGGCAGCATTACGCGCAGCTGAAATCGAAGCTGATGTTATCTTAATGGCGAAAAATAATGTAGATGGCGTATATAATGCAGATCCATCTATTGACCCAACAGCTACAAAATACGAAACACTTACTTACCTAGATGTATTAAAAGAAGGTTTAGGTGTAATGGATTCTACAGCTTCTTCTTTATGTATGGATAATGATATTCCATTAATTGTATTCTCGGTTATGGAAAAAGGTAATATTAAACGCGCCGTTTTAGGTGAAAATATTGGAACAGTTGTAAGGGGGAAATAAATATGGGACAACAAGTATTAAAATCTTCGAATGAAAAAATGGAAAAAGCAGTTGCTGCTTATTCTCGTGAATTAGCAACAGTTCGCGCTGGTCGTGCAAACGCGTCTGTATTAGATAAGGTACAAGTTGATTACTATGGTGCACCAACACCAGTTGTGCAATTAGCGAACATTACAGTTCCAGAAGCACGTTTACTTGTAATTCAACCTTACGATAAAACTTCAATCGGTGATATTGAAAAAGCAATTTTAAAAGCAGATTTAGGCTTAAACCCTTCTAATGATGGAACTGTAATTCGTATTGCATTCCCTGCATTAACAGAAGAGCGTCGTCGTGATCTTGTAAAAGTTGTAAAAAAATATGCTGAAGAAGCAAAAGTTGCGGTTCGTAACGTACGTCGTGACGGAAATGATGATCTTAAGAAGCTTGAAAAAGCTGGCGAGATTACAGAAGATGATTTAAGAGGATATACTGAAGATATCCAAAAAGAAACAGATAAATATATTGCAAAAGTTGACGAAATCGCAAAAAACAAAGAAAAAGAAATTATGGAAGTGTAATAGCGATAACTTCGCAAATATGACCCTCTTCTTAAGGGGGTCTTTTTACACTTTTAGGCATACGTCTGCTTGCTGGAGGGTATGAATGATGTTTAAAAATTTTCCTTTTTTTAAAGGTAAAAAGGTCGCATCGTTTGATCATCTCGTTGAAGAAGTGAAAAAAGGATATATCCCAGAACATATTGCCATCATTATGGATGGGAATGGAAGATGGGCAAAGAGGAGAGCGATGCCTCGTATTGCGGGACATCATGAAGGCATGCAAGTTGTAAAGAAAATTACAAAATTTGCAAGTAAACTTAATGTGAAAGTATTAACTCTCTATGCTTTTTCAACTGAGAACTGGAAAAGACCGAAAAAGGAAGTTGATTATTTAATGAAGCTTCCAGAAGAATTTCTCGGTACATTTTTACCAGAATTGATTGAAGAAAACGTACAAGTCCGAGTAATAGGACAAAAAGATCGTCTTCCTACGCATACACGCAGAGCGATGGAGAAAGCCATGGAAGATACGAAAGAGAATACGGGATTAATTCTTAATTTCGCGTTAAACTATGGAAGTCGAGATGAAATCGTTTCTGCTGTGCAACATATGATGAAAGATAGTGAGGAAGGAAAAATTCGAGCTGAAGAAGTAAGTGAAGAAACGCTTTCTTCCTACTTGATGACGAGTTTTTTACCTGATCCAGAGTTGTTAATCCGTACAAGCGGAGAGCTACGTATTAGTAATTTCATGTTATGGCAAATTGCATATTCGGAATTTTGGTTTACAGATGTGTATTGGCCAGACTTTACTGAAGAACATTTGCTAAATGCGATTACAGACTTTCAACATAGAGGGCGCAGATTCGGAGGCGTGTAGAAAGAGAGGGTTTGGTAGTGAAACAGAGAATTATTACTGGAGTGATTGCTGCCGCACTATTCATTCCTATCGTAATTTACGGTGGCGTGCCTTTTACGGTTTTAGTGTATGCACTTGCTTCTATAGGTTTATATGAATTAATTCGTATGAATAAGCTTACGCTTATTTCAGTACCAACAGTTTTAGCTGCAGTATTATTATGGATTATTTTAATTCCAAGTAGTGCATCAGAACTGTTTACGTGGATTGGACTAGGTAAATTAGAAATCACATTTGTGATTGTTTTATTACTTTTATCATATACAGTCCTTTCTAAGAATACATTTACATTTGATAATGCTTCATTTTTACTAATGGCAACGACATATGTTGGAATGGGATTCTTGTATTTAAATGAAACGAGAATATTAGGAATTAAATATGTGTTTTGCGCATTATTTGTTATATGGGCTACTGATTCAGGCGCATATTTCATAGGAAAAGCATTAGGAAAAAGAAAATTGTGGCCAGAAATTAGTCCAAATAAAACGATTGAAGGTTCATTAGGCGGTATTGTTTGTGGGGTTGTTGTTGCACTTGTTTACAACATGTTCTTCCCAGTTGAAGCGAATGTAGGGATTTTAATTGTGTTGACAATTATCATTTCTATTTTTGGACAAATTGGTGATTTAGTACAATCTGCATTTAAACGTCATTATGGCGTAAAGGATTCAGGTACAATTTTGCCTGGACATGGTGGTATATTAGATCGAACAGATAGTTGGTTATTCGTTTTACCAATTCTCTACTTCTTATTACAATATAATTAATAAATGAACGAGGGGCTGGAGTCATGAAAAACATTAGTTTATTAGGTGCAAGCGGATCAATTGGTACACAAACTTTAGATGTATTACGCTCGCACCCAGACCAATTCCGGCTCGTTGCTTTTTCTGTAGGGAAAAATATTGACTACGCAGTAAAGGTAATTCAAGAGTTTTCTCCGCAAATCGTCTCTGTGCAAAGAGAGGAAGATGTTTTAAAATTACAAGCTGTTTCTGGTAATACAAAAGTTGTATATGGTAGTGAAGGTCTTTTAGAAGTAGCTTTACATCCAGATGTGGAGATTGTAGTAAATGCTGTTGTAGGTAGCGTAGGGTTGTTACCAACACTTCGTGCGATTGAGGCGAAAAAAACAATTGGAATTGCAAATAAAGAAACATTAGTAACTGCAGGGCATCTTGTAATGGAGGCTGCACGAAAACATAATGTTTCGTTACTTCCAGTAGATAGTGAACATTCAGCTATTTTTCAATGCTTGAATGGTGAAAATGAAAAAAGAATTTCTCGACTCATTATAACGGCTTCTGGTGGAAGTTTTCGTGATAAAACGAGAGATGAATTGCATCATGTGACCGTAGAAGATGCGCTTCGACATCCGAACTGGTCAATGGGTTCGAAAATTACAATTGATTCTGCTACAATGATGAATAAGGGACTAGAAGTAATTGAAGCACATTGGCTTTTTGATATCCCTTATGAGCAAATCGATGTTGTTTTACATAAAGAAAGTATTATACATTCTATGGTTGAATTTGAAGATCGTAGTGTAATGGCACAGCTTGGCTCACCTGATATGCGAGTACCAATTCAATACGCACTTACATATCCTGATAGATTACCTCTTTCAGACACAAAACAGTTAAACTTATGGGAAATGGGAACACTGCATTTTGAGAAAATGAACCAAGAACGTTTCCGTTGTCTACGTTTTGCATATGAGGCTGGAAAAACAGGTGGAAGTATGCCAGCTGTAATGAACGCAGCGAATGAAGTAGCTGTTGAAGCTTTTTTACAAAAGAGAATTGGTTTCTTAACAGTGGAAGACCTTATTGAAAAAGCAATGAACCATCACAATGTCATTGCACGTCCGAGCTTAGAGGAAATTCTGGAAATTGATGCAGCCACAAGACGGTTTGTGATGGAACAAATTTAGCAAAGGTGGTTATGGAATTGAATACAGCGATTGCCTTTATATTAATTTTCGGTGCACTCGTATTTTTCCATGAGCTAGGGCATCTATATTTCGCAAAAAGAGCAGGTATTTTATGCCGCGAGTTTGCGATTGGTTTTGGTCCGAAAATATTCTCATTTGAAAAGAATGAAACGGTGTATACGATTCGATTACTGCCCCTTGGTGGCTATGTAAGAATGGCTGGCGAGGATGCGGACACAGTTGAATTAAAGCCAGGGAAAAAGGTTGGACTTGTACTAAATGAAAAAGACGAAGTTGTGAAATTAGTTTTTGATGGATATGAAAAATATCCGAATGTTCGTGTCATTGAAGTCGAACAAACTGATTTAGAGCATAATCTAACAATTTCGGGATATGAAGAGTACGAGGAAGAGCTTCAAACGTTCCGTGTGAATGAAAAGGCTCGTATCATTACTGCTGGGGAAGAAATTCAAATTGCTCCATATAATAGGCAATTTGGCTCTAAAAAATTGGGGCAACGCGCTTTAACAATCTTTGCGGGTCCTGCAATGAACTTCATTTTAGCATTTGTTATCTTTGTGATTCTTGGGTTTGTACAAGGGGTTCCTGTTGACAAACCAATGGTCGGAAAAGTGATGGAGAATAGTGCGGCAGAACAAGCTGGGTTAAAAGAAAATGACACAATTCAAGCAATTGATGGAAAAAACACAAGTACATGGAAAGATGTTGTTACCATTGTACGTGAAAACCCGAATAAAGAAATTACGTTACATGTAAAGCGTGATAGTGAACAGTTTAATGTAAAAGTAACGCCAACATTGGATAAAGAAGGCAAAGACGAAGTTGGTAGAATTGGTGTTTACTCTCCTGTAGAGAAAACAGTGATGGGTTCTATTAAATCAGGATTTGAACAAACGTACGAATGGACGAAGCTAATTTTTGATTCTCTTGTGAAATTAGTAACGGGTCAATTTTCTATTAACGAATTGTCAGGTCCAGTAGGAATTTATAATCTAACAGATCAAGTGGTAGATTATGGATTCACACGTGTGCTTAGTTTAGCGGCAGTCTTAAGCATTAACCTTGGTTTATTTAATTTACTACCAGTCCCTGCTTTAGACGGTGGACGTTTATTCTTCTTCTTAATTGAAGCATTAAGAGGAAAACCAATTGATCGTCAAAAAGAAGGAATAGTTCACTTTATTGGTTTTGCATTATTAATGTTACTTATGTTAGTTGTAACATGGAATGACATTCGTAAGTTTTTCTTGTAAAATAAAGTGAAACTTATAATGAAATAGAGCTCGTAGAATAAAATCCCTCACCTAACTCGAGGTGAGGGGTTTTACTGCGTGTAAGAGTAAAATGAAGAGGTGCGAATAAATGAAACAAAGTATGGTATTCAGTCCTACATTACGTGAAGTTCCAGCTGATGCTGAAATTAAGAGTCATCAATTATTACTTCGCGCAGGGTTTATGCGTCAAAATGCTTCTGGTATTTATAGTTTTCTACCATTTGGTTTAAAAGTACTACACAAAGTAGAACGTATCGTTCGAGAAGAAATGGAGCGCGCAGGAGCTGTAGAATTATTAATGCCAGCTATGCAAGCTGCAGAATTATGGCAAGAGTCAGGTCGGTGGTATTCTTACGGATCTGAATTAATGCGTATGAAAGATCGTAATGCTCGTGAATTTGCATTAGGAGCGACACATGAAGAAGTAATTACGGATCTTGTACGTGATGAAGTGAAATCGTATAAAAAATTACCGTTAACTCTATATCAAATTCAAACAAAGTTCCGTGATGAACAAAGACCACGTTTCGGTTTATTACGTGGAAGAGAGTTTCTAATGAAAGATGCATATTCTTTCCACGCTACGCAAGAGAGCTTAGATGAAGTGTATGATCGCTTATACAAAGCATACTCTAATATTTTTGCTCGTTGTGGCTTGAATTTCCGTGCGGTTATTGCTGACTCTGGAGCAATGGGCGGAAAAGATACACATGAATTTATGGTATTATCTGATGTTGGTGAAGATACAATTGCATATTCTGATACATCTGATTATGCAGCGAACATCGAAATGGCTCCTGTTGTAGCTACGTATACGAAGAGTGACGAAGCAGAAAAGACACTTGAAAAAGTAGCAACACCAGATCAAAAAGCGATTGAAGAAGTATCTGCATTCTTAAACATTGAAGCGGAAAAATGCATTAAGTCTATGGTATTTAAAGTAGATGAAAAATTAGTAGTTGTACTTGTTCGTGGTGATCATGAAGTAAATGATGTAAAAGTGAAAAATGTATACGGAGCTTCAGTTGTTGAACTTGCTTCCCATGAAGAAGTAAAAGAATTATTAAGTTGTGAAGTTGGTTCATTAGGACCGATTGGTGTGAAGGGCGATGTAGAAATTATTGCTGACCATGCTGTAGCATCAATTGTTAACGGATGTTCTGGAGCGAACGAAGAAGGGTTCCATTATGTAAATGTAAATCCAGAACGTGACTTTAAAGTAAGTCAATATACGGATTTACGCTTCATCCAAGAAGGAGACCAATCTCCAGATGGAAATGGAACAATTCTTTTCGCACGCGGAATTGAAGTTGGTCATGTATTCAAATTAGGAACTCGTTATAGTGAAGCAATGAACGCAACGTTCCTAGATGAAAACGGAAAAACAAAACCACTTATTATGGGCTGTTACGGTATCGGTGTATCTCGTACAGTGGCAGCAATTGCAGAGCAGTTTAATGATGAGAACGGTTTAGTTTGGCCAAAAGCTGTTGCACCGTTCTATGTGCATGTAATTCCAGTAAATATGAAATCTGATGCACAACGTGAAATGGGTGAAAACATCTACAACTCATTACAAGAGCAAGGATATGAAGTATTACTAGATGATCGTGCAGAACGTGCAGGTGTTAAATTTGCAGATGCAGATTTATTCGGCCTTCCAGTTCGCGTTACAGTTGGTAAAAAAGCAGATGAAGGTATTGTAGAAGTGAAAGTACGCGCTACAGGCGAGTCTGAAGAAGTGAAAGTAGAAGAACTTCAAACATATATTGCTAATATTTTAAAATAAGAAGGGGTACCTCGTTATGAGGTACCTTCTCTTTCTTTGTAAACGTATTTTGTAAAAGAAGAAGGAAGAAATCTTTCTTTGTAGTACGTTTCAATTTATAATAGCAAATGGAAGGAGAGTGCTTATGTCATTAACAAATGAACAACAAGAGCGATTTCAAATTTTGCTCCAACAGTTGCAAATACCAGAAGACCTTATAAATCAGTATTTACAAGGCGGTGGTATTGAAAGGCTAGTTATTGATAAAGCGAATAAAAGCTGGCATTTTGATTTACAAGTCCCACGTATTTTGCCGACAGAATTATATGAATTGCTAGAAGCAAAGCTTAAGCAGTCATTTTCTCATATTGCAAGAACAACATTTGCATTAGAAACAGAGAATAAACAATTTACAGAAGAAGAAGTGAAGGCATATTGGCCGCTTTGTACGGATCGAATTACATTTTCACCTATGTTTGGATACTTAAAGAAGCAACTTCCGCAGGTGAATGGCGTGAAGTTGATATTAAATGTGAATAATGAGCTGGAATCTACTGCTTTAAAGAAAAACGTTGCAAAACCAGTAGGTGATCAATACGAAGCTTTTGGATTCCCACGTTTTCAGTTAGACACACATATAAAGCAAAATGAAGAAGAAATGCAAAAGTTTCGTGAGCAAACTCAGCAAGAAGACCGCGAGCGTGTTATACAAGCTATGGAAGAAATGGCGAAGAAACAAGCTGAAGAAAGCAGTATTGTGCATGAAGGACCGGTCGTACTCGGGTATCTTATTAAGCCAGACGAAGAGGTTACACCGATGCGAGAAATTCAAGATGAAGAGAGAAGAAAAACGGTTCAAGGATATGTCTTCCATGTAGAAACAAAAGAGCTTCGTAGTGGACGTACGTTATTAACTTTAAAAATAACAGATTATACGGATTCTATTATGATCAAAATGTTTTCTCGTGATAAAGAAGATATTCCAATGTTGCAATCCTTGAAAAAAGGAATGTGGGTGAAAGCGCGTGGTTCTGTTCAAAACGATACTTTCGTGCGTGATTTAGTTATGATTGCAAACGATATTAATGAAATAACAGGACCGTCTCGTAGAGATAAAGCGCCAGAAGGAGAAAAACGTGTAGAGCTTCACCTTCACACTCCGATGAGCCAAATGGATGCTGTTACTCCTGTTTCTAGGCTTGTTGCCCAAGCAGGTAAATGGGGGCATGAGGCTATTGCGATTACAGACCATGCCGTTGCTCAGTCTTTCCCAGAAGCATATTCTGCGGGTAAAAAGGCTGGGGTTAAAGTTATATATGGTGTAGAGGCGAATTTAGTTAATGATGGTGTACCAATAGCATATAACGAAGCGCATCGTTTACTTGCAGAGGAAACGTATGTTGTTTTCGACGTTGAGACGACAGGTTTATCAGCTGTATACGATACAGTTATTGAGTTAGCGGCTGTAAAAGTAAAAGGTGGCGAAATCATTGATCGGTTTGAATCTTTCGCAAATCCGCATCAACCATTATCTGCGACAATTATTGAATTAACAGGAATTACAGATGATATGTTAACGGATGCACCAGAAGTGGACGAAGTGTTTAAAAAGTTTGAGGAATGGATGGGCGACCATACCCTTGTTGCTCATAACGCAAGCTTCGATATGGGCTTTATTAATGTAGGCTTTAAAAAGGCTGGGCTAGAAAAAACGAAAAATCCAGTTATCGATACGTTAGAACTTGCAAGGTTTTTATTCCCGGAAATGAAAAATCATCGATTAAATACGATGTGTAAAAAACTTGATATTGAATTAACTCAACATCACCGTGCCATTTATGATACAGAGGCGACAGGGTATTTACTTGTAAAAATGCTGAAAGATGTTATTGAAAAAGGTTATGAATATCACAATCAATTGAATGATAGTATGGGGCAAGGGGATGCGTATAAGCGTGGACGTCCAAGTCATATGACATTAATTGCCACATCAGATGTTGGATTGAAAAATTTATATAAACTTGTTTCATATTCCCACCTGAATTATTTTTACCGTGTACCACGTGTACCGCGATCACTATTGAAAAAATACCGTGAAGGCATTTTAGTAGGGACGGCTTGTGATAAAGGTGAAGTTTTTGAGGCAATGATGCAAAAAGCTCCTGAAGAGGTAGAAGAAATTGCACAGTTCTATGACTATATTGAGGTAATGCCTCCAGAAGTGTTACGTCATTTAGTAGAACGTGAACTGGTTCGAGATGAAGGACAATTAAAAACAATTATTTCTAATTTAGTAAAACTAGGTGAGACGTTAGATAAGCCAGTTGTTGCTACAGGGAACGTGCATTATTTAGATCCAGAGGATGCGATGTATCGTAAAATTTTAGTCAGTTCACAAGGGGGAGCAAATCCTTTAAATCGACATTCATTACCGCCTGTACATTTCCGTACAACGGATGAAATGCTAGAATGTTTTTCATTCTTAGGTGAAGATACAGCAAAAGAAATTGTTGTAACGAATACACAAAAGATTGCATCATTAATTGGCGATGTTCATCCAGTAAAAGACGATCTATATACACCGAAAATCGAAGGTGCTGATGATGAAACGCGTGATATGAGTTATAAAATGGCGCGCAGCATTTATGGTGAAGAGTTACCGGGAATTGTAGAAGCCCGTTTGGAAAAAGAATTGAAAAGTATTATCGGACATGGATTCGCCGTAATTTATTTAATTTCACATAAGCTTGTGAAAAAATCGCTAGTAGATGGATATCTAGTAGGTTCGCGTGGATCGGTAGGCTCATCATTCGTTGCAACGATGATGGAAATTACAGAAGTAAACCCATTACCACCACATTATGTATGTCCAAAGTGTAAGCAATCTGAATTCTTTAATGACGGTTCGGTAGGTTCCGGTTTTGACTTACCAGATAAAGAATGTCCAGCATGTAACGTTCCTTATGTAAAAGATGGACATGATATTCCGTTCGAAACGTTCCTTGGATTTAAAGGAGATAAGGTACCCGACATCGATTTAAACTTCTCCGGTGAATACCAACCACGTGCCCATAACTATACGAAAGTACTGTTCGGTGAAGATTATGTATACCGTGCGGGAACGATAGGTACGGTTGCGGAAAAAACAGCTTATGGGTATGTAAAAGGTTATGCAAATGATCATAATTTAACGATTCGAAATGCAGAGATTGATCGGTTAGTTGCAGGATGTACCGGAGTAAAGCGTACAACTGGACAGCATCCAGGTGGTATTATTGTTGTGCCTGATTACATGGATATCTTTGATTTTTCACCAATACAGTTTCCTGCGGATTCAATTGGGGCTGAGTGGAGAACAACACACTTTGACTTCCACTCGATTCATGATAATTTATTGAAACTCGATATACTAGGACACGATGATCCGACTGTTATTCGTATGCTACAAGATTTAAGTGGTATTGATCCGAAAACAATCCCAACAGACGATCCAGAAGTAATGAAAATTTTCTCTGGTCCAGAATCTTTAGGGGTAACGGAAGAACAGATTAACTGTAAAACAGGTACACTTGGTATACCGGAATTCGGTACGAAATTCGTAAGACAGATGTTAGAAGAGACAAAACCAACGACGTTCTCAGAGCTAGTCCAAATTTCTGGACTATCGCATGGTACTGACGTATGGCTCGGTAATGCAAACGAGTTAATTTATAACGGTACATGTACGCTGAGTGAAGTTATCGGTTGTCGTGATGACATCATGGTATATTTAATTTATCAAGGTTTAGATCCATCATTAGCCTTCAAAATCATGGAGTCGGTTCGTAAAGGTAAAGGTGTACCGGAAGAATGGGAAGAGGACATGAAAAATAATAATGTACCAGGTTGGTATATTGATTCATGTAAGAAGATAAAATATATGTTCCCTAAAGCCCATGCGGCTGCTTACGTACTTATGGCGGTTCGTATCGCATACTTTAAAGTACATTTCGCGCTTTTATTCTATGCGGCATACTTTACAGTTCGTGCAGATGACTTTGATGTAGAGGCGATGGCGAAAGGTTCAGCATCCATACGTGCAAAAATTGATGAAATTGCGCAAAAAGGATTGGATGCAGCGCCAAAAGAGAAGAGTTTATTAACGGTACTAGAAATGACACTTGAAATGTGTGAGCGTGGATACTCATTCCAAAAGGTTGATTTATACCGCTCACATGCAACTGATTTCATTATTGATGGGGATACTTTAATTCCTCCATTTAATGCAGTACCTGGACTTGGTACAAACGCAGCTTTAAGTATTGTAGAAGCTCGTAAAAATGGAGATTTCTTATCAAAAGAAGATTTACAGCAGCGCAGTAAGGTTTCTAAAACGATTATTGAGTATTTAGATAGTCAAGGTTGCTTAGGCGATCTACCTGATCAAAACCAATTATCACTGTTCTAGCAGGTAGGAAAAGTCTTTGCAAATCAGCATTTGCTATGGTATACTATTAACCGAGATAACCATGTCATGTATATTGTGTGAAAAAAAGAGTGGGGAAACCCACTCTTTCGTGTTACTATCTACGTTTTATTGATGTAGAAAGGTAAGAAATTTCTGTCGTATATACATATTTTGTTACAAGTTTTACTTCTTAAATTTGGTAATACTAAGACAGATATTCCCTGCTTAACGGCAGGGGCTTTTGTTAGCTAACGAGAAAGAATAAGATAGACCGTTTTTATGAACGGAGTCTTTTCTTGTAGATGGTACATGGCGGCAGGAAGGAGGCTGTTTATGGATAAGAAAGTCACAGAAGTTGTAGAAGCATTTGCGCAGCCAATCGTTGAAGAGTTAAATCTTGAACTTGTAGATGTAGAGTATGTGAAAGAAGGACAAGACTGGTTCTTACGCGTATTCATCGATTCTGAAAAGGGAGTCGACATTGAAGAATGCGGTGCGGTAAGTGAACGTTTAAGCGAAGCTTTAGATAAAGAGGATCCAATTCCTCATCTTTACTTTTTGGATGTATCATCTCCTGGAGCAGAACGCCCATTAAAGAAAGAGAAAGACTTCCAGCAAGCGGTAGGAAAACAAGTGGCAATTAAAACATATGAGCCGATTGATGGTGAAAAAATGTTTGAAGGAAAGCTACTTTCCTACGACGGTACTACAATTACACTATTATTAACAATTAAAACACGTAAAAAAGAAATCCAAATTCCAATGGATAAAGTTGCAAATGCGCGACTTGCTGTTACGTTTTAGTTAGAAGGGGGATCTTCATGAGCACTGAGTTGTTAGATGCCTTGCTCGTATTAGAGTCAGAAAAAGGAATTAGTAAAGATATTATTATTGATGCGATTGAAGCAGCATTAATCTCTGCTTATAAACGCAATTTTAACCAAGCACAAAATGTTCGTGTGAGCTTTAACCCAGAAGTGGGAACAATTCAAGTTTTAGCACGTAAAGACGTTGTTGATAATGTGTTTGATCCACGTCTTGAAATTTCTGTTGAAGAAGCAAGACAAATTAATCCAAACTATCAAGATGGTGACGTACTAGAAATTGAAGTAACACCAAAAGATTTCGGGCGCATTGCAGCACAGACTGCAAAACAAGTTGTAACGCAACGAGTGCGTGAAGCAGAGCGTGGTGTTATTTACTCTGAGTTTAGTGACCGTGAAGAAGATATTATGGTTGGTATTGTACAACGCCAAGATGCTCGTTTTATCTATGTAAGCTTAGGGAAAGTAGAAGCTTTATTACCTGTAAGTGAGCAAATGCCAAACGAGCAATACAAACCACATGATCGCATTCGCGTATTCATTACGAAAGTAGAGAAAACAACAAAAGGACCACAAATTTACGTATCACGTACACATCCTGGTCTTTTAAAACGTTTATTCGAAATGGAAGTTCCTGAAATCTATGATGGAACTGTTGACATTCGTTCTGTAGCACGTGAAGCTGGCGATCGTTCTAAAATCTCTGTATACGCAGAGAACGTTGACGTTGATCCAGTTGGCTCTTGTGTAGGACCAAAAGGACAACGTGTACAACGTATTGTAGATGAATTAAAAGGTGAAAAAATTGACATCGTTCGCTGGTCAAATGATCCAGTTGAATATGTTGCAAATGCTTTAAGCCCATCACAAGTTGTTAAAGTACTTGTAGATGAAGAAGAAAAAGCAACAACTGTTGTTGTTCCAGATCACCAGCTATCATTAGCTATCGGTAAGCGTGGACAAAACGCACGTCTTGCAGCTAAATTAACAGGCTGGAAGATTGACATTAAGAGTGAGTCTGATGCGAAACAACTTGGTATTGTAACAGAAGAAGATAGCGTAATCGCATTCGGATTCGATTCAGTTGAAGACGAAATCGAATAGAGGTGATGAGTATGAGCAATCGAAAAGTTCCGTTACGAAAATGTGTTGCAACGCAAGAAATGAAATCAAAACGAGAGCTCGTTCGCATTGTTCGTTCCAAAGAGGGAGAAGTGTCCATTGATTTAACTGGAAAAAAATCAGGACGAGGTGCTTACCTATCAAAGGACAAAGAAAGCATTCTTCAAGCCCAAAAGAAAAATGTTTTGGAACATCATCTAAAAGCGAAAATCGACAGTTCTCTATACGAAGAGCTTCTTGAGCTTGTTGAGAAGGAGTCGAAATAAGTGTCCGATTGGAAATCGTTTTTAGGACTAGCAAACCGGGCTCGAAAAATTATTTCGGGTGAAGAACTCGTTTTAAAAGAAGTACGAAGTGGCAAGGCAAAACTTGTATTATTATCTGAAGATGCGTCAGTGAATACAACAAAACGCATGACGGATAAAACTACGTACTACAACGTACCAATGAGAAAGGTCGAAAACCGACAACAATTAGGGCATGCGATTGGGAGAGATGAGCGAGTCGTTGTAGCTGTGTTAGATGAAGGCTTTGCGAAAAAGCTGCGTAGCATGCTCGATACAAATTACCGGGGGTGAAGGTATGAGTAAAATTCGAGTGCATGAATATGCAAAACAACATAATATCTCAAGTAAAGATCTTATGACAAAACTAAAAGAAATGAATATCGAGGTTTCGAATCATATGACAATGTTAGACGATGAAGTAGTAAACAAATTAGATAATGAATACCAAACAGAAAAACCTTCTGTTGCAGATGAGTTTGAAGTAGAAGAAAAAGTTGTTCGTAGTAAAAAGAACAGTAATAAGAAAAAGAAAAAAGGCAAAGGTAACGAAGACAAGCGTCAAGAAAACTTTGCTGGAAGACAACAAACACAAGTTGTAGAAACACCAGATAAAATTACTTTCTCTGGAAGCCTTACGGTAGGAGAACTTGCTAAAAAGTTAAGCAAAGAGCCATCTGAAATTATTAAGAAGCTCTTCATGCTAGGAATTATGGCAACAATTAACCAAGACTTAGACAAAGATACAATTGAGTTAATTGCTACTGATTACGGTATTGAAGTAGAAGAAGAAGTAATTATAAGCGAAACTGAGTTTGAAACATTCATCGATGAACAAGATGATGAAGAAAACTTAAAAGAGCGTCCAGCTGTTGTTACAATTATGGGACACGTTGACCATGGTAAAACAACATTACTTGACTCTATTCGTAACTCAAAAGTAACTGCTGGCGAAGCGGGTGGAATTACTCAGCATATTGGTGCATACCAAGTTGAAGTAAACGATAAGAAAATTACATTCTTAGATACACCTGGTCACGCAGCATTTACAACAATGCGTGCTCGTGGTGCGCAAGTAACGGATATTACAATCCTTGTTGTTGCAGCTGATGACGGTGTTATGCCACAAACAGTTGAAGCGATTAACCATGCGAAAGCTGCAGGAGTACCAATTATTGTTGCTGTGAATAAAATGGATAAACCAGCAGCAAATCCAGATCGCGTAATGCAAGAATTAACAGAATATGAATTAGTTCCAGAAGCATGGGGCGGAGACACAATTTTCGTACCAATTTCTGCAATTCAAGGCGAAGGAATTGACAACTTGCTAGAAATGATTCTTCTTGTAAGTGAAGTAGAAGAATATAAAGCAAATCCAAATCGCTATGCAACTGGTACTGTAATTGAAGCGCAGCTTGATAAAGGTAAAGGAACTATCGCAACATTACTTGTTCAAAACGGTACGCTTCGAGTTGGAGATCCAATCGTTGTTGGAACATCATTCGGACGTGTTCGTGCAATGGTAAGTGATATTGGTCGTCGTGTAAAAGTTGCTGGCCCATCAACTCCTGTTGAAATTACAGGTTTAAATGAAGTACCACAAGCTGGAGATCGTTTCATGGCATTCGCTGATGAGAAGAAAGCACGTCAAATTGGTGAATCACGTGCACAAGAAGCGTTAGTTGCACAACGTGGTGAGAAATCTAAATTAAGCCTTGAAGATTTATTCCAACAAATCCAAGAGGGCGATGTAAAAGAAATCAACTTAATCGTAAAAGCAGACGTACAAGGTTCTGTTGAAGCGATGGCTGCATCACTTCGTAAAATCGATGTTGAAGGCGTAAAAGTAAAAATCATTCACACTGGTGTAGGTGCGATTACAGAATCTGATATTATTTTAGCTTCTGCATCTAATGCAATTGTAATTGGATTTAACGTACGTCCAGATGTAAATGCGAAGCGTACAGCTGAATTAGAGAACGTTGATATTCGTTTACACCGTATTATCTATAAAGTAATCGAAGAGATTGAAGCAGCTATGCAAGGTATGCTTGATCCAGAATTCGAAGAAAAAGTAATCGGCCAAGCAGAAGTTCGTCAAACGTTTAAAGTAACGAAAGTTGGAACAATCGCAGGTTGTTACGTAACAGACGGTAAAATTACACGTGATAGCGGCGTGCGTATTATTCGTGATGGCGTGGTAATCTATGAAGGTCAACTTGATACGTTAAAACGTTTCAAAGACGATGTAAAAGAAGTTGCTCAAAACTATGAGTGTGGTATTACAATTGAGAAATACAACGATCTTAAAGAAGGGGACATTATTGAAGCGTACATTATGGAAGAAGTGAAGCGATGATTATCGCTTCACTCTCATTCGAGTGTATGATTTACGATGTGCATTCTTTAAAAGAGAAACGAGCAATTTTGCAACGGGTGCTGACTCGTGTGAAGCAGCGTTATAACGTAGCTGTTTCAGAAGTAGGGCATCAAGATGTATGGCAACGTACAGAAATTGCGATTGTTTCCGTATCCTCAAATCGTGTTATCTGTGAAAAAGAAATGAATCGTGTACTTGAGTACATCGATTCATTTCCTGAAATTGAACGTACGATAACACAATTGGAATGGTATTGAATGAGGTGAAGAGTTATGAAATTACGTGCAAACCGTGTAGGCGAGCAAATGAAAAAAGAATTAGGCGACATCATCAGTCGTAAAATTAAAGACCCACGTGTCGGATTTGTTACAGTAACAGATGTACAAGTGAGTGGAGATTTACAAATTGCTAAAGTATATATTTCTGTTTTAGGTGACGATGAGCAGAAAGAAAGTACATTAAAAGGTTTAGCGAAGGCAAAAGGCTTCATTCGTTCAGAAATTGGCCAACGTATTCGCCTTCGTAAAACACCAGAAATTTCCTTTGAATTTGATGAGTCTATCGGATATGGTCATCGAATTGATACACTTTTACATGAAATTAATAAAGACGGTAAACGTGAAGAATAATGGATAGACATTTGTCTATCCATTTTTTCAATGTAAAATAAGTTTTGGATATTTATTATGAAAGAATTATGATGAGGTGAACATATATGGAAGGTGTAGTACTATTACATAAGCCAAAAGGCATGACATCACATGATTGTGTATTTAAATTAAGAAAAATATTACGAGAGAAAAGAATTGGTCATACTGGAACGTTGGATCCAGATGTAACGGGAGTATTACCGATTTGTGTTGGAAGAGCAACTAAAATCGCACAATTTTTAACAAGCGAAACGAAAACATACGAAGGGGAAGTGACATTAGGATTTTCGACAACAACTGAAGATGCTTCAGGGGAAGTTGTGGAAACAAAAAATGTAGACCGTGTTATTACTCGTAAGGAAGTAGAAGGAGCTCTTGCAGAATTAACCGGTACAATTGAACAAATGCCCCCTATGTTTTCAGCTGTAAAAGTTAACGGAAAAAAATTATATGAATATGCAAGAGCGGGACAAGAAGTTGAACGTCCAGTTCGTACAATTACAATTCATGAATTTGTACTACTTGATGACCGTGAAGTTTTTGAAGGGGAAAATATTTCATTCAGTTTCCGTGTAACGTGTAGTAAAGGGACATATGTAAGAACACTTGCAGTAATGATTGGTGAAAAGTTAGGTTTTCCATCACATATGTCTCACCTTGTAAGAACAGCATCTGGTGAATTTTTATTAGAAGATTGCATATCATTTGAAGAAATTGAAGAAAACATGCAAAATGGAACAGTAGAGTCTATCTTCATTTCCATTGATGAAGCATTAAGTAAGTTCCCAAAAATGGTTGTAGATGAAGGGCAAGCAGAGAAAATAAAAAATGGCATGTTTTTAAAGAATGAATTAGAAATAACAGCACCATTTATAACAGTATTTGATAAAAATGAGCGTTGCTTAGCAATTTATGAGCACCATCCGAAACGTCCTGGTATGCTAAAGCCGATGAAAGTACTTGTGAATAATCAAGAACTAAAGCTATAATGAATTATTGGAAGGATTATTACAGAAAAAGGTGAATTCAAGCGTGAAACTTATTCATTTAACTCATCCACATGAACAAAATAAATTAGAATTACCACCTACTGTAATGGCATTAGGGTTTTTTGATGGCATTCATTTAGGGCATCAACGTGTGATTCGAACGGCAAAGCAAATAGCGGATGAACGCGGATATAAAAGTGCAGTTATGACATTTCATCCTCATCCATCTGTTATTTTAGGAAAAAAAGAAGCGCATGTGGAGTACATTACACCAATGCGTGATAAAGAAAAAATAGTAGAAAACTTAGGAATCGATATATTATATGTTATTAAATTTGATGAATCATTTGCAGGATTATTACCACAACAATTTGTAGATGATTATATTATCGGTTTAAATGTAAAGCATGTTGTAGCTGGGTTTGATTATTCATATGGACGTTTAGGAAAAGGGAAGATGGAGACTTTACCATTTCATGCAAGAGGGGAGTTTACACAGACTGTGATTGAAAAAGTTGAATTTCAAGAAGAGAAAGTAAGTTCTACAGCATTACGAAAGTTAATTCGAAATGGCGAAATGGAACAAATTCCATCTATTTTAGGTAGAGCCTATACAGTAGGAGGAACGGTTGTACACGGTGATAAACGTGGACGACAAATTGGTTTTCCAACCGCTAATGTAGGTTTAAGTGATGAGTATTTATTGCCACCTGTAGGTGTTTATGCAGTGAGATTAAAAGTTCACGATGCATGGTACGATGGTGTATGTAATATTGGATATAAGCCAACGTTTAAAGAAAATGAGCGTCAATTATCTATTGAAGTGCATTTATTTGAATTTAACAAAGACATATATGATCAAAGTGTTACAGTTGAGTGGCATATGCGTATAAGAGAAGAGAAGAAATTCAATGGCATTGACGAGTTAGTTGAACAGATCGCAAAAGATAAGAAAACAGCACAAGAATATTTTGCGAGCGAAAAGAATATACTTGCTTTTTCAAATGAAAAGTAGTATTCTATGTTATGTACTTTATGACAACCATTGCTTGGCATTGCGACTCACCGACGCTTGCTAGGTAATTGGGGGTTTAATTAATAGGAGGTGAAATAGGATGGCTTTAACACAAGAACGTAAAAATGAAATCATTGCACAATTTAGAACTCATGAGACTGATACTGGTTCTCCAGAGGTTCAAATTGCTGTCCTAACGGAGCAAATTAACACTCTAAACGAGCACTTACGTACTCACAAGAAAGATCATCATTCACGTCGTGGTCTATTAAAGATGGTTGGTAAACGTCGTAACTTACTAACTTACCTTCGTAATAGCGATATCACACGTTACCGTGAATTAATCACAAAGCTTGGCTTACGTCGATAGTCAAAGAAGCGGGAATATTCCCGCTTTTTTGTTAGGTAAAAATATATCTTCTACGCTTTATAGCTTACTTAATTTTCGGCAATACTAGAGGTAGAATATTGTGATATACTATCCATTTACATAGAAGAATTGAATACTTTAAATTGAGAGGGGTACTTAAATGAGTCAAGAAAAGCAAGTCTTCTCGATAGATTTAGCTGGTCGCCAGCTAACAGTTGAAACTGGTCAGCTTGCAAAACAAGCGAACGGAGCAGTATTAGTAAGATATGGCGATACAGCGGTTCTATCTACAGCAACTGCATCAAAAGAGGCTAAAAATGTAGATTTCTTCCCACTTACAGTAAACTATGAAGAGCGTTTATATGCAGTCGGAAAAATTCCAGGCGGTTTTATTAAACGTGAAGGTCGTCCAAGTGAAAAAGCAATTTTGGCAAGTCGTTTAATCGACCGTCCAATTCGCCCACTATTCGCAGATGGTTTCCGTAATGAAGTACAAGTTGTCAGCATCGTAATGAGTGTGGATCAAGATTGTTCTTCTGAAATGGCGGCTATGCTTGGTTCTTCATTAGCATTATCGGTTTCAGATATTCCATTTGAAGGCCCAATCGCTGGTGCAACAGTTGGTCGTATTAATGGCGAGTTCGTTATTAACCCAACAGTAGAACAGCAAGAACAAAGTGATATCCACTTAGTTGTAGCTGGTACGAAAGATGCAATTAACATGGTTGAAGCAGGAGCAGATCAAGTACCTGAAGAAACAATGTTAGAAGCAATTATGTTTGGTCATGATGAGATTAAACGTCTAATCGCATTCCAAGAAGAGATTGTACAAGCGGTAGGTAAAGAGAAATCAGAAGTAAAACTTTATGAAGTTGACGCTGATCTTAATCAAGCTGTACGTGAGATGGCTGAGAAAGATATGCATTCAGCAATTCAAGTACATGAAAAGCATGCACGTGAAGATGCAATTAACGAAGTGAAAAAACGTGTAATTGAGCATTACGAAGCTCAGGAAGCGGATGCTGATACATTAGGACAAGTAAATGAGATATTATATAAAATTGTAAAAGAAGAAGTACGTCGTCTTATTACAGTTGAAAAAATCCGCCCGGATGGCCGTAAAGGTGACGAAATCCGTCCTTTAGCATCAGAAGTTGGTATTTTATCTCGTACACACGGTTCTGGTTTATTCACACGTGGACAAACACAAGCATTAAGTATTTGCACATTAGGTGCATTAGGCGATGTGCAAATTTTAGATGGTCTTGGTGTAGAAGAATCAAAACGTTTTATGCACCATTACAACTTCCCATCGTTTAGTGTTGGTGAAACAAGACCAATGCGTGGACCAGGTCGTCGTGAAATCGGTCACGGTGCATTAGGAGAGCGCGCACTTGAGCCTGTAATTCCATCTGAAAAAGATTTCCCATACACAGTACGTCTTGTATCTGAAGTGTTAGAGTCAAATGGTTCTACTTCACAAGCAAGTATTTGTGGTAGTACTTTAGCGATGATGGATGCTGGTGTTCCACTTAAAGCTCCAGTTGCAGGTATTGCTATGGGGTTAGTTAAATCTGGTGAGCATTACACAATTTTAACTGATATTCAAGGTATGGAAGACCATTTAGGTGATATGGACTTTAAAGTAGCAGGTACAGCACAAGGTGTAACTGCACTGCAAATGGACATTAAAATCGATGGTTTATCTCGTGAGATTTTAGAAGAAGCACTACAACAAGCGAAAGTTGGTCGTATGCACATTCTAGATCATATGTTATCTGTAATTGCAGAACCACGTACTGAATTGTCAGCTTACGCTCCAAAGATTATTACAATGACAATTAACCCAGATAAAATCCGTGACGTTATTGGACCAAGCGGTAAACAAATCAATAAAATTATTGAAGAAACTGGTGTTAAAATTGATATCGAGCAAGATGGTACAGTATTCATTTCATCAATAGACCAAGAAATGAACGACAAAGCTAAGAAAATTATCGAAGATATCGTTCGCGAAGTACAAGTAGATGAAATCTACGAAGGAAAAGTAAAACGTATCGAAAAATTCGGTGCTTTCGTTGAATTATTCAGTGGTAAAGATGGATTAGTTCACATTTCTGAACTTGCACTTGAGCGTGTAGGTAAAGTAGAAGATGTTGTGAAGATCGGTGACGTAATTCCTGTTAAAGTTATCGAGATTGACAAACAAGGCCGCGTGAACCTATCTAGAAAAGTATTGCTAAAAGAAGAGCAAGAAAAAGAAGCTGCTAAAGAAGAAAACAAACAAGAGCAGCAATAAGTAAAAGCCAGTTTAGCTGGCTTTTTTTGTTATGTAAAAAACATGATTTACACATATTTTTATGTCAGTATAGGTATAGTTTTCAATATAACGCTCAAATTAACAAAGATAAGAAGAAAATGTTTTTTTATATAGTTAATGGGAGGGTTTATATGAAAGTTCGTATAATGGCATACATATGTATATTTTTTTTATATGTCGGTGTAGGCTCTAGTTCTGTTTTGGCGCAGGATAATTTGTATGAAGAAATTCAAAAACAAGCAAAACAGTATGAGATTGCTCCTCAAAACGCGATGATCGATAAGATTTGGAAAGCGACACCTGGATATAATGGAAGACAAGTAGATATAGAAGCGTCGTATAATAATATGAAAAAGCTCAAGGGATTTGATCAAAAACATCTTGAATTCAAGGAAGTGTCACCGAGTGTCCACTTAGAAGATTTATCACCAGCCCCAATTTATCGAGGACATCCAAATAAAAAAATGGTGGGATTAACAATAAATGTGGCATGGGGAAATGAGTATTTACCTCGCATACTAGAAATATTGAAAAAACATGATGTGAAGGCGACTTTCTTCTTAGAAGGACGTTGGGTGAAAGAAAATTTACGATTTGCAAAAATGATTGTTGATGCAAATCAAGAAGTCGGAAACCATTCTTACACACACCCTAATATGAAAACGTTATCGTCAGACGAAATCCGAGATCAGTTACAAAAAACAAATCGAATGATAGAAGCTGCTACGAATCAAAAAGTGAGATGGTTTGCCCCACCGAGTGGAAGTTTTCGGGATGAAGTTGTAAAAATTGCAGATGATTTCCAAATGGGAACGATTATGTGGACTGTAGATACAATTGATTGGAAGCGACCAGATCCAGACGTTCTATTGCAGAGAGTAATGAGAAAAATACATCCAGGTGCCATTGTATTAATGCACCCTACTTCGTCTACAGCGGAAGCATTAGATACAATGATTACAAAATTAAAGGAACAAGGATATAGAGTGGGGAATATAACAGAATTACTGGATGAAAAACGTGTGGATTAAATACATTTGCATGACATTCATCCTTAAACTTGTTATCATTAAATAATAGCGTTTATTTAGAGAAACTGGCAGTAGGAGGAAAGTTTTTGATTAAAAAATATACTTGTAAAAATGGTGTAAGAATTGTTATGGAGAATATACCAACAGTAAGATCGGTTGCAATTGGTATTTGGATCCATGCAGGATCAAGAAATGAGAATGAAAAAAATAACGGGATTTCACACTTTTTAGAGCATATGTTCTTTAAAGGGACAGAAACACGTAGCGCACGCGAAATTGCAGAATCATTTGATAGCATTGGTGGTCAAGTGAATGCCTTTACTTCGAAAGAATATACATGTTACTATGCAAAGGTGTTAGATGAGCATGCTAAATATGCTTTAGATGTTTTAGCAGATATGTTCTTTAATTCAACATTTGATGAGGAAGAACTGAAAAAAGAGAAGAATGTCGTATGTGAAGAAATCAAAATGTACGAAGATGCTCCAGATGATATTGTGCATGATATGTTAACGAAAGCGACATATGAAACGCATCCACTTGGCTATCCTATTTTAGGAACAGAAGAAACGCTTGAAACATTTACAGGTGATACGTTACGTCAATATATTAAAGATCATTACACACCTGAAAATGTTGTTGTATCAATTGCAGGAAATATTGATGAAGCATTTCTACAAACTGTAGAGCAATATTTCGGTAGTTATGAAGGAACAACAAACCGTGAACAAGTACATAGCCCAATTTTCCATTTTAATAAGGTATCACGTAAAAAGGAAACAGAACAAGCTCATTTATGTCTAGGATATAAAGGCTTACAAATGGGACACGAAGATATTTATAACTTAATTGTATTAAATAATATTTTAGGCGGTAGTATGAGTAGCCGTTTATTCCAAGAAGTACGTGAGCAACGTGGGTTAGCTTACTCAGTATTTTCTTATCACTCTTCTTATGAAGATACAGGTATGTTGACATTGTATGGTGGAACAGGTAGCCAACAATTAGATACATTGTATGATACAATGCAAGAAACGTTAGAGACATTAAAAAATACAGGTATTACAGAAAAAGAGCTTGTGAATAGTAAAGAGCAATTAAAAGGAAATTTAATGTTAAGTTTAGAAAGTACGAATAGCCGTATGAGCCGCAATGGTAAAAATGAATTGCTTCTTCGTAAACATCGTTCACTTGATGAAATTATTGAAAGTGTAAACACCGTAACGAAAGAAAATGTAGACGAATTGATTCGCAACATGTTTACAGATGAATTCTCTGCGGCACTTATTAGTCCAGATGGAAAACTTCCAAAAGGAATAAAACTATAATTGATTTTTTTGATGTATTCGAAAATAACCGTATCCCTTTTTAAGTGAGATATGGTTATTTTTTTTATACGTACAGAATAGGTACTAATTATAGATAATTCACATGGAAAATTTGGGAGGGGGAGAGTGTATGCGATTAAGTGAATTAAGTGGTAAGGAAATTGTAAATTTGGAAAGCGCAGAAAAAATGGGAGTTTTAGGTTATGTGGATTTAGAGATTAATGAGAGAGATGGAAAAATACAAACACTTATAATACCTGCTGGGAAATGGGGAGGTTTTAAAAAAGAACCGCAAGAAGTAAGGGTAGCGTGGAGTCAAATTAAGAAAGTGGGACGTGATATAATCCTTTGTGATATTACAAATCATTCACATTCGAAGTGAAAGATGGCCATTTTGGTCATCTTTTTTTGTATCTACATAGAAAGCTGATAAATCATATGTGCGTTTTGATTTTCAATCACCTAAAACTCGTACATTACATATGATGTGGAGGAAAAAGAAAAAGTAGGCACTTTTCTTATAAACGACAGAAAAAGAAGGTGAATTAGGGAATGTTGACTGAGATGCATATTGCTGTCATAGGAGGAGATGCAAGGCAGCTAGAAGTAATTCGCAAGCTAGTTGAATTGGATGCGAAACTTTCATTGATAGGGTTTGATCAGTTAGATCATGGCTTCACGGGGGCAGCAAAAGAAAGTATACAAAATTTAGATTTCACTTCTGTAGATGCAATTATTTTGCCAGTTGCAGGTACAAATGCCAAGGGAGAAGTAGATACTATTTTTTCAAACGAAAAAGTTTCTATTACGAAAGAAAAAATTGAAAATACACCAGAACACTTTACTATATATTCAGGTATTGGTACGCCTTACTTGGAAAATCTTGTATCTACTACAAATCGAAAACTTGTTAAATTATTTGATCGTGATGATGTGGCAATCTACAATTCTATTCCAACTGTAGAAGGTACATTAATGATGGTAATTCAACATACCGACTATACAATTCATGGGTCTAATGTAATGGTTTTAGGATTTGGTAGAACAGGGATGAGTGTTGCCAGAGCATTTCAATCATTAGGAGCCCATGTCAAAGTTGGAGCAAGACGGTCTGAACATATTGCACGTATTACAGAAATGATGTTTTCTCCTTTTCATATGCAAGATATTGAGAAAGAAGTAGGGAATATCGATATTGTGATTAACACCATTCCGCATCTCGTTGTAACAGCGAATGTTATTTCGAAAATGCCAGCTCATACGTTAGTAATCGATTTAGCTTCTAAACCAGGGGGTACCGATTTTAGATATGCGGAAAAAAGAGGAGTCAAAGCGTTGCTAGCACCTGGATTGCCAGGTATTGTTGCTCCAAAAACGGCTGGACAAATTTTAGCAAACGTTCTTTCTCAGTTATTAACAGCAGATGTAAACGCAAAGGAGGAGGAAAAGAAATGAGTTTGAAGGGGAAACGAATTGGTTTCGGATTTACAGGTTCACATTGTACGTATGAGGAAGTGATGCCTCATTTAGAAAAATTAATTGTTGAGGGAGCAGAAGTGCGCCCTGTTGTTTCTTATACTGTTCAATCAACAAATACTAGATTTGGAGAAGGAGCAGAATGGATTAAGAAGATTGAAGAAATAACAGGATTTAAAGCTGTTAATTCAATCGTTGGCGCAGAACCGCTAGGACCTAAGATTCCATTAGACTGCATGGTAATCGCTCCTTTAACAGGGAATTCTATGAGTAAATTTGCAAATGCAATGACAGATTCTCCAGTACTAATGGCAGCAAAAGCGACGCTGAGAAATGGCAGGCCTGTCGTATTGGCGGTTTCGACGAATGATGCATTGGGGTTAAATGGCGTAAACCTCATGCGCCTAATGGCTACAAAAAATATCTACTTCGTCCCATTCGGCCAAGACGCACCAGAGAAAAAACCGAATTCAATGGTAGCTCGTATGGAGTTATTGGAAGATACAGTATTAGAAGCATTGCAAGGAAAGCAATTGCAACCGGTTGTCGTAGAAAAATTCAGATATATGAATTAAAAAACGAAAAAAAACGGACAATTTTTGATGAAACCATCATTCTTACTGTAGAATATGATAAAATTAACGTTATTAAGATTAGAAGGGGTATTGTATACTCCTTCTGATTCTAAGTTATAGAAGGATTGGTATCTAGAAAGGGGCATAGTGATGGAAAAGCAAAAAACTTTTCATGTCGCTGTAGTTGGAGCAACCGGCGCAGTTGGTGAACAAATGTTAAATACTTTAGAGAAACGAGAATTTCCAATCGGGAAGTTAACGTTACTTTCATCTAAACGATCTGCAGGTAAGAAACTTGTATTTAAAGGCGAAGAATTTACAGTTCAAGAGGCAACTCCTGAAAGTTTTGAAGGAGTAGATATCGCACTATTTAGTGCTGGTGGATCTGTATCGAAACAATTAGCGCCAGAAGCAGCAAAACGCGGTGCGATTGTTGTTGATAATACAAGTGCATTCCGTATGACAGAAAACGTGCCACTTGTTGTACCTGAAGTAAATGAAAACGATTTAAAAGAGCATAATGGAATTATTGCAAATCCAAACTGTTCTACAATTCAAATGGTAGTCGCTCTTGAGCCGATTCGTCAGCAATATGGTTTAAAACGAGTAATCGTTTCCACATATCAAGCTGTATCAGGTGCTGGTGCGGCAGCGATTGAAGAACTTCATGAACAATCACAAGCAATCTTAAATGGCGAAGAAGTTAAGGCGAATGTATTACCTGTATCAGGTGATAAGAAACATTTCCAAATTGCTTTTAATGCGATTCCACAGATTGATAAGTTCCAAGATAATGGATTTACGTTTGAAGAAATGAAAATGATTAATGAAACGAAAAAAATTATGCATATGCCTGAATTAGAAGTAGCGGCAACATGTGTACGTTTACCAGTTGTATCAGGACACTCTGAGTCTGTTTACATCGAAGTAGAAAAAGACGGCGTAACAGTAGAAGAATTAAAGAGCTTACTTGCAAATGCGGAAGGGATTGTTCTGCAAGATAACCCAGAAGAGCAGTTATATCCAATGCCAGCTACTGCAGTAGGTAAAAACGAAGTATTCGTTGGAAGAATCCGTAAAGATTTAAATAACGATAAAGGATTCCATCTTTGGGTCGTATCTGATAACTTATTAAAAGGCGCTGCATGGAATTCAGTTCAAATTGCAGAGCGTTTAGTAAAATTACAATTAGTGTAAACGGCTAAGAGAAGGTGCAAAATATGAAAATTATTGTTCAAAAATTTGGTGGCACATCAGTACGTGATGAAAATGGACGTAAGCATGCGCTTCATCATATAAAAAAATCGCTAGATGCGGGTTATAAAGTAGTTATTGTCGTATCTGCTATGGGCCGTAAAGGTGAACCATATGCAACAGATACGTTATTAAGTCTTGTAAATCAAGAGGAATCTACTATTTCTAAACGTGAGCAAGATTTATTATTATCATGCGGAGAGTTGATCTCAGCAATCGTTTTCTCTAATATGTTGAATGAGAACGGCATAAAAGCAGCAGCATTAAATGGTGCACAAGCTGGTTTTGTAACGAATGATGACTTTACGAATGCAAAGATTATTGAAATGAATTGCGATCGTATACATGAAGAGTTAGAAAATGTAGATATAATCGTCGTTACAGGATTCCAAGGGCAAACGAAAAAGGGTGATACGACAACACTTGGACGCGGAGGTAGTGATACTTCAGCCTCAGCATTAGGTGTTGCGCTTCATGCTGAATATATCGATATCTTCACAGATGTAGAAGGCGTTATGACTGCGGATCCTCGTATTGTCAAAGATGCACGTCATCTTCAAACGGTAACGTATAACGAAATTTGTAACATGGCTTATCAAGGTGCAAAAGTCGTTCATCCACGTGCGGTTGAAATTGCGATGCATGCAAAAGTACCGCTTCGTGTACGTTCTACGTATTCTGATAGCGAAGGTACACTTATTGCAGCATACGATGGTGCAACGAAAGGGCAGGATGTCGAAGAACGTCCAGTTACAGGCATCGCTCATGTATCAAACGTAACGCAAATTAAAGTGCATGCAAAAGAAACGGCATATGATATACAACAGCATGTGTTTAAAGAAATGGCAAACGAAGGCATCAGTGTTGACTTAATTAACATTTCTCCGACTGGCGTAGCTTATACTGTAAATGATAATGTATCAGCTCGTGCTGTCGAAGTATTGAAACAACTTGGCTATGAGCCAATTGTGACAGAGCATTGTGCAAAAGTATCTATCGTTGGAGCTGGAATGGCAGGTATCCCGGGGGTTACTGCGAAAATCGTTACAGCTTTAGCGGAAAAAGGTATTCAAATTCTGCAATCAGCAGATAGTCATACAACAATTTGGGTTCTTGTAAAAGAAACCGATTTAGTGGAAGCTGTAAATGCATTACATAGTGCGTTTGAGCTTTCAAAAGAAAAGCAACTGGAACAATAAGGAGTGAGACCATGATAGATTTTGGGACAATTGCAACCGCGATGGTAACACCGTTTGATAAAAACGGGAATATCGATTTTGCAAAGACAACGAAATTGGTAAATTATTTAATTGATAACGGTACAACAGCAATCGTGGTAGGAGGAACGACAGGTGAATCTCCTACATTAACTTCAGAAGAAAAAGTAGCGTTATATCACCATGTCGTATCTGTTGTCGATAAAAGGGTGCCCGTAATCGCTGGAACTGGTAGCAATAATACGCATGCTTCTGTTGACTTAACTAAAAAGGCAACAGAAGTTGGTGTTGATGCAGTAATGCTAGTAGCACCGTATTATAACAAACCGAGTCAAGAGGGGATGTATCAGCACTTTAAAACGATTGCTGAAAGCACTCCGCTTCCGGTTATGCTATATAATGTTCCAGGACGATCTATTGTACAAATCTCCGTTGATACAGTTGTTCGTTTATCAGAAATAGAAAACATTGTTGCGATTAAAGATGCAGGCGGCGATGTGTTAACAATGACAGAGATCATTGAAAAAACAGCGGACGACTTTGCAGTATACAGCGGTGATGACGGTTTAACGTTACCGGCTATGGCAGTTGGAGCGAAAGGTATCGTTTCAGTAGCATCTCATGTTATTGGAAATGAAATGCAAGAAATGATTGCAGCATTCCAAGCAGGAGAGTTTAAGAAGGCGCAAAAATTACATCAATTACTTGTAAGAGTAACTGATTCATTATTTATGGCGCCAAGCCCAACTCCAGTAAAAACAGCGTTACAAATGGTTGGATTAGATGTAGGTTCTGTACGTTTACCACTTCTTCCATTAACAGAAGAAGAAAGAGTAACGTTACAATCTGTCATGCAATCTATTCCTCGTTAATAAAAATGACCTAGTTTGAAACTAGGTCATTTTTTTATTAGTATGAAAATGTTTGAATCTGTTTTAAAGTAAGTTTTTTTGTAAAATGATTTTAGGCTCTCCTTTTTCATCTGTATATGTTCCTATACTATCAAAACCACTTTTTATGTTTAAAATAAGCATATTACGTCACTTGTTTTTTGTTTTTGTTTGAACGATAGAATAACCTTTTTCTTTTAAAGTATGATGTTGTTTCTGCATTAATTTGGTGGCAACTCCTTGATTTCTATAGTGACTGTCAACCCCAACAAGCCAATTAAAAAATTTAACCTTATTAAATCCCTATCCAATTTTGTAACTTACAACTGTTTCGTCATGTATTGCAACGTTTATAAGAAAAGAATCTTGCATCTTTAGTTTCGTTAAAAAGTCGGTGTTAGTACAGAAAATACTTTTGTATAAATGTAGTAGACTTTCGGTTATGTTTTTCGGAGGAATTTTCTCAAATGTGACGTAATCCATAAAAACACCTCATTTCATAAGTGTTTTTGTGTAATTCAAGGGAGAAATCTGGAAAATACATCATATGAAAGTAATTTAGGGTATTTAGGGGTGCTTCTTCAAAATAATATGGAGTATAAAAGCTACGGAAATAAGTTTGATACTTTTGGTGCTATTCCTTTCTTTTACTTTTTCTTTCGCACGATTTAACTTGTGTTCTATTTCTTGTATCAGGTATAATATGGCTAAGTAGCTTAGTACGGGTATGCTTAGCAAAATTGGAAAAAATTATAATTTGATTAAATTTTCATATCATATCGAATAAGATATTTGATTTATATAATGAAAGAGAGGTGAAACCTGGTTTAAAAAATAAACAAGGACATGATATCGCATAACGGTAAGGACATTCGTCTTGGACGGTGAATATATGGTGGTTGTAGGGTTTCCCCTGGTGTCTCTGCAATTTTAGTGAAATCAGTGTTTGCAAGATTTTTAAACCAGGCAACAACATGAAGAGAAAAGAGAATGAGTCTGTTAAAGTATTTGCTCTTGGTGGAGTAGGTGAAATCGGGAAAAACATGTACTGTGTTGAAATTGATTCTGAAATCTTTATTGTAGATGCAGGATTAATGTTCCCAGGAGATGAAATGTTTGGAATTGATATCGTTATTCCTGATATTACATATTTAGTTGAAAATCAAGAGCGTGTAAAAGGTTTATTTATTACTCACGGTCATGAAGATCATATTGGTGGAATTGTTTATGTACTTCGTAAATTATCTATTCCAGTGTATGCAACGAAATTAACGGTAGGACTTATACAAGAAAAACTTGGCGAAGCGGGTATGTTAGGCCGTGTAGACTTAAAAACAATTGATTCAAATTCAACAGTAGAGTTTAATACTACAACGGTGTCATTCTTTGGGACGACACATAGTATTCCGGATTCTGTTGGTGTTTGTTTCCATACATCAAAAGGTGCTGTCGTATATACGGGAGACTTTAAATTCGATCAAACTCCAATTGGAAATAGTGGAGCAGACCTTGGGAAAATGGCACAAATCGGAAATGAAGGCGTACTGTGCTTATTATCTGATAGTACAAATGCTGAGCGTCCAGGCTATACAGGTTCGGAAAAAGAAGTTGGTGTAGAAATTTCTAAAGTGTTCTACGGCGCAGAAGGTCGTATTATCGTTGCTTCATTTGCATCGAATGTACATCGTATTCAACAAGTATTTGATGCAGCTGCTGAAACAGGACGAAAAGTAGCGGTTGTAGGACGCAGTATGGTGAAAGTAGTAGATATCGCAAGACGTCTTGGTTATTTAGATGTTCCAGAAGGTATGGTTATTTCACTGCAAGAAGTAGACAATTTCCCAGAGAAAAAGGTAGCTATTTTAACGACAGGTAGCCAAGGGGAACCGATGGCGGCTCTTTCTAGAATGGCAAAGCAAGCGCATAAACAAATTTCAATTCGTAAAGGCGATACGGTTATTATTGCGGCTTCTCCAATTCCGGGTAATGAAATATCTGTATCGAAAATTATTGATTTGTTATTTAGAGCTGGAGCTGAGGTTGTTTATTACGGTGAAAGAAAAGTTCACGTTTCAGGTCACGGTAGTCAAGAAGAATTAAAATTGATGTTAAATTTAATGAAACCAAAGTACTTTGTACCCGTACATGGTGAGTTTCGTATGCAAAAAGCACATGCATATTTAGCTGAAGATGTAGGTATTGCAAGAGAAAATATCTTTATCGTAGAAAAAGGAGATGTAATTGCTTTTGGTGACGATGAGGCAAATTTAGTTGGTAAAGTGCAAGCTGGTAATGTTTTAATTGATGGATTAGGTGTAGGTGACGTTGGTAATATCGTTCTTCGAGATAGAAAGATGTTATCTCAAGATGGAATATTAGTAGTTGTTGTAACACTTGGTAAAGATGAAAAGAAAATTATCTCAGGTCCAGAAATCATTTCACGTGGCTTTGTATATGTTCGTGAATCAGAAGCATTAATTGAACGATCTACAGAGATTGTACGTATGATTGTTGAGCAATCAATTAAAGAATATTCAATTGAATGGTCTATGTTAAAACAAAATATTCGTGAATTATTAGGACAGTTCTTGTACGAAGAAACAAAGAGAAAACCTATGATTTTACCGATTATTATGGAAGTATAAAAAAGGTCACCTTATGGGTGATCTTTTTCTTTTTAACCCTATCGAATGAAATTTATAACTTAAGAAATAATAGTTATATACGAGTGAAAGGGGATGCGATATGACAGAACGTGATCGTTATACAAATGAAGAGAAAGAAGCTGAGCCAAAAGAAGCCGGGAAAGAGGCTTCAATAGTAGAAAAAATTCAACAACTTGGACAGACAAATGTACCACAAATGAATGAATCCCGTATTCATTGTTTAACAATCGTTGGACAAGTGGAAGGTCATGTTCAGTTGCCACCGCAAAATAAAACAACAAAATACGAGCATATCATTCCGCAAATTGTTGCGATTGAACAAAATCCGAAAATTGAAGGGTTGCTTTTAATATTAAACACAGTTGGAGGTGACGTTGAAGCAGGTCTAGCAATTTCTGAAATGGTAGCTTCGCTTTCGAAGCCAACGGTATCTCTAGTTTTAGGCGGGGGTCATTCCATCGGTGTGCCAATCGCTGTCTCTACTGACTATTCGTTTATTGCGGAAACTGCGACGATGACAATTCATCCAATTCGTTTAACGGGTCTTGTTATAGGTGTGCCGCAAACATTTGAGTATTTAGATAAAATGCAAGAAAGAGTCATTCGATTTGTGACGAAGCATTCAAAAGTAACAGAAGATCGTTTTAAAGAACTTATGTTTGCGAAAGGGAATTTAACACGAGATATTGGGACGAATGTAATTGGTGGTGATGCAGTAAAGTACGGTCTTATAGATGATGTCGGCGGTATTGGGAGTGCAATTCGAAAATTAAACGAATTAATAGATGATCGTGCAGAAGGGACAATGCTACAATGATCTTATATACAATTATGCCAGAGCAACTTGTGTATCCGGCGGATTATTCACAATGTGAAAGCCAAAAAGTTGTAAATATAAATGGTGTGGAATTAATGGTTTCTGAAGATGAACATCAATGTTATTCTATTGTACGTGTGTTAAGTACGAATCCACTTCACTACTTAGAGTTTGAGCCTGGTCAGAAAATAACCTTTTAGCAAAAAGAAGGATTTTGTTTAGAAGCTATGGTATAATATAAAAAACAAGACGGTTGAGCAGCCATGAGTAGGCTGCTTTCTTCTGTTTATTTAACATTTTACAAGAAGTGTAAAAATAGAAGATATAAAGACCTGAAAAATAGAGAAAACAAACATATAAGGAGAGCCCTTTAAATGGAAGTGGTCCTTATATGTAGAACACGAGGTGAAGAAATGGCAAAGCAAAAGCAAAGAGGGACGAAGGCAAAAGCAAGACGTACGATAAAGCCAACTTTGTATTATGAAATCGTCGGTTTGACTCTTTTTGCACTTTCAATCATTACGATTTTGCAGCTGGGTGTTGTAGGAAAATCGTTTGTGTTATTTTTTCGCTTCTTCTTTGGTGAATGGTACATAATTGGTGTGTTAGGTGTAATAGCTTTATCGGTTTCGTTTGTTATAAAACGTGGATGGCCGAACCTTTTAAATAAACGGTTAATTGGTTTTTATTTAATTGTATTGGCGATATTAATGTTTAGTCATATCACATTATTTAACCTTCTTACGAAAGATGGAGCAGTGCAAAATACTTCTGTTATTGTGAGTACAAAAGATAATTTCTTTCTTGAAATGAAAAAAGGGCCAGATAGTGTTCACTTAGGTGGTGGTATGTTTGGTGCGCTTATGTTTGCAACATGTTACTTCTTATTTGACGAAGTAGGAGCCTATATCATTGGCATTATTTTAGTTATTCTCGGAATACTTTGTATAACAAATAAGCATATTGGAGAAGTGTTAGCTCCAGTTGGTAGAATTATTAGAAGTCAATTTCAAGTCATGCAAGGGGATTATAAAGAGTGGAAATCCAAAAGGACGGCTGAACAAACTGAAAAGAAAAAAACAACAAGAAGTACAAGGCGCGAACGTGCTGTGGAACAAGAAGAAGTTATTGAGCCAATGGAAGAGATCCAAATTGATCCTCCAATTATTTCGAATTTCACTGAGAATTATCCTGTAAATGAAGAAGAGGATAAACGAATCGAAGTAGAGCAAGAAGATTTGATTAATTCACCGTCTATCGAAGAGACTCCACCTATTGAAGAGCTAAAGAAAAAGCGCGGAGAAAAAATCGTTGAATCACTAGAGGGTGAAACGCAAGCACCTCCTATGCAATTTTCAAATGTAGAAAATAAAGATTACAAACTTCCTTCACTTGATATATTAAAATTTCCGAAGAATAAACAAGTTACAAATGAAAATGCGGAAATTTATGAGAATGCTCGTAAATTAGAGCGTACATTCCAAAGTTTTGGAGTGAAAGCAAAGGTAACAAAAGTACATAGAGGTCCTGCAGTTACAAAATATGAAGTGTATCCTGATATGGGTGTAAAGGTAAGCAAAATTGTCGGTTTAAGTGATGATTTAGCGCTTGCTTTAGCTGCGAAAGATATTCGTATTGAAGCACCTATTCCCGGGAAATCAGCTGTAGGGATTGAAGTTCCGAACTCAGAAGTTTCTATGGTAACGCTTAGGGAAGTTCTTGATTCTAAGGCTAATAATCATCCGGAAGAGAAATTGTTAATTGGTCTTGGACGAGATATTACAGGTGAAGCTGTATTAGCCCGTTTAAATAAAATGCCACATTTACTCGTAGCTGGTGCGACAGGTAGCGGGAAAAGTGTATGTATTAATGGTATTATTGTTAGTATTTTAATGCGTGCAAAACCACATGAAGTAAAATTAATGATGATTGATCCGAAAATGGTAGAGCTAAATGTATATAACGGTGTACCTCATTTGTTAACGCCAGTTGTAACTGATCCGAAAAAGGCATCGCAAGCATTGAAAAAAGTTGTGAGTGAGATGGAGCGTCGTTATGAATTATTTGCTCATAGTGGCACGCGTAATATTGAAGGGTATAATGACTATATTAAAGAACATAATAGTCAATCAGAAGCGAAACAACCTGAATTACCGTATATTGTAGTAATTGTGGACGAGTTAGCTGATTTAATGATGGTTGCTTCGTCTGATGTAGAGGATGCGATTATGCGTCTAGCGCAAATGGCTCGTGCTGCTGGTATTCATTTAATTATTGCAACGCAGCGTCCGTCGGTTGATGTTATTACGGGTGTTATTAAAGCGAACATTCCATCGCGTATTGCATTCGCTGTATCTTCCCAAACGGATTCTCGTACAATTCTTGATGGTGGTGGTGCGGAGAAACTACTAGGTCGTGGAGATATGTTATTTATACCAATTGGTGCATCGAAGCCTGTACGTGTACAAGGTGCATTTTTATCAGATGATGAAGTTGAGAGAGTTGTAGAGTATGTTATTGGACAGCAAAAAGCCCAATATCAAGAAGATATGATTCCGCAAGATGTTCCTGATACAAAGCAGGAAGTAGAAGATGAATTATATGATGAAGCAGTTCAGCTTGTAGTGGAAATGCAAACGGCATCTGTTTCTATGCTGCAACGTAGGTTTAGAGTAGGTTATACGCGAGCTGCTCGCTTAATTGATGCAATGGAAATGAACGGTGTAGTAGGCCCATATGAAGGTAGTAAACCGAGAGAAGTGCTTATTAATGATGTGCAAGAAAAAAGTTCTTAAAAAAAGCCTAATTGTTTTTACAATTAGGCTTTTTTATATACTGTTTTTGTTATATACTATATTCAACAGTAAAGAAAGGGCTTACATTTTAGTCGATTCTTTAGAATACGAATACTTTGAGTATGTTTTTTATAAATGTTCGATATTTAATGTAGAAAAATGTTATATTTTGTTGACACGTATGGGAGCAAGTGGTAAGATTACTTCGAAAAGAATCACTGCCTCATATAATCTTGGAGATAAGGTCCATAAGTTTCTACCTGGCAACCATGAATTGCTAGACTATGAGGGGAAAAGTGTGTAACAAAGGATGTAAGGAATCTTTGTGCCGAACTTTTTCTCGAAATGAGGAATGTTTATGGCGCAAAGTTTTTTTTATGCAGTAAAGAGTGAAAATTTCATCTTAAAAAATTATTAATATTTATTCGACAATTGCGCTTATTTTTAGCAGTTAGTAATTTGTACTATGTTGTAAGTTGAAAAAAGAGAAAAGAAGTCTTACATCAGAGGTCGAATAATTGAAATGCGGGGGAGTCTTATGTCAGTAAAATCCGATAGTCGTCACCTATATTTACGGGTGATTGATCACATCAAAGAAAAAATTAAAGATGGGGCTTACAAAGAAAGACAAAAGTTACCATCAGAGTTTGATTTAGCGAAAGAACTTGGCGTAAGTAGAGCGACTTTAAGGGAAGCGTTACGTATTTTAGAAGAAGAAAATGTTGTCATTCGTAGACATGGTGTAGGGACGTTTGTAAATGCAAAGCCATTATTTTCTTCTGGAATTGAACAACTTTCTAGTATTACAGATATGATTTCTAGTGTGGGGAAAACACCAGGAACAATCTTTTTATCATCATCTACAACAACTTTAACAGAAGAAGAAAAAGAGAAGTTTAATAGTGAAGATGGTTTTAATGCAGTGATGATTGAGCGCGTGCGTACAGCAGATGGGGAACCTGTTGTATATTGTATCGATAAACTTGCAAAAGAAATATTGCCAGATTTATCGGGGTACAATGAGGAATCATTGCTTACAGTGATACATAATAACACGCATAAACGCATAACGTATGCTGTTGCTCATATTGAGCCAATTGGCTACCATCCGAAAATCTCGCCGATTTTAGAATGTGAACCTGAAACGGCACTGCTAGTTTTAAAACAAATGCACTATGATCAAAATGATGAGCCAATCTTATATTCTATCAATTACTTTAGAGCTGACAAGTTTAGCTTCCACGTATTAAGAAAACGTATGTAGGTAAGTTCCTTTTTAGGGAGGTGACAGCAAGAAGTAAGGGACAGCAGCGTATAAAAAATAGACATATCATTTCAGGAGGGGTTTCTAGTATGAAGAAAAAAGCAGGTCTTTTATTATCGTTAACGTTAGCAGCAAGTACAGTGTTAGGTGCATGTGGTAATTCGGATAAAGCGAGTAGTGACAAGAAAGGCGACAAAGAATTCAAGGTTGGTATGGTAACGGATGTTGGGGGCGTTGATGATAAATCATTCAACCAATCAGCTTGGGAAGGTTTAAATAAATTCGGTAAAGACAACGGTTTAAAGAAAAATGAAGGATACCGTTATCTTCAATCAAGTAAAGATGCTGACTATATCCCGAATTTAACGAAATTTGCGAAAGATAATTATAATACAACATTTGGTATTGGATACTTAATGGAAAAATCTGTTGCAAAGGTAGCTGAACAGTATCCGAAAGAACAATTTGCAATTGTAGATACAGTTGTAGATAAGCCGAACGTAACAAGCATTACATTTAAAGATCATGAAGGTTCATTCTTAGTTGGTGCTGTAGCAGCAATGACGACAAAATCAAATAAAATCGGCTTTATTGGCGGTGTAAAGAGCCCATTAATTACAAAATTTGAATCAGGATTTAAAGCTGGTGCGAAAGCGGTAAATCCGAACATTGAGATTGTAGCGCAATATGCAGATGCATTTGATAAACCAGAAAAAGGATCTGTATTAGCATCAGCAATGTACGGTGGCGGGGTTGATGTAATTTACCATGCATCAGGTGCAACTGGTAACGGTGTATTTACAGAAGCGAAAAATCGTAAGAAAAAAGGCGAAAACGTTTGGGTAATCGGTGTTGACCGTGACCAAAATCAAGAAGGTATGCCTGAAAATGTAACTTTAACTTCAATGGTAAAGCGTGTTGATGTTGCGGTAGCAAAAGTGGCACAAGAAGCGAAAGATGGTAAGTTAAAAGGCGGAAAAGTAGAAGAGTTTGGTTTAAAAGATGAAGGTGTTGGTATTGCGAAAACGACTGACAATGTGAAAAAAGTAAACCCAGAAATTTTAACAAAAGTAGAAGAGTTTGAGAAGAAAATTACTGCTGGCGAAATTAAAGTACCTGCGACTGATGATGAGTATAAAACATACGAAGCTTCTCTAAAGAAATAATAATAGAGAAATAGCAAAGGTTAGTTCTTAGAACTAACCTTTGTATATATAAAATTACTTTTAATAGAGTGTAATTGGGGAGTGTTCCCTGCTAGAAGGAGGAACAAAATGGAATACGTAATTGAGATGAACAATATTACGAAAGTATTCCCAGGCATTGTAGCGAATGATGATATTACGCTGCAAGTAAAACAGGGAGAAATACATGCTTTACTTGGAGAAAATGGTGCAGGGAAATCAACGCTGATGAATGTACTATTCGGTTTGTATCAACCAGAACAGGGTGAGATCAAAATTAAAGGAAAACCTGTAAAAATTACAAATCCGAATATAGCCAATGACCTTGGCATTGGGATGGTCCATCAGCATTTTATGCTTGTTCATAATTTTACAGTTACAGAGAATATCATTCTTGGAAATGAGCCGAGGAAAAAAGGGAAAATCGCTGTTGAAGAGGCTGCGAAAGAAATTAAACAATTATCTGAACAGTATGGTTTAGCTGTTGATCCAAATGCGAAGATTGAAGATATTTCGGTTGGGATGCAGCAAAGGGTTGAAATATTAAAAACACTGTATCGCGGTGCAGAGATTTTAATATTTGATGAGCCGACTGCGGTGTTAACTCCCCAAGAAATTCATGAGCTGATTCAAATTATGAAAAAGCTTGTGCAAGAAGGAAAATCTATCATTCTTATTACGCATAAATTGAAAGAAATTATGGAAGTTTGCGATCGTTGTACGATTATTCGTAAAGGAAAAGGGATTGGAACTGTTGACGTTGCAAATACGGATGAACATAAACTTGCAGAATTAATGGTCGGACGTCAAGTGAATTTTAAAACAGAAAAAATAGACGCTACGCCAAAAGAAGAAGTACTTTCTATTGCAAATCTTGTTGTTCATGATGCACGCCAATTACCTGCTGTAAAAGGCCTTGACTTAACTGTTCGTGCGGGGGAAATTGTTGGTATTGCAGGGATCGATGGGAATGGACAAAGCGAATTAATAGAAGCAATCACTGGTTTACGAAAAGTTGAGTCAGGTTCTATTGCAATAAAAGGAAAAGAAATAACGAATTGGCCTGTTCGCAGAATAACAGAAGAAGGAATTGGTCATATTCCAGAAGATCGTCATAAACACGGACTCGTTCTTGATTTTTCTGTTAGAGATAATATAGTTTTGCAAACGTACTATAAAAACCCGTTTTCAAAGAAAGGGATTTTAAATTTTAGCAAAATTACAGAAAAAGCAAAGGCGCTTATTGAACAATTTGATGTACGTACACCTGGTGAACAAACGTTAGCTCGTGCGTTATCTGGTGGAAATCAGCAAAAGGCAATTATCGCACGTGAAGTAGATCGTAATCCAGATCTATTAATTGCAGCACAACCAACACGAGGTTTAGATGTAGGTGCGATTGAATTTATTCATAAAAAATTAATTGAGCAGAGAGATAATGGTAAGGCAGTATTGCTCCTATCTTTAGAGCTGGATGAAATTTTAAATGTTAGCGATCGAGTTGCTGTTATTTATGAAGGGAAAATTGTAGCGATTGTTGATGCAAAAGAAACAAATGAACAACAGCTTGGTTTGTTGATGGCTGGCGGGACGGAGAAAGAGAAGGTGAATACAAATGGCTAAAAAATTTTTAACGGAGCGAACAATTAATATTTTAGTTCCTGTATTATCCGTTATTTTTGGTTTACTTGTTGGTGCCATTGTAATGTTAGTTAGTGGATATGATCCAATTGTTGGGTATGCAGCGCTTTGGGAAGGAATGGTTGGGAATCCGCAAGCGATTGGTGAAACATTACGTACAATGATTCCACTTGTGTTAGCAGGACTTTCTGTGGCATTTGCATTCCGTACTGGCCTTTTTAACATCGGAGTAGAAGGACAATTATTAGTTGGTTGGCTTGCTGCTGTATGGTTTGGATACGCAGTATCATTACCGGCATTTTTGCATATACCGTTATCTATTCTAGTAGCGGCAATTGTTGGTGGTTTATGGGGATTTATACCTGGGTATCTAAAAGGAAAGTTTAAAGTAAATGAAGTAATTGTCACAATTATGATGAACTACATTGCGCTTTATGTTACGTATGACCTTATTAAACGCTTTATACATGAAGGTAACGAGAAGTCTTATGATGTACAAGCGAGCGCTTCGTTAGCCTCTGATTGGCTATCTTCATTGACAGATGGGTCTCGTTTGCACTGGGGAATTGTTGTAGCTATTATAATTGCTATTGTAATGTGGTTTTTATTAGATAGAACAACATTAGGGTATGAATTGAAGTCGGTTGGTTTTAACCAAAATGCATCTCATTATGCAGGAATGAAAGTTTCACGTAATGTTGTATTATCAATGACAATTGCTGGCGCTTTTGCTGGGATTGGTGGGGCTATGGAAGGTCTAGGAACATTCCAAAGTATGACGGCAATGACATCGTTTACTGGTATTGGATTTGATGGGATTGCGGTAGCTCTTCTTGGAGGGAATAATCCGTTTGGTATACTACTATCTGCGTTACTGTTCGGTGGTTTGAAAAGTGCAGCGCCACAAATGAACTTTGAAGCTGACGTGCCATCGGAGTTAATTAATGTCATTATTGCATGTATTATCTTCTTTGTCGCCTGCAGTTATGTTTTACGCTGGGCACTTACACGCATGAGCAAGGAGGGGAAATAAATGAGCTTTTTAGATATTTTAGCCATTCTTGTGACTGGTACGTTATATACGGCAGCGCCACTTATTTTTACGGCGTTAGGTGGAGTGTTCAGTGAACGTTCTGGGGTTGTAAATATAGCATTAGAAGGTTTAATGTTATTTGGTGCATTTATCGGTATCGTTACAACGTTATTAATGGGGGATACGTGGGGATCGATGACTCCTTGGATTGCACTATTATTTGCAGCTATTGGTAGTGGGTTATTTGCACTTCTTCACGCAGTAGCATCCATTACATTCCGCGCGGATCAAGTAGTAAGTGGGGTAGCGATTAACTTTTTGGCTCTCGGTTTAACAGTATTTGCGATTAAGAAAATCTTTGGTAAAGGACAAACTGATTTTATTCAATACCGTATTGAAAAAATCGATGTTCCGGGCCTTTCGGATATTCCGGTAATCGGAAAAATCTTTTTCTCCAATGTACCGTTAACATCATATATTGCCATTATTTTAGCGTTTGTTGTTTGGTATGTTATTTATAAAACGCCATTTGGTCTTCGTCTTCGTGCTGTTGGTGAACATCCAATGGCGGCAGATACGATGGGGATTAATGTATATAAAATGCGTTATATTGCAGTTTGTATATCTGGAATGTTTGCAGGGGTTGGTGGTGCGGTCTTCGCTATGTCGATTTCTGGTAACTTCTCAGGTGCTACAATTACGGGACAAGGTTTTTTAGCGCTAGCAGCTATGATCTTTGGTAAATGGAATCCACTCGGTGCCCTTGGAGCGGCTTTATTCTTCGGATTTGCTCAATCACTTGGGATAACAGGTGGTACAATTCCTGTACTAAAAGAAATTCCAAGTGTATTCTTAACGATATTACCGTATGTATTCACAATATTAGCACTTGTTGGTTTTGTAGGTCGTTCTGAAGCTCCGAAAGCATTAGGAACTCCGTATGAAAAAGGAAAACGATGAGTATTTTATAAGTATAAAAAAGCTCGCACATTAGTGCGGGCTTTTTTACATAGAATATATTTAATACGGAATTTTACTATGTTCCTTACATATTAAAGTTTTTAGAAAGAGTCATATGTAAGCATAATAAGGAAGAAAAGTTGATTTTTTATTTCTAAAAACTGTATATTGAAGAGGAATATTCCTATATACGTAAAGGAGGGCTATAAATGAAACTAATGGAACAACAATTACATGAGCTAGGTGGTTTGCGAGTACATATTATTCCAACTGATAAATATAAAACAAATACCTTTGTATTTCGTTTTAAAGCACCTTTAAATGAGGACACGGTGACAGAGCGTGCCTTATTGCCATACGTATTGCAAAGCGCGACAGAAAAATTGCCTTCTGTAATTCGTCTTCGTCAATATCTAGAAGAATTATACGGGTCTTCTTTAGCGGTAGATGTAAGTAAAAAAGGTGAAGACCATATTATCTCCATTTATGTAGACATTGCAAATGAAATATATTTACACGATGCACCACAGTTATTTGAAAAAGCGCTTTCTATGTTATCGGATATTGTTTTACACCCGGCAACGGAAGGGAATGGTTTTCTACCTTCTATCGTAGAAAGTGAAAAAAGAGCGCTCTTACAGCGAATTGAAGCTACTTATGATGATAAAATGCGTTATGCAAACGAGCGTTTAATTGAAGAAATGTGTGAAGTAGAACCGTATCGATTAAGTGCGAATGGAAAAAAAGAGAGTGTTACTTCTATTACAAATGAAAGTTTGTATCAATATTATCAAAAAGTGTTAGCGGAAGATGAAATGGATCTTTATATTATTGGTGATATTTCAGAAAACGCAGTGGAACTTGTAAGTAAGTATTTTTCTATTTCAGCGCGTCCTGCGAAAGAAAGAAATGTACTACTTCATAAGCGAAATAATGAAGAAAAAGAAGTTGTTGAAAAACAAGAATTAAAACAAAGTAAACTACACATTGGTTATCGTACGTTTGTCACGTATAAAGATGAAGATTATTTCGCGTTGCAATTGTTCAATGGACTATTTGGAGGCTTCTCTCATTCGAAGTTATTCGTAAATGTCCGTGAAAAAAATAGTTTAGCGTATTATGCAGCATCGCGTTTTGAAAGTCATAAAGGCTTATTGTTCGTTATGTCAGGGATTGAAGCGAAAAATTATGAAAAAGCAGTTGAGATTATTAAAGAACAAATGCTTGCAATGCAAAACGGAGATTTTTCTGAAGAAGAAATGCACCAAACAAAAAGTGTCATTCAAAATCAAATATTAGAGGCGATTGATACACCGCGTGGATTTGTAGAAATGCTGTATCATGGGGTTATTTCAGATCGTACACGTCCAGTTGAAGAATGGCTTACAGGTATAGAAAGTGTGACGAAAGAAGAAATTGTGAAAGTTGCTAAAAATATTGAACTAGATACAATTTACTTTTTACATGGAACGGAGGGAGAATAAATGGAAAAGATTGTTTATGAGCAATTAAAAGAAACGCTCTATTATGAAAAGCTTCCTAATGGATTAGATGTATATATTTTGCCGAAGCAAGGGTTTAATAAAACATTTGCAACGTTTACGACGAAATATGGTTCTGTGGATAATACATTTGTACCCTTAGGAAAAGAGGAAATGATTCGTGTACCTGATGGAATTGCTCATTTTCTTGAGCATAAATTGTTTGAAAAAGAAGATCATGATGCTTTTCAATTATTTAGTAAACAGGGTGCTTCGGCAAATGCTTTTACATCCTTCACACGAACAGCATACCTTTTTTCATGCACATCAAATGTAGAGCGAAATTTGAATACATTGTTAAACTTCGTACAAGAGCCTTACTTCTCTGAAAAAACAGTTGAAAAAGAGAAGGGGATTATCGGGCAAGAAATTCAAATGTATCAAGATAATCCGGATTGGCGTTTATACTTTGGATTAATTGATAGTTTATTCGTTAAACATCCAATTAAGATTGATATTGCGGGGACGATTGAATCTATTAGTAAAATTACAAAAGACTTACTATATGAGTGCTATGAAACATTTTATCATCCGAGCAATATGTTATTATTTGTTGTTGGTGCAATTGATCCAGAGAAAACAATGGATTTAGTACGTGAAAATCAAGCGAAAAAAGATTATAAAAACCAATCAGAAATTGTACGTTCATTTGAAGAGGAACCAGATGAGGTAAATGAAAAGAAAAAAATTATTTCAATGCCTGTGCAAACACCGAAATGTTTAGTTGGTATTAAAGCAACAAATTTAAAAGAAAGAGGGCAAGCTCTTTTAAAACAAGAAATTGCACTTACCTTACTTTTAGATTATCTATTTGGAAAAAGTTCCGTTCATTATGAATCTTTATATAATGAGGGTCTTATTGATGATTCGTTCTCGTATGACTATACGGAAGAGAATAACTTCGGTTTTGCAATGGTTGGCGGTGATACAAAGCGACCTGATGAATTGGCAGAGCGTTTGAAAGATATTTTATTAAAAACAAATTATGATCAATTAGATGAGGCGGCATTAGAACGAGTGAAGAAAAAGAAAATTGGTGGCTTTTTACGCTCGCTAAATTCACCGGAATATATTGCAAATCAGTTTACACGGTATGCATTTAATGAATCTAGCTTGTTTGATGCATTGACTGTATTGGAAGGACTGACCGTTCAAGACTTACAAGAAGTAGCGGAATTATTATTATCAGAAGAAAAAATGAGTGTTTGTCAGGTTTTACCGAAAAAATAAAATTATATAGATACCCTCATCTTATCATTGATAAATTGTAAGATGAGGGTATTATTTAGTTGTATGAAAAATGAGCTTGTAGAGATAAGAGAGGGAATTTATGAAAAAGTATGCATTAGTAACTGGAGGGAGCGGAGGGATTGGCTCTGCTATTTCAAAACAATTAATTCAGGATGGATATACAGTATATGTTCATTACAATAAAAGGGAAGAGAAGGTAAATGAGTTACAGAAGGAATGGGGTGAAGTGATTCCTATTCAAGCGAATTTAGCTTCTAGTGATGGAGCAGGGCAATTGTGGGAACAAATTGAACACCCCATTGATGTTATCGTATACGCAGCTGGAAAGAGTATCTTTGGATTAGTAACAGACGTAACAAACGATGAATTGGATTATATGGTGGAACTTCAAGTGAAGAGTGTATATAAACTGCTTTCAATGGCACTTCCATCTATGATTGGGAGGAGAAGTGGTAATATTGTAATTGTTTCGTCTATATGGGGGCAAATAGGTGCTTCTTGTGAAGTACTATATTCAATGGTAAAGGGAGCTCAAAATTCTTACGTGAAAGCTTTAGCGAAGGAGGTTTCTTTAAGTGGATTACGTGTGAATGCAGTAGCACCAGGTGCAATTGAAACCGAAATGTTAAGTGTCTTTTCTGAAGAAGATAAAATTGGAATTGCTGAAGACATACCACTAGGTAGAATAGGTTTACCGGAAGAGGTAGCAAAAACAGTTTCATTTCTCGTATCACCAGGTGCATCTTACATAACTGGACAAATTATCGGAGTGAATGGCGGTTGGCATTGCTAAAAAAATTCTTACATAAAAAATAAAAAAATGTACAAATTAAGCATGATTCTATTACTCAATAGTGAGGTGCTTAAATATGTCAGTGTTAGAAAACTTTGATCAGTGGAAGAGCTTTTTAGGAGAGCGTTTAGAACAAGCTCAAGGAAAAGGGCTTGATGGTGGTGCGGTGTCAGATATGGCATTTCGTGTTGGCGATTATTTAGCAAATGAAGTAGAAGCGCGAAACGATCAAGAAAAATTATTGGCTGGGCTTTGGCAAGTTGCTGATGAACAAGAGCAACATACAATCGCAAATTTAATGGTGAAGTTTGTACAACATAAGTAAAAATAGAGAGGAGATTCTCCTCTCTATTTTTTTTGTATAATAATTACACGGGATAGATTATACATTTAGCTTCCCTATTAAGGCGAAATCATATAATATAGTACGTAGGTGTAAAGTAAGCAAGGGGAGTGATCTTGGATGATTGAATGGTATTTTGAATATGAAATACATAAAAACCGACCTGGCTTACTTGGTGACGTTTCTTCGTTAATCGGTATGCTCGGCATTAATATTGTCACAATTAATGGTGTAGATAATGCACGACGTGGGCTATTGCTTATGTGTGATAATCAAGAGCAAATTTCTAGGCTTGAATCAATTTTAAATACGATGGATAACATAACGGTAACGAAATATCGTCCGCCAAAGCTAAGGGATAAGCTAGCAGTTAGACATGGTAGGTACATACAACGAGATGCAGATGACAAGAAAACATTTCGTTTTGTGCGTGATGAATTAGGATTACTTGTAGACTTTATGGCGGAGATAATGAAAAAAGAAGGCCATAAGCTAATTGGGATACGAGGAATGCCTCGTGTCGGAAAAACAGAATCCATTGTTGCCGCAAGTGTTTGTGCAAATAAAAGATGGTTATTTGTATCATCTACTCTTATTAAGCAAACTGTTCGTAGTCAATTGATTGAAGATGAGTATAGCGACGACAATATTTTCATCCTAGATGGAATTGTGTCAACAAAGCGTGCCAACGAAAGGCATTGGCAGCTCGTTCGTGAAATTATGAGATTGCCTGCAACGAAAGTTGTGGAACATCCTGATGTATTTGTAAGTCAGTCAGAATATACATTGGATGATTTTGATTATATTATCGAGTTGCGTAACGATTATGATGAAGAAATTCAATATAATTTAGTAGATGAAATTGAGCAAGGTACGCAAAATAATTTCTCTATGTTTGACTTTTAAAGAAATATTGAGGTGTTAGTAGTGACAGAATTAGGACAAAAGCTGAAAGAAGCAAGAGGAACGAAAGGCTTGTCTATTGATCAGCTGCATGAGATTACAAAAATTCAAAAACGCCATTTAGTAGCGATTGAAGAAGGCAATTATGATGTATTGCCAGGAGCTTTTTATGCGCGTGCATTCATTAAACAATACGCAGATGCGGTTGGATTAAATGGAGAGGAACTGCTTGTAGAATATCAGAGTACGATACCACAATCTGAAAATCGTGAAGTCCCACAAGTATCAACAGGACAAAAAACACAAGAAACAATGCAAAAATCTTCATCATTGCCAATTGCAGATCATATGCCGAAAATCTTAATTGCGTTGTTAGTAATTGCATTTGGAGTTGTAGTTTGGTTTGTTATTCAAGCATTATCTGGAAAAGATGATGGACAAGTCCCGAATGCTCAAAGTGAGAAAATTGAAGTTCAAAAAGCAAAAAATTCTCCGCTAGATACGAATAAAGATGAAGCGAAAGCGGAAGAACCGAAAAAAGATGAACCAAAGAAAGAAGAGCCAAAGAAAGAAGAGCCAAAGAAAGAGGAAAAACCAGAGCAACCAACTGGACAACAAGAAGTGAAGGTAGTTGGAACGAGTGGTAAAGTATCTACTTTGGAAATTCATAATAATAAAACATTAGAACTGGAAATTTCAGCGAAGGGTACAAGCTATGTAGATGTTAAAGATGATGCGGGTAACGAAGTTCTAAACGCTACAGTGCAAAGTGGTCAAACAGAAAAACGTGATTTATCAACAGCAAAAGAAGTGCGTCTTAATATTGGAAGTGCACCTAATGTTGAAATTAAACTGAATGGCCAAGTGGTTCCTTTCCCGTTAGATCCTGAAAAAGAATATCACCAAAGATTGGTGATAAAAAACCAAGGGATAGGGCAACCTGCACAATAACAGTCATCGCTTCGATGACTTTTTTCAATGAACAAATGTTTTTGATATGATGGAGGAATAGTTGTGAATTTACCAAACAAAATTACAATATCTAGAATCTGCTTAATTCCAATTTTTATGGTAATTATGTTAGCGCCTTTTAACTGGGGCTCATTTACAATTGGCGATGTTGATTTGCCAATTCAACATTTAGTAGGGGCACTTATCTTTATCGTTGCTTCAGCTACAGATTGGATCGATGGACATTACGCAAGAAAGTATAATCTTGTAACAAATTTAGGGAAATTCCTTGACCCGTTAGCGGATAAATTACTTGTTTCGGCAGCACTTATCACATTAGTAGAGATGCAATACGTACCTGCTTGGATTGTTATTATAATTATAAGCCGTGAGTTTGCGGTGACAGGTTTACGCCTTGTGCTTGCTGGAACAGGGGAAGTAGTTGCAGCAAATCAGCTAGGGAAAATTAAGACATGGACACAGATTATTGCGATTGCAGCGTATTTACTACATGATGTACCATTAAATTTACTTCATATTCCAGTTGCGGATATCTTCATTTGGATTGCATTAATCTTTACCGTGATTTCAGGATGGGATTATTTCTGGAAAAATAAATCTGCTTTTGTAAACTCAAAATAGAAGTTTATGGGGGAATTAGGATGAATGCTGAGATTATTGCGGTTGGAACTGAATTATTACTTGGACAAATTGCAAATACAAATGCCCAGTTTTTATCTGAAAAGTTAGCTTTAATCGGAATTAACGTGTACCACCATACTGTTGTTGGTGATAATAACAAGCGATTACAGAAGGCAATTGAAGTTGCTGAAGAACGCGCTGATATGCTCATTTTTACAGGTGGATTAGGACCAACAAAAGATGATTTAACGAAAGAAACAATAGGGTCTAGCTTAGGTGAAGAGCTTGTATATAATGAAAAGGCATTAACTTCAATAAGTGAATATTTTAAACGTACAGGCCGTGAATTTACAGAGAACAATAAAAAGCAAGCGCTTGTTTTAAGTGGATCAACTGTGTTTGCGAATGATCATGGTATGGCGCCTGGCATGGGATTAAATAAGAACGGAAAAGTTTATATTTTATTACCAGGACCACCGAAAGAAATGAAACCGATGTATGTAAGTTACGTAGAGCCTTTTTTACGTAACTTTACAACAGGGGAAAATATATATTCTCGTGTTCTTCGCTTCTTCGGTATTGGGGAATCGCAATTAGAGGTGAAGATTCAGGATTTAATTGATGGACAAAGGAACCCAACAATCGCGCCACTCGCAAATGATGGAGAGGTAACATTACGTTTAACTGCTAAACATCATAATACAGATGAGGCAGAGAAATTAATTCAGCATGTGGAAGATTTGATTTTAGAAAGAGTAGGAGAGTTTTTCTATGGATATGACCAAGCCTTCCTTCATTACAAGGCAATAGAGTTATTGAAGAGAAAAGAGTTGACTTTAGCATGTGCAGAAAGTTTAACAGGTGGTCTTTTCGGAAATCAAGTAACAGAAAATGCTGGTGTTTCTTCAGTATTTAAAGGCGGTGTCATTTGTTATCATAATGATGTGAAGCAACAAATTTTACGTGTGCCTGAAGAAGTGTTACGTACTGATGGTGCAGTTAGTAAAGAATGTGCCCGTTATCTTGCTGAAAATGTTAAGGAATTATTAAAAGCAGATATCGGAATTAGTTTCACTGGGGTTGCAGGACCAGACGCTTCAGAACATAAACAGCCGGGAACAGTATTTGTTGGGTTGGCGATGAAGGATGAACCGACTGTAGTCTTTCCTCTTAATTTAAGTGGGAGTCGTCAACAAATTAGGGAACGCTCAGCGAAATATGGATTTTATCATTTATATAAAAAGCTAGAAGAGATATAAGTTTCTTCTAGCTTTTTATTATGGTTAAATTCAGTTTTATTTGCTGGAAAATAAAAAATCGAATAAATGTTCGATTTTTGTTGGCAAATTGAATTGAAAATAGGTATAATAAGATTAGCAATTCAGTTAAGGAGGAATTTTGAATGAGTGATCGTCAAGCGGCATTAGATATGGCGTTAAAACAAATAGAGAAGCAATTCGGTAAAGGTTCAATTATGAAATTAGGAGAACAAGCGGAGCGTAGAGTTTCTACAGTTTCGAGTGGTTCTTTAGCACTTGATGTGGCATTAGGGGTAGGTGGATATCCACGTGGCCGTATTATTGAAATTTACGGACCTGAGAGTTCAGGTAAAACAACAGTTTCATTACATGCAATTGCAGAAGTACAGCGTCAAGGTGGACAAGCTGCATTTATCGATGCAGAGCATGCAATGGACCCTGTATATGCACAAAAATTAGGTGTTAACATCGATGAATTACTATTATCACAACCTGATACAGGGGAGCAAGGACTTGAAATCGCAGAAGCACTTGTACGAAGTGGCGCAGTGGACATTATCGTAATTGACTCTGTAGCAGCTCTTGTACCGAAAGCAGAGATCGAAGGAGACATGGGTGACTCACACGTAGGTTTACAAGCACGTTTAATGTCACAGGCACTTCGTAAGCTTTCAGGTGCAATCAATAAATCAAAAACAATCGCAATCTTTATTAACCAAATTCGTGAAAAGGTTGGGGTTATGTTCGGAAATCAACTACAAGTTGCTTAATCGTAAAGATTAAGGAGTTTACTATGGGTTTCCCTTGCTAGTGATAGCCTGTTAAAAAACCTTGTGAACCTTATTGCCTAAGGGTGTAACTATTCATATAGTTGCTAACGGTGAAGCCCGCCATTGTTTAGGGTAATACCGTGCCAAGCTCCATAGTTATATGGGGAAGGTGTAGAGACTACCGAAAAGGACTTTTTGTTAACTGAGTAGGGTACGGCAGAAGATAGGCTACTGCTGGAAGTGCAAGGCTCTCTGTAAAGAGATGAAGAGATAGTCCGGACTATAGAGATGGAAAATCTATAGATAGTGCCAGAAACAACTCCAGGTGGTCGTGCGTTGAAATTCTATTCAACGGTTCGTCTTGAAGTGCGTCGTGCGGAGCAGTTAAAGCAAGGTAACGACATCGTTGGTAATAAAACAAAAGTAAAAGTAGTTAAAAATAAAGTAGCACCACCATTCCGTGTTGCTGAAGTTGATATTATGTACGGAGAGGGTATCTCAAGAGAAGGTGAAATCTTAGATATGGCTTCTGAACTAGATATCGTTCAAAAGAGTGGTGCTTGGTACTCTTATAATGAAGAACGCTTAGGACAAGGTCGTGAAAATTCGAAGCAGTTCTTAAAAGAAAATACAGATTTAAGAGAAGAAATTGCCTTCTTTATTCGTGAGCATCACGGAATTAGTGAAGATTCTGGTGTTGAAGGAGCGGAAGATTCAACTCTTCTTGATTAAAAAATAAAAGACACGATTTCGTGTCTTTTATTTTTTTACCCTCTATTAAAGTGGTGTATACTTCAATGGATAAAATATTTCTTTTGCCTCAAGTAGGATGTATAAAGAGGAATATTCATATGTTTTAAGTAAATGGAATGATATTTACTAAGGTTTTCCAGGATAATATGCTATCTATTTTCAAATTCTGATAACATTCAGGGCTGAAGGTAAAGAAAGTAAAAGTAGACAACGCTTGACAATGAAAATTGCGATAGATACAATGAGAATGTATATTTTTTCTTATATACGATACACTCTTCTCAAGAAGAGAAGTAATATTCGGAGTAAGGTTTAAATCTTGCCGAAATAATAATATGACATTTTAATTGTGAAATGAAGAAAGTCCCTTAAAAAAGCGGGACGACGGTCTTTGCTGTACGTTGCAATTCAATGTACATGCCGACAGTCTTTTTTCATTCATAGCAAGGGGAGGTGAAATCATGACGAGTACAGTTTGGATACTCATCTCCATTTTGCTTGCAACAGTCGGTGCAGTTGTTGGCTTTTTTGTTCGAAAGTCTATTGCTGAAGCGAAGATTAATGGTGCAGCTAATGAAGCGAAACGTATTCTAGACGAAGCGAATCGTGAGGCTGAGGCAATTAAGAAAGAAGCGCTTTTAGAAGCAAAGGATGAAATTCATACACTTCGTACAGAAGCTGAATTAGAAATTCGTGACCGTAGAAGCGAATTACAAAAACAAGAAAATCGTTTGATGCAAAAAGAAGAGAACCTTGATCGTAAAGACGAAACGCTCGATAAACGCGAGCAGCAGTTAGAAAAGAAAGAGGATTCTCTTGTAGCGAGACAACAACAGATTGAAGAGTTGGAAAGCAAAGTGGGAGAGTTAGTTCAAAAGCAACAAACAGAATTAGAGCGCATTTCCAATCTGACACGCGAACAAGCGAAAGCAATTATTCTTGGTAAAGTAGAAAGTGAAGTTTCTCATGAAATCGCTGTTATGGTAAAAGAAAGTGAAGTTCGCGCGAAAGAAGAAGCGGATAAGAAAGCAAAAGAGATTTTATCTCTTGCAATGCAAAGATGTGCAGCTGATCATGTTGCTGAAACAACCGTTTCGGTTGTAAATCTTCCAAATGACGAAATGAAGGGACGTATTATCGGACGTGAAGGTCGTAATATTCGTACGCTAGAAACGTTAACAGGTATTGATCTGATTATCGATGATACACCAGAAGCGGTAATCCTTTCTGGATTCGACCCAATTCGTCGTGAAACAGCTCGTATCGCTCTTGATAAACTAGTACAGGACGGACGTATTCACCCAGCGCGTATTGAAGAGATGGTCGAAAAATCAAGACGTGAAGTGGACGAGTATATTCGCGAAGTCGGAGAGCAAACAACGTTTGAAGTGGGTGTTCACGGATTACATCCAGATTTAATTAAGATTTTAGGTCGTTTAAAATACCGTACAAGTTACGGACAAAACGTCTTAAAACACTCTATGGAAGTTGCATATTTAACTGGACTTATGGCAGCGGAGCTTGGTGAGGATGAAAAACTAGCAAGACGTGCAGGTCTATTACATGATATCGGAAAAGCGATTGATCATGAAGTAGAAGGTAGCCACGTTGAAATTGGTGTTGAACTCGCGACGAAATATAAAGAGCATCCTGTAGTTATAAACAGTATTGCATCTCACCATGGTGACACAGAACCAACTTCTATCATTGCAGTTTTAGTTGCAGCAGCAGATGCATTATCAGCTGCAAGACCGGGAGCTCGTAGTGAAACGCTTGAAAACTACATTCGTCGTCTTGAAAAGTTAGAAGAGATTTCAGAGTCTTATGAAGGCGTTGAAAAATCATTCGCAATTCAAGCAGGACGTGAAGTTCGTATTCTGGTAAAACCAGATACAATTGATGACTTAGAAGCTCATCGTTTAGCTCGTGATATTCGAAAACGTATTGAAAATGAACTGGATTACCCAGGACATATTAAAGTAACTGTTATTCGTGAAACACGTGCAGTGGAATACGCAAAATAAAGTGGTGAAACACCACTTTATTTTTTTGTGTTGGAATTGGATAAAATAAAGAAAATTAGTTATACCTAGCATATAAGTGAAACAAACTTATAATAAACATATTGTAAGGAAATCGCTTGAAGCTATAGTAATAAAAAATGCAGTACATAGAAAGGGTAAGACATATGAGAATATTATTTGTTGGGGATGTAGTAGGATCTCCTGGTAGAGGTATGATTCAACAATACGTACCGGCATTAAAGAAAAAATATACACCTACAGTAACAATCATTAATGGAGAAAACGCAGCAGGTGGACGTGGTATTACAGAAAAAATATATCGAAACTTTTTAGAGTGCGGGGCACAAGCGGTTACGCTTGGAAACCATGCTTGGGATAATCGGGAAGTATTCGAATTTATCGATGATGCAAAATATCTTGCAAGACCAGCTAACTTCCCAGAAGGAACGCCAGGAAAAGGACTTATCTTTGTGAACTGTAATGGAACAGAAGTTGCAGTTATTAACTTACAAGGACGTACTTTCCTTCCTCCGATTGATTGTCCATTTCGTAAAGTGGATGAATTAATTAACATTGCGAAAAAACGTACGAATATTATCTTTATTGATTTTCATGCTGAAACGACAAGTGAAAAACAAGCGCTAGGCTGGTATGTAGATGGTCGTGCTACAGCGGTAGTAGGTACACATACGCATGTTCCTACAGCAGATAATCGTATTTTACCAAGCGGAACGGCATATATTACAGATGTTGGTATGACAGGACCGTATGATGGAATATTAGGTATGGATCGAGAAGCAGTATTGAAGAAGTTTTTAACAAACTTACCAGTACGATTTGAAGTAACAAATGGAAGAACACAATTAAGTGCAGTGCTAATTGATGTGGATCCGAATACAGGAAAAGCAAAGAAAATTGAGCGCATTTTAATTAATGACGATCAACCATTTTTTGAGTAAATCTCTATAAAAATTTAGATAAGTTATTATATTTTAATTTTTTAGAAAAATTACAGAAATTTAGCAGGAATACGCGCCATTCCTCGTGAATATAAGTTAAAGTGAAATAATTGCTAATACTTTTTAAAGAAACGAGGAGGAAACGCGGAATGGAAATATTAAAAGTTAAAGCAACGTCGGTCCCTAATTCTGTAGCTGGTGCACTTGCAGGTGTTATTCGCGAACGCGGAACAGCAGAAATTCAAGCTATTGGTGCAGGTGCATTGAACCAAGCGGTAAAGGCAGTAGCAATTGCAAGAGGATTTGTAGCGCCTAGTGGTTTGGACCTGATTTGTATCCCAGCGTTTACAGATATTATGATTGATGGCGAAGAGCGTACAGCAATAAAATTAATTGTAGAACCTCGTTAAGTTTAAACAACCTGTTTGCAGTATGCAAACAGGTTGTTTTTATAATGGAGGAATGAAAATGAAAATTTTTGATGCTCATTGTGATGTACTCTTTCAGTTATGGAGCGCACAGGGAAAAAAGAATTTTAAAAACGATTCAAAATTACATATTACATTGGAACAATTAAAGAAAAGAAAAGGAAGTATACAATGTTTTGCTGTATATGTGCCAGAAACAGTAGCATATGAAAAACGTTTTGAATATGCATTACAAATGATAGATATTTTTTATAATGAAATTTTATCGCTACCAGGTGTGAAGTTTATCCGAACGAAAGAGGATATAAATAGGTTAAAACAGGACGAGGTTGGAGCGCTATTAACATTAGAAGGATGCGAAGCAATCGGAAAAGAAGCGATGAAATTACGTTTGTTTTATCGGTTAGGTGTACGTTCTTTTGGATTAACATGGAATTATGCTAATTTGTTAGCTGATGGGGCGCTAGAGACACGTGGAGCAGGTCTAACTACTTTTGGTAGACAAATTGTACAAGAGCTTAATACATTGCATTTATGGACCGACCTATCACACTTAAATGAGAGTAGTTTTTGGGATGTTATAGAAATTGCTAATAACCCTATTGCATCTCACTCAAATTGTTATAAACTGTGCGAGCATCCGCGCAATTTAAATGAGGAACAAATTAAAGCTCTTATAAAGCGAAATAGCATGATCGGTGTCACTTTCGTACCTCAGTTTCTAACGAGTGAAAGACAAGCGAATATAACAGATATAGTAAAACATATTGAATATATTTGTTCGTTAGGTGGAGAAAACAATATAGGATTTGGTTCAGATTTTGATGGAATTTTAGAAACGGTTGTAAATGTATCAGCGTATAGGGATTATGAAAATGTAGTTAATGAGCTTTATAAACACTATGCTGCATCTACTGTAGAACGATTTTTATATGATAATTTTGTCGAACATATAAGTTTCTGAATTTTGTTTTAAAAATTCAGAAAAATTAAAGTGAATTCATCTGATTTTATTGCATTTTTTAAGACCTAATACTAGAATGAAAAACGAAATAGCATTATACTAAAGATTCAGGGAAATCAGAAGAGGCATAATTTGCGTCCGTTGTAGTTTATTTGCATAAAAAATGCTAAACTAATACTGTAAAAAAATACACTACAATGAATGCAGCCAAAAGGGGTGTAGGAGATGATTAGTCAACTTTCATGGAAAGTTGGAGGCCAACAAGGTGAAGGAATTGAAAGTACAGGGGAAATCTTCTGTATAGCATTAAACCGATTAGGATATTACCTATACGGTTACCGCCACTTCTCATCACGTATAAAAGGCGGCCATACAAATAATAAAATTCGCGTAAGTACAACAGAAGTACGCGCGATCTCAGATGACTTAGATATTTTAATTGCTTTTGATCAAGAAACAATTGATTTTAACTTTCACGAACTACGTCCAGGAGGAATTGTAGTTGCGGATGCGAAATTTAATCCAACTATACCTGACAATGCAGATGTAAATCTATATGTAATACCGTTTACAGATATTGCCTCGGAATTAGGCACATCATTAATGAAAAATATGGTGGCTGTTGGGGCATCAAGTGCGGTATTAGGATTAGATGAAACAGCTTATTTAGAGGTAGTTGAAGAGATCTTCGGTCGTAAAGGAGAGCAAGTCGTTCAAAAGAATATGGAAGCAATTAAACGCGGCTCTCAATATATGAAAGAATTGCTAGGTGAGAAAGTAAACATGATGCAGCTTGAAAAAGCTGATGGTAAAAAGCGCATGTTTATGATTGGAAACGATGCAATCGCATTTGGTGCGGTAGCTGGTGGCGCTCGTTTCATGTCTGCATATCCAATCACACCTGCATCTGAAATTATGGAATACTTAATTAAAAAATTACCGAAAGTCGGCGGAACAGTAATCCAAACTGAGGATGAAATCGCAGCTTGTACAATGGCAATCGGTGCAAACTATGCTGGTGTTCGTACATTAACAGCATCTGCTGGTCCGGGTCTTTCATTAATGATGGAAGCGATCGGTTTAGCAGGTATTACAGAAACACCATTAGTGATTGTTGATACACAACGTGGTGGTCCAAGTACGGGATTACCAACGAAACAAGAGCAGTCTGATTTAATGGCGATGATTTACGGTACGCATGGTGAAATTCCGAAAATCGTAATGGCACCAAGTACAGTTGAAGAAGCGTTCTATGACATTGTAGAAGCATTTAACTTATCTGAAGAATATCAAGTACCTGTTATTTTCTTAACAGATTTACAGCTTTCTTTAGGAAAACAAACTGTAGAACCACTTAAATTAGATAAAGTGGAAATTCGTCGTGGTAAGCTTGATTTAGAAGTAGAATTACCAGAGCGTGAAAATAAAGCATACTTCAAGCGTTATGAAGTAACAGAAGATGGTGTTTCGCCACGTGTTTTACCTGGTATGAAAAATGGTGTTCACCATGTTACAGGTGTAGAGCATGATGAAACTGGTAAACCATCTGAATCAGCAATAAACCGTAAAGATCAAATGGACAAACGTTTCCGTAAAATGGAGAACTTGAAGTTTAATACCCCTGTTTATAAAAATGTTAAGCATGAAGAAGCAGACGTATTGCTTGTTGGATTTAACTCAACTCGTGGTGCGATCGAAGAGGCAATGGCGCGTTTAGAACAAGAGGGTATGAAAATAAACCATGCTCATGTGCGTTTAATTCACCCATTCCCGAAAGCTGAAATCGATCCACTTGTGAAAAAAGCGAAGCGTGTTGTGGTTGTAGAAAACAACGCAACTGGTCAGCTTGCTAACATTATGAAAATGAATCTTGGTAATGGTGAGAAAATTTCTAGTCTTTTAAAATATGACGGAAACCCATTCTTGCCGAAAGAGATTTACAACGAATGCAAAAAAGGGGTTGTATTAAATGGCAACATTTAAGGACTTTCGTAACAGTGTAAAACCAAACTGGTGCCCAGGTTGCGGAGACTTCTCGGTGCAAGCTGCAATTCAACGTGCGGCAGCTAATGTTGGCTTAAATCCAGATGAACTCGCTGTTATTTCTGGTATTGGCTGTTCAGGTCGTATTTCAGGTTATATTAATTCATATGGTGTGCATAGTATTCATGGTCGTGCCCTTCCAATTGCACAAGGTGTGAAAATGGCAAATCGTGATTTAACAGTTATCGCATCAGGTGGTGACGGCGATGGATTTGCGATTGGTATGGGACATACAATCCATTCTATTCGTCGTAACATTGACATTACGTATATCGTAATGGATAACCAAATTTACGGATTAACAAAAGGTCAAACTTCACCACGTAGTGAAGCTGGATTTAAAACGAAAAGTACACCACAAGGTTCAATTGAACCATCACTAAATGTTATGGAAATGGCTTTAACAGCTGGAGCGACATTTGTGGCGCAAAGCTTTTCAAGTGATTTAAAAGAATTAACACAAATTATTGAAGCTGGTATTAACCATAAAGGATTTTCATTAATTAACGTATTTAGTCCATGTGTTACTTATAATAAAGTAAATACGTATGATTGGTTCAAAGAGAACTTAACGAAACTAAGTACAGTAGAGGGATATGATCCATCTAATCGCATGATGGCTATGCAAACATTAATGGAAAATAACGGCTTAGTAACAGGTTTAATTTATCAAAATACTGAGCAACCATCGTATCAAGAACTTGTAAAAGGCTATAGTGAAAAACCTTTAGTGCAATCTGATTTAAACATGGATCAGAAAATGTTCGATGAGCTTGTTGCTGAATTTATGTAACGGTTAAAAGGTTGCCATTTGGCAGCCTTTTTTATTGAATGAAAAATACAGGATAGTTTTATTTACTTAGAAAATTCAGAATGGTAAAATAATATACAAATCGTTGTATGAAAATGGCAAGTTCATTGCTTATGAAATGTAAGATAAGATAGGGCCTCTTTCTTGTAAAAATTGGCTAAACGCTTCATACTATGGTAATGTGTATAGGGATAAAGCAATATGCTTTTCAATAGGACAAAAAGAAATAATAAAGTGAAACTTTAATCAGTGGGGGGGGTGTCCATCCCCCGCTGATTATTAGTTGAACCAATCGGGCATTTAGGGGCAGTTATCTCCCGCCTACCTTCCTCGCATTCGCCGAATTTTGAGGTGGGAGTCTTACTGCCCGCAAATAGCGGGATAAAAGGGAATGTCTATTTGTGTGGGGAAGGCTTCATTCTTATAGATGATTAGATTGATTACTCAAGTTTCAAAGGACAAGTTATCTCTCAAGCTATCTAAACATTTTTGAGATGGGTCTAAGCACATTTAAATGGACTATAGAGTGTGTATAGTTAAGGGTGAAAGGAGATTACCGATGAACGAGCAACAACGATTAGCAAGTCAACAAGCAAATTCCTCTACGAAAAAAGAAGAGAAAGATTATAGTAAATACTTTGAAAGTGTATATCAGCCACCTTCTTTGAAAGATGCGAAAAAGCGCGGGAAAGAAGAAGTTAAAATTGAACGGGATTTTGGCTTACCTGAAGAGTTCCGCAATTTTGGATCAGGAAGAAAGTTTTACATTCGTACATATGGTTGTCAAATGAATGAGCATGATACAGAAGTAATGGCTGGGATTTTTACAGCGCTTGGGTATGAGCCTACATTTTCAACAGAAGATGCAGATGTAATTTTATTAAATACTTGTGCAATTCGTGAAAACGCTGAAAATAAAGTGTTCGGTGAACTTGGTCATTTAAAATCATTAAAACGTAGAAATCCGGACCTTTTAATTGGTGTATGTGGTTGTATGTCTCAAGAGGAATCTGTTGTAAATAAAATCATGCAAAAAAATCAGCATGTAGATATGGTATTTGGTACGCATAACATTCATAGATTACCGTACATTTTAAAAGATGCAATGTTCTCGAAGGAGACAGTAGTTGAAGTTTGGTCAAAAGAAGGAGACGTAATTGAAAACCTTCCGAAAGTACGTCGTGGTGATATTAAAGCGTGGGTAAATATTATGTATGGCTGTGATAAGTTCTGTACATATTGTATTGTACCGTATACACGCGGAAAAGAGCGAAGCAGACGTCCAGAAGATATTATTCAAGAGATTCGTCATTTAGCTGCGAATGGTTATAAAGAAATTACGCTACTTGGGCAGAACGTAAATGCATATGGTAAAGACTTTGAAGATTTAGAATACGGTCTTGGCGATTTAATGGACGAGCTCCGTAAAGTTGATATTGCCCGTATTCGTTTTACAACGAGTCATCCACGTGATTTTGATGATCATTTAATTGAAGTACTTGGAAAAGGTGGAAACTTAGTAGAACATATTCACTTACCAGTTCAATCTGGTAGCACAGATATGCTAAAAATTATGGCGCGTAAATATTCACGTGAGCATTATTTAGAGCTTGTACGAAAAATTAAAGAAACGATTCCGAATGCAGTATTAACAACGGATATTATCGTTGGCTTCCCAAATGAAACAGATGAGCAATTTGAAGAAACGATGTCGTTATATCGTGAAGTAGAATTTGATACTGCATTTACATTTATTTATTCCCCGCGTGAAGGTACACCAGCTGCAAAAATGAAAGATAATGTACCGATGGAAGTGAAAAAAGAACGTCTTCAACGCTTAAATACACTAGTAAATGAGTTGGCAATTGAAAAGAATAATCGTTATAAAGGTCAAATTGTAGAAGTGTTAGTTGATGGGGAAAGTAAAAATAACCCGGAAGTACTTGCAGGTTATACTCGTACGAATAAACTTGTAAACTTCGTTGCGCCAAAATCTTTAATTGGTCAGCTTGTGAAAGTAAAAGTAACGGAAGCAAAAACTTGGTCTCTTAACGGGGAATTAGTTGAAGAGCCGATTGAGGTGAAATAATAGATGAAAGTATATACGAAAGACGAAATTGTTGAGCAAGCGAAAGAATTAGCAAAAATGATTTCTGAAACAGAAGAGGTCGACTTCTTTAAACGAGCAGAGGCACAAATTCATAAAAATGAAAATGTAAAACGTGCTATTGATGAAATTAAAACATTGCAAAAACAAGCAGTAAACTTGCAACATTACGGGAAATGGGAAGCTTTGAAAAAAGTTGAAGCTGAAATTGATGCATTACAAGATAAGTTAGACAATATTCCAGTAGTACAAGAATTTAAATCTTCACAAACATACGTAAATGACTTACTACAGTTAGTTGCTAGTACGATTTCTAACAATGTAACGGATGAAATATTAATTTCAACTGGTGGCGACGTATTGAAGGGTGAAACTGGCGCAGCGGTAGAAAGTAAAAAAGGAAATTGTGGTTGTTAAAGAGATGTCATATCGACATCTCTTTTTTTACTATATTAAACGTAAGTTCTTCTCAAAAAAAGAATGACACATTCCGCTATTGTCACGCATATGATTAAGTGAATAGTGATTGAGGAGGGTTACGAATGTCCGAATTTAGAGAGATTATTACAAAAGCAGTGGTTGGAAAAGGACGTAAGTATACAAAGTCAACGCATACATGTGAATCGAATAATGAGCCAACAAGTATTTTAGGGTGCTGGGTAATTAACCACTCGTACGAAGCGAGAAAGAATGGAAAGCATGTAGAAATTGAAGGTTTCTATGATGTCAACACTTGGTATTCATTTGATGGCAATACAAAGACTGAAGTTGTAACAGAACGTGTTAACTATACTGATGAAGTCAGCATTGGTTACCGTGATAAAAACTTTTCTGGTGACGATTTAGAAATTATAGCTCGTGTCATTCAGCCGCCAAATTGTTTAGAAGCTCTTGTATCGCCAAACGGTAATAAAATTGTTGTGACTGTAGAACGTGAATTTGTAACAGAAGTAGTTGGAGAAACGAAAATTTGTGTAAGTGTAAATCCTGAAGGTTGTGTAGAATCAGATGATGATTTCCAAGTCGATGATGATGAGTTTGAAGAGTTAGATCCAAACTTTATCGTTGACGCAGAAGAAGAGTAATAGAAAGCTAGGGAGAAGTTCTTCCTAGCTTTTTACTTTACATAAGTGGTGCGGAATAAATATGATTCATTATGAAATGTGCTATAATGAGGAAAGACTCCTGAAATAGGAGATATGGGTGTCCGTGAAGTGTGACATATATGAAAATAGATTATTATGTAAGAATTATGGAGGAAAAAATGGTGCAATATACCCCTATGATACAGCAATACTTAAAGGTCAAGGCAGACTATCAAGATGCCTTTTTATTTTTTCGCTTAGGCGATTTTTATGAAATGTTCTTTGAAGATGCGGTTAAGGCAGCTCATGAACTTGAAATTACATTAACGAGTCGAGATGGTGGTAGTAGTGAACGTATACCGATGTGTGGTGTACCGTATCATGCGGCGAAAAACTATATTGAACAACTTGTTGAAAAAGGATATAAAGTAGCCGTTTGTGAGCAAGTAGAAGACCCTAAAACGGCTAAAGGTGTAGTACGCCGTGAAGTCGTGCAATTAATTACGCCAGGAACGATGATGGAAGGGCGTACAATAGATGAGAAAGAGAATAACTTTCTAGCAGCGTTAACGCATTTTGAAGATGGATCTTATGCTTTAGCTTGTAATGATTTAACGACTGGACAAAATACAGTAACGTTATTAACAGGTTCAGTAGAAGATATTTTATTAGAAGTGTATGCAACTGGCTCAAAAGAAATTGTTGTAGATTCTACATTTTCTAAAGATGAACTAAACAAGTTAACTGAAACGTTAAAAATGACGATTTCATATGAAGATGTAACAACGATTCCAGAAGGATTAGAACACCTTGTGAAAAATGTTTCGCAAGCAAAATTAATTAAAGCGATTGGTCGCTTATTTAACTATGTGTTAAGAACGCAAAAACGTTCGTTAGATCATTTACAACCAGTAGAAATTTACTACACAAATCAATTTATGAAAATTGATGTGCACTCAAAACGAAATTTAGAGTTAACTGAGACTCTTCGCACAAAAGAAAAGACAGGTTCATTATTATGGCTATTAGATAAAACGAAAACAGCTATGGGTGGCCGTATGTTAAAACAGTGGATGGAACGCCCACTTATACAGAAAGAAAGAATTGAAGAGCGTTTAGAAATGGTTGAAACATTTGTAAATGATTACTTCTTACGTGAAGATTTAAAAGAAAAGTTAAAAGAAGTATATGATTTAGAGCGTCTAGCAGGAAAAGTTGCGTATGGTAGTGTAAATGCGCGAGACTTATTACAGTTAAGACGTTCATTACTTCAAGTACCAGCTATTTTAGAAGCGATTAGTTTGTTAGATAATGCTTATGCGGCACAATTAATTCAAGGAGCAGATCCATGTGAAAGCTTAACAGAGTTATTAGGAAGAAGTATTCAAGAAAACCCGCCGCTTTCGATTAAAGATGGAGATATTATTAAAGATGGTTATAATGACAAGCTCGATCAATATCGCTATGTGAGCAAAAACGGAAAAACGTGGATTGCTGAGCTTGAAAAACGAGAGCGTGATATTACAGGAATTAAATCGTTAAAGATTGGTTACAATCGTATTTTCGGTTATTACATTGAAGTAACGAAAGCAAATCTTGCAGCACTTCCAGAAGGGCGCTATGAGCGTAAACAGACGCTTGCTAATGCTGAACGTTTCATTACAGACGAACTGAAAGAAAAAGAAACGTTAATTCTAGAAGCGGAAGAGAAAATTGTACAACTAGAATACGATTTATTTACAACACTTCGTGAAGAAGTAAAAGTATTCATTCCGAAATTACAACATTTAGCGAAAGTCATTAGTGAACTAGACGTACTGCAAAGCTTTGCGACAGTAAGTGAAGAAGAACAGTTTGTAAAACCTGTTTTAACAACGAAGCGCGAAATCTTTATTAAAGATGGTCGCCATCCTGTCGTTGAAAAAGTATTGAACGGGAAATTGTATGTACCAAATGATTGTATTATGCCAGAGAATATGGATGTCTTTTTAATTACAGGACCGAACATGTCTGGTAAAAGTACGTATATGAGACAATTAGCACTTGTAACGGTCATGTCGCAAATCGGTTGTTTCGTACCAGCAACAGAAGCAGTATTACCTGTATTTGACCAAATCTTTACGAGAATTGGTGCAGCGGATGATTTAATTTCAGGTCAAAGTACATTTATGGTAGAAATGTTAGAAGCGAAAAATGCAATTGCAAATGCATCAGAAAGAAGTTTAATTTTATTCGATGAAATTGGACGCGGTACATCTACGTATGATGGTATGGCGCTTGCACAAGCAATCATTGAACATATTCATGACCAAATTGGTGCGAAAACGTTATTCTCTACACATTATCATGAATTAACAGTGTTAGAAGAAAGCTTAGACCAATTGAAAAATGTACACGTTTCAGCTATTGAAGAGAATGGGAAAGTAGTGTTCCTTCATAAAATTCAAGATGGAGCAGCTGATAAAAGTTACGGAATTCACGTTGCACAACTTGCGGAGCTTCCAGATAGCTTAATCGCTCGTGCGAAAGAAGTGTTAGCACAACTAGAAGGACAAGAAGAAATTATTATTCCAAAGCGTGCAGAAGTGCAAGTACAAGAAGTTATTCCAGAACCTGTAGTTGTAAAAGAAGAACAAGCAGAAATAAAAGAAGCGAAAGTAGAGACTGAAGAAGAATCACAACTATCTTTCTTTGGTGCAGAACAGTCTTCGAAAAAACAAGACAAGTCAGTTTTAGATGCAAAAGAAACGGCAGTACTAGCGCAAATTAAAAAAATTGATTTACTTGATATGACACCTTTAGAAGCGATGAACGAACTCTATCGCTTGCAGAAAAAGTTAAAGAAAGGATGAGTAAGTAGATGGGGAAAATTCGCAAACTCGATGATCAACTCTCTAACTTAATTGCGGCAGGGGAAGTAGTAGAGCGCCCTGCTTCAGTCGTAAAAGAACTTGTGGAAAATTCTATCGATGCGAATAGTACATCTATTGAAATCCACTTAGAAGAAGCTGGGTTATCGAAAATTCGCATTATTGATAACGGTGATGGCATTGCAGAAGAAGATTGTATCGTCGCTTTTGAACGCCATGCGACGAGTAAAATTAAAGATGAAAACGATCTGTTTCGTATAAGAACACTTGGTTTCCGTGGTGAGGCATTGCCGAGTATCGCCTCAGTTAGTGAATTAGAATTAGTCACTAGCACAGGTGATGCGCCTGGTACACACCTTATCATTAAAGGTGGAGACATTATAAAACAAGAGAAAACAGCGAGCCGAAAAGGAACAGATATTACGGTACAAAACTTATTCTTTAATACACCAGCGCGTCTTAAATATATGAAAACCATTCATACAGAGCTTGGGAATATTACAGATATCGTGTATCGTATTGCAATGTCACATCCAGAAGTATCGTTAAAACTATTTCATAATGAAAAGAAATTACTTCATACATCTGGAAATGGTGATGTAAGACAAGTACTTGCAGCGATTTACAGCATTCAAGTTGCGAAGAAGCTTATTCCAATTGAAGCTGAATCTTTAGACTTCACAATTAAAGGCTATGTAACATTACCAGAAGTAACGAGGGCATCTCGTAATTACATGTCAACGATCGTAAATGGTCGTTACGTTCGAAATTTCGTATTAATGAAAGCTATTCAGCAAGGGTACCATACATTACTGCCAGTTGGACGATACCCAATCGGCTTCTTATCGATTGAAATGGATCCAATGCTTGTTGACGTTAACGTACATCCAGCAAAATTAGAAGTTCGTTTTAGTAAAGAACAAGAGTTGCTAAAGCTTATCGAAGAGACATTGCAAGCTGCATTTAAAAAAATACAGCTCATTCCAGATGCAGGCGTAACAACGAAGAAAAAAGAAAAAGATGAAAGTGTACAAGAACAGTTCCAGTTTGAGCATACAAAACCGAAAGAACCACAGATGCCGAACATCGTTTTACCGACTGGTATGGATGAAAAACAAGAAGAACGAACAACCGTGAAACAGCCACCACAGACTTGGCAACCGCCGAAGCAAGAATGGCAACCTCCACAATCGCTAGTAAGAGAAGAACAAAGTTGGCAACCATCTACTAAACCGATAATCGAAGAGCCAATTCAAGAAGAGAAATCGTGGGATAGTAATGAAGAGGACTTTGAGTTAGAGGAATTAGAAGAAGAAGTTCGGGAAATAAAAGAGATTGAAATGAACGGGAATGACTTACCACCGCTTTATCCAATTGGACAAATGCACGGAACGTATATTTTCGCTCAAAATGATAAGGGCTTATATATGATTGATCAGCACGCAGCGCAGGAACGCATCAATTATGAATATTTCCGTGATAAAGTAGGAAGGGTAGCGCAAGAAGTACAAGAGCTCCTTGTACCGTACCGTATCGATCTATCTCTTACTGAATTTTTACGTGTCGAAGAGCAGTTAGAAGAACTAAAAAAAGTCGGTCTATTTTTAGAACAATTCGGCCATCAATCCTTTATCGTCCGCTCGCATCCAACGTGGTTCCCAAAAGGACAAGAAACAGAAATCATTGATGAAATGATGGAGCAAGTTGTCAAACTAAAAAAAGTTGATATTAAAAAATTACGAGAAGAAGCAGCCATCATGATGAGCTGTAAAGCATCGATTAAAGCAAATCAATATTTAACGAACGATCAAATATTTGCTTTACTGGAAGAACTACGTACAACAACAAACCCATACACATGCCCGCACGGAAGACCAATTCTTGTGCATCATTCTACTTATGAGTTGGAGAAGATGTTTAAGAGGGTTATGTAGGGTTGTTAATAAAATAAGATATTAAAAGGGAGTAACAGTAAAGAGTTGCTCCCTTTTAATATGTAGAGTTAATTGTTAAATGAGAGTATGGTGAAGTGATTTTACAGTTTATTCAAGTTTGAGTAAATCATACTTAAGGCTGTAAGTAGTTTATTTCTAGGATAAGGCAGCTTTAATGTATCTATGTATAAAAAAGCGCTGTATATCAGCACTTTTTAAAGGTACGTGAGTTGTATAATAAAGATTTATACATTATTTAAAACGTAACCATGCATGGTCAAAATGAGGAACTATGTGATTATTTATTTTTATTATTATTAATTTTTTCAGTATATAAAACTTGCTCTTTATAATGCTTCTTAATTGGGAAGTTATGTGTATCTGTGCCATTTTTGAATTTTTTATCAATGGGGTTCTTTAGGGGAATTGTTGTAGTTTCTGTAAATTCATAGGGGTAATTTATTTTAGATTTATCTTCAAACATGAAAATGCCTCCTTTGTAGGATTTCCTAAATTCTTTACTATAACATGATATGCATATACATTTTTTCGGACTAGTTATTTATATAGGTTAGTGGAATTTAATTACAAAACTACTGAAATATTTTAATGGAAAACAATTCGAGAAAGATATTGTATGAATAGCCGTTAACTACTTTTGTTGTTTTTAAGTTATCGTGATGTATTTAAATTCTGAAGGTACGTGGCATATAGGTTCATCTAACAATCATTATGCGAGGTTTTTTTATTTGTCAGTGAAGTAAATATTGCATATATATTCGTTATAGATTGTTTTTATAATGTAATTTATATGGGGTTTTCCTGATAATATAATGTGAAATATTATATTGTTATTAGGTTATTAGGAACATTTAATGTTGTTTCATAACTGAAAGCGAATTGAAAAAGAACTGAAACTTTTCTCATAAAAATTCAATCTTACTTGAAAAATGAAAGGAAAATGAAATTTTCCAAAAGAAATTCTTTGTTAAGATAAAAAGCATACATAAAAAAAGTATTGACATATCTTAAAAATGTATTTTCAAGATATAGTGGGGGAAAAGATGAGAATAGAAAAACAATTAATAAAAAAGATGTATTATGAAACATTCCTAATGGAGAATGAAACAAAACCACCTCTTGACGTACTTGGGGAAGTTTATGTAAACGAAGAAAAAAATGAGATTTCCGATGGGTCTTATATTCGTTTTGCACAAGGTGAATTTTATTATCACCATCAAGATTTTGAAGCAGCTATTTTCAAATGGGAGAAAGTTGGCAATGAACTAGCGCCATGGGCACAAAAAAATATTGCGGATGCTTACTTTGAACTGAACCGATTATCAGTTGCTGAAAATGTTTATACTTCCATTACTACTGATAATAAAATATTGATGACCGAAATTGGACTACAATTGCTTTCTCTTTACATCGAGCAAAATAATTTTGACTCAGCTTTCGCTGTTATTAAAGAAGCAGTTTCTTTAAATCCCGATTATCCGAATGTCACAAAAATTGCCCGTTCTTTTTATGAGGAACAGCAAGATTTTGATAGTGCAGTAGAGCTTGCTGTGAATGAGCTGGTTCGAACAGAATCTTATCCTTGGTTTGAGGTGCTAAAAGGATATATCGATAAAGGATTTACTAAAAATATTTCACCAGACTATTTTCATGAAGTATTAGTTACATTAAATCATGTAGATCAAGTGCAATTTACACAAATTGTTTCATCACTTTGGAACAGTTATAAAAATGAACAAAATTACTTATTATGGCTTAACACAATAAATGAGTTTTTCTTACATATCGAAATATATTCGTCCGATATATGGGACAAAATTTCTTCTCTTTACGAAGAAACGTATTTTGAATTAATTCAAGGTCAATATATGCTTAGACAATTACACGATATCATTCCAAATCTGTTAACAAATTGGTTAAAGGTAGTCAATCCGTCTCATGCTGTATTTCCATCAGCAGCTGTATTGGCATGGGATGAGATTTTCCCTTCCAAAATAGATTCAGCAAATATAAAAAATGCAGAAAACCTACTGTTATATTCTATTAATCATGTGGATGGCTTAGAGTATAGTTTACATCTTTTTGAATCTATTACACAGTGGGCACAAAAGCATGATATAGAAATGGGTCACCGATTTAGATGGTTAGTTAGCGAACTTGCAGATTTAAGAACAAATCGTATTTTAGTTACGGGCACTTCAGGAAACGGAAAAACTGCATTTATTAACTCTATATTAGGAGAAAATATATTAGAAAACTCAATTTCAAATGTAGTGGTTTTAAAAAATGATGCTCATACAGAAATTAACGCTATAACAGATTCAGCAATTACAACAACTGAGAATTTCTCTGATTACCATGATATGATGTCTTTACACCACCAAACGTATAGAGATAGAGCGTGTGTTGAATTTAAATTACCATGCAGATTTTTAAGTAAAAATAAACTTACATTTGTAGTTACACCTGGCTTTAATAGAAATAACGACACTAGAGATGAAATATTTGAATATCTAAATTCTGCAGATGAATTATTGTTCGTATTGAATGCGGATTCACCTTTTACTGACAAAGAACGTGACATTCTATTAAGCATTCAAGAACATACACCAAATCTACAAATTCATTTCTTATTAAATAAAATCGATAACATTTACAGTGAAGCAGAAGTAAAAAGAGTTTTACATGATACGCAAGCGAGAATAAACGCGTATTTCCCGCATGCGAGACTTTTCCCTTACTCTTCGTTATATACAAGTAGTCAACAACTAAATGATTTAACTGAGTTTATTCGTTTTAACTTTAACTATAAAAATATCGATGCAGATCGTACTGAAAAGCTATTGTTTTTCATTCGAAAAGCAATTACATATCTTTTAGATAAACGCGTTGAGAAGGAAAACAATTTAGTGGATGTTATGAATTGGAATGAAGATATGTTAGTTAAACTAAATGGTAGTATTAATAACCTTACTGCTTTTGAGAGGGAAAAAATTCATATCATTACAGAATCATATCGTACAATGAAAACTGAAATTACGAATGATCTTACTGAACATATTCCGAAGCTATTGCAGAGTTGTTCTGATTTAATCAGTGAAGAAAGCGATTTTGGACACATTGATATGGAACTAAATACAGCGATGAACGAAAGAGTACACAAATATTTAGAACAAACTGTATTACCTAATTTTGCTCGTTCCATGCAAAATTGGATTGAAACTTCTAATAATGAGTTACTTCAAAGTCAATCACACTTAGAAGAACTCAGTGAAGGACTTAATTCTTTATTTGGAGAAAATCGAATACAGTTAGAATGTGACTTTAAAGTGCTGGATGACTGGCGCAGAGATACTGATAGAATGACGACTAGAATACAAATGGAAGAAGTAAATATTTTACGCCGATTTACGCCAGCACAATTTTTACTGAAAAGTGCCGGTAAATTATTTGGGGTTCTTCCAAAGAATAGAGCTATGCTATATAACAAATATAAACAGTATATAGAAAATGAAGATTATACAGAAGTAACGGCTTCTATTATGAAGAAATTTTTCTTGCAATTTGAGCTGTTTGAAAACACACAAGAACGGGATATTAATATGTTCTTTAGAAATCCATTTAACTCCTTGAAACAAGCTGTAGAAAATACTCAGTTAGAAATACAAGAAAAACAAGAGATATTACATAAAATGAAATCAAATCCTGAAGTTTATCATGATTCTATAAAGCTCTTTGAATTGAGATTACGTCAATGTGAAGTAATATTAAATATAGGTGAGTATAATGCCTATACAGATTTAAATTTAGAAACAAGCATAGAATAAACGTAAAACAACTCCAAAATATACAATGAAAGTGGATTTTGGAGTTGTTTTTTGTTTACATCCGTATGATAGGTCAGGTCTTTTTTATATTAAATTGCATCATGTGTTATAAGAGAGTAAAAAGGGAGCAACCGTAATGAGTTGCTCCCTTCGCATATATAGATTATTTTTCAGTTTCTTTAATTTTAGTTTTTACTTCGCCAGTTTTCATTTTATTACTTTCTGAGAAACGTAATAAATCGCCTTCAATAATTTTGTCAGACATTCGTAATTCATTTTGTGCACGGTTAATTAGTGCTTGAGCTTCTTTTTTTTGTAAATCTACAATTTCACCTGTTATGCGGTCATAAAAAGTGTTGTTTTTGTATGCATATTTGTCTGTAACGAAGCTACCATCACGTAAAACAACAAATCCGGTATATTCATCTGAAAACATATCATGACCAAAACGGATATCGTTCGTAGTATCAACCCCTAATAAATTTAGAATAGTAGGTTTCACATCGATTTGTCCCGTAGGCTTTGAAATAGTTTGACCTTTTGTTTGTCCAGGGATATGAATATATAAAGGTGTACGTTGTAAATTTAAAGTATCAAATTCTGTTATTTGATCTTTTTCTAAAAACTGCGCCATTGCGCGGTTATGTTTTTCAGAAATGCCATAATGATCACCGTATAATACAATAATAGAATCGTCATAAAGTCCCTCGGCCTTTAAACGCTCAATAAAGTTTTTAATGGATTCGTCTAAGTAACGTGATGTTACGATGTAACGATCAAATACGCCATTACCAGAGTTATATGGTTCAATGAATTTTGTATCTTCATCATACGTAAATGGATAATGGTTTGTTAAAGTAAGGAAACGAGCGTAAAAGGGTTGGTCAACAGTTTTTAATATATCTACTGATTGATCAAAGTACTCTATATCTTTTAATCCCCAATTTAAATTTGTTTCGGGCGTAATTTTGTAATCAAGTTCATTATAGTAACGATCATAACCAAGAGCAGAGTACATGATATTACGATTCCAAAATGTTGCGTTATTCGCATGGAATACAGAAGTGAAATAACCTTGCTCGCGTAAAATTTCTGGAGTCGCAGTATAATCGTTATTACCGTGTGTGAAGAATACAGCTCCTCGATTTAATGGATACAATGACGTATCAATTAGAAATTCAGAATCGGATGTTTTTCCTTGTCCAGTTTGATGGAAAAAGTTATCAAAGTAATAGCTTTCATTTATGAATTCATTCAAGAATGGCGTAACTTCTTGGCCATTGACTGATGCGCCTATTAAGAAGGTTTGCAAGGATTCAAGAGTAACGACAATTACGTTTTTTCCTTTCGCTGAACCAAACATATTAGGGTTTGGTTCACTTTGGTTTGCCTTTACGTAGTTTTCTGTTTCTTGTAATTTGCTACTATCAGCAAGTGCCTTTTGTGATCCTGCTTTTACTTGCAGCGTTAAATCATATATTTGGTGAGTATATAGTCCTAAATTTTTGACAAGCATTACTCGGTCGAAGGATCTCGTTAATAATTCAGGGCGTTCTTTTTCTGCAAGATGTAGATTTGCAGAAAATATAGCAATCGTTAAGACGAAATATAACAAGCGTGTAGAATGAGTTACACGTTCTGTTTTAAAGACCAATGTTTTCTTTTTTAATAAAATAAAGAAGAAAATAATGTCTACGAATGCGAGTATAATTTTGTAGTTAAATATTTCTATAATACTACCGCCTAATTGGCCAAAGTTTGATGTTTGTCCAAGTACTGGTAACGTAACGAAATCACTATAAAAATCATAGAACATTACATTTCCGACAAGTACGATCGTTAATAAGAAATTAATACATAGTGCTATATAATTTCGTTTTTCACCAGTTGCAAATAATGCTAATCCGACAAATGCTAACGATGCAGCGAGAGGGCTAATAAACAAAATAAGCTCTTGTGTAGAAGACTCAATTTTTAAATCAAAACTGAATCTTGTAATAAGATATGTTTTTAACCATACCGCTAAAGCAATTATTAAAACAAAGCTTATATTTTGCATTTGTAAATTTATTTTATTCTTCATTTTTACACCTTCTTTATAAAATTTATTTAACTAAGGTTATATGTTATATTTTTATAACTATTATAGTAGGATGAACCATTTAAATTATGTTTTCTAATAGTAATAATTTACAGTGTTCATATACATACAATGGAGAATTTTAATGCGAAGTAACATAAATTTAATAGAAAAAGTCATATTTGTAGTGAAAGTGACTTATAGACATCCTAACATATTAAACACTATGATGATGTTACAAAATATCGAACAAATGAAAGTGAAAAGGAATAGATGATTTTTAAACTATTGACATTCAATTAGTTGGAATTTAAATAAAAGGTGAATTTAAAGTAAACGGTTATATGAATTAGTAGAAAACTACATTCTACATAGAATGTAGTTTTTCATGTGTTTTTAATATACCCCGTAAAAGCCTGATTCTTTGTGGATTAATCATTAGCGGGGGAGGGATAATAATTTCGTTAAAGCTATTATTAGATAAGTAAAGTGTTGGTGAAACTTAAAACATTTGAGTGTATCTTAATTAAAGAGTTTAAATACCTGATAAATATTTTCCAACATACAGACCACTTGCAGCTGCTTGAGATAATGAATGAGTGACGCCTGAACAATCGCCGATTAAAAATAGCCCATTTATACTTGTTTCAAAATGGTTATTAATCTTTACTGTTGGAGCATAGAACTTTCCGTCAATTCCATATAATAAAGTATCTTGATCGATAGGTTCTTGGATAAATTGTTCTAAACGTAATAAAAATTCTTTGAGTCCTTCAATATATAATGGAGGAATTTCTTTATTCAAATCTCCATAATCTCCGTGTAGTGTAGGTTGTATACGATTATGTTTCATATCTTTTTCCGCAGTAGGTTGTTTCTTTATTAAGTCCTCTAAGCGTTGTATAACAATCCGATCTCGTCCTTGGTTAATGCCTTTAATAATTGAGCTTGCATATACATTTGCTTCTTTGAGAGTTGGAAAATAGCGCGGGATAAACAAAGTGAAATTTAAGTTAGGAGTATCAGTTCCTCGCTCTCGAAAATTTTGGCCGTCAGGCATAACTAAACCTTCTTCGTACTTTCGAATAATGCGCCCTTTTGGATTCATACAGTAAGTAGTAGCTGTGTAATGTTCATGCTCATAAGAAAGTTTTGTCTCAAATGTATCTTTTAATATAGAACGTAATTGATGTTCTTTCATTTCTACTCTAATACCTAAATCTACACGTGTTTGCTCCTGAGAAATATTTAGAGAAGTGCACATTTCTTTTAACCAATCCGCACCAGAGCGCCCCGTTGCAAATACTAGTTGCTTAGAATGAACGATTCCTTGATTTGTTTCTATGTTAAAATGATCTTTCTGTTTCATAATATGTTGTACATCTATATGAAATTGGATATTTATTTTCGTAAGTAAAAATTCATAGAGCTGCTGAAAAATGTTACTGGAAAGTGTAGTACCAAGATGTCTTACTTCGGTTGTTAACACTTGTAAATCGCATGCTTCAGCTCTCTTAGTCAGATTTACATTTTCTGTAGAATATTTTGAAACGGAACTTCCACCAAACTGACATAGAATTTCATCTACTTCAGCCATGAGTTGCATAAAACCTTCTTTACCTACTTTTTGCTCGAGTTCGCCTCCAAAGCCATTTGTATAATTAAATTTCCCTTCAGACTTTCCTAAGCCACCAAAACCGAAATATTTATCACATGTGTTACAGTTACACGTTTTCCTTTGATCTAAAGGACAATTTCGATATTCTAGCGGTTTACCTTTATCAAGAATTAAAATATTTTTGTTACTTTTGGCTAATGAATAAGCCATAAAAATGCTGCTCACTCCAGCGCCGATAATTGTAACATCATACATATTCTTTCACCTGCTAACGAATAGTTTGTTTGCTATTTTCCTAGTGTATAACACTTTTATGAAGTTAAGAAATAGCTTTCTTGAATAAAGAGAAAGTTTTTGAACCTTATACTTTTTTAATTTCTCCGAGTGGTGGATTAAATACAAACGTTTTTATTTGAAAGGAGATATGGTTTTAAATAATCACTTTGTCATATGATTAATAAAAGCTTAGATATAGAAAGAACAGACCTTTTAAGTAAAGAGGTCTGTTAATCATTTGAAATAGTTGTTAAGTGCATAAATCTGAAGGGGATTATAGTTTTATTTAGCAAACACATGATTACCGATTACTGCTACTGTTTGACGTGTCGTAATCCATTTGCTTGTTGATGTTTTTGGATTGTAGAAATAAAGCCAATCAGAATGTATTCCATTTGTGGAGATAGCTTCTTCTACAGCCATTTTTGCTTCTGCGCTTGCAGGCTGATTAATTCTTCCATCTGTAACAGGAGTAAATGCATATCCGTGTTTAATAGGCTCATAAATAACCCCTGTAATTGTATTTGGAAATCCTTTTGCATTTACACGATTCAAGATTACTTTCGCTACAGCTACTTTTCCTTTATATGATTCGCCACCTGCTTCTGCAGTGACTAAGCGTGCCATTAAGTCTTTTTCTTTTTCCGAAATACTTGAATTGATTTTTAAATGTTGTCCTGTATAAAGCTTGTTTCCGATTGTGTTGTTGATTTGTTTTATAGATTGAACGGTTACATTATAACGCTTTGCTATAGTTTCTAATGAATCTCCCGGCCGTACTTGATAAATAATTTGTCCAGAAGTGTTCACAGGTTTTTCATTTTGATGAACAGAGACCTCATTTGATTTCATAGATTCTGGAATATGTAACTGTTCCCCGATAAAAGTTTGATCGTTTCCTTTATGATTTGCTTGTTTAATGGATTGTATTGAAACTCCATATTGTTTACTAATGCCCCAAAGTGTATCATTCTTTTTTACTGTATGTATGGTGGAAGCATCGGCTACGCTTTGATTACATACGAATGTAATTGCTGCTGCAGATAAAGGAATTATATGTTTTATTTTTAATAATTTCATTGTAAATCCTCCTAAAAAATTAAGGTGTAACTGTTGATTGATATGGATCAAAATGTATATATAATATTCGGATGTAATTATATTAACATATATGAAATAAACAATCATTATAAGTTTTATATATGTGCAATTTAGAATCCGAATATGAAATATTGCATATGAAAATACATTGAAGTTCATATTTCTGATTACTATAATCTATTTAGTAGAAAGGTAATATGTTATAAAAATAAAATCATTATATAATTATATAGTAATTAATAATTATTAATTGGAGGATTGATGTAATGAAAATATTTCAAAGAATATGCGCTTCAACTGTAATCATTTCAACATTTTTAGGAATAGGGGGCATTGTCAATACTGTAAATGCTGATTCTATAGAACAGCAGAGTAAATTAGGGATAGAGCAAGAAACAAATAAGCAAATCATTGTAAAATTCAGAGCGGATTTAAAATTTCCATATGAAGATGGTATTGAAAAACAGATACAATCTCAAACGAATGATAAAGTACTAGAAGATCTTTTAGCAGAATATCCAGATGTAACATTTACACGTTTATTCACATCTGTAAGTCCAGAACAAATACAAAATCTTGAAGTGAAAGCACCTAATAATGTATCTACAAGCTTATTAAACTACTATATTCTTCAAACCAAAAATGGTGGGCATGAAGAAGCATTAGTAGATAAGTTAAAAGCATCTTCTTTAATAGAAGATGTGTATATTAAGAAACAAGAAAAAATAACGCCGCCTGAAGTGCGACCATCATATGTATCCCTTAACCCTAATAACAATCCTAGATTTAAAAAACAAGGCTATCTTGAAGCAGCGCCATACGGTATTAATGCACCTTTCGCCTGGGGAGTTCAAGGCGGTAATGGAAATGGTATAACTTTTGTTGATATGGAATATGGATGGCTATTAAATCATGAGGATTTAGTGCATCAAAACATTGAATTGATGTCTGGAAGAAATATAGATCAGCATGTCGGGCATGGGACATCTGTCCTAGGAATTGTTTCATCTGAAGATAATGAAGTTGGGAATATTGGGATTGCGCCAAAAGCAAAAGCAAAGGTGATTTCTCAAATAAGAGATAACGGACAGTATAATACAGCTGATGCAATACTAAGTGCTGTAAATCATTTAGAAGCTGGGGATGTTTTATTATTGGAGGCACAAGCATCCTTTGATGGATATGGTGATAAATATTTACCAGTTGAAGTACAACCAGATATCTTTGATGCAATTCGTGCTGGTACAGATAAAGGAGTTGTAATTATAGAGGCTGGAGCAAATGGTTGGAATGATTTAGATCAATTTAAAGATAGAAATGGTAAACAAATTTTAAATCGTAATAGTAAAGATTTTAAAGATTCAGGTGCAATTATGGTAGGAGCGGGCTCTTCATCTTTCCCTCATGAACGTATGTGGTTTTCGAATTATGGAAGCCGTATTGATGTGTACGGCTGGGGAGAAAACGTAGATACAACTACAGCTGAGCAAAGTAGAAGTGCTGTAAATCTTTATACATCCAGCTTTAGTGGTACATCTAGTGCTTCGCCTATTATCGCCGGAGCAGCGACTTTAGTACAAAGTATTGCTAAAGAGCATGTAGGACAACCATATAGACCGAGTGAACTAAGAACGATATTAAGTAACCATAATACTGGAACGAAATCTAAAGATCCAAATTTAGATAAAATTGGTGTTTTACCAGATTTGAAGTCTATACTAGTAAACTTAGGGTATGAACGAAGAGAACCGAACGGTGGGAATGAGTTACAAGTAACAGAAAATGAACCAAATAATGAACCTAGACAGGCAAATAAAGTTAACTTTCATACACCAATGAAAGGAACACTACATAATAGTGATAACGTAGATGTATTTACTTTCCAAATTGACTCACCAGAAAATATTAATATTTCTCTACTAAATGAAAAAAATATTGGAATGACATGGGTACTTCATCATGAATCAGATTTAAACAATTATGTAGCATATGGTGAAAATGAAGGGAATGTAGTTAAAGGAACCTATAATGCAAAGCCAGGTAGATATTATTTATATGTCTATAAGTATGAGAATAAAGATGGTTCATATGTATTGAATATAAAATAAGCGAAAGGAACTTCAGATGAAGTTCCTTTAAATTTTTCTAATTCAGGATATGTGAATGATTTTCAAATTTTATTTCTATGCAATATTTCATATTTGTGAAATGTTATTTATTTTTTATTCACTAGCTTATATCATATTCAATAAGTTTGATATAAAAACAGAAAAAGAGAGGAATAATAATGAGCAATAAGAAGTTTATTTTGAAATTATTCATATGTAGCATGATATTTAGCACATTTGTATTTGCTTTACATGATAAGCAAGTAGTTGCAGCTAGCTCTGTTAATGAGCTTGAAAATTGGTCAAAATGGATGCAACCTATACCTGATAACGTACCGTTAGCACGAATTTCAATTCCAGGAACACATGATAGTGGGACGTTCAAGTTGCAAAATCCGATAAAGCAAGTATGGGGAATGACGCAAGAATATGATTTTCGTTATCAAATGGATCACGGAGCTAGAATTTTTGATATTAGAGGGCGTTTAACAGATGATAATACGATAGTTCTTCATCATGGGCCATTATATCTTTATGTAACACTGCACGAATTTATAAACGAAGCGAAACAATTTTTAAAAGATAACCCAAGTGAAACGATTATTATGTCTTTAAAAAAAGAGTATGAGGATATGAAAGGGGCGGAAAACTCATTTAGTAGTACGTTTGAAAAAAATTATTTCCTTGATCCTATCTTTTTAAAAACAGAAGGAAATATAAAACTTGGAGATGCTCGTGGGAAAATCGTACTACTAAAAAGATATAGTAGTAGTAATGAATCTGGAGGATATAATAATTTTTATTGGCCAGATAATGAGACGTTTACCACAACTGTAAATCAAAATGTAAATATAACAGTACAAGATAAATATAAAGTGAGTTATGATGAGAAAGTAAAATCGATTAAAGATACGTTAAATGAAACGATTAATAATAGTGAAGATTTTAATCATCTATATATTAATTTTACAAGCTTGTCTTCTGGTGGTACAGCATGGAATAGTCCATATTATTATGCATCCTATATAAATCCTGAAATTGCAAACTATATGAAGCAAAAGAATCCTACAAGAGTAGGCTGGATAATTCAAGATTATATAAATGAAAAATGGTCACCATTACTTTATCAAGAAGTTATAAGAGCCAATAAGTCACTTATAAAAGAGTAAAGATGGTGATAGTAAGAAGCGATGAAATACGTCGCTTCTTTTTTATTTTCTAAAAATTAACATTAAATATAGTTTTACATATCGTACGTTCATGATAGAAAAAAATCGAAACTTACGCTATAATTACACATATGAAATTTGTACCTATAAATTTCATATGTAGTAATGAATTTGATTTATCCCACATTAAAGGGCAATAAGACTCCCACCTCAAAATTCGGCGAATACGAGGAAGTTAGGCGGGAGATAACTGCCCGTAAAAGCCCGATTGGTGAAGGCTAATAATCAGTGGGGGATGAACAAAACCCCCACTGATTAAAGTTTCACTTTATTGTAATGAAATGGAGGTATATACGATGAAGTTTTCGCATGATTTTTTATTCGGGGCTGCTTCAGCTTCTTATCAAGTAGAAGGTGCATGGAATGAAGATGGAAAAGGTGTTACGAATTGGGATGAGTTTTCAAAAATCCCTGGCAAAACATACAATGGAACAAATGGTGATGTAGCTGTTGATCATTATCATCGATATAAGGAAGATGTTCGCTTAATGGCTGAGATGGGATTAGAATCGTATCGTTTTTCTATTTCTTGGGCGAGAATATTGCCGACTGGAGATGGAGAGGTAAATGAAAAAGGAATAGAATTTTATAACAACTTAATTGATGAATGTCTAAAACACGGGATTGTACCGTTTGTCACTTTATATCATTGGGATCTACCATTACCCTTAGAAAAAGATGGTGGATGGACAAATAAACGAACAGCAGAAGCTTTCGTAAAGTACGCAGAGATTTGTTTTAAGGCATTTGGTGATAGAGTGAAACATTGGATTACTTTTAATGAAACAGTAATGTTTTGTGGATTAGGTTATTTAAAAGGTGCACATCCACCAGGAATACAAAATGATGTTCCAAAGTATTTTCAAGCAACTCATTATGTGTTTTATGCACATGCAAAAACAGTTGCAGTGTACAAGCAATTGAAACAATATGGAGAGATTGGTATCACACATGTTTTCTTGCCTGCTTATAGTGTGGATGATCAAAAAGAAAATATACTAGCAGCAAATCATGCGAATGAGTATGAAACGTATTGGTACTATGATCCAGTTTTAAAAGGTGAGTATCCGTCTTATGTTGTACAACAATTAAAGGAAAAAGGATGGAATCCTAATTGGACGGTTGAAGAATTAGAGGTCATTAAACAAAACGCTGAAAAAAATGATTTTATTGGCTTGAATTATTATCAACCGATACGAGTGGAAAGATACGATATGGATATAAAGAATGAGGAACATTCTCGAGAAAACTCCACACTTGCTCCAGGTAATCCTTCTTTTGATGGATTTTATCGAACAGTTAAAATGGATGATAAAACATATACAAAATGGGGATGGGAAATATCTCCCGAAGGTTTCTTAGATGGTTTACATATGTTGAAAGAGCGTTACGGTGATATAAAGATGTATGTGACAGAAAACGGACTTGGTGATGAAGACCCAATCATTGATGGAGAAATTGTAGATGTTCCGAGAATTAAATTTATTGAAGAGCATTTAAAAGTATTGAAGCGTGCAATTCAAGAAGGGATTAATTTAAAAGGTTATTATGCATGGTCTGTTATTGATTTATTAAGTTGGTTAAACGGATATAAAAAGCAATATGGCTTTATTTTTGTCGATCATAATGATAACTTAAGACGTAAGAAGAAACTTTCGTTTCATTGGTATAAGCATGTGATCGAAACGAGAGGAGAAGAGTTATAACAGATAAAAGAGTAATCTAGGAGAAAGTGTATGTGTGCAAAGTATAAACAAATTGCTGATGTTTTAGAGCAAAACATTCGAGATGGACTTTTTAATGAAACGAAAAAATTACCTACAGAAGAAGCATTGATGAATCGATTTGAAGTAAGTCGTAATACAATACGTAAAGTAATTAGTCAGCTTGTGAATAGAGGCTATATTTTTCAAGTGCAAGGTAGTGGTATGTTTTTACGCGAAACTTCTGTAACAGACTACATTAATTTAGGTAGTTTGCGTGGTTTAACGAAAAATCTCGTTTCACAAAATATTGAAACGAAAGTGTTAGAGCTTGAAGTAATAGATGCGAACGAAGAAATAGCAAAGCGGATGCAATGTGAAGCTGGAACTAGGCTGTATTTTTTGAAGCGCTTAAGAATTGTAGATGGGAAACCATTCTCTATTGAAGTAAGTTATTTCAAAAAGGATATTATTCCATATTTGAATGAAGAAATAGCATTAAGTTCTGTGTACAGTTATTTCATTGAAGATTTGCGACTAAATATTGGCTTTGCTGATAAAGTTATTAGTTGTGAAAAAGTAAATAAAGAAAATGCACAGCTTTTAGAACTAAATGAAGGTGATCCGGCGCTTCTTATTGAAAATACAGTTTATGTTGTAAATGGAACAATTTTCGAGTTATCTCAATCGATGTTTCATTATGAAAAGACCAAACTTTTAAATCGGATTAATTTTAAGTGAAAATGAATATTATTATCCTTGTAAAAAGCAACTGGTCCTAGGAGATCAGTTGCTTTTTATTTTGAAGTGGATGAGCAAAAAAACACGAAAGTGGTTGGTCCGTTTTTTACAAACATCTATTATGATAAGAGAAGAAAGGTAGTATTTTATGTAAGTTCTTTCTTAAAATAGACTGGCCTTAGAGAGGTGAAAATACAATGAGTTTTGCAATTTTATTAGTTGTTATTATTGTAATTGCATCGCTATTTGGAACTGTACTAGTTGCACGAAATGTGGAGGAGAATTATGGTAAGTCTACAAAAAGAAATGTGAAAAATTTATCCGCTATTTATATTCTCCTACTTTTCGTTCTACTTGTTGGGGTAACGTGGTATGCGGTAGTGATTTAATAGCTTTTTAAAGGAAAAGGCCAACATTTTATGCCGTAGCTTTTTCAAATAATCGTGAAGCAGAAATAGGACCCAAAAATTTTAAAAATGAAGTAAAAGAATATATTCCGAAAAAGTTAGAAGCATTACGAGCACATGCATCACAATTTGCGACTAAGGTAATAGAACTGAAAAGAGAGTATGAAGATGGTGTCTCGGAAATAGTTGAGTGGTTAGAAAGAGAGCCGTTTTGGATATATCTATTTAAGGATAAGAGGATGTGACTGATTCATACTATTGTTACAGTGAATACTATTATAAGTGAATATAGGATAGTTCGTTTTGAGAGGAGGGAACTAGATGGAATGGAAACCAAATCGTGCAGATGAGACACCTGTTTATAAACAAATTGCTGATTATATTGAAAGAGGCATTTCTTCAGGTGAATTTCCGTCTGATAGTAAGTTACCTTCTGAACGTATGTTAGCAAAGGAATTACAAGTGAACCGGAGTACGGTAGTAGCAGCATATGAAGAATTAAAATCACTTGGGGTAGTAGAACGGAAAAAAGGAAGCGGAACACGGGTGAATACAGACATATGGGGTGTGTCACATAAACGTATACCGAACTGGGGGAGGTATGTTGAGGATGGATCGTTCTTACCTAATGTACCACTTGTTCAACAAATCCGAACGGAAACACAAAAAAATGATTTAATTAATTTAGCGAGTGGTGAATTATCATCAGAATTAATTCCGAGCGATAGATTTCGAACGATTTTGTCGGAGAAAACATTTATGGAAAACCTCGGTTATGATCATCCACTTGGAAATGAGATGTTGAGAAAAACAATTGCAGCACATGTTCAGCAATATAAACAAATTGAAGCAGATTCAAATTCTATTCTTATTACATCTGGAGCTCAGCAGGCACTTAATCTTATCGTTCAATGCTTATTAAAACCTGGCGATGCGATTGCGATTGAGGATCCTTCCTATTGTTTCTCGCTTCCGATGTTTAAATCCGCTGGCTTAAAAATATTCCATTTACCAGTTGATCAGCACGGAATGAATCCAGATGATTTAATTGATTTGCATAAAAAGCATCGCATACGCATGGTGTTTTTAAATCCAGATTATCAAAACCCAACTGGAACTGTGCTTTCATTAGTAAGACGTAAAAAGATTTTAGAACTATCTTCTGAGTTTGGTATACCGATTGTAGAAGATGATCCATATAGTTTGACTTCTTTTAATGGAGAAGTGAATCCGACATTAAAATCGATGGATCCAAATGGTAATGTTCTTTATATAAGTTCACTATCAAAAATTGTTGCGTCAGGATTACGTATTGGTTGGATCATTGGCCCGACACGAGTGATAGAACGACTAGCAGATGCGAAGCAGCAAGTTGATTTTGGCCATAGTGTATTTACGCAGTGGGTAGCAAATCAATTTTTGGAATCGGAAGATTTTCATGCACATATTGCAATGCTTCGTGAACAATTGAAGGAAAGAAGAGATGAGCTAATTAGAAGGCTTGAAGAAATATTAGGGGACCGAGTTGAATTTTTTGTTCCAGAAGGTGGAATACATGTATGGTGCAAAGTGCAAGGAACGTTTGATGAATATCATTTATTAGGTGAATCTATACGAAATGGTGTAGCATTTGTCCCGGGAAGTGTTTTAGGTTCTAAAAATGAATATATTCGTTTTACTTTTGGGAGAGTAAATGTGGAGCAAATCCAACTTGGAATTACGAGGTTTGCGGAAACGTTAAATGAGATTTCATAATAGTGATGCACGATATTGAAATGAGGGAAAGAAATGAAGTACGTGACGCTGTTACTTCAAGTAGGCGTGCTATATGTATTTAGTTTAGCTGGTACGTGGATTCAGGAAGTGTTCCATCTATCGATGCCAGGAAGTTTAATAGGGATGTTAATGCTGTTCCTACTCCTTTCTACTCGTATTTTACGATTAAAGTGGTTTGAGTTAGGGGCAGAAAAATTAATAGTATTTTTACCGTTATTTTTAATCCCTTCGACAACAGGGTTAATGGAATACGGATCTTTTCTTTTAGGTAAGGGGAGTGTTATATTCCTTTTAGTTGTTGCAAGTACGGTGGTAACATTGATTGTTTCAGGGTATATAAGTCAATTGTTAGTAACATCAAAAAAATAAAATCGACAAGGTGCGCTATTCAAATGGTCTTAATTATTATTACTGTAGTAATATATGTATTTGCGACAAAGCTGTATAAAAAATATACGTTTCCATTTATGTTACCGGTATTAACAGTTACAGCAATTATGATTTGTTTATTTCTGATGTTTGGCATTTCTTATCATGAGTACAAGGAAAATGGTGGGGACGTTCTTTCAGGCTTCTTGAGCCCTGCAATTGTAGCGTTAGCCATACCTCTATTTAAAGAGCGAAGGATACTTATGAAAAACTTTTTATCGATACTTAGCGGCGTAGTGATAGGTATAGTGGCTTTAATAAGTATGAATGTAGTGATTGGTGGAATTTTAAATATAGATAAGGAGTTTATACTAACAACTCTTCCGCAACTAGCGACAATGCCAATTGCTATTTCATTAGCGGATCAAATTGGTGGTATTCCATCTATGACTTCTAGTTTTGTAGTTGTTGCAGGAATAACAGGTGCTATTATCGGACCAACAGTACTTAAGTTTTTTCGTATAACAAGTACGATTGGAAAAGGAGTTGGGATGGGCTGTGCATCACATATTATCGGTGTGAGTCGTCTAGTGAAGGAAGGCGAGAAAGAAGCGACTATCGGTTCGGTAACGATGATTGTAACAGGAATACTCATTAGTATAGTAATACCTTATGGAACGAAATTTATATTTTAAGAATTGTAATAAGAAGTATAATACTATTTATTTGAGAATGTAATGGAGATGATAAAAGTGACAACTTGGTTTATAGTTACATTATTTATTTTTGGTGCCCTTAAAGTACTAGTTTCTAGTATGCCAACTTCTGTTGTAGAATCTATTATTAGTAGATTTGAATTACATCAAAAACTTGATGAAGAAAGTACTACTGTATCGCTAGATGGAAAAAATATAGAGGGCGAAATGAAACTTCAAGTTATAAACGACTTTAATAAGGCTTTATATTTAGATAAACATTATTTTCCGCCGCACGGTGAAGGGATGCCGATAATTATTGAAACGAAGAAAGGAAAAAGGACAATTACATTATCAATATATAGTTATGAAGAACATGTTGATGTAATAAAGCAATATAAGAAAAAAGTTGTTGCCTATCGTTTACGATCTAAAAGTCTTCAAACTTCTACACCATTAGCAATAACTGAAGAGTATGCTTAAGGAGAGACCTATAATGGTCTCTTTATTTTTGTATCCAATTGTATACTCTCCAAATAAAAGAAAGGAAAATTATATAACCAAATAAAGAATATATATGGTCCCAATCTGCACTATGTACAAATAAGCCTAACTCCTCAGCAATCTGTTCAAAAATGCTAGCGCAAATACCTATTGAAATAATAAATAGACTTCTAGAAATTGCAGATAATGTTTTTGAGATTTGTATGAAAATGGTTGTTAAAATCGGTAGTACCAATAACGTAAAGCCAATGTTAACTGAAAATATGGATGGGAACGGTCTAATCGGAAAGGAATATATTTGTTTCGTAACAAAAAAAATATCTAAGCAAGTTCCGATAATAGAAGAGAGGCAGATCGTAACTATTAATGCTAAAACATTATTCTTCTTCTCGAAGGAGGACATTTTTCTTTGCGAGAATTGCCAACTCAATTTTTTCGAGTGTTTTACAGTAATCTTCTGTAATTTGCCCAAGTATATTTTCCTCCTTATCAGTTAAATAATGTATCACTTGCCAGTCGTTAAACCAATCTTCATGCTCAGTTTCTTCATGTTTCATATTCTTCCATGCGTAAATAAGTGCAGGACTATATATACGATAGGAATCATTCTTTAATTGGCAATTTTTTATTCTTCGTTTATAAAACGCTCTTGAAAAGGATTCGTTTACACTTGAAAATAAATGTGGCCAATAATCTTTTCGTGAACCTGTATGAGGATGAGTATTTGCCCAATGTACAACTTGAGATAAAATATGTTCATTATGAAATAGCAATGTGTATAATCTTTTTCCAAGTAAAATTCGTTCATGTAGTGAAGTGAAGTGTTTCATTGTATCACCAATTAGTAATGTTTTCGAGGGCGTTTTACTTTCATAAAAGGGAAAAAGGATATGATTGAACTGAAAGAAATCAAATAGTTTAAATCCAATGCTATTTAGTACACTTTTTTTAAAGTGTGTATTTTGTATTACTCTTTTTTCTAAATAGTTTTGCTCGTTAATAATAGTTGCAATTGCTAAAATTTTTTTGTTTCCAGTTTTCCAAAAAAAATTCCACATCGTTTCCATAAATGTGGAAACATTGAGGTGAGGGAGAAGATGAAAAAGATTTTTGGATTTTCTTAAGCTTTGTTCATATAGCAAAAATTGTGGGTATACATCTTGAAAAATAAGCCAATTTCCTCGTTCTAAAAAAGAAAAGAAAGTAAATTGATCTTTCTCAGATAATAGCTTCGTATATAAGTCCCCTTTTAAATCGGTCATGTTCCAACCACCATTACGTGATACCATATGCCCGAGCAATGCCCAATGTATTTCAGGGTATTTTCTATAAAATTGAAAGTAAGCACGTGTTCTTGTTACATTATTTTGATTTAATAATTTGGTTTGTTCTTTAATTGTATGTAATAATATTTTTTCCTCTTTCGAAAGGGTGTAAAGGAAGTTATTTGCGTTGGTGCATTTTTGTATTAGCTCATTTTTTATAGAGAAGAGGGACAGAGGTATGTTTTTGTAAAGTTTATTATTTTGATTGTCGTAGTGCATATCATTCCCTCCTATTCAAGTCTGTTATCATAAATGTATTAGTAACTACTTAAATAAATGATATGTGAGGGAAATGAAAAGTTGCAAAGTATAGAAAAAGGAAAGAAGAGACGGACTCTTCTTTCCTTTTTGGTATTTATTTATGCTAAAAATTATAACGTAAAGCTATAGAGAATGAATTCCTTTTTCCAGCAGAGTAGAAAATGAATCAGCATGAATAGGTTTACTGTAATAGTAACCTTGAATAAACTGACATTTATTTTTTTGAAGGAAATTCACGTGTTCTTTCGTTTCTACACCTTCAGCAATGACAGACATTCCTAATGTATGTGCTAATGTGAGGATCGTTTTAATGATTTCCATTCCATCTTCACACGTTTCAGACATTGTAATAAATTCTCTCGGGATTTTTAACGTATCGATGGGATATAAAGGTAGGTAGGCTAGCGAAGAATAGCCTGTACCAAAGTCGTCGATTGAAATGTGAATCCCTAAATTTTTTAGTGTGCGCAGTTTTATCAATGTTTCTCGCTCATCCATCATTGCAATTCGTTCTGTTAATTCAAGATCGAGAGAACTTGCTGGTAAGCCTGTAGTTGCTAAAGTAGAAGAAATAGACTTTACAAAATCTTCTTGTTCAAATTCTTTAGCAGACAAATTTACTCCTATTTTTAAGTGAGAATATCCGAGTGCATGCCAACGTTTCATTTGTTCACAGGCTTGCTGTAATGTCCACTTTCCTATTGGAATGATTTGTAGTGTTTCTTCAGCAATCGGAATAAATTCATACGGAGAAATAACACCTAATTCTGGATGGTGCCACCTGATTAAAGCTTCAGCACCGATAATTCTATTAGACCCGCTATCAACTTGAGGTTGATATAAAAGGAACAATTCTTCATTTTGGATTGCGTTTGGTAAATCTTTCTCTAATCGTAATCGTCTTTCAATTTTTTTAGCGATTACATCGTCATAAATAGAGACAGAGTTAAGCTCTTTTTCCTTCGCGTCATACATTGCGACATTAGCGTTTCTCAAAAGTGTAGCAGTATCGATTCCAGAATGTGGATAAATCGCGATACCGATACTAAGTGATAAATTTAATTTTTGTTCATGTATGACAAACGGTTTTTTTATACTTTCAAATAATTGATTACATAACTGGAATAAGGAATCTTGTTCAGTATAGTTTTCAATTAAGATTGTAAATTCATCACCGCCGATTCTTGAAACATAAGTATGTGATGAAAGGCATGACTGGAAACGTTTTGCTACTTCTTCTAATATGTAATCACCTGCAGAATGTCCAAGCGTATCATTAATAACTTTAAAGCGGTCTAAATCTAAATATAGTAATGCAAATTCATTTTGTATTGCTTGTGCATTTCTTATAACTTTTCTTAATTTTTTTTGGAAAAAGGCCCGATTACCAATTTTCGTTACAGTATCGTGAAATGCTAAATATTTTATTTCTTCCTGTTGTTTTTTTAGTGCGGTAATATCCTTTACCATAATATAGCTTCCTAAAATTTGTCCATCTATCATAATAGGAACGATGGTGACGCATAAAAAATAAGTAAAGCCATCTTTATATTGAGAACTAAGTTGTAAAGATGCCGATTCTTGTTGTTTAACTTTTTCTAATGCAGATGCTAGTTTATGTTTATCTTCATCTAAAATAATCGAAAAACATGTTTCACCGAGTAACTCGTTCGTTGGTGCTCCAAGTAGTATACTCCCAGCTTTATTTGCATTTAAGAATATTCCATTTAAATCAATCGTAAAAATAGGATCAGGATGATATTCATATAATGATTTAAACTTTTGTTGTTTTTGAGATAAAGCCTCTGATTTATGGACTAAATCAGCAGTCCTTAAAGTAACTTTTTCTTCTAGTTGAGCATTAAATGCCTGTAAACGTTTTGTTAGGGAATTGTTTTGCATACGTACAATAGAATGACGAATGAGTACGAAAACAAAAGTAATACAATTTCCTGTAATGAGAGTGGAAGATGATGTTTGTTCTTTTAATGTAAACCCGATTAGTATTGCAACGGCAAGATAGGGAAATACGACTAAAACCTTTTTTCCTAGTATAGGGTTTACAATGAAATAATTTTTATGACTATTATGATCTTCTGAAATAGAACCAGCTATTGCGATAAGTAATATAGGTATTCTATATAAAAGACGTAATAATGTTATCGTGTCAGTTGATAAATGGTTATTTAAGTGAAAATAAATATAGTTAAAAGTTGCAGAACTTATTAATACAAAAATAAAGATATAAATTTTCCGTTTGGAATTAAAAATTGTTGGGCGGAAAAAGAGACTAACACCTAGTAGAAGAAATAATAAATCTGCAATTGGATATAGAAAGGAAAGGAAAACATCTCCCAGTGAAAGAGAGAATATATTTAAATCTGGCTGATTAAATAAATACCATTCTAATGTGAATATGGAAGTAAGTACTATGCATATATCACAAATAAAGAATGCTTTTTCCCATTTATTGCACTCCTTTAAGATTTTATAGCAGAAAGCGATAAGGCAGAAGAATAGAAAAAACATGTAAAATACATCAGAAACAGTAAAACGATGTATTGGAATTTCGAAGAAGGTATCTTGATACATATATACTATTTTTCCTAATAAAAAACTACCAATCGCTATTGTAATACATATCCAAAACGGATTTGAACTAACTTTTTTGGAATATATGGAGTAAATTAGTGATACAAATGTAATGGCTTCAACGATGAGTGAAGCGAAGCGTACATTGAAATTTGAAAAATGAGTAGGGAACAGAAAGAAAAACATAAAATAGATTGAATAGCATATTAATGTTGTAATTAATATATATAGTTGTAAATTTTTATTTAATTTCAATAAAATCACCTTCTTTAAGTATATAATACGTAATATCTATACATAATAATATCACTTAAGGATTGTATCAGATTTCCTTATAAAAATCATGTTTGTAAGAAAAAAGTGAAGAATACAATACTTCTTAAAATTGAAAAAGTATTACATTTAATAATTTTTACTGTAGCAAGATTCTAGATAGAAAATGCATATTTAGTCATCTTGTAAATTTAAAAGATTTTTTAGTAGTTTGCAAGTGGAGATGCGAAATTGTATATAAAATGATAAAAATCTTCTTTCTAGGTGAGTTTGGGGTGTTATAGGCTATTTTAAGTAAAACCTTTGTATGTATATATTCTCATACTAATGAGGGATTTCAAATATGTGTTAAGTATATACAATAATACATAATCGTTCATTACGTTTTTAGTATGGGAGGAAGAGGATGAAAAATTGGGTGAAGTTTAGAATAGCACGTCCAACTGATAAGTTTGAAGAGGTTATAGCATTCTATGAAAAAGGGATAGGTTTAAAGCGTATAGGTGAATTCCACGATCATGAAGGCTATGATGGGGTCATGCTTGGACTACCAGATGAAGAGTATCATTTAGAATTCACAAGACATAAAGATGGAAGTCCATGTCCAGCTCCAACAAAAGACAATTTACTTGTATTTTATATACGAGAAGATAGCGAAATAGAAAAAATGAGTCAAAGGCTGCATATAATGGGGTATGGTGCAGTAGAACCAGAAAATCCATATTGGATAGATAAGGGGATAACGATAGAGGACCCGGATGGTTGGAGAATCGTGTTAATGAAAATAGAAGAATAAGGTTTCGAATTTCGATAGGGTAAAAATATATTGGCTTCCTTCTAAGTAATAAAAATAGGGGAAGCTTTTTTGTTTTTTTAGTCTGAAAATTAATATTTGAAAAAATATTATAAAAAGATATAGAATAAGAACGTATATTCTTATAAAATTGATAGTAATTGGGAGGATTTTTAATGTTATGTCGAATTAAAGATGTAGAAATATACTACGAAATTGTTGGAGAGGGTAAACCAGTCATTATCATACACGGCTGTGCTCCTGACCATAGGTTAATGATGAAATGTATGGAATCAGTATTTCAGAAATATGAAGGTTATCAACGAATATATATTGATTTACCTGGTATGGGGAAATCGAACGCTCCAGATTGGATAAATAGTTCAGATCGTATAGTAGAAGTGCTTATCACATTTATTGAGGAAATTGTTTCTACCCAAGAATTTTTATTAGTAGGAGAATCATATGGAGGATATTTAGCTAGAGGGATACTTACAAAGATGTTTGAGAGAGTGAATGGATTATTATTAGTATGTCCTGTTGTTGTAGCGCAGCCAAAAGAAAGGCATTTACCAGATAAACAGGTAATTGTACGAGATGAGGAGTTTTTAAATACGCTCACTTCTACCGAAAGAGAGGAATTTTGCGAGTTAGCAGTGGTAGCAAATGAATATACATATACGCGATTCAAAGAAGAAATTAAGCCGGGTTTAGATGTTGCTAATAATAAATTTATTGAAAGGTTGCAAAAGAATTATCCTCTTACTATGGATTTTCATCGTAAGAAATATGAGAAACCTGTTCTTTTATTAGCTGGAAGACAAGATATATCGGTAGGTTATCAAGATATTATAGGAATTATTGAAGATTACCCAAGAGCAACATTAGCGGTTTTAGATGTGGCAGGGCATAATTTGCAAATTGAACAACCTGAATTATTCGAGAGTTTAGTTTGGGAGTGGATTAGACGAACAGCCTAGTAAAATTCATAAAATAGTTTAAAAGAAGAATTAATTAATATTTTGATTGTACTCAAATTTTGAGGCGGCAGAGATTAAAGTAAGTAATTAACTTATAAATATTTTCAAGGAGGCAATATGAATACATATATCTATATGGTTAGGCATGGTGAATCACCAAAATTAGAAGGAGATGAAAGAACACGTGGATTAACTGAGAAGGGAAATTTAGATGCTCATAGAGTAACTGAGATATTAAAAACAGAGGGAATTGATATTTTTATTTCAAGTCCTTATAATCGGGCTATGTTAACGATAGAAGAATCAGCTAATTTCTATGAAAAAGAAATAGTAGTATATGAAAATCTTAAAGAGTGTAGGTTTTCAAGTGAGGGTAAGATTATATCAGATAAAGAGGTGTATCCACTTGTAAAGAAGATGTTCTCGAATCCGGATTTCGCACTAACAGAAGGAGAGTCATATGCGGATTGTCAGAGAAGAGTAGTGAAAGTATTAAAAGAAATATTAATGGATTTTCAAGGACATAAAATTGTAATTGGTACACATGGCCTTGTAATGACATTAATGATGAATTATTTTGATAATCAATATGGGTTTGAATTTTTAATAAATACATCAAAGCCTGACGTATATAAGCTGGAATTTAAAGAAGAACAATTAATGAACGTAGAGAGAGTATGGAAAGCGGAATAAAATTGGTTGCATGGGGTTTGTTTTAAAAGCTACTTTTATAACAAACTCTTTTTTATTTGAATAGAAAGCAGCTTTATCAATAATTTTTAGAAAGTTAGATCAATAAGTAAATATTCAGTTTCTGAATATTATATTGGAAAATTGGTTTAAAGAAACAATTTTAAATGTGACAAAACTCCAAATGCTGGATTTATATTCAAATGGAGAAAAAGATGTAGAATTTTGTCTTACTGTCTCCGTTTACTTTTCATTTCATTACATATAGGCTTTGTGGTGTAAGGGGGAACATCGCCTTTGCGCTAAATTTATAAGGAGGTCATTGTGATGAAAAAGATGAAAAAATTTGCGGGGGTAGCTTTAGCAGGTACAATTGGATTAAGTGGACTACTGTTTTTAGAACCAAGTGTAAGCGCTGCAGAAACATTGCAGGTGAAAGAGGGAAATTTCAATGCAATTGATGTAACGATGAATCAAAGTGAGTTTTATTTATTGAGTGGTAGAAGTATTGATGTTTTTTCTGGGGATAAAGAAGCAATTCAATTAAACCAATACACAATTAGTTTTAGTAAACCTGGGAAGTATGTTATTAGAGTAAATGGCTGTATTTATGATGATATATATACTTTTATTGTGAATGAGTAGTATATGCTCTTACTGTTTTTTGGAATATATATTATGAGATGAAAAAAGAAACACCCTATTTGCGGTGATAACCGTAAATAGGGTGAATTATTTCTATTCAGCTGTATTTTAAATATTTTCACTAATTTTCTTTTTGTTTTTGTTATGTAAAGTATGTAAGAGTGTTTGAAATACCTTAAATGATTGCTGAAAGATTGGACTTTGAATAAAAGTGTATAGAAAAGTTACGATGAAAATAGGACCTCCTAGCATAAAGCCAATAACTAGTACAACGCATTCTACAATGATTCTAGCACGGCTAATAGACAGTCCTGTTTTGTCGGAAATAGTAAGCATGAACCCATCTCGAGGTCCAGCACCAATCCCAGCCGCAACATACATCCCTCCCCCGATACCTGTAATTGCAATACCAGAAAATAAAATGAGTAAGTTTATCCATAAATAATCACTAGCGTTTGGAAGGATATTTGATTGTAAGAAAAAGTCCATAATAGGACCGATAAGTAGTGCATTTAAAAATGTACCTACGTTTATATATTTTCGATCTACTAGTAAAGAGATCAGAACGAGACATAATCCACATATGACACTCCACGTACCAATGGTCCATCCAAATCGTTGGTAAAGGGCCATATTTAAAACTTCCCAAGGATGTAAACCGAGAAATTTAACTTTGACTGCAAGAGCATTTCCAAGGCCAAAGAAAATTAATCCTAAGAAAAAAAGAAAATAGCGAAAGAGAGATAGCCTCATCTTTAATACCCCCATATTTTATAATTATGTATATTACATGTTAGGGATTTAATATGCAAATATTATGTCTTTTTAGAGTTTGTTTAAAATTGTTAAAATGTAAATAGAATATATGTATTCACAGTCAAAAAAGTTAAAATATTTCGTTTTAAGGATTATAATAGAGAAAGAAATATAAAAGGGAGTGAACGAGTTTGAAACAAGAACTTATTGAAAGATTTACGAGATATGTAAAGATTGATACACAATCAAATGAAGATAGTCATACAGTTCCGTCAACACCGGGGCAAATTGAGTTTGGTAAGGTATTAGTGGAAGAGCTAAAAGAAATTGGGTTAACAGAAGTAACGATGGATGATAACGGCTATGTAATGGCAACACTTCCAGCTAATACGGACAAGGATGTTCCTGTAATCGGCTTTTTAGCCCATTTAGATACGGCAACAGATTTTACGGGCAAAAATGTAAAACCACAAATTCATGAAAACTTTGATGGGAACGCGATTACATTAAATGAAGAGCTAAATGTTGTTTTAACACCAGAACAGTTCCCAGAATTACCATCTTATAAAGGGCATACGATTATTACAACTGATGGTACGACACTTCTTGGAGCAGATGATAAAGCTGGTCTTACAGAAATTATGGTTGCAATGAATTATTTAATACATAATCCACAAATTAAGCATGGGAAAATTAGAGTTGCGTTTACGCCGGATGAAGAAATCGGCCGTGGACCATCGCATTTTGATGTAGAAGCGTTTGGTGCATCATTTGCTTATACGATGGATGGAGGTCCATTAGGTGGTTTAGAATATGAAAGTTTTAATGCTGCAAGTGCTAAGTTAACTTTTAATGGGACAAATACACATCCTGGAACAGCGAAAAACAAAATGCGTAATGCAACTAAACTTGCTATGGAGTTTAATGGGCATTTACCAGTAGAAGATGCACCAGAATATACGGAAGGCTATGAAGGATTCTATCATTTACTTTCTTTAAATGGTGATGTTGAGCAAAGTAAAGCGTATTATATTATTCGAGATTTTGATCGTGAAAATTTTGAGACACGTAAAAATAACGTTGGAAATATTGTGAAACAAATGCAAGAGAAGTATGGGCAAGATGCGGTTGTTTTAGAAATGAATGATCAGTACTATAACATGCTTGAAAAAATTGAACCGGTGAGAGAAATTGTTGATATTGCTTATGAAGCGATGAAAAGTTTAAATATCGAACCGAACATCCATCCAATTCGCGGTGGAACAGATGGATCACAATTATCATATATGGGATTACCGACGCCAAATATTTTTACTGGTGGTGAAAACTATCACGGTAAATTTGAGTATGTTTCGGTAGATACTATGGAAAAAGCTGTTCAAGTTATTGTAGAAATCGCAAGAAGATTTGAAGAACAAGCTTAAAAAAGAACCAAGTAGTACGGATGTGCTACTTGGTTCTTTTTAATATAACAATCGCCACAAATAAAAAGTTGCGTAAGACTCCCAGTTTATCCAGTTTGCCGCAAAATCTTTTATTTCATTTTTAGTCGGTTTATTTTCGGAACCTGTTATAAATTTAATTGCATTATGCAGACCAACATCATCAATTGGAAAAGCTGAAGGGAATCGTAAACAGCGCATTAAAACATAGTGGGCAGTCCACGGTCCTATACCATGGATAGCGGTTAATTGTTTTTCAGCAAGCTTTACATCTTGTGTTTGTAGTAAAGATTCTTTTGATAGTTTCCCTTCTGTAATAAGCTTCGCAATACCGATTAAATATTCACATTTTCTAGTCGTCATTTTTAACTTCTTGAGATCTTCTACATGTAGCTTTGCAATTACTTCAGGTGATGGGAATATCCAATGTTTTCTATCGTTCCAATCTACGTAACTTCCAAATTGCTCAACTAATCTTCTTTTTAGAGTATAGGCATATGTGAGGTTAATTTGTTGACCGATAATTCCCCAGGAAAGTGCTTCAAATAAATCTGGAATGCCTAATGTGCGAAGCCCATAATACTCTTGAATAGGACCTTGAAGGAGTGGGTCATGTTTAGCTAATTTATAAAAGGGAGCTAAATCAGTAGTTAAATCAAACCATTCTTTTACATAGTTAGCTACAGCATCGTAAATACGTTTTTCAGAGTTATATAATTCTTCTAAAAAACGTATTTGAATATTGCTATCAGTATTTATGCTAATTTCAACTAAAGGATTTACATGTTGAACAGGAATGACTTTATAAATTTTGTTATCTTCAATGTGAAACATACATTCATTGTTAGAACGTGATAGATAGCGTAAGTTTTCTTGGAAACTAAATTCTTTTGGAGCTGCTAAAGTCAATGCGCTATTATATTCTGCTGTCATATGAATTCCATCTGTAACTTTTCTAATGTAAGCAATTCTTTCTTCATTTCTAATCCCCCTCTAAAGCCAGTTAGTTTGCCATCTTTTCCTATAACGCGATGGCAAGGAATTGTAATAAGAAGAGGGTTGGCAGCGATAGCAGAAGCAACGGCACGCACAGCTGTAGGTTTTTGAATTCTTTCTGCAATTTCTGAATAAGAATATGTCTTCCCATAAGGAATTTCACGTACCGTATTCCAAACGTATAATTGAAATTCAGTTCCGTAAGCGTCAATAGGGAATGTAAAAGTTTCTCGCTTGTTTTCTAAATACTCGATAATTTCTTTTGTATATGTTTGCAGGTAATCTGGATTGCGAGTCAATATATGTTGTGGCAGTTTTTTTCTAGCCCATATATTTAGTTCTTCAAAGTTTTCGTCTTGTGATCCAATGAAACAAAGTCCATTTTCAGTTGCAGCAATATGAAAGCACCAATTTTTATGTGTAATTAGCGTCCAATATATAGATTTATTTTTGTAGGAATTCATTATTGTATCCCTCTTTCATTTCATTCTTTTTTCGATATTCAGTAGGAGTAAATCCAGTTTTCTTTTTAAATAAAGTTGCGAAATACTCTGGGTTTTCTATCCCGACAGCAGTACTAATTTCTATAACGGTTTGGTTCGTAGTTGAAAGGAATTCTTTTGCTTTAATGACTCTGCATTGCTGTATATATTCGATTGGACTTATTCCTGTCAATCTTTTGAATGTGCGTTGTAAATGATACGGACTGCCGTGGCACATTTCTGCGAGTAGGCCGAGAGTTAATGCTTCGTTATAATGCTTTTCGATATAGTCTTTAATTTGTTCTACCCACTCTTCATTAGGTAAAGTTATCCCATTTGGTTTACAGCGTTTGCACGGACGAAAGTGTTCATGCAATGCTTGCTCTGCATTTAGAAAAATTCGTACATTGTTTTGATTCGGTATTCTCGATTTGCACGATGGTCGGCAAAAAATCCCGGTTGATTTCACAGCATAAAAGAATTTGTTATCATATGAAGAATCATTATGAATAATTGCTTGCCAATACTCACTCGTTAACGTAAACCCTTCATTTTGCAAAGAACATCACCTCTGAAATTAGTATAACCTGAATAATGTGCGTATGTACGTATTCACAAATGTAAGAGCAAGATTACAAAGGTGTATGATTGTTTTTCTATTTTGTGATAGCATGAACTTTGAAAGTGAACATCAAGAGGAGGATTATAAGTGAAGTTAATTTCATGGAATGTAAATGGTTTGCGTGCAGTTATCGCAAAGGGTGGATTTTTAGAATATCTTGAGGAATCCAATGCAGATATATTTTGTCTACAAGAAATTAAATTACAAAGTGGACAAATTGATTTAAATCTAGAGGGATATTATACATATTGGAATTATGCTGTGAAAAAAGGTTATTCAGGAACGGCTATTTTTACGAAAAAAGAACCGCTTTCTGTTACATATGGTTTAGGCATTGAAGAGCACGATCAAGAAGGAAGAGTCATTACTTTAGAATTCGAAGATTTTTACATGATAACGTTATATACGCCAAACTCAAAAAGAGGATTAGAGCGTTTAGATTACAGAATGGAATGGGAAGATGATTTCAGGGCCTATATAAAACAACTAGATGAAAAGAAATCAGTTATTTTCTGTGGAGATTTAAATGTTGCTCATAAAGAAATAGATTTAAAAAATCCAAAAAGTAACCGTAAAAACCCTGGATTCTCTGATGAGGAAAGGGAGAAGTTTACACGCGTTTTAGAAGAAGGATTTGTTGATACATATCGTTACCTTTACCCTGATCAGGAAGGTGCATACTCTTGGTGGTCGTATCGTATGGGAGCACGAGCGAAAAATATCGGATGGCGTTTAGATTATTTTGTTGTCTCGGAAAGAATAAAAGATCAAATAACAGATGCGAAAATTAACAGTGAAGTAATGGGCTCAGACCATTGTCCAGTTGAATTACATATAAATTTCTAAAAAAAGAAGTATCTTCCTAATGATAGGAGATACTTCTTTTTTTGATTCAGTTTGTTAAAATTTTTCAAATCATTCTTGAAATAATTTCATATTAAATATATACTTAATAACGATAATCATTATCAATGAAGAAGGTTATTAATGGATGAGGTGTGAAAAAGAATTAAAGTTTAGGGGAAGTGAACGAGGATGAGTTCCGGATAAATTTATTAATCTAATGAAATATATGTGTAGGACAAGTTTTATGTAGTTAAGTTTTTATATAAAAATAATTTATGTACAGATTTCGAGAGGAGAAATATAAAGATGAATAAGAAATTATTTACATTAGGGATGGTTACAGTTTTAAGTGTAGGTTTAGCAGCGTGTAATAGTACAGATAAAACTTCAGGGGAACAAAAACAACAAACAAAAGCTACTGAGACGAAAAAAGATGAAAAACGAAAAATTACATATTTAGGTAAAGAATACACGGTGCCAGCAAAAGTAGATAAAATTGCGACAGCTAGTTTAGAGTCAATGGAAGACGCAGCAGTACTTGGAATTAAACCGGTAGGGGCAATCACTGTAGGTGGTAAATTACCAAAATATCTTGAAAAAGATTTAGAAGGTGCGAAATCTGTTGGTGAGAAAATGGAACCAAATTTCGAAACATTACTTCAATTAAAACCAGATGTTATTACATCAAGTACGAAATTCCCAGCAGAAACAGCTGAAAAGTTTACGAAAGTAGCTCCGACGTTCCCAGTATCACACGTTTCAACAAATTGGGAAGATAACTTAAAGTTAATGGGAGAACTAGCTGGTAAAAAAGATAAAGCAGAAAAAATTATTAAAGATTACAATGCGGACGCTGAAAAAGCAAAAGCAAAACTGGGAGATAAGTTAAAAGATAAAAAAGTTCTTGTAATTAGACTAAGAGCAAACGACCTATTTTTATACCCAGAAGGGGTATACTTTAATCCTGTAATTTATAAAGACCTTGGACTAACTGCTCCGGAACAACTGAAAACTGTAAAAGCACAAGAAAAAATTTCTTTAGAAAAACTAGCTGAAATGAATCCGGATTATGTTTTCTTACAATATGAAGCAAGCGAAAATAATAAGCCGAAAGTGCTAGAAGACATTGAAAATAATCCAATTTGGCAAAGTATGAATGCTGCGAAAGAAAAGAAAGTATTTGTAAACGTTGTAGATCCAATGGCACAAGGCGGTACTGCTTGGAGTAAAACAGCCTTCTTAAAAGAAGCAGTGAAAAATTTATCCAAATAATACAATAAGTAAGGTGCGTTGAATGATATGCAGAAAACAAATGCGGTACCAGTAACCATTTTATGTATAGCACCCATATTGATTTTATTTACAGTTATACTTTCTATTCTATATGGTGCAAAAAACATTGATGCTGAAACAGTGTGGAATGCATTATTTCATTTCAATTCAAGTGATGTAAATCATAATATTATTATTACTTCACGTTTGCCAAGGGTAGTTGCAGCTCTTTTAGTGGGAGCATTTCTAGCCATATCAGGAGCACTTATGCAGGGGATGACAAGAAACTATCTTGCATCCCCTTCTATTATGGGTGTGACGGATGGTGCAGCCTTTGTTATTACACTTAGTATGATTTTTCTTCCGGGAATGTCATCGATCGGTATGGTTTTATGTTCAATGATTGGATCTGCACTAGGAGCCGGTATAGTGTTTGGTTTTGGTTCACTCCTTCAAAATGGCTTATCCCCTGTTAGATTAGCGATTATAGGAACAGTTATAGGAACATTTTTAAGCAGTGTATCGGCCGCGATGGCTTCGTATTTCCAAATTTCTCAAAATGTTAGTTTTTGGTTTAATGCAAAGTTAGATCAAGTGGATCCTAATATAATTAAAATTACGATACCTTTTGGGATAATTGGGATAGTTTTAGCACTGTTAATATCAAAATCTATTACCATTCTTTCTTTAGGAGAAGAAGTTTCTATTAATCTAGGACAGCGTACAAAACTAGTTAAAGCAATGGCGATTTTATCAGTAATTTTTTTAACAGGAACAGCAGTTGCTTTAGTTGGGAAAATTGGTTTTGTAGGTTTAATTATTCCGCATATTACTCGCTTTTTAATCGGGGTAGATTATAAGTGGATTTTGCCATGTGCAGGCGTTATTGGTGGAGTTTTCTTAGCGTTATGTGATGTTTTAAGTCGATTTGTAAATTATCCATTTGAAACGCCAATTGGAGTTGTTACATCTTTAATTGGAATTCCTTTCTTCCTTTATTTAATCCGTACAAGAGGAGGGGAGAGACATGCCTAAAAATTCAAGTCAACGTTTTGGGATGACGATGGGGATTATTATATTTTTAATTTTTGGTGCAATTTATATTAGTTTAACAAATGGTACGTTTGATATTACGATTACAGATGTATTTAAAACGCTTTTTCGAATTGATCCAGTACCAGAGCATGATTTAGTGATTTTTGATTTTCGTCTTCCGCGCATTGTAATTGCTGGATTAGTAGGATTAGGCCTCGGCGTTGCGGGTGCTGTAATTCAAGGGATTACGAGAAATGGATTGGCGGACCCAGGTATTTTAGGAGTGAATGCCGGGGCAGGAACAGCAATCGTCATTTTTATGTTTTTCTTTCAAGGACAATTAAAGGGTACAGACTGGGTTTCTATCATGATGATGCCGATGTTTGGTTTAGTCGGTGGATTAGGTGCAGCCATCATAATCTATCTGTTTTCTTGGAAAAACGGTAAGTTAGATTCACAGCGACTTTTATTAACAGGGATTGCAATTGGTTCAGGGTTTGGAGCATTCTCTATGTATTTATCACTTAAAATGAAGTCAACTGATTTCGAGATGGCTGCGGTTTGGGTGTCTGGAAGTATATATAGTGCAAACTGGAAATATATTGTTGCTATGTTACCGTGGCTTATCATTTTAATTCCACTTATACAAAAGAAAGCTTATTTATTAGATTTATTTCAATTGGAAGAAACGAGTATTACAAGTTTAGGTGTTTCAGTAGAAAGAGAGAAATCAATTTTACTATTAAGTAGTATCGGACTCGTGAGCGCATGTGTTGCTGTTTCAGGAAGTATTGGTTTTATTGGCTTAATGGCACCGCATATAGCGAAAAGACTTGTCGGTATTCAACATAAGTATATAATTCCTACGTGCGGAGTAATAGGAATGTTTCTTGTAATTGCTTCAGACTTTATTGCAAAAACAGTTTTCACACCTGTAGAGTTACCAGTTGGAATTGTTATTTCTATTGTCGGTGTACCGTATTTCTTATATTTACTTTATAAGGCGAAGGCGTAAGAGGAGGAATAAAAGTGAGTATTTTAAGTGCAAAAAATTTAGAAACGAGTTATGAAAAGCTTACAGTGTTTCGCGATTTAAATGTGGAAATACAAGAGGGAAAAGTAACGACAATTATAGGGCCAAACGGGTGCGGGAAATCAACACTATTAAAAACGATGGGACGAATTTTAAAGCAAAAAAGCGGTAAAGTATATTTGCAAGGACAGGATTTAAATACCATTCCAACGAAAGAAATTGCCAAGCAGTTAGCTTTGCTCCCGCAAACACCGATTGCACCAGGAGAGCTTAAAGTAGAAGAATTAATTTCTTATGGACGCTATCCACATCGAAATAACGTAAATAAGTTAACTTCAAAAGATAAAGAGATGATTGATTGGGCATTAGATATAACGAAAACATCTGCATTTCGAACGAGACAAATTGCAAATTTATCGGGTGGTCAAAGACAAAAGGTATGGCTAGCGATGGCTTTAGCGCAAGAAACGGAAGTGTTGCTATTAGATGAGCCAACTACATATCTTGATATGTCTCATCAATTAGATGTATTGCAAATTGTGGAGAAGTTAAATAAAGAGCATAATTGTACGGTTGTTATGGTACTACATGATATTAACCATGCAGCGAGGTTTTCGGATGAAATTATCGCAATGAAGGAAGGAGAAATTATTACAACGGGTAGCCCAGAAGAAATTATTACAAATGAAGTATTAAAAGAAGTATTTTATATTGATGCACGTGTCATGATTGATCCGTATAACGGGGCTCCTGTTTGTTTCGGCTATGATAGCGTTGTATCTCAAGAAGAAAAAGTAGAAATATATGTAACAAGTTAAAAAGGGGGGATATAAGATGAATACTACTATTGAAAAACAGCAGATTATTACATCTAATACAGAACAGTGGAAAATGTATTCAAAATTAGAAGATAAGGAATATCAAATTCATATTTCAAAGCCGAGGCAACCGGCACCGGATTCAGGATATCCTGTCATTTACGTATTAGATGGCAATGCGTTTTTTCAAACATTCCATGAAGCGATTAAAATACAATCGGTTAGAGCAGAAAAAACAGGTGTTTCACCAGCCATTATAGTAGGTATTGGTTATCCAATTGAAGGGGCATTTTCAGGAGAAGAGAGATGCTATGATTTTACACCTGTCGTAATTTCAAAAGATGCGTCTTTAAAACCGGATGGTAAACCGTGGCCTAAAACAGGAGGAGCGCATAACTTCTTTACTTTTATTGAAGAAGAGTTGAAACCACAAATTGAAAAGAAATTTGAGATTGATAAAGGAAAGCAAACGTTATTTGGGCATTCTTTAGGTGGATTATTTGCTTTACATATACTATTTACAAACGTAAATGCCTTTCAAAATTATTTTATTAGTAGTCCATCCATTTGGTGGAATAACCAATCTGTACTCGAAAAAGAAGAGAACCTTATACATGAATTAAAAAACGCTAAGTTTGAAACTGGGGTATTCCTTACAGTTGGGTCATTGGAACGAGAGCATATGGTTATAGGTGCAAATGAATTATCAGAGCGCCTGCTCCAAGTAAACCACGATAAGCTTAGATTTAAGTTTTATGAAGCGGAGGGGGAGAATCATGCGTCTGTTGTGCCGACTTCTTTAAGTAAAGGGTTGAGATTTATTAGTTATGTGTAGCAAGCGTATATGAAAAAAGGTAAGCAATTGCTTACCTTTTTTCATTAGTGTTTGAATGCAACGTATCCATCAATTAAAAAGCTAGTGATTTGAGTAAAGCCACATTCCTCCAGGATAACTAGTAGATTAGTTTTGGAAATAAGAAATCTTTCTGTTTCAAAACTTTAGCAAATGGACATTTTTTAATCGCTCGTGCCAGTAAGTTAGAGCGTACCAGTGGTTTTTATGATGATTATGTTGTTCTTTTCGAAAGAGCAAGATTGGAAGAAACCTTTCCTCTTATTGCAGAGGTATATAGTCTGACAACACCTGAGAAGCAAGTAATACGTAAAATCCTTACGGGTATGTCGACAAAGGAATTAGCTGGAGAATTTTGTATTTCTACATACACGGTACAGGATCATGTAAAATCTATTTTTGAAAAAGTTGGGGTGCGTAGTAGAAATGAACTGGTATGGGAAGTTTTTTCGAAGTTTTGTTTTGATATAGATAAATCAAAATAGAACAAGTCCACAAAAATCACATTAAATACGGTAAATGAGTTATAGAATAGGACTGAAAAAAGGTTATGGATGAAACATTCCATAACCTTTTTTATAAGTAGAATTGTCCTTTTTGAAAGTTTTGTTTCAACTTTTCGTCTAAAGAGACAAAAAGTTGTCACGAATTCGTCACAAATGGCATAAACATAAAGTAGACGAAGGGAAATATTTTCAAGGAGGTAAAACGTATGAAAACTATTCTTGCTATTGCTGGACTAATTTGGGTTTTATCACATGGCATTCCAATTTATGAAGGAGAACAAATTCGCAGTGCTTTAAATAAACAATTTAATGAATATCATGTTATAGATCGCCAAGATAATGTTGTAACAGTTCGTGTGAATGATTGTTTTCATACGGTTACTGTGGAAGGAACTTCTGTAGTGAATGATACAAAAGTATGTGACAAACAATAGATTGACAGAAGGGTCCCAATTTTAATTAGATAATTGGGGCTTTTATTTTTTGTGCCTAAATAAAATACCTAAGTAGCTTGTAGAAAAGAGGGAAATGATTGAACATTTATTCATTGGTTAACAATTATTATACAGTGGTAATATACTCATATGGGGTATCAATACATAAAAGTTAGTGCTATAATTGGTATACTTAGAAGGATGTAAATTTTGATTAGATGAAAAGAAACTTTGAGAAGGTGATAATATGGATCATAAAGAGCATGAAGCGGTAACACATAGATCAGAAAAAGAAAAAGAACAAATTATAAATAGATTAAAGAGAATTGAAGGACAAGTCCGTGGTATTCAAAATATGATTGAGAATGATCGTTATTGCGTTGATATTTTAGTGCAAATTTCAGCGATTAATGCAGCGATGAAAAAAGTAGGAATGGGTGTTTTAAAAAATCATACGAGTCATTGTGTTTCAGGCGCTATTAAGAATGGGAATGGTGACGAAGCAATTGAAGAACTAATGACAGTATTTGAACGTTTTTCAAAAGCGTAAAAAAAGCTAGTCTAATACTAGCTTTTTTTGTTTGTATGTAAATGAGGTATAGATACGTGTAATAGAAGCTTCCTACATAGAACAAAATAAAGATTTTAGAAAAAATCTAAAATCATGACATAAAACCATTGATTACCTTAGGGGGGTATGGTAAGATGTAGTTGTGATTAACAAACAATGAAGAAACAATAGGAGGATTTTAAATGGAACAGTTAACATTAAAAGTTGAAGGTATGTCTTGTGGCCATTGTGTAAATTCTATTGAAGGCAGTGTGAAAGAATTAAACGGTGTTGAACAAGTGAAAGTTCAATTAGCAGAGGGAACTGTTGAAGTGACTATCGATTCATCAGTTGTAACGTTAAAAGATATCGTTGCTGTAATTGAAGATCAAGGATACGATATTCAATAATTATTTTTAAATATGGAAATAAATCGTACTTTATATGAGTACGATTTATTTTGCTAATTACGATACCTTATAGGGGTATATTATAGAGGTGAGTTTAATGAATGAACAGAAAGAGGCCAATCTTCAAATATCAGGAATGACATGTGCAGCATGTGCAAATAGAATTGAAAAAGGTCTAAAAAAAGTAGAAGGTGTTCATGATGCAAATGTAAATTTTGCGCTTGAAAAAACAAAAATCATGTACGATCCAGCGAAAACGAATCCGCAACAATTTAAAGAGAAAGTTGAATCGTTAGGATATGGTATTGTAAGTGATAAAGCTGAGTTTACTGTTTCAGGAATGACATGTGCGGCATGTGCGAATAGAGTTGAAAAGCGTTTAAATAAGTTAGATGGTGTAAACAAAGCGACGGTTAACTTCGCTTTAGAATCGGCAACGGTAGACTTTAATCCGGATGAAATTAATGTAAGTGAAATGAAGAGTATCATTACAAAGTTAGGGTATAAATTAGAAGTGAAATCAGATGAGCAAGATGGATCAACAGATCATCGCTTACAAGAAATTGAAAGACAAAAGAAGAAATTTCTCATTTCGTTTATTTTATCATTCCCGTTATTGTGGGCAATGGTGAGTCACTTCTCATTTACATCGTTTATTTATTTACCAGATATGCTAATGAACCCTTGGGTACAACTAGCTCTTGCAACGCCAGTACAGTTTATTATTGGGGGACAGTTTTATATTGGTGCATATAAAGCGTTACGTAATAAAAGTGCCAACATGGATGTTCTCGTGGCACTTGGAACGTCTGCCGCTTATTTCTACAGTGTTTATTTAAGTATTCAGTCCATTGGTTCATCGGAACATATGACAGATTTATATTTTGAAACGAGTGCGGTACTTATTACATTAATTATTTTAGGGAAATTATTTGAGGCGAAAGCAAAAGGACGCTCATCAGAAGCTATTAAAAAGCTGATGGGATTACAAGCGAAGACAGCTACGGTTATGCGAGATGGAACAGAAATGAAAATTTTAGTTGAAGAAGTGGTAGCTGGTGATATCGTTTATGTAAAGCCTGGTGAAAAAATACCAGTTGATGGAGAAATTGTAGAAGGAAAATCAGCGATAGATGAATCGATGTTAACAGGTGAGAGTATTCCAGTTGATAAAACAATTGGGGATGTAGTAATCGGTTCTACAATGAATAAAAATGGATTTTTAAAAGTTAAAGTAACAAAGGTAGGAAGAGATACCGCATTAGCTCAAATCATTAAAGTAGTAGAAGAAGCTCAAGGATCGAAAGCTCCTATTCAAAGGGTAGCTGACCAAATTTCCGGTATTTTCGTACCAGTTGTAGTTGGAATTGCGATTATTACATTTATCGTGTGGATGGTATTTGTTACACCTGGTGATTTTGGAGGAGCACTGGAGAAAATGATAGCAGTACTTGTTATTGCTTGCCCGTGTGCTTTAGGTCTTGCAACACCTACATCTATTATGGCAGGATCAGGAAGATCGGCTGAATATGGTATTTTATTTAAAGGTGGAGAGCATTTAGAAGCGACGCATCGATTAGATACGGTTATTCTAGATAAAACAGGTACAGTGACAAATGGGAAGCCAGTGTTAACAGACGTAATTGTGGTAGATGGATGCCATGAAGAAGAAATACTACGTTTAGTGGGTGCGGCAGAAAAAAATTCTGAACATCCACTTGCAGAAGCAATTGTAGAAGGTATTAAAGAAAAGGGAATTGATATCCCAAGTTCGGATACGTTTGAAGCAATTCCTGGATTCGGTATCGAATCAGTTGTAGAAGGGAAACAATTATTAATTGGTACACGCCGATTAATGAAGAAATTCGATATTGATATTGAAGAAGTTTCTAAATCGATGGAAGAGCTAGAACGAGAAGGGAAAACAGCAATGCTTATTGCAATCGATAAAGAATATGCTGGTATAGTGGCTGTTGCAGATACAGTAAAAGATACTTCAAAAGCAGCTATCGCAAGACTTAAGAAAATGGGTTTAGACGTTGTTATGATTACAGGAGATAATACACAAACTGCACAGGCAATTGCAAAGCAAGTTGGTATAGACCACGTAATTGCAGAAGTATTACCAGAAGGAAAAGCAGAAGAAGTGAAAAAAATTCAAGCAAGTGGTAAAAAAGTAGCAATGGTTGGAGATGGAATAAATGATGCTCCTGCTCTTGCTACAGCGGATATCGGTATGGCAATTGGAACAGGAGCGGATGTAGCGATGGAAGCGGCAGATATTACGTTAATCCGCGGTGACTTAAATAGTATTGCTGATGCAATCTTTATGAGTAAAATGACGATAAGAAATATTAAACAAAATTTATTCTGGGCATTAGCTTATAACGCGTTAGGAATACCAATTGCAGCATTAGGTTTCTTAGCACCTTGGGTAGCTGGAGCAGCGATGGCATTTAGCTCTGTATCCGTTGTATTAAATGCATTACGATTACAAAGAGTTAAATTAAAATCTTAAAAAGCTACATTAAGTAATTGAATATAATTAAAAAACAATACTTTGAATAAGTATTGTTTTTTTGTTCGTATAGAAACTAAAACGATATAATAAAGAAGAATTATTGAATCGTATATAGTAGAAAAGTTAAGAGGTAGTTTGGTAAGGAGACTTGTATATGTTAAAAGATATTATAATTAGAACATTCCAGAAAGAGGATTTAGAACAAGTATTACAATTATTCTATGAAACGGTTCATACGGTTAATGCAAAAGATTATAATACGTTACAGTTAAATGCTTGGGCGCCAGAGCGACTAGATAAAGAAAGATGGCTACAGTCTTTAGAAAAGAATATTTGTTACGTTGTCGATTATAAAGGTGTGATAGTAGGGTTTGGGGATTATAATGATGATTATTACGTAGATCGCTTATTTACACATAAAGATTATCAAGGAAAAGGGATAGCTTCATACATACTACAGAAGTTAGAAAATGAAGCAGTGAACTTGCAGCGTAGGGATATATATACAGAGGCGAGTATTACAGCAAAACCTTTCTTTGAAAGTAAAGGTTTTATTTGCATAAAGGAACAAAATAAGCAGCATAATGGTCAGATTTTTATTAATTATGTTATGAAAAAAATAGCCTTCTCATAAATGAGAAGGCTATTTTTCATTATTTTACAGCTTCTTTTAGTTCTTTACCAGCTTTGAAAGCAGGTACTTTAGAAGCTGCGATTTGCATTTCTTCACCAGTTTGTGGGTTACGGCCTGTACGAGCAGCTCTTTCACGAACTTCGAAAGTACCGAATCCGATAAGTTGTACTTTTTCACCAGCAGCTAAAGTGTTAGTGATAGATTCTACTACAGTTTGTACAACTACAGTAGCTTCTTTTTGAGAAATCTCAGCATTTTGTGCTACGTTTTTAATTAATTCTGTTTTATTCATGTTTTTCACCTCATATGTAAATAATGCTATTTAAGTTGTTATTATAACGTATAAAACATTCGAGAACAAGTGTACGTAGATATATTCACGAAAAAAATGAAATTTGTAATATTTTTTAGGTCCACTTTATAGACATTCAATTTAAGCGGATACAGATCTGTTCTTTATTTCAGTCTTCTCTTTATTTGAAGGTAGTTTCTTATTATAAGTTATGAAATAAGGTAATGCCACAAATAACATACCTCCTACTAAATTTCCAAAGAAAACAAAAACGAAGTTTGGAAAATATTCAGCCCAAGTTAAATGACCAGCAAAAATGGCGGCAGGGATGACAAACATATTGGCTACAACGTGTTGAAATCCAATCGCAACAAAGGTCATAACCGGGAACCAAATACCGATAATTTTTCCGATAAATTCTTTACTTCCCATACTGAGCCAAACAGCTAAACAAACGAGCCAGTTACATCCGATTGCAGAAATGAAGGCTTGCAGTGGTGTATCTTGTAGCTTAGCTTGTGCAATTGAAACTGTTTTCGTTAAAAAAGCTCCCTCTGTTAATCCGACAATATGACCGAAAAAATAAGCAACGAATACAGCACCTATGAAGTTGCTAAACGTAACAATAACTAAATTTCGTATGAAGTGAAATAAATCAATTTTTTTGTAAAGCCATGCCATTGAAACGGTCATCATGTTGCCAGTTACTAATTCACCTCCCGCAAGAATAACAAGTATAAGACCGATAGGGAATACAGCCGCACCTAGAAAACCAGTAAATGATCCCCAAGATTTTGGCATTGTTCCAATAACATGAATATCAAGTAAATACCCTAGTGCTATGAAAGCACCACCAAAAAAACCGAGAATTAGCATAGGGAGTAATGATAAAAAAGCTTTTTTTCTTCCGGAATAAGCAGCAAGTTCCGTAATTTCTTCTGGTGTAAATACAGACATGAATAACCCCTCCGTAATAAAGTGATGGAACGAATAGAAGAAAGATTTTTGAAAATCTATGTATTATAAAAATATGTTATGAGTTCTGTATAAATTTGTCAAATCGAGATGGGAATAAAATCGAATATAGCTATCATTTTTTCATGTTGTCACATCAATGTAACAAAAAGGTTTTAAACTGCATCTAGAGGTGAAAACATGAATACGCATCATGTAAAAAAAGAGCAAAAAAAATCAATCTTAAAGAAATTTATTATTATTTTCATAAGTATATTAATGATTCCAGTAGGCTTGTATTTTTATGCGACAGAAATAGAACGAAAACTAGTAATAGTTACTTGGAACGAAATAGAAGCTCCTACAATTCCTAAAGAGTTTAATAACAAGAGAATATTGCAATTTTCAGATGTGCATTTAGGGCCAGATTTTACACTGAAACAATTAGAAAAATTGGTGGAGAAGATGAATGAGTTACATCCAGATATAGTAGTTTTTACAGGAGATTTAATAGATAAGTTTGGATCTTATAATGCGGAAAGAGAAGAAGCGACAGGCATTTTGCAGAAAATTCATGCTCCCCTAGGGAAATATGCTGTGTTTGGGAATCATGATAGAGGTGGGGGCGGTAGTTTATTTTACAAAAAGTACATGGAGAAAGCTGGTTTTTCTGTTTTAGTAAATGAAGTACAGAAAATTAAAGTGGAGAATAGCAAGTATATTACAATATCAGGTTTGGATGATTTCTTATTAGGGAATCCACAGATAGATTCGGCTTTAAAAGACTTAAGACAACAAGATTTTAATATGCTATTAGTGCATGAGCCTGATGTTGTAGACAAAGTAGCTCGTTATCCAGTTGATTTTCAAATGTCAGGACATAGTCACGGAGGACAAGTTCAGCTTCCTTTTGTAGGTCCATTAATTACTACGAAATTAGCTGAGGAGTACGTTGAAGGAATGTATGAATTAGAGGGAAAGGATAAGCCGTTACATTTATATGTAAATCGCGGTATTGGGACGACTCGAAAGCCAGTTAGGTTCTGGAGTGTACCTGAACTTTCAGTTTTTATATTGAAGAAAAATAGTAACTAGAATAGAACATTTAATATTTTTGGAAATTAAAAGTGCTTTCAAAGAAAGTACTCTTTTTTTATTGATTAAATGCAGAATATTATGTAACTTTTATTTAAAGCGTTAAAATGAAAGGGGAATTTCTATGATAGAAACATGGCATAAAGAATTGGAAAGTTTATATAACCAAATGGTTTCGTGGCGAAGAGATTTTCATCAATATCCAGAGCTATCGTTTCAAGAAATAGAAACACCGAAAAAAATAGCTGAGATCCTAAAAAATTTTCATATTGATGTGAAAACAAATGTAGGCGGAAGAGGGGTAATCGGCGTAATTGAAGGTGGAAAACCAGGAAAGACGATAGCGTTACGTGCTGATTTTGATGCACTACCTATTCAAGATGAAAAACAAGTTTCATATAAATCAAAGGTTCCTGGCGTAATGCACGCTTGTGGACATGATGGGCATACTGCAACACTTTTAGGCGTTGCGAAAGTATTAAGTGATAATAGAGACCAGCTTTCTGGGAAAGTAGTTCTTATTCATCAACATGCAGAAGAGAAAGAACCTGGCGGGGCAATTGCCATGATTGAGGACGGGTGTTTAGAAGGAGTAGATGTTGTGTTTTGTACACATTTATCTTCTCAAATGCCTTTAGGAATTGTTGGTGCGAAAGCTGGAGCCATGATGGCGGCAGCTGATACTTTTGAAGTGAAGATTCAAGGGCGAGGTGGTCACGGAGGTATGCCGCATCATACTATAGATGCCATTATCGTTGCAACACAAGTTATTAATCAGTTACAACTTTTAGTTAGTAGAAAAGTAGATCCGTTGCAATCTGTAGTATTAACAGTTGGTACATTTCATGCTGGTCAAGCAGATAATATTATTGCGGATACTGCTACATTTACAGGAACAATTCGAACGATAGATACCGCAGTGAGAGAATATATGGAGCAGGAATTTAAACGAGTTGTTGAGGGGATTTGTCAGTCTTTTCATGCTGAAGTTAATATTCAATATAAACGAGGCTATCCAATATTAATAAATCATGTAGATGAAACGAGTCATTTTATGGAAATCGCGAAACGTGACCTTGGAAGAGATAGAGTCATTGAAGTACCACCAATTATGGGTGGAGAAGATTATGCATATTATTTAGAACATGTTCCAGGAGTGTTTTTCTTCACAGGAGCGGGTAATGAAGAAATAAGAGCAACATATCCGCATCATCATCCTCAATTTGATTTTGATGAACGTGCAATGTTGGTTGGTGGGAAGTTACTTTTAAGCCTTGTAAATAGTTATTTAAGAGATGGAAAAGAAGCTCTTAAAACTGTAGATGTGAATGTGACAAAGTAATTTGCATAAATAAAAAATAACAATAGGTTATATAAAGTAACCTATTGTTGTTTTTGTTATTTTTGCGATGGAATAGCATCAAAATATGTTCTATAGCTGTTGGAGAATTCAAAGTTGTTTTTTGCATCCCAATTAATAGACCAAGACATTAGACCGCGAAATGCGGGGTAGCCATTTTGATTAGAAAGTTTATACTTTCCTCCGAAAGAAACTCCTTTAATGATATAATCCAAAGCTTTTTTCATTTCAGTTGGAGAAATATATCCGCCACTTGGAGCTGCCGCCGGTGCTGCAGGAAGTCCAATCATTACTTGATCTGAGCGAAGAGCCGGGAAAATGTTATTTGGATTACCACCTACAGGAAAACCATGTAAGAGCATATCTGCCATCGCGACCTCGTAGTCTGCGGTGCCTTGATTATAATTATTACCGTCCATCCCAATGCCCCTACCAGCATTGTAGTGTTGAACGTGAATGTACGTTAGTTTGTCTTTCACTCCGTAAATAATTGGTAAATATGCACCCCATATGCTTCCATATGCGCTATAACCACCCTGAACATAAGCTGTTTCAGGTGCCATGCTTAATAGAAAATCTGGACCGTAATGGTCTGAAATCATTCGAATAGCTGAGATAAGATTCACGATTTGAGGAGTTGTCGGGTTTTTAAAATTAGTGTCATTTCCGTTTAAGTAAATGCCTGATTCAAGGTCAATATCTATTCCATCAAAGCCGTATTTATCGATAAGAGATTGTATGGAATTAATAAAACGTTGCTTAGCAGCATTGTCAGGAAGTAAAACGACACCATTTTGTCCACCTATTGAAAGAACTACTTTTTTTCCTTTACTTTTTAAATAGGAAATATCAGATTTGAACTCTGTATCTGTACCATACACAGGGGAAAATTCAACAGTGGAACGATCACCACCAGTTTCACCGAAAGATACATTTATTACATCCCATTTTGGTGAAACGTCTTTTAATTTAATAATGCCAGTACCGTTATCAAAGTTATGCCAGTATCCAACGAGTAATTTTGATCCTAAATTGTTTGCGGCGTGTGTTTGGAAGGGGGCTAGTGGTAGCAGTAAGAAAATTACTAAAATACACCAAATGAATTTGAACTTGTTTAACATATTAACACTCCTATACAAAAAGTTGTCTAGATGTATAATCTTGTTCATTCAATGATATCTGAAAATTCAATCTTTTGTAAAGTGATAATAATTTTCTCAACAATTGTGAATGGAAAATTATTAAACCTAATGTAATAATTTCTGTAGGAGGTTGGATTACAATTGTTAAATTCAGAATATTTTGATATATTTAAAGTATAGGACAAGATTTTTTGCATAATACTCTTACATAAATTTCAAAATCAAGGTTGGAAGGGGATGTACAAGAGTTGGATAAAAATCTTAAGAAAGACCTCAAAATACGCCACATTACAATGATTTCAATTGGCGGCGTAATAGGGGCTGGTCTGTTTGTTGGAAGTGGTGCAGTTGTGCATTCAGCAGGACCAGGTTCTATCGTTTCATATGCATTAGCAGGACTTCTAGTCATTTTCGTCATGAGAATGTTGGGGGAAATGGCAGCTATTAACCCGACAAGTGGTTCATTTGCAACATATGCACGAGAAGCAATTGGTCCATGGGCGGGTTATACAATTGGGTGGCTATACTGGTTTTTCTGGGTAATTGTTATTGCAATAGAAGCTACAGCAGGTGCTGGTATTATCCAATACTGGATTCCACAAATCCCACTATGGTTATTAAGTTTACTATTAACAATTTTATTAACGTTGACGAACGTTTTTTCGGTGAAATCATTTGGAGAGTTTGAATATTGGTTTTCCTTTATTAAAGTAATAAGTATTGTCTTGTTCCTTTGTCTTGGACTTGCTGTTATTTTAGGGTTTGTGCCGGGAACGGAAGCACCTGGTACTTCAAATTTAATAGGGCAAGGAGGATTTATGCCAAATGGTATAAGTTCAGTGCTGCTTGGTATAACGGTTGTTATATTTTCATTTATGGGCTCAGAGATTGTGGCTGTAGCCGCTGGTGAGTCTGCCGAACCTGTAAAAGCAGTAAAAACAGCAACAAATAGTGTAATTTGGCGCATTCTCGTATTTTTCATTGGATCTATTGCTGTAGTTGTTACACTCCTTCCATGGAATTCAGCAAACATACTAAAAAGTCCGTTTGTAGCGGTACTTGAACATATAGGTATACCTGCGGCTGCGCAAATTATGAATTTTATCGTTTTAACAGCAGTACTTTCTTGCTTAAATTCGGGTTTATATACAAACTCAAGAATGCTTTTTTCGATGGCAGAAAGAGGAGATGCTCCAAAGGCATTTTTAAAATTGAACAGTAGTGGTGTTCCAGTTCGGGCAGTTTTATTTGGAACATTCTTCGCTTATATTGGAGTTGTTTTTAGTTACATATCTCCAGATAAAGTCTTTTTATTTTTAGTGAATGCATCTGGTGGGATTGCGTTACTAGTTTATCTCGTTATAGCAGTTTCACATTTAAAGATGCGTAAAAAAATGGGGAAAGTAGAACAACAAAATTTGAAAGTGAAAATGTGGCTTTTCCCGTATGTAACGTATGTTACAATTGCCGCAATTATAGCAGTTTTAGTTGCAATGCTTGCAATTGAATCCTTACGTTCACAAGCACTTTTAACGATGCTTGTTACTGTTCTTATTATAGTTTCTTATTTTATTTTTAATAGAAATAAAAATAGCACAGTTTTGAATTCTAAGAGTAGGAATGAGGAATCCGTTCGATTCTAATTTCTTGTTTTCGAAAAGAGTTACATCCAATCATTGCTAGAAAAGATTCATATATAAGTATAGAAACAAATAATCACTATTGTCACAGTAAATATAAACTTTTTTCTTGACTTTTTATACGAAGGCGAGCAAAATGGTAAAAAAGGAAGGGGGGATGATGATGGAAGAGTACGTATTAGAGCTGTATAATCTGTTATATACGACAGAATGGCAAGATATTGTTTCATTTCTAGGGATATTATTTTGCATGAAAATTGTAATCGTATATGTGGAAGAGCAAGGTATGTTCTATTCCTTCTCATCCCCGTTCGATTTGCAACGCGAGCCGTTGCTAAACTATGCCAATATAAATTACGAACAAATTCCTTTTGTTATCTTCTTTATGATTCGATTTATAACAGCGATTGTAAAGAAAAAAGAAAGTGATGATGAAGAGTGCCACTCAACTTGTAATATAGCGTACGCTTTTTAAGCTAAATACAAGGAGGAGATTTATATGTGGTTTCGATTTCTTATGATTGGTTTCTTTTCATTAACAGCAATTTCATTAATGGGATATCAAGTGTCTGAAATTTTTCAAGCATATAGCGATACGTTTTTTCACAAAAACTAATCGCATTGCTATTTGAATAATAAAGCGATAAAATCCTTCTTAAGAGATTTGGTTAAGAGGGATTTTTTTCTTTGCCTCGTCTTACTGTGTCAAACTATTGTCACATTTACACTGTGAATAATATGTTAAAATAGTGAGGTTACGTATACATATTTGAAGGAAGAGGGAGTGACCATTTTGGTGGATCAATCAACAAATCAGAAAAGCTATGCTCCTATTGTGATAACGCTTTCTGTAATTGTAAATGCGATTATTTTATTTTTGTTCTTTGGACCTGTTGGCTATGAAGGAGAATTACATTTTGATGTAACAATTTTACCAATGTTAAATGCAATCTTTAATAGCTTTACGTTTGTATTTTTATTAGCAGCTTTATTCTCTATTATTAAGAAGAATGTAAAAATGCATCGTGGTTTTATTCTTGCAGCATTTACAACGACTTTGCTATTTTGTGTTTCATATTTATCGTATCATTACTTGGCGCCAGCAACGCATTTTGGAGGAGAAGGTTTCATTAAATATGTGTATTTCTTCATTTTAATTACGCATATTATCCTTGCAGCGATTATCGTACCACTTGCATTGTTTGCACTTGTATTTGGTTTTACAAATCAATTAACACGTCACCGTAAAATTGTACGTTGGACGATGCCGATTTGGTTATATGTAAGCTTATCTGGTGTTATTGTTTACTTAATGATCTCACCTTATTATCAATAAAAAATCTCAGCCTTTAGGCTGGGATTTTTTTGTTAAGCAAATATTTTTGTGAAATGAAAAAAATATGTTATATAAAAGTATAGTTGCTTTTCATATGGAAGGGATGGTAAAGGAATATGCAAAATTTTGTATTTCGTAATCCAACGAAACTTATTTTTGGTAAAGGCCAATTAGAACAGTTAAAAGTTGAAATTCCACAATTTGGTAATAAAGTTCTTCTCGTATATGGAGGAGGCAGTATTAAAAGAAACGGTATTTATGATAATGTAATTTCTATTTTAAAGGGTATAAATGCGGAAGTATTTGAATTGACAGGTGTTGAACCGAATCCCCGTTTATCAACTGTAAAGAAAGGGATTCAAATTTGTAAAGACAATGGTGTCGAATTTATTTTAGCAGTTGGTGGAGGAAGTGTAATCGACTGTACGAAAGCAATTGCAGCTGGTAGTAAATACGATGGAGATGTATGGGACATTGTAACGAAAAAAACATTTGCTAGAGAGGCGTTACCATTTGGTACTGTACTTACCCTTGCAGCCACTGGATCTGAAATGAATGCAGGATCTGTAATTACAAACTGGGAAACGAATGAAAAATATGGCTGGGGTAGCCCAGTTACTTTCCCGCAGTTTTCGATTTTGGATCCAGTCCATACTGCATCTGTACCGAAAGATCAAACAATTTACGGTATGGTAGATATTATGTCACACGTATTAGAGCAATATTTCCATCATGGAACAAATACAGAACTACAAGATCGTTATTGTGAATCTGTTTTAAGAACAGTAATTGAAACAGCTCCTAAGCTTTTAAGTGATCTAGAAAATTATGAGCATAGGGAAACGATTTTATATTGCGGTACGATGGCGTTAAACGGCATTTTAGCGATGGGAGTAAAAGGAGACTGGGCAACTCATAATATTGAGCATGCAGTTTCTGCTGTTCATGACATACCACATGGAGGTGGCCTCGCGATACTATTCCCGAACTGGATGAAGCATGTTGTAGATGAAAATGTAAGTCGTTTTAAACAGTTCGCTATTCGTGTATTCGATGTAGAAACAGATGGGAAGACAGATCGAGAAGTTGCGTTGGAAGGAATCGGGGCGTTACGTCAATTTTGGACTTCAATTGAAGCACCAGCAACATTAGCTGATTACGGTATTGGGGAAAATGAAATTGATTTAATGGCGGATAAAGCGATGGCTTATGGTGAATTCGGTAACTTTAAAAAATTAAATAAAGATGATGTTCTAAATATATATAAAGCTTCTTTATAAGTGAATCGAGAAAAGAAACCTATTTGATTGTTGTATCAAATAGGTTTCTTTTTTTGTTATTTATAATCGTTTTTGATTGTTAGTGATTATTTTTGGTTGTTTATGGTTGATTTTTGTGATCGTTTTCATTATACTGTAATCAAAGAAGAGGTGAAGAAAATGCTAACTCCTGAACGTCATCAAATGATATTGCAACTTGTAAAAGAACAGAAAGTTGTTAAATTACAGCAATTAGTTGAAAGGACAGAAAGCTCTGAATCAACAATTCGTCGTGACTTAGCACAATTGGAAAAACAAAGGTTATTAAAAAGAGTTCATGGCGGTGCCTCTTTATTAACTGGAAAAGGGCAGGAGCCAACGATGGTTGAAAAATCATCCAAAAACATTCATATAAAGCAACAAATCGCCAAGTATGCGGCTAGCATTGTTGAACAAGGTGATTGCATTTATTTAGATGCAGGAAGTACAACATTTGAAATGATTCCATTTTTAATAAATAAAGATGTTACTGTCGTGACGAATGGGCTTATGCATATTGAATCTTTAGTTGAAAATAATATTCGTGCGTATTTACTAGGCGGGATGATGAAGAGTAGGACGAAAGCTTTAATCGGTGCGATGGCACAGGAAAGTATGCAGAAGTACCGCTTTGATAAGTGTTTTTTAGGAGCGAATGGTGTACATGAACAGCTTGGTTTTACAACACCAGACCCAGAAGAGGCGCTTTTAAAACAAATGGCATTAACATTAGCAAACGAAGGATATTTTTTAATTGATGAAAGTAAGTTTTCAGAAGTTGCGTTTGCGAAAATTGCGAGTGTTGAAGATGCAAACATTATTACAAACCATTTAGAAATTGATTTAGAAAAATATAAAAGACAAACCAATGTAATTGAGGCTGATAAACAATGATCTATACAGTTACTTTAAACCCATCTATTGATTATGTAGTACAAGTTAACTCTTTTGATTTAGGAATAGTGAACCGAGCAGAGAAAGATATGAAGTTTCCTGGAGGAAAAGGGATTAATGTTTCTCGCGTTCTTCATCGTTTGGATGTCGAAAATGTAGCGCTTGGATTTACGGGTGGATTTACCGGTCAATTTATTCAAGATGTATTACAAGATGAAGGTGTAACAACAAACTTCGTACAAGTAGACGGAGATTCACGAATTAATGTAAAAATAAAAGGGCAAGAAGAAACAGAGTTAAATGGACAAGGTCCTATTGTGACAAATGAGCAATTCGAGCAATTAATGAAAAAAATCGAAAGTATGCAATCTGGAGATTGTGTTGTACTAGCTGGAAGTTTGCCAGCTTCTATTCCAACTACCTTCTATGAATCAATCGCAGCGTTTGGAGCAGAAAAAGGCATTCGCGTAGTCGTAGATGCAAGTGGTAGTGCGTTAAAACATGTAATTAAAAATAAGCCATTTTTAATAAAGCCAAATCATCATGAACTTGGTGATTTATTCGGAGTAGAACTTTTAACAGTAGAAGACATTTTACCGTATGGAAGAAAATTAATCGAACAAGGTGTAGAGCACGTTATCGTATCAATGGCCGGAGAGGGAGCTTTATTATTTACGGCAGAAGGTATATATGAAGCAACTGTTCCGAAAGGTGTTGTTATTAATTCGGTTGGGGCAGGAGATTCTCTTGTTGCTGGATTTGTAGGTAAATATGAGCAGACAAAGGATATTGAAAAAGCATTTCAATATGGTGTTGCAACAGGGAGTGCAACAGCATTTTCGGCAGATTTATGTAAGAAGGAAAAAGTAGAAGAATTATTGTCGCAAGTAATTGTAGCTAAGCGATAGGGGGGGGCAACATATGAAAATTACAGAACTATTAAAAAGGGATACAGTCATTATGAATTTGACAGCTTCAAATAAAGAAGCTGTCATAGATGAATTAGTTGAGAAATTAAGCGGGGCAAATCGTTTAAATAGTGAAATTGAATTTAAAGAAGCTATTTTAAAGCGGGAGTCTCAAAGTACAACTGGAATTGGGGAAGGTATTGCAATACCACATGCGAAGACGAAAGCTGTTAAGCAACCAGCGATTTGTTTTGGTAGAAGTGTAAGCGGTATCAACTATGAATCGCTTGATGGACAGCCTGCGCATTTATTTTTTATGATTGCTGCAAGTGAAGGGGCGAATAATACTCATTTAGAAACATTATCTCGTTTGTCTACGTTATTGATGGATGAAGGCTTTCGCAAGCAATTATTAGAAGCGAAGGATGAAAGTGAGCTTCTTCGTCTATTTGATGAAAAAGAGAATGAAAAGGAAGAAGAAGTTGAAGTATCAAAACCAGAAGGGAATGAACCATACGTATTAGCGGTTACGGCTTGTCCAACTGGAATCGCTCACACATATATGGCTGCAGATAGTTTGAAAGCAAAAGCTGCAGAGTTAGGAATTGCGATTAAAGTTGAAACGAATGGATCAACAGGTGTAAAGAACGGCTTAACGAAAGAGGATATTGATCGTGCAACAGCAATTATTGTAGCTGCAGATAAACAAGTCGAAATGAACCGTTTTGCTGGGAAACATGTCATTCAAGTGCCAGTCGCTGATGGGATTAGAAAAACTGAAGTCCTTCTTAATCGAGCTGTAAAACAAGATGCACCAATCTTTAAAGGTGTAAAAGAGGATGGGAAGGCAGAAAGTATAGAGAAAGAAAAAGGATTAGGAATTTATAAGCATTTAATGAGCGGTGTAAGTAATATGCTTCCATTCGTTGTTGGTGGCGGGATTTTAATCGCACTAGCATTTATGTTCGGTGGAATTAAGGCAAAAGGTCCTATTGCTGAAATATTAATGGCTATTGGTGGTGGAGAAAAAGGAGCTTTCTTATTCCTTGTTCCAATTTTAGCTGGATTTATTGCAAGCTCTATTGCTGATCGTCCTGGTTTTATGCCTGGTGTTGTCGGTGGATTTCTAGCAGCACAAGCGAATGCTGGATTTTTAGGTGGATTAATTGCTGGTTTCTTAGCGGGATATGTTGTTGTTGGTTTGAAAAAGTTATTTTCTGGTTTGCCAGCACAGTTAGAAGGGATTAAACCGGTCTTGCTATATCCGGTATTTGGGTTACTAATTACAGGTGTTATCATGTTAAAAGTAGTCAATCCACCTGTAGTTGCGTTAAATGAAATGTTAACGAGTTGGTTAAATAGTTTAGGTGGTACAAATGCTATACTATTAGGTTTAATTCTAGGCGGTATGATGGCAATTGATATGGGGGGACCAATTAATAAAGCGGCATTTACATTTGGTATCGCTGCAATTTCGGCAGGAAACTTTGGTGTACACTCGGCAGTTATGGCTGGTGGTATGGTACCTCCACTTGCAATCGCATTTGCAACTACATTCTTTAAATCAAAGTTTACTGAAGCGGAACGTAAATCTGGTTTCACAAATTATATTATGGGAGTGTCATTTATTACAGAAGGTGCGATTCCATTTGCGGCTGCAGATCCGGTTCGAGTAATTGTAAGTTGTGTTGTTGGTTCAAGTATTGCAGGTGCCTTATCTATGTTATTTCAAATTACATTGCCAGCACCGCATGGTGGACTTTTTGTCATCGCATTAGTAAATAAACCTTGGCTATATATTTTCTCTATATTAATAGGGGCAGTTGTTTCGGCTCTTATGATGGGGTTCTGGAAAAAGAAAGTTAAATAATAAATGAAAAGGGAGTAGCTTCTATTAGCTGCTCCTTTTTATTACAAAAAAGTAGTTTAATAATTAGAGAATGATGAATTTTGGTAAAAGATGTAATGAAATATGTTTTTTTTGTAACAAAAAAGTAATACTGTAATTTTTTCTGGAAAAAAATTCTTATGCTTGTATGTGGAAAATATATGAAAACTATTGGAGATTCTATTGGAAATGCACTTCATTAATATGGAAATTTATGTTACAACTCATTAATCATATATTACGAATGCTTTGTAATTGTGTGATTTCTAAAAATCCTAAAAATCTGTTGCTATAATGAAAATACGAAAACAAAGCGAATGGAGGCTATTCATGAAAAAATTATTAGGTATAGCAACAGCAGCGGTTTTTGGTCTTGGGATTTTTGTAGGTTCTGCTAAAGCGGAAACGATTGTAACAACAGACGTATTGAATGTTAGAGAAAACCCAACTGTAGAATCAAAGCTTGTAGGTAAAATGTTAAGTGGGAATAAATTAGATGTTATAAATACAGAAAACGGATGGACGAAAATTAAATTAAATGGTAAAGAAGCGTTTGTAAGTGCTGAGTTTACAAAAAGTACATATTATGTAACGGCAGGCGTATTAAATGTTCGTGCTGAAGCGAATACTGACTCTGAAATTCTTGGCAAACTTAATAAAGATGATGTAATTGAAACGACAAATCAAGTTCAAAATGAATGGTTACAATTCGACTATAATGGAAAAATTGGATATGTTCACGTGCCATTTTTAACAGGAACGGCACCTGTGATTGAAAAGAAAGAAGTTGTAACTCAAGAAGAAGCGCCGGCTAGAGTAAATAAGTCGGTTAAAAATAATACAGCAGTTCAGAGCAAAGAGTCTGTTAAGAATGTAGAATCAAGTAACCCTGTGGAAAAAGCAAAGCCAGCTGCGAAACCAGTTACGAAATCTACTGAAACAAGTGCACCTACTGGCGGTCGTGAAATAACAGTAGAAGCGACGGCGTATACAGCAGATCCGAGTGAGAATGGTACGCATGGTGGTCGGGTATTAACTGCAATGGGGCATGATTTAACAGCAAATCCAAATATGAAAGTAATCGCGGTTGATCCGAAAGTAATTCCACTAGGGTCAAAAGTATGGGTAGAAGGATATGGAGAAGCAATTGCGGGAGATACTGGTGGTGCGATTAAAGGAAATCGTATTGATGTATTAGTGGGCTCAGATGGCAGTGCTAATAGTTGGGGACGTAAATCTGTAAAAGTGAAAGTTATAGAATAGTGTATATGTATTAATATAAAAGGCGGTTGCTTGAAAATATGTAAGCAACCGCCTTTTTATGGATTATTGAAAGGGATAAATAGTTTTACCTGTAATAATTTTATATGCACTGCAAAATTGAGTTTGCATATACTCTGTATTTTTATTTTCTGGATGTAACGTTGTTTCTTGAAGAGTAGAATGAAAAGAACGTAGCAAACAATTTAGAGCGAAGTATAATTCTTCTTGTGAACAATTTTGTTCTTTTGTAGCAGTAGCTAAAATGAGGTCTTTTGTCAAAGATGAAAAATTGATGGTAGATTGTTTCATAGTCAACCCATCCTCTCGAAGCTATTTTTTATCATGTATATGCAGAATTGGACAAACTATGTTCTTTTTATATATAATTTCATGTACCGAAATGAAAGAACTTGCAATCATGCCATTAAAATTGGTAAGATTGGGTATAATCAATAGATGGAGTACATTACATAAAGAGAGTTGAATGATATGGGAGAAGTGCAACGTGAAAAAGTTGCTGTCATCATTGGACCAACTGCTGTTGGGAAGACGAAGTTAAGTATTGATCTTGCCAAAGCGTTGAACGGTGAAATTATAAGTGGTGATTCCATGCAGATTTATCGTACGATGGATATTGGGACTGCAAAGGTGACAAAAGAAGAGATGGACGGAATTCCACATTATATGGTCGATATAAAAGATCCGGAAGATTCATTTTCTGTTGCAGAATTTCAAGAACGTGTTCGTAAGCATATTCGAGAGATTACAGAGCGTGGAAAATTACCAATTATAGTTGGTGGAACTGGTCTTTATATACAATCAGTTTTATTCGATTATCAGTTTACAGATGATGCTGGTGATGCTACATACCGAGAACAAATGGAAAAGTTAGCTTTAGAACGTGGTGTGGAATATGTACATGAAAAATTGCAAGAAGTAGATCCGGAAAGTGCGGAGCGTATTCATGCAAATAATGTGCGACGTGTCATTCGGGCGTTAGAAATTTTCCGTACGACGGGCGAAAAAATGAGTGACCAAATTGAAAAACAAGAAAAAGAGTTACTCTATGATGTGTCATTAATTGGCTTGACAATGGATCGAGAAATGCTATACGATCGCATTAACTTACGAGTGGATTTGATGATGGAACAAGGTCTATTAGAGGAAGTAGAAGGTCTGTATAATAGAGGGATACGAGATTGTCAATCTATTCAAGCGATTGGGTATAAAGAGATATATGATTATTTTGAGAATCGTGTCTCTTTAGAAGAAGCGGTATCACAATTAAAGACGAATTCACGTCGTTATGCAAAGCGTCAATTAACATGGTTCCGTAATAAGATGGATGTCACATGGTTTGATGTTACAGATGGTGAAAAAACGTCAGAAATTTTACGATACATAGAAGGAAAGTTACAACTAAAGTCGAATAATAGTAAGTAGAGAAAAAGAGGAGGATTCGACATGAAGCAATCAATCAATATTCAAGATCAGTTTTTAAATCAACTCCGTAAAGAGAATACGTTTGTTACGCTGTACTTATTAAATGGTTTCCAGCTTCGTGGATTAATTAAAGGATTTGATAATTTTACAGTCCTACTGGAAACAGAAGGTAAGCAACAGCTTATTTATAAACATGCAATTTCTACATTTGTACCTCAAAAAAATGTTTCAATTGAATTAGAGTAGTAATGAATTATTGTACATAACAAAAAAAGAGCGAGTTTCTCGCTCTTTTTTTATTTGTCATAAACAATACATAGTGAAATTTAAGCGATTCTAAATACAGTAAGGCGAATGTTAGTGTTTCCAGTTGCAGGGATCGTAATCTCGTTAAGAGTAGATTGGACAGAAATGTTTGCGCCAGCTGCTAACGTTTCGATTGTAGTAAATGAAAGTGAGTCGCCTATTAGATTTGAAGAGAAGTTGTCAGTTGCGACTGCCCCATTAATTGAAATTCCTACTCCAAGAGGAGCGCAACCTGGCGCAGTTGTAGAAATGGATACGCTAATTACATAAATACCAGCATTAATAACAGTAACTGTATTTGTGCCGTTAAAGATAATATTGTTTGCGTTAATTGCAGTACTAAAAATAAAGTTATTAAATTGAAGTACTGTTTGTTGAATGTTGTTTGTTACAACAATTGTTGCTACTGGGAAGCTAGGTCCAGAAGGTCCAGTCGGTCCTGTAATACCAATTCCAGTAGCACCAGTAGGTCCTTGAGGTCCAGTAGCGCCCGTAATACCTTGAGGCCCTTGAGATCCAGTGGCCCCAGTAGCGCCCGTGTTACCCTGAGGTCCTTGAGGTCCGGTAGCGCCCGTAATACCTTGAGGCCCTTGAGATCCAGTGGCCCCAGTAGCGCCCGTGTT
>NZ_JBNNUF010000001.1:0-235970 GCF_050279465.1 Bacillus sp. NPDC094077 | reverse complement strand
TTGAGATCCAGTGGCCCCAGTAGCGCCCGTGTTACCCTGAGGTCCTTGAGGTCCAGTAGCACCCGTAATACCTTGAGGCCCTTGAGATCCAGTGGCCCCAGTAGCGCCCGTGTTGCCTTGAGGTCCTTGAGATCCAGTGGCACCGGTAGCGCCCGTAATACCTCGAGGTCCAGTAGCACCAGTAGCACCGGTAGCGCCCGTAATACCTCGAGGTCCAGTAGCACCAGTAGCACCGGTAGCGCCCGTAATACCTCGAGGTCCAGTAGCACCGGTAGCGCCAGTAGCGCCCGTAATACCTCGAGGTCCAGTAGCACCGGTAGCACCGGTAGCGCCCGTAATACCTCGAGGTCCAGTAGCACCAGTAGCACCGGTAGCGCCAGTAGCGCCCGTAATACCTTGAGGTCCAGTAGCACCGGTAGCGCCAGTAGCGCCCGTAATACCTCGAGGTCCAGTAGCACCAGTAGCACCGGTAGCGCCAGTAGCGCCCGTAATACCTCGAGGTCCAGTAGCACCAGTAGCACCGGTAGCGCCCGTAATACCTCGAGGTCCAGTAGCGCCAGTAGCGCCCGTAATACCTCGAGGTCCAGTAGCCCCGGTAGCGCCAGTAGCGCCCGTAATACCTCGAGGTCCAGTAGCACCGGTAGCACCAGTAGCGCCTGTAATACCTCGAGGTCCAGTAGCCCCGGTAGCGCCCGTAATACCTCGAGGTCCAGTAGCCCCGGTAGCGCCAGTAGCGCCCGTAATACCTCGAGGTCCAGTAGCCCCAGTAGCCCCGGTAGCCCCGGTAGCGCCCGTAATACCTCGAGGTCCAGTAGCCCCGGTAGCACCAGTAGCGCCCGTAATACCTCGAGGTCCAGTAGCCCCGGTAGCGCCAGTAGCGCCCGTAATACCTTGAGGTCCAGTAGCCCCGGTAGCGCCAGTAGCGCCCGTAATACCTCGAGGTCCAGTAGCCCCGGTAGCGCCAGTAGCGCCCGTAATACCTCGAGGTCCAGTAGCGCCAGTAGCGCCAGTAGCGCCCGTAATACCTCGAGGTCCAGTAGGGCCAGTAGGGCCTCTGCCAAACGAAGCTGAATTAACTAGAGTAGTTTGTAACTCTGCAATTAATTTAAGTAGTTCTTGGAGTGTGCAAGGATCAATTCGGAATAACTTTGTAATGTAAAGTAAATAATTAATTAAAATTTGGAGTTCAACAAATACAGCATCTGGTGCGAAGGTTGGATTTTTTAATATAGTTATTAAGTTTTTTATAATAGCTAACCCTTGTGCTTTCAGGGAGGAAGTAGCGTCTAGCGAACAGATAAATTTGCTTAGTAGGTTCAATGTATCGATTAGATCTTCAATGTTTTTTGGGGAAGGATTTGCGAAAAGTTTTGGAATTATTTTTATTAAATCGTTAATGATTGCTCGGAAGGTTCTAATTTGGCTTTTAGAAATTGGGAAGGATGGGGTGTTTGGGATTCGTCCAGCGCTACTTGGAAAACATGGCTTGGAGAATTTATTTTGACTGTCGTTATAACGAGACATTAAATCTCTCCTTTCTCATGAGAATGTGAACGCAACTCATCATAGTAGATGCAGAAATTAGTTAAATGGTCATAGTAAAATGATTTGTTTAAAGAAAAAATAGAAAAAACGCCTTATTGTAAGGCGTTTTTTCTATTTTCTGCGTATTGATAATATCGTTTTAGTGAAATTTTTGATTTGAATCCAGCTAGTTTTATAATTTCTGACTCTGGAGTTTCTTTTTTTATTAAGTTTAAAATATAGGTGTTACGAAAGTGTTGTCCTGAGATTCCTTTGCGTAAATTAGCTCTAGCTACTTCAAGGCGAATCATTTTTTGGATAGCGATTTCTGTTAATCCCTTCGGCGCATCATTTTCGTATACCCACCTGTATGTTCCGCGGTTAAAATCAAATGCGACAAATAATGGGTCATTGCTATGGTATTTAGGACGAACTGGTTCTGGGATGCTTTTGTAATACGTGTACAGTTGTTTTTTGTCTTCGTTTGTTAATGTGATTGTTCGTTCTACTCCTGCGGCTGCTGGGATAGACAAAGTGTTAGTTTCGAAGTGGACGTGATGCATAGCTAGTGCTGTAAGTTCTTGTAAGGATAGTCCGTAGTCAATTAACAAATTTAAAATAGCGATATTGCGATCCATCAATAACGGTCGCACAGGACGTTGTTTTTCTGAAAGCCCTTCTAATGAAGTGGCTATATGCTTTAATTTTTTCTCTTCGTCGGACGAGATGAAATCTTCGCTACGTAACGCACGATTTGGTTGGATAACAATTTCCATGTTCTTTAATGGATTGGGAATATTTAAAAAATGGTACATTCTATTTAGTACAATAAATACACGGTGCATTGTTTTATCAGAGTAATGTCGATTCTTTTTTAGGTCGGAAAAATAATCTTCATAGTCTTTTGTACAAAGTGTAGCCCATATATTACTGGAAGGGAGCTTTTTGTTTTTTTCTAACCAATGTCCGAAATCTTCAATGTCATAAACATACCGTTTAATAGTTGAAGATTTTCGGCCTTTATTCAATAAAAAAATAGAAAAGGCTTGTATTGTATCATGGAATTCCGTTGTCTCCATAGTCCCACCACCTTAATTATTTCTTATATTATAGCAAATTTTTCTGAAAATAGGCATTTACAAGGGGGACGGGAATAATAATATTTGGTGAGTGGATAAAATGAGGTGATTGTATGGAACAATCGATGCGAAAGAAAAATAACAATCAAATTAATATTGTGTTAAATCATCGAAAGAAAATTTCTTTACCGGCGTCAGAAAATAAAACGGTAATTTCAAGTGAGACTACTACTAAACATGAGATGCTTCAGAGAATTGAAGAAGAGATGGGGAAGCTTGTTGGGATGGATGATATAAAAAAGATAATAAAAGAAATATATGCTTGGATTTATGTAAATAAAAAAAGACAAGAAATGGGGTTGAAGTCTGAGAAGCAAGTGCTCCATATGTTGTTTAAGGGGAATCCAGGTACAGGGAAGACAACTGTTGCTAGAATGATAGGAAAATTGTTGTTTGAGATGAATATTCTATCAAAAGGGCATTTAGTTGAAGCTGAACGTGCTGATCTTGTAGGAGAGTACATCGGACATACAGCTCAAAAAACAAGAGATTTAATAAAAAAAGCAATGGGAGGTATTTTGTTTATTGACGAGGCGTATTCATTAGCTCGAGGGGGAGAGAAGGATTTTGGAAAGGAAGCAATTGATACGCTCGTAAAGCATATGGAAGATAAACAACACGGTTTTGTATTGATTTTGGCTGGATATTCAAGAGAGATGAATCATTTCCTTTCGTTAAATCCAGGACTGCAATCTCGTTTTCCGTTTATTATTGAATTTACGGATTACTCGGTAAATCAGTTATTGGAAATTGGGAAGAGAATGTATGAAGAGCGTGAATACCAGTTATCAAAGGAAGCGGAGTGGAAATTTAGAGATCATTTACATGCTGTAAAGTATTCGTCGCAAATTACATCGTTTAGTAATGGGCGATATGTACGGAATATTGTTGAAAAATCGATTCGTACACAGGCTATGCGGTTGTTGCAAGAGGATACGTATGATAAATATGATTTAATTGGGATATCAAGTATGGATTTGATGCTTGAAGAGGAGACGCACAGTACGTAAACTGTGCGTCTGTTTTTGTGTATAAGTTCGTTTACTCTTTTTTTGCTTTCTCTTGGTAAGATTTATGGAAGCGTTCCATTTTAGCGCTCTTTTCGTGTGCTGAATTTGGATCGTGTCCAAATTGGTTTACTGAGCTTTTTTGAGCTCCTTTATTAACATGGTTTGTCATTTGCATTCACCTCGCTTTAAAAATTAGTATAAACATTATGTAAAGAAAAACTCATTAGAAAAGAAAAACCTCTTTACGATATGTAAAGAGGTTAGGTTGCTATTTATGCATTGAACGTTCTTTTGTGTCGATGCGTCTATGTGGTAAATGCCATTTGTAATGAATAGAAACCATGCGGAAGCAAACAATTAAAATGAATAAGGTGTAAAGGGCCCAATCGCTAACGATAATTTTAGCTCCAATTAAGAAGCCTGCTAGAATTGTCCAAAAAGCATATACTTCAGCTCGAAGGACGAGAGGCTTTCTGCGGGCCAAAAGATCACGAATAATACCACCGCCAATACCAGTTAAAACAGCTGCTACGATTGTAGCGCTAATTGGTAAATCTAGTTTTTGGGCATATAATGCCCCTTGTACGGCGAATGCTGATAAGCCGATGGCATCAGTGATGTTTTCCCATTTTTTCCAATGTTTAATTAATTTATTTGGAAAAAGAAAAATAATCGTCATTGATAAAAGTGCGATTTGGAATAACATGTCTTGTTGCCAAAACGCGACAATCGGATAACCGATTAGTAAATTACGAAGGGCACCTCCCCCAAATGCGGTTGCCATTCCTAAAATATACACCCCGAAAATATCATAATCCTCTTCCATTGCAACGATGGCTCCGCTTAGTGCGAAAGCGATTGTGCCTATGATGCTAAAAATCTCCCATGCCATGAATTTTCTCCCCCGCTAACTAGATGAAATGTGCTTCCTCTGCTATTATATTAGAAGGTTTAAATTTCGAAAAGGATGAGTGAACATATTTGATGGAAGAAAAAGAAAAAGTCATATTAGTAGGCTGCCAATTGCCACAAGATGATGATGAAAAATTTATGCATTCCATGAAAGAGCTTGCCTCGCTAGCGAAGACTGCGCGAGCAGAAGTGTTAGTGTCAACAACGCAAAAACGACCGAAGTTTCATCCGGCGACTTATATAGGTAAAGGTAAACTAGAAGAGCTTACAATGTTAACTGAAGAATTAGAGCCGGTCGTTATTATATTTAATAACGAGTTAACGCCGAGTCAAATTCGGAATTTATCCTCAGTACTAGATGCGAGAGTAATCGATCGAACACAACTAATATTAGATATTTTTGCGCAACGTGCGAAATCGAGAGAGGGTAAGCTTCAAGTAGAGTTAGCTCAGTTGCAATATACAATGCCGCGTCTTATGGGACAAGGGTTGTCTTTATCGCGTCTTGGTGGTGGTATTGGAACAAGAGGGCCGGGTGAGACAAAACTTGAGACGGATCGTCGTCATATTCGATCACGTATTGATGAAATAAAGAAACAACTTGCGGTTGTTGTGGAACACCGGAAAAGATATCGTGAGAGAAGAAGAGATAATAAAGTATTTCAAGTTTCATTAATAGGATATACAAATGCAGGGAAATCTACATTGTTTAATAGATTAACGGAAGCTAATACGTTTGAAGAAAACCTTCTGTTTGCAACATTAGATCCGACGACAAGGAAGATGTCGTTACCTTCTGGTTATACAGTATTACTGACCGATACGGTTGGTTTTATACAAGATTTACCTACGTCATTAATTGCTGCTTTTCGTTCAACGTTAGAAGAAGCTGGTGAAGCAGATGTTATTTTACATGTTGTTGATTCCGCAGATCCTAACTATGTAGGGCATGAACAAACGGTAAAGCAATTGTTGTCAGAACTTGAAATTAATCATATTCCTATTATTACGTTATATAACAAGAAAGATGAATTACATCAAAACTTTATTCCGTTTCCGGAAAGTGACTTTTTAATGACTAGTGCTTTTGAACAAAGTGATTTATTACATATAAAAGAAGCGATAGAAACGAAGATGAAGGAAGAAATGGTTTGTTATCAAGTGGAAATTCCTCCAAGGGAAGGTAAGTTGTTAACGCTATTAAAGACGGAAACACTATTAACAAAGATGGAGTTTCTGGAAGGTAAATTTGTATATAATTGTACAGGGTATATATTTGCTCATTCGTCGCTTAATGGGCAGTTAAAGAGATTTTTAGTGGAAGAAGGAGAAAATAATAATGTTTGATCGTTTAAAAAATGGAGAAAAAATTGCTCCGATCGTAAAAGAAGTAGAGAACCAAATTACGGAAGTACATAAACGTGCGGAGGAAGTAATTGAAAGTAATCAATTTCGTGTATTAGAAAGTTTTCGTAAACATAAAATTAGCGATTCGCATTTTATTCCGACGACAGGTTATGGTTATGATGATATTGGTCGTGACACGTTAGAAAAAGTGTATGCTGATGTATTTGGAGCGGAAGCTGGTCTTGTTCGTCCGCAAATTATTTCGGGTACGCACGCTATCTCTACAGCGTTATTTGGTATTTTACGCCCGGGAGATGAGTTGTTGTACATTACTGGCAAGCCGTATGATACGTTAGAGGAAATCGTTGGTGTGCGCGGGAAAGGTGTAGGTTCATTTAAAGAATATAATATTGGGTATAATGCAGTTCCGCTGACTGAAGAGGGGCTTGTTGATTTTGAAGCTGTTGCAGCTGCGATCTGTAGTAACACGAAGATGATTGGTATTCAGCGTTCAAAAGGGTATGCTACTCGTCCGTCGTTTACTATTTCTCAAATTAAAGAAATGATTGCGTTTGTTAAAGAGATTAAACCTGATGTTGTTGTGTTTGTTGATAATTGTTATGGTGAGTTTATTGAAGAGCAAGAGCCATGTCATGTTGGTGCGGATTTAATGGCGGGTTCTCTTATTAAAAACCCAGGCGGTGGAATTGTTAAAACTGGTGGTTATATTGTCGGGAAAGAACAGTATGTTGAAGCTTGTGCATACCGTTTAACATCTCCAGGGATTGGTGCAGAAGCGGGAGCATCCTTATACAGCTTACAAGAAATGTATCAAGGTTTCTTCTTAGCGCCTCATGTTGCGGGGCAAGCGCTAAAAGGAGCGATATTTACAGCGGCATTTTTAGAGAAGTTAGGAATGAACACGTCACCAGCATGGAATGAGCCGAGAACGGATTTGATTCAATCTGTTCAATTTGATGATAAAGATCGTATGATTGCCTTCTGCCAAGCGATTCAATATGCATCTCCAATTAATTCGCATTTCACTCCGTATGCAAACTATATGCCGGGTTATGAAGATGATGTAATTATGGCTGCGGGAACGTTTATTCAAGGTGCAAGTATTGAATTGTCTGCTGATGGTCCGATTCGACCACCGTATGTTGCATACGTGCAAGGTGGATTAACGTATTCGCATGTTAAAATTGCGATTTGTTCTGCAATTGATGAATTGATTGAAAAGAATTTGTTAACAATTTCTTAAAGGGAAGCTGTCGATTTCGACAGCTTTTTTTCGTATCAAAGTAATGGTTTGTGCCATTAGAAAAAAGAATGAAAAAATTTTTAAAAAAATCATGTAAGAAAAGCTAACATCTATTGACACTAAACATAACATGATATAAAATGAGAAGCAGTTAAGGCGAAGGAGGAACCGAAACAATGAAAGAAGATAGACGTTCTGCTCCGCTGTTTCCTATTGGTATTGTTATGGATTTAACACAATTGTCTGCACGTCAAATTCGCTACTATGAAGAGCATAATCTTGTTTCTCCAACCCGTACAAAGGGGAATCGTAGATTATTTTCATTTAACGATGTAGATAAGCTGTTAGAGATTAAAGATTTATTAGATCAAGGCTTGAATATGGCTGGTATTAAGCAAGTATTACTAATGAAAGAAAATCAAACAGAAGCAGTGAAAATAAAAGAAGAAACGAAAGAAATTTCAAAAACTGAACTTCGCAAAATACTTCGAGATGAACTACAACATACAGGTAGATTTAATCGAACTTCATTGCGACAAGGTGATATTTCAAGGTTTTTTCACTAAAGATAACTGATTCTGAAGGTGTTTAGAGGGACTAAGGAGGAATTTATAATGGCTAGGTACACAAAAGAAGATATTTTCCGTTTGGCGAAAGAAGAGAATGTAAAGTATATCCGCTTACAATTTACGGACCTTTTAGGAGTAATTAAAAACGTAGAAATTCCAGTGAGCCAATTAACAAAAGCTCTTGATAACAAAATGATGTTTGATGGATCTTCTATTGAAGGTTTCGTACGTATTGAAGAATCTGATATGTATTTATATCCGGATTTAGATACTTGGGTAATTTTCCCTTGGACAGCTGAAAAAGGTAAAGTAGCTCGTTTAATCTGTGATATTTACAATGCAGATGGCACACCATTTGAAGGAGATCCACGTAATAACTTAAAACGTGTATTAAAAGAAATGGAAGCTTTAGGATTCTCAGATTTCAATCTTGGACCAGAGCCAGAATTTTTCCTATTTAAAGTAGATGAAAAAGGTAATCCAACATTAGAATTAAACGATAACGGTGGATACTTCGACCTTGCGCCGATGGATCTAGGGGAAAACTGTCGTCGTGATATCGTTCTTGAACTTGAAGAGATGGGCTTTGAAATTGAAGCATCTCATCATGAGGTTGCGCCAGGCCAACACGAAATTGACTTTAAATATGCAAATGCAATTCGCTCATGTGATGACATTCAAACGTTCAAACTTGTTGTAAAAACAATTGCTCGTAAGCATGGTTTACATGCAACATTTATGCCGAAACCATTATACGGTGTAAACGGTTCAGGTATGCACTGTAACTTATCATTATTTAAAAATGGTGAGAACGTATTCTTCGATCAAAACGGTGATTTACAATTAAGTGATGATGCTCGTCACTTCATCGCAGGTATATTAAAACATGCGCCAGCATTTACAGCGGTAGCAAACCCAACTGTAAACTCTTATAAGCGTTTAGTACCTGGATATGAAGCTCCATGTTACGTAGCGTGGTCTGCACAAAACCGTAGCCCGTTAGTACGTATCCCTGCATCTCGTGGTATTAGTACACGTGTAGAAGTACGTAGTGTTGACCCAGCTGCAAACCCATATTTAGTAATGGCAACATTATTAGCTGCAGGTCTTGACGGAATTAAAAACAAATTAACTCCACCAGCTGCAGTAGATCGTAACATCTATGTAATGACAAAAGAAGAGCGTGAAGAAGCAGGCATCGTTGATTTACCAGCAACATTAGCGCAAGCGTTAGTTACATTACAATCTAACGAAGTAGTATGCGGTGCACTAGGAGATCATTTACTTGAACACTTCATCGAAGCAAAAGAGATTGAGTGGGACATTTTCCGTACGCAAGTTCACCAATGGGAACGCGATCAATACATGTCTCTATACTAAGAGACTTAAACCCTTGACACACAACGTGTCGAGGGTTTTTTTATTTTGTGGGTAAAACACTTTTATTTGAAAGTAGAGTAATTCACCCACAAAACACCCACAAAAAAATCAAACTTACCCCAATACGTTATTCATATAAGCTTCAAACCCCGAAATAGAATCTTTGTTAATTTTATCGCTGATAGGAGGGTAAACGTTAGAAGTGATTTCTATACTCTTATGTCCTAGTCGACCTTGAAAGTATTTCATACTTGCACTAGACTCTAATAAAAGAACTGTATGAGTGTGTAGGATTGCATGTCCTAATTCATACGCACAAACAGTTCTTTGCATAGATGGAGACAAATGATTATTAATAACGATGAAACAATTTCTTTTTTCATATTTATAAAATCCGTTTATTTCTTCCATTCTTTTTGGGTTTGCTATTCACGAAAAAGTAATTGTGAATGGTTCGTATCAATACAAAGTAGACAACAGTAAAGGCAAAACATACTATGTAACTGCTAATCCAGCCTATGTGTATGCGAGATGAAAATTATAAAAGCAGAACCCTCATAGGGTTCTGCTTTTATTTGTTGTAATTAATTTTCTTTATCTAGTGTAAATCCCCAGATCGGTTCTACTTTTTCAATTACCTCAACATCTTCTAGTCTTACATCTTTTACGAATTCACCACGATCAGGTGAGGACATTCCTAAATCTTTTCCTACTTTCGGATCAATCGTATATATTGAAACGGTTCCTCTGTCTTTATTTTCTCCAATAATTCGAAACATAATTTCTTTATGCTTGGCAAAAGGTGTAATGTCATATGCTGTTTCTAACTCGGATTTTTCAACTTCTTTTATAAATAAATTGGGATTTCTTTCGTAGGGTGTAAAACCGTTTTGTAAGTCCTTTTGATTTGTAGAAGCTAATATATACCGATTATCGATTTTTGATATACTATATTCCGTTCCTTTATATACTGCATACTCATCTCGTCTAATCATTTTCATACTTCCTTTCTTAGTCCTTAGTCACAGCTGGAATAAATTTTTTATCTAGCTCGCTATATATTCCTACCAATCGTTCCTTTCCATTTACAACTTCATATATTTCTGCTCCATCATGTGGTCTTAATTTCTGTGGAAATTGAGATTCATATTCTGGAATAATATTCCTGTTTTCGGATATTACAAATCCATTTCCTGTTTGAGGATATTGTAAGTAGTCACTAGGTTTTTTATTTATTGGGTCAAAGTTATCGCATAAGGGATAAAAAGTAAGTGTAAACGGTTCGCTACAATATAAAGTACACAATAGAAAAGGAGGAAATATACTATGTTACGACAAATGAAGCCTTTGTGTATGTGAAGTAGAAAAAAGTAAAAGACCACCTGTAAAGGGCGGTCAAAAATCGTTCTTACTATTTATTTTTTAATGCTCTTTTTAAGAGTTCAACTATTTGTTCTAGCCATTCTATAGGGGAAAGGTTTAAAGTAGGAAAATAAATTTCGGCATTATATTTAATGAATTCTTCTTAATATATTTAATAAGGTTAAAGAAAATACAGATTCTTTTATTTATTACTCCCTGTTAAGATTTAGGTACCAAATGTTAACAGGGAATTTTGAAGAAGGGCTTGAAGGGTTAGAATACATAAAAGATATGCCGGATGGTTTATTAAAATACTACTATCACTTCTTTAAATTTATTTATGCAACAGAAATTGGAAACTACAATAGTGCAGAAAAACATCTTGAGTCTGCTAGTGATTTGTTAGATATGATGTCCGATGAAAAAGAAAAAGCAGAGTACCATTATCGTGTTGCGCTGTATAAATATTATATTTCACAACCTACTTTAGCAATTAATTATGCTACAAAGGCTCTCGATTATTTTTCAAGCCATGAAGGCTATGAGACCAAAAAGGGAGCGTGTGAAAATACATTAGGTATGGCTTGTATCACTTTAGAACAATTTGAATTAGCAGAGGAATATTTAATTTCTGCTCTAAATATGTTTCAAAAATTTGATGAACACTCGCTGGTTTTAAAAGTCCGTAGCAATTTAGGAGTACTGTATGCCGAACAAAACTTATCAGATTCAGCAATACGCCATTTAGAGGAAGTATATAAAGCATGTCAACATACAAAATTGCATTATCAAAGAAGGGTAATATTCCTATTAGCTCGGGAACATATTAAATTAAAACAGCATAATGATGCAGCTTTTTATATTAAAGAGGGCCTGAAGGATTGTAATCAAGAATATAGTTATCACCTAAATATTATGGAGTGTATAAATAACAATGAATCTATAGCGAAGTTAGAAGAAATTATAAATGAAGCACTTTCGTATTTTAAAGAACAAGAATTATGGAAAGACATTCAAATTTATACCGAACTATTAGCAGGTAAATGGTATAATGTGGGTGAAAAGGATAAGGCGTGTGAATATTATCACTTAAGTCATGAAGCGAGAAATTTATTAAAAGAAAAGGGGCGTTTAAAATGAAAAAGATTAAAATTACATTAATGGGTTTAATCGGTATTGCAGTGTTATCGTTTGGTTTAAATAGTCCTAGTATTGAAAAAAGTGCAGCACCTACACTGAAACAAGAAAATATTATTTCATATTCAGAACATGGTACAGGAATCTAATAAATAAAACATTACCCCCATCAGTTATTAAAGAAATAAATAATTACTAAGCAGTAAAGTATATTAAATAAACAAGGCAGGATGATGACAACATCTTGTCTTGTTCACTTGTGAAAAATTATTGAACTGTAACAAACTTTTTTAGAGGATATTTTAAATAGGAAAGAACAGATGAAAAACTGAAACAAGCCTAAGCTATTTAGGTTTGTTTCAGTTTGTGGGGCACCCCCAACTCACCCACAAAAACAAAAAAGTGATGAATCACTATGAAACATCACTTTTATAAAACCTTGATAAATCAACGCTTTTGGCTTGATTTAAACCTTGATGAATTCAGAGGATATATTCCGCATGCAAGTTCACCAATGGGAACCCGATCAATATATGTCTCTATACTAAGAAAAAAAGCCCTGATACTACGGTATCAGGGCTTTTTCGTCATTTATCTACAGCGAATTGCAGTGAATGTTGTCGTAATTTTTGGGGTGTAATTAAGAAGTGATTTAACAAGAATAATTTGTATTGACTCGTTCTGTATAAAGAACTAAAATGGCATTAATTAGGAGTTTTTATATATTTGAAAAATAAAAAATATTACTGTTATTTCTGTTTTTATGGGAATTTCAACTGGAATCTCATTGGTATTAAATGAGGGGGAGAAGTAATGAATAAGGAAATAAATTTAAAAAATCTATTTACTGTTATATGGAAAAGGGTGTGGATACTACTATTGTTTACGACTCTCACAACGGTAGGGGGAGCGATGTATAGTATGTACATGAAAACGCCTTTGTATGCCTCCTCAGCAAGAGTTATTGTTCAAGCTAATGCTGAAACGATGAATACATTGAAAGCGATGGTAAATGAGCCTGTAATATTAGAAAAAGTAGCTGTTGAATTGAATATTAACAGATCTGCAGGTGCATTAAGTGGGCAAATAAGTGCAGAAAGTGTACAAGGATCCCAGATTATGAGAATAAATGTAGTGGACAAGGATCCTGTGCTTGCGCATAAAATTGCAAATGCTACAGCTGCTGTTTATAAGAAAGAAGTAGCGAATATACTGAATTTTAATAATGTGAGTATACTACCAGAAGACCCAATCCAAAAATATTCGATGCCTATAAATATAAATCACTTTAAAACGATATTAATTGCATTCTCTATAGGTATGGTGCTTAGTATCGGTTTTATTTTTTTATTGGATTCACTTGATGAGAGAATAAAATCAGAACGACGAATTGAACAATTGTTAGATGTCCCTGTTTTGGGCGGGATTTCTAAAATGAATAGGAAAAATATGAAAGACAAATTCAGTGAAAAAAATACAGTGGTACTGGGGGATGGAACGGAGTGGCCTACAAAAATAGACGAAAAACCAATAAAGTTAAAGGAGAAAGTGTAATTGCTTATACAGCTCCAAGATCGAAAATTTCGGAGCAGTATCGTTCGCTTCGAACAAACCTTCAATTATCTTCGTCTATTCATAAAATCAGAACGATAGTTATTACTTCTCCGAGGTATGGTGAAGGAAAATCAACGATTACAGTTAATTTAGCAGTCTCAATAGCGCAAAAAGGTGAGAAAGTATTGATAATAGATGCAAATTTACGAACACCCACGATTCATGAAATGTTTGGAGTAGAAAATACAGTTGGATTAACTGATATATTGAACGGAAAAACAAATTTAGAAGGCGTTGTAAAAAAAACAGAGATGGAACGTCTTGATGTATTAACTAGTGGTCCAGTACCATTCAATCCATCTGAAGTACTTGGTTCAGATGAGATGGATATATTAATTCAAAAGGCAATGGAACGGTATGACATCATATTATTTGATTCTTCTCCTGTATTAGAAGTAACAGATACGAGTGTATTAGCTGATAAGTGTGAAGGAGTACTATTGGTGATCCGATATAATCGTACTGTGAGTGAAGATGCGCTTGAAACGAAAAGAGCGCTAAGTTTTACGAAAAGTAGAGTGTTGGGTGCAGTTTTGAATGGGAAAGTATAAAGGGGATTTAGAATATTAAATTTAACCTTTGTACATAAAAATGTTCGTAATAAAGAAGAATTAATAGAACTGTGATGTGGTGATGTCTCCTGACCGCTATCAATGGAGGCACTCGATTATGCTGTGGGTTGTGAAAACAACCTTAGATGCGAGTCATCAAAAGTGTAATGTGAGGGAGGGTTAGATGCCCATGTTTTATTAAAGTTTCTAATTATGTGCTTTTAATAAGAGGATATAATTAGAAACTTTAAATTTGAAAGAGTTATGTAAGGAATTGATTAAAGGAGGAAGTAATATGACGTATCGCCGGAGGATATCGTTATTGCTTTTAATGGATTCACTGATTGTATTAAGTGCTATTTTTTTTAGCTATTTCTTTGTAAATGCTAGCTTTAGTGTGATCACTCTATCATCAGTTATTAGCTCTATCACTTTATTAGTCAGTCATCATTTGTTTGCTTTTATTTATAAGTTGTATAAAAAAGCTTTGGAATATGCAAGTATAGGTGAGTTGCTAATTATATGCAAGGTCGTTACATTTTCTATACTTACTACAGCAGTTGTGCAGCAACTATTCATGCAAAAAATGTATTTTCGATTATTAGTTGTAACTTGGATGATTCATATTTTATTAATTGGCGGTTCCCGCTTTATTTGGAGAATGTATAGAGATATTTATTATGTAAAAAAGGGTGATAAAAAAAGAACGTTAATTGTTGGTGCTGGATCAGCTGGGACGATGGTTGCAAGACAGTTGTTGAAGAATAGCGCTGCTGAATTAATGCCAGTCGCGTTTATTGATGATAATGTCAAAAAACATAATCTTGATATTTGGGGAATTCCGGTAATAGGTGGTATGAATCAAATTGATTACGTTATTAAAAAATTGAATATTGAGATAATAATTTTGGCAATTCCTTCGCTAAACAAGAGAGAGAGAAATGTTATTTTAAAAGATTGTTTAAAAACAAAAGTTAAAACTCAAATTCTTCCAATGTTAGAAGACTTAGTAACAGGTAAGGTTTCAGTGAATGAATTTAGAGATGTTCAAGTAGAAGATTTATTAGGGCGAGATCCTGTAGAGTTAGATGTGGATATTATTTCAGATTATATAACTGATAAAGTTATTTTAGTTACTGGTGCAGGTGGATCGATTGGTTCGGAAATTTGTAGACAAATTGCGCAATTTAAGCCGAAAAAATTGATTTTATTAGGGCATGGAGAAAACAGTATTTATTCCATAGAAATAGAATTAAATGAAAAATATAACGATATGAAAGGCGTGTTTATTCCAGAAATCGCAGATATACAAGATGAAAAGAAGATGCATTTAATAATGAATAAACATCTTCCCAATGTTGTATATCATGCAGCCGCACATAAACATGTACCATTAATGGAGAACAATCCTGAAGAGGCTGTTAAAAATAATTTGATTGGGACTATAAATATAGCAGAGGCCGCGAGAACACATGGAGTAGGAACGTTTGTCATGATTTCTTCCGATAAAGCGGTGAACCCGACGAGTGTTATGGGAGCAACAAAGAAATTAGCTGAGATGGTCATTCAGCACAAAGATAAAATAAGTCATACAAAGTTTGTTACAGTACGTTTTGGAAATGTATTAGGTAGCCGCGGGAGCGTCATACCTTTATTTAAAAAACAAATACAAAATGGTGGACCAGTTACAGTTACTCATCCTGATATGGTTCGTTATTTTATGACAATTCCGGAGGCATCTAGACTCGTAGTGCAAGCGGGGGCGTTAGCTAAAGGAGGAGAAATTTTTGTACTGGATATGGGAGAACCGGTAAAAATAGTTGATCTTGCTAAAAATCTCATTCGATTATCAGGAAACTCTTTGGATGAAATAGGAATAGAATTTACTGGTATACGCCCTGGAGAGAAGCTTTTTGAAGAATTACTAAAAGAAGATGAAATGAATGAAAAGCAAGTTCATCCGAGAATTTATGTAGGGCAAGAAATGAATGTTCGTATAGAAGAAATAGAAGAGCTTATTTCAAATTATACAGATTTAAACGAAGTAGAATTAAGAAAGCGATTGTTAAACTTAGTAAATCAGCGTAAAACTTTAAAGCTATTAATACCAGTATCAGGTTAATAGCGAAAATTTATAATAAGACGGGTGCGTGGGAAGGTGTCTAAAAAAGTTCTGTTTTGTGCAACTGTGGATTATCATTTTAAGGCTTTTCATTTACCATATTTGAAATGGTTTGCAGACCGAGGATGGGATGTACATGTTGCGGCGAATGGGAATATACCTCTTCCGTATGTAACTCAAAAACATAATATTACTCTTCAAAGATCGCCTCTTAGCGTACAAAACTTTCATGCATATAAAAAACTCAAATCAATTATTCATCAAAATAAATATAATATCATTCATTGTCATACGCCTATGGGAGGAGTAATTGCTCGCCTAGCTGCTAGAAAAGTGCGGAGAGAAGGCACAAAGGTTATATATACAGCGCATGGATTTCACTTTTGTAAAGGATCATCATTCATAAATTGGCTTTTATACTATCCAATCGAAAGAAGTTTAGCTAATACTACGGATTGTCTTATAACAATTAATCAAGAAGACTACAATTTAGCGGTAAGACATCGATTTCAGGTGGGGAATATTAAACTCGTTCATGGTGTAGGGGTGGATATAGAACGATATATTCCTATTACTGAAAGTGAAAAGGAGCAATTAAGACTTAAAAATGGTTATAAGTCAAAAGATTTTTTGATGTTTTATGCAGCCGAATTTAATAAGAACAAAAACCAAAGCTTCTTAATTCGATCATTAGCACAGTTGAAAAATGAAATTCCACATGCGAAGCTTCTACTTGCTGGTGAAGGGCCGTTAATGGAAGAGTGCAAAAAAATAGCGACTCAACTAGGAGTAAGTAATATGGTTCACTTTCTTGGTTATAGAAATGATATAGCCTCTTTGTTGCAGATGTGTGACCTAGCCGTTGCATCAAGTTATCGGGAAGGTTTACCAGTTAATATTATGGAAGCTATGGCTTGTGGACTTCCAGTTATCGCTACTGACAATAGGGGGCATAGGGAGTTAATTATTAATAATAAAAATGGTTGGATTATAGATCGTGATGACATAAAGACGATGTCTGAAAGGATAATTTCTATTTCTAAAAATAATAAATTAAAAGCTCAGTTTGGGCAGTATGGACGTACTATTATTAAAAGTAAATATTCAGTTAATGAAGTGTTAAAAGAGAAACAAGAAATTTATACAACATATATGGATGAAATGGAGGATTTAAATTGGGCGCTCCATTAAGAGTATTACATGTAGTCGTAAATATGAATAGAGGCGGAGCCGAAACTTTAATTATGAATTTGTATCGTAATATAGACCGCTCAAAAGTACAATTTGATTTTTTAACTTGTAAAGAGGGTGTATTTGATGAAGAAGTAGTAAAGTTAGGCGGAAAAGTTCATAGAATTCCATATGTTACAGATGTTGGTCATAGGGGCTATATAAAAGCATTAGATACCTTTTTTAACTCTCATCCACAATATAAAATCGTTCATTCACATATGGATAAAATGAGTGGGTTTGTGCTTCGTTCAGCTAAAAAGGCGAAGGTGCCAGTTAGGATTGCACATAGTCATAATACTAGTAGTGAAGGTGGTACAGCTGCAAAAATCTATAAATGGTATGCAGGAAAATCTATATCCGCTTGTGCAACACATTTGTTAGCATGTTCAAATGCTGCTGCCAGGTGGCTATTTGCGGATAAAGCCGATGTAGCAAGAATTTTAAAAAATGGAATTGATTGTGATAGATTTTTGTTCTGTCCAGAAATGCGAACAGAAGTAAGAGAAGAATTACAAATTAAGCAAGACGCTCTTGTTATTGGCCATGTTGGAAGGTTCGCTCATCAAAAAAATCAGACCTATCTTATAGAATTATTCGCGCAGTTAACTCGATTTAGGCCGAATTCAATGCTTTTATTAATTGGCGAAGGGCCGCTTCGCGTGGGAATTGAAAATAAAGTAAAGGAATTGAATATGGAGAAGCATATAAGGTTTCTTGGGATACGAGACGATATAGAAAGGATACTTCAAGCATTTGATGTATTTGTTTTTCCATCTTTACATGAGGGATTGCCACTCACTCTCATAGAGGCGCAAGGAGTTGGTTTGCCTTGTATTATATCTGATGCTATTACGAAAGAAGTGGACTTGGGAATGAATCTAGTTGAACATGTTCCTCTAACAGATAAATTGACTTGGATAGAAAAAATAAAAAATATAGAAACTAGTAATTTTTCGAGGAAAACATCAGCTCAAGTATTATTAGAAAAAGGATACGATATAAAACATACAGCTGAATTAACTCAAGACTATTATTCCGTACTTTCGAGGTGAGTAATTTGGAGAATTTAACGATTTTCACCCCTACTTATAATAGAGCGTATTGTCTTGCAAATTGTTATGAGAGCTTAAAACGTCAAACATGTAAGAATTTTGTATGGTTAATAATAGATGATGGATCTAGTGATAACACAAAAGAATTGGTGGATAGCTGGATAGCTGAAAAACATATCAAAATTATGTATCATTGGCAAAAAAATCAAGGGATGCATGGTGCTCATAATACAGCATATGAAATGATTGATACGGAATTAAATGTTTGTATTGATTCTGATGATTATATGCCAGATGATGCTGTAGAAAAAATCCTGTCTTTTTGGAGTAGCTACGGGAATGATGAGGTAAGTGGAATGATTGGACTGGACTTGTATACAAATGGGCAAATAATTGGCTCGAAGTTACCAGAGAACCTTAAACACTCCACGCTTTTTGATCTTTACAACAAACATGGTGTCACAGGTGATAAAAAATTGGTCTATCGAACAGAATTGACTAAGAAATATCCGTACCCAATTTTTAAAAATGAAAAATATGTAGGGTTAGCATATAAATACTATATGTTAGATCAACAGTATGAGATGTTACTTATGAACGAAGCGCTTTGTTATGTGGAATACATGGCTGATGGATCATCAATGAATATGCTAAACCAATATCGTAGAAACCCAAAAGGTTTTGCTTTTTATCGCAAGGAACTTATGAAATTACCATTTACTAATCGACTATTTAAGTATAGGCAAGCTATACATTATGTATCTAGTAGTTTCATATCGAGAAATAGAAGGTTTATACAAGAATCGCCATGTAAAGGACTGACACTTTGTGCACTGCCATTTGGGATTATCCTTTATAGTTACATTACAATGAAAACAAAAATAAAAAGTAAACATATAGGGATTTAATTAGTAATTAAATGAGAGGAAATAACAATGACTATACTTTGGATGAATCTTGCTATAGTATTCATACTCGCATTTTTTGCAAGGTATTTTGCTATACCTGTAACTAATAATTTTGCAATGATAAAACCAAATAGATTGTTGGTTTTAATAGCGGCTCTATCACTTGTATTGGTAGCGGGACTTCGGAATAATATTGGAGATACTTATTTTTATATGCATGCATATAAAATAACGGAGTTTAATTGGGAATATGTTCAAACTAACAAAGACATGGGCTTTAATATTTTTCAAATGGTTTTGAAAAAATATACGGATGATCCTCAAGTAATGGTTTTTACTACAGCATTGATAACAAATGTACTCATTGTAGCAACACTATATAAATATTCAAGACTAATTGAATTGAGTTTATATGTTTATATTACATCAGGTATGTATTTAACATCAATGAATGGGATTAGGCAATATTTAGCCGCTGCAATTATTTTTGCTGCCACAAAATATATTTTTGAAGGAAAATGGAAAAAATATATGGCAATTGTATTATGCGCATCAACATTTCATGCAAGTGCATTAGTTCTTATGCCAATCTACTTTTTTGTAAGAAAAAAAGCCTGGTCAGGAACGACATATTTGCTTCTTTTTTTAGCAGTATGTGTAGTTATAGGTTTTAATCAGTTTTCGGAAGTTTTATTCTCGGCTATTGGAAATACTCAATATGGTCAATATAAGGAATTTCATGAAGGTGGTGCCAATATACTTAGGGTTGCTGTGAATATAGTGCCAATTATACTGGCTTACCTTGGGAAGGATAAAATGAGGGCGTTATTCCCTGAAAGTGATTATATTGTAAATATGTCCATATTAGGTCTTGTTTTTATGATTATTTCAACACAAAATTGGATATTTGCTAGATTCTCCATATATTTTGGATTGTATCAGTTAATATTAATTTCTTGGGTTGTAAAGTCATTTACAGATAAAGATCAAAAGTTGATTTATTATGCAGTTCTAGTTTGTTATTTTATTTATTTTGTATATGAACATGTAATTACTTTGGGAATTATCTATAAGAGCAACCTGCTTTGATAATAAAGTGTAAAATGCTGGGGGCGAATTGTGAAATGGGGATAGATTATAAACTTAGAACTAAAAATACAAAAAAGGTTTTACACATTGTCAGTGCTCTGAATCGCGGGGGAGCTGAAACGTTATTAATGAATATATACAGGAAAATAGATAGAGGGCAGCTTCAGTTTGATTTTGTATCTCATCGAAACGAGAAAAATGATTACGAAGATGAAATAATTGCATTAGGTGGGAGAATATATAGGGTACCTAGTTTAGGGCAAATAGGACCTTTTGCCTATGTTAAAGAACTTGTAAAGATTATGTCGGATAATCAATATGAAGCTGTACATGCACATACGGATTATCAAGGTGGTTTCGTTGCTGTAGCGGCAAAAATAGCTGGTATAAAAAAGAGAATTTGTCATTCACATAGTAATAATTGGCCACAAGAATCTAGAATAAAAGCAAGAGTTATTCTAAAGGTTTTGCAATCTATTATTAAATATGCTGGAACTAATTATTGTGCGTGTAGCGTTGAAGCAGCACGTTTTTTATTTGGTGAAAGGATGCTTCATAGTAAGAGGATAGAACTGATTAAAAACGGTATAGATATTAATCAATTTACTGATATAGATATTGGAAGTAGTGTCAGTGTAAGAAAGGAACTTAGTATACCGAATGCAGCAAAATTAATAGGGCATATAGGAAGTTTTTCAGAGTCAAAGAATCATATTTTTATCTTAAAAGTTTTAAAGCAAATTTTAAAAAGAGATTCAAATTTTGTTGCTATTTTGGTAGGAGATGGCCCATTAAGGAGTTCTATTGAATTAAAAGCAAAGCAATTAGGGATTTTTGAAAATATTAGATTTTTGGGAGTTAGGAAGGATATTCCACGCCTCATGAAGAGTTTTGATGTTTTTATTTTTCCTTCTTTATTTGAGGGGTTTGGTATTGTGACTTTGGAAGCACAATCTGCAGGTGTACCATGTGTTGTAGCAGATACGCTACCTAATAATACTGATATGGGGTTAGGAATAATGTCATTTATTGGTTTAGATGAAGAAATAGAAATATGGTGTAAAGAAATTTATAAGGCTTTGTTAAAAGAAAGACCTGATAGGGAATTTATAATTAACAATATTTCGAAATTAGGCTTTGATATTAACAATAATATTCACGAATGGCTATCGTTATATGGAATTGTGCGCAAGGAAGAAATAGGGTAATCAAATTTGTTTTCATTTTATACGTCTGATGTATAAGGGGATTTGTTGTGCAAAACAGCAAAATACTAATATGAAATGAAGAAAAGAAATCAATAATAGATTTTGTGAGGTATCCTATGATGAAAAAGAAAAGAATATTAATTGCATCTTTTGATATGGAAATTGGTGGAGTAGAAAGAAGTTTGATTGGTTTATTAAATACAATTGATTACAGTAAGTATGATATAGATTTAATGTTATTTAGGCATGAAGGTGGATTTTTCTCTTTATTACCTAAAGAGCCGAATTTATTAGAAGAATTGCAACAATATACTACTTTTAGAAAATCAATTAAGCAGATATTACAAGAAGGACATTTCTCAATTGGAATTACTAGGATGCTAGGAAAAGTTATGGGTGTTATGCATGGAAGATATGTAAATAGTAAAGAACCTGGATACTTTGTTATTCAATATGGATGGAGAATATCTCTTCCATTTCTTCCAAAGTTGAGGGAAGAGTATGATGTTGCTATAAGTTTTTTATGGCCACACTATTTTATAGGGGATAAAGTTCGAGCGAAAAGAAAAATTGGTTGGATTCATACTGATTATTCAAACATACAACTTAATAAAGGAATGGAATGTAAAATGTGGAGGGAAATAGATGATATCGTGGCGGTTTCTGAAAGTTGTAGAGATACATTCCTTAATAGTTTGCCTTATATTAATAAAAAGGTTCAAATAATAGAAAATATAATAGATCCTGCATTTGTCCGTGAGCAATCTAATCAAGGAGATATTACTCAAGAAATACCAGTAAATAGCGAGCGAATCAAGTTAGTTACTGTTGCTAGACTTTCGCATGCTAAGGGAATTGATAACGCTATATATGCGCTTAGAAAACTATTAGATCAAGGGTATGATATCGAGTGGTACATAGTTGGATATGGGCCTCAAGAAGCTGAACTTAAATCGTTGATAGATAAACTAGGACTTCAAGATAAATTTGTTTTACTAGGTAAGAAGATTAATCCGTATCCGTACATAAAAGCATGTGATATTTATGTGCAACCATCTAGATACGAAGGGAAGGCAGTAACAGTTCGGGAAGCACAAATTCTTAAGAAACCAGTATTAATAACTAATTTTTCAACTGCCAAAAGTCAGCTAGAGAACGGGGTAGATGGATATATTTGTCCAATGGGTATAAAGGGAATTGTCGGAGGAATAAAAAGAATGATTGATGATGTAGAATTCAAAAATGAAATTGTAAATAATGTAAGCCGAAAAAATTATGGTAATGAAATAGAAGTGGAAAAGATATATAGGTTAATTGAATTAGAATAGATTAAGTTATAAAACTAAAAAATCTTTTACTATTTATAAAAGATACTTGGGGGAATTATTTTTATGGATAATGTTTTAGTATTAGATACATCAGTAGGTTCTCTTAACAAGGGTGACGATATAATAATGAAGTGTGTAAAGCATCATCTATCTGATATAACTAAAAATGCATATGTTTTAACATTACCCACTCATGTTTCACCTTTTCATTGGTACCAAGTAGCGAGAAAATCAAATAGGGTAAAGATTTATAGTGATGCAAAATATAAGTTTGTAGGTGGTTCGAATTTGCTAGCAATGGATATGTTTACTCATTTCCCGCAGTGGAATATTAATATATTTAATTATGGGCCTTTAAAAGGGAGTATTCTGGTTGGAGTTGGTGCAGGAAAAGGGAATAAAATAAATACCTATACAAAAATGTTATATAGAAAAGTTTTATCACATGAATATATACATAGCGTTAGAGATGAAAGAACAAAAAAGTTTTTAGAAGAAATGGGGTTTAAAGCTATAAATACTGGTTGTGCAACTTTGTGGTCTTTTACGCATGATTTTTGTAGGGGAATTCCAAGTGATAAATCGGACTCAGTTGTTTTTACACTAACCCATCATTCTAAAAATCGTGAAAAGGATCAATTATTGATAGATATACTTAACAAAAGTTATGAAAATGTCTACTTCTGGATACAAGATGCTGATGATTTGGAATATTTAAAAACTTTTAGGGATATACAAGGCATGAAAATTATACCTCCTACTATAGAGGCGTATGAAAAAGTCCTAAATACAGCCGTTGATTATATTGGAACACGTTTACATGGCGGTATATTTGCTATGCGTCATAAAAAACGTGCAATAATTATCTCCATAGATGAAAGAGCTAAGGGAATGGGTGAAACGTATAATTTAAATCTGATTGATAGAGAAGATTTAAATAATCTTGAAAAAATGATACATTCAGAATTTATAACGGATGTTCAGGTGGATTTTGATGTAGTAAATCAATGGTTAAAACAGTTCTCCAATTAGCAAACGTACTATGTTAAAAATGGCGATTTATTAGGAGGCTCAAATGAATAGTATAATTCTCGATAAAATTGTCGTGAAAAATAATAGGGTTGATTATTCTTTTAGTATTAAGGGGGATTTACAAAAGTATTTTAAGACAAGTAATCATATGTTTCTTGAATATAACTATGATGTATCTGATATCCCCTTAAGTATTTTAGCTATTCCGTTTGTTGCAAATGTAGTTCCTCTTGTATGGATTACTAACTCAACAATAGTGATAAATGAATTAGATAAATCTTTTTATATTTGTTTGAATAATATAAAAAATGCATATCAAAACATGTTTCCTAGTGTGAAATTTAAAGGATCCATAGTTGTAGGAGAAATTATTGATAATGTTTACATTCCGGAACTGGAAGCGGCATCTTTATTTAGTGGTGGATTAGATGCACTTACTACATTTATAAGAATAAAAGATAAAAACCCCTTGTTAGTTACTGAATATGGATGGCATGAAAATGAAATAAAGGGTAGTAAAGTATGGGAGGCAGATAGAGAAAATGCTATGAATTTTGCAAAGATTAATGGATTAGAAAATATTTTTATACAATCTAACTATGGGACCTTTATAATTGCAGGGAACATTGACCGTGATTTTAGAGAAAAGTTAAACGATACATGGTGGCATGGATTGCATCATGGTTTAGCAATAATATCTGCAGCTATTCCAATAGCTTTTAAACTTAAGATAAAATGTATATACATTGCAAGCTCTAATTCTCCATTATATCAAGTTACTTGTGCATCTGATCCAACTGTGGATAATGAAATAAAATATGCATCTGGAACAGTCCTTCATGATGGGTACGAACTTACTAGGCAAGAAAAGATTAAAGTGGTTGTGGACCATTATTCAGCTAATAAAGAACCTGTTAATATCAGGGTATGTTTTAAAAATGAAGAAAATTGTTGTAAATGTGAAAAATGCTTAAGAACGATTATGGGAATTATTGCTGAAGGGAGAGATCCTCGTGAGTATGGTTTTAATATTCCAAGTAATCTTTTTCAGTACGTTAAAACTTCTATAAATAGCGAGGTGAAGTTTTTTACCAATACATTCATTGAAATGTATTGGAATTTAATCCAAGTGCGAATGAAACAAAATCGTGATTGTATTGCAGATAAAAATTTACTAAATTGGTTTCTAGATTATGATTTCAAGGCGCAACGAAGGAAAGCATTATTAAAATACAGGATAACAAAGTTTTTCCCTATTTTAAAGAGGAAGATTAGTGCCAAATTTAGTAGAGTGGGTACGTAAAACAACTAAAATATAGAAGGTATTACGATGAGAATACAAAACTCCTTAAAAAATATTTTATTCGGTTTGTCTGGACAAATAATTAGTATTGGTATGGGATTTATTGTTCGAACTGTTTTTATCTATAAACTCGGTATAGAATATTTAGGTGTGGATGGACTTTTTACAAGTATACTATTGATGTTTTCCCTAGCTAATTTAGGATTTGATACAGCTATAATTTATAGTTTATATAGGCCATTAGCTGAGAAGGATATTTATAAAATACAGGCATTAATGAACTTATATCAAAAAGCATATAGAATTATAGGAGTAGTAGTTTTATTGATAGGTTTATTGCTATTGCCTTTCATCCAAAATTTAATAAGTGCAGATACCGCAATAAAAGATATTAACATTATCTATCTCTTATTTTTAACAAGTTCTGTTTCATCATATTACTTTGTATATAAGCAATCTATTATTATCGCTGATCAAAGTAACTATATCATTTCTAAAATACACAGTTTGTTCATGATTATATCTAACACATTACAAATTGTTTTATTATTAATTATTAGTGATTACATTGTAGTACTAATAGCTCAATTAACATTAAAAGTAATTGAGAATATATATATTGCAAATAAGGCAAATAAATTATATCCATACTTAAAAGAAAAAAATAATGCGAAATTATCTAAGGTAGACAGAAGAGAGTTTTTCGAGAATTTGTACTCCTTGTTACTATATAAAATTAGTGGTGTAGTAATTAATGCAACTGATAATATAATTATATCGAAATTTATTGGAGTTATTTGGGTTGGTGTGTATTCGAATTATCTGCTGATTTTAAATACATTAAATACCTTCTTAGGCTATTTGTTTTATTCTATCACTGCTAGTGTTGGAAATTTGAATGTGAAAGAAAATGCAGAAAAAAAATATTTTATTTTTCGTGTAATTAACTTTTTTAATTTTTGGATATATGGATTTTGTACAGTTTGCCTTTGGAATTTAATAAATCCATTTATAACGCTCTGGTTAGGTGAGGAATATGTGTTTAATAAATATGTATTATTTTCCATATTACTTAATTTTTTTACTTCAGGAATGCAAAATACAACTACAATTTTTAGAGAGACCACAGGTTTGTTCAAAAAAGGAAAATATAGACCTATTGTAGCAGCAATTATAAATATTGTAGTTTCTATAATTCTTGCGAAACAAATAGGGATAGCCGGTGTGTTTTTAGGTACTGTTATTAGTAGATTATGTACTTACTTTTGGTATGACCCTTATATTATATTTAAAATTGTTTTTGAAAAATCTGTAAAAATATATTTTTTTAGATATATTTTGTTTGTAGTGCTTGTATTATTTTCTGTTATAGCAACGGATGTAATTGGTTATATTTTCCGTATGAATATATTTACGGATATAATAATGCGTAGTATCTTGTGCCTGATTATTCCGAATTTTATCTTTTGGATGGTGTTTAAAGAGGCAGAAGAGTATAGGTATTTCCTTAATTTAACCCGAATATTAATAAAAAAAATAAAGTCGAAAATATTAACTCGGAAAGTTTCGAATGATAATTATCTATAAAACATTATTATATTTTCACTATATCACAGTAAGGAATTCTTTATCTATGGAAGAAATTTTAGGTTGTTCTGAAAATAATAGTAGATAATAATGGGGTGTTATGTATAAAAAGCATAGTGTCTTTTTAATTATATACCTAGATGTTAAGCGTCTTGATTATTGTAAATTTAAATAGTTTAAATAAAAGGGTATTGAAATAAACACAGTTAGTAGGAAAAGAACTTTTTAGGGAAGGAGAAAGGAATTATAAAAAGGCTTTCTAAATAATGAATATCTGAAGAATAATAAAAAGTGATATTAATTCTCTTATATCCAATCAATTTACCATATTAAACATAAAATGTAGAAAAGCAAAAAAAGAGGTGTGAATTGATGTGGAGAAGAAAGGATAACCTTGGAAATTTAAATGATTTAGATTTGGTATCCAAACCTCCTTTTCATAATGACATTTTAACTTATGATAGTACGCAATTAAAATGGATTCCAAAATCATTAGAAGCTACAAATTCTACAAGTATATATGTATTAGAATTAGATAGATGGGATGTTAAGAATGATGGGACTGATGCTATCAACACTTCCCAAGGTATTAATAATGCTTTAGTTTGGGCGGCACAACAAGGATGTACGGAAGTTGTGTTACCTAGAGGAGTATATTTGATTGATAAACAAATACCCATCGAACCACAAAGTCATTTAATGTTGAATCTAAACGGTTCAACATTAAAAATGGAAACAAATAATTTGACTGGATATGCAATTATAAGCTTTCGTAGAAATCAAGTATATTCAAGGGTTACAAATGGTATTATCCAAGGAGATAGATATACACATGATTATTCTAGTGGGGGAACACATGGGGCGGGGTATGGCATTGAATTGGGGAGTTTTACTCCGCCTGCTGATGGGGGGAACAATACAAGGTTTGTATCTTTAGATAATCTAGATATTTTAGATTGTACAGGAGATGCCATTACACTGAACAGTACTTTTGGGCAGATTTCACCTTTTCCTACATCATTAGCAAGTTCATTTGAACAGGGAGCAATTAATACAACAGATGGTTCATTAGTAAGTAGTACAACAAAGATACGTTCCAATTTGCAAATTGATATGACCCAAGTGGCTATTGTAAAGTATGGTTACTTCGGTTTATATGGAAATGGATTTGGAGCATTGGGTTCTGATATAAAATGCGATTATTATGATGTCATTTTTTACGCTTCAAATAATATGTTTTTATCTTCAAAAACCAATGTACAATTCTTTGATGAAGTGGAAGCCCCTAAAGGAGCAAGTTATGCTAAAATTGTTTTGCATCAAGGGAATGTTCCTGCTCCTGCAAATTGTTTAATAAATGTTCGGGTGCCTTCTTTTCCACAATATACTTATATAGAAAAATGTAATTTACATGATTGCCGTAGACAAGGAATTAGTGTATGTGGGGCAAAGAATGTATATATTCGAGATAATGATATTCATCACATCGCAGGTACCGATCCACAAAGTGGAATAGATATTGAAGATGGATATGATTTAAATCAATATATATATATTGAAAGAAATAATTTTCATGATAATAAAAATTATAATATTATTGTTGTAAATGGGAAATTTATCTATATATCAAATAATTCTATTATGAATACCATTTCAAATGCTTATGTTGGTCTATCTATTAATAGTGGTGCAGATAGGGTAATCGTAACAGGGAATAATATCCGATTAACTAAGGTCTCTTTATTAGGAGATGTTATTTTTTCTAATAATTATGTATACGGATCGCAAATAAATGTTCAAGGTGTATATGCAAATCGATCTATTAATATACTAGATAATATTTTTTCTAATAGTAAAATGGTTATTGATACCCCCTTTCCATATGCGGTTAAAGTTGATTCCTGTCGTTTTATAAATGATGCAGATAAGCTAAATTCCTTGTCATCATTGTATCAGTGGACATTAGAGATGAAAAATGAGCCGCAAACTATCTCAAATTGTATATTTGAAGGACAAGACGTTTTGTATTTAAATTATGTACCAATAGGAACAGTTAAATCAGGATGGATATTTGAAAATATTATATTTAATAATGTTAAAACCCCAACCTTAGTTGCAGGGACATATACGAATTGCTTTTTTAAGGACGTAACCTTTTTGGGGATAACAAGCGCAGGAAGCGCTTTAGAATTAAAAGATTGCAATTTCTTTAGTATAGATAGAAATAACACGTTATTTACAGTGAATAACCTCAAAGCATTCAAGATGATTGATTGCCATATAGAAAAATCAAATGGAACGGTCTTGAATATTCAAAATGTATCTGATGATATAGTGTTAAGGGGAAATACTATAAAAATTACAAATGATACTCTTCAGAGAGCTATTATTGTTTTGGATACAGTGTTTACTGGTAAGCAAGTGGTAATCCAAAATAATAATATAAATTCCACAAATTTGATGCAAGTTGGGATAGATAATAGAACAACGAGTAGTACACCACAAGTAGTAATTCAAAATAATGTGTTGAATAATGCGAAAATTACAATTACAGGGAGAGAATTTTTGCAAGGAAATATTGTTAATGGTGTAATGGATCCAAATTAATGCATGGTGATAATTAAATTTGAATGGTTTCAAAAAGTTATGAGAAAGGAGGTAGAATGAATCTTAATAAATATGTCTATAAAGTATTATATAATGGTACGTCGTATACAATTTCATCCGCTTTTTTATTAGTTTCAGGTAGTACTTTTGCTGATAATAATGTTACATGGAAAGATTTTGGTCCAATGTAATCATTCGAAATAGTCTAATTCCTAATAGATATTATGCTTATTGACTTTTAGTTACTACTATAAAAAAGAGAAGAGCTATTATGTTTTTTATAAACATAATAGCTTTTTGTTATTACGTTAACTGCATACTACAAAATAGTATGTAGGAGAATTTTTTAATAATAAATGGGTTTTTTATATACTACTAAGCGTTGTTTATAAAATTGTTTTTGTGAATATATTTATTGAGATTTTTACAGATAGTAAGGGAAAGATACGTAGAAACTATATGAGTATTTTATAATCCCAAATATATTATTGGGAAACATACTCCTTATAAATCTATAACGTTCACACTTGCATGTCTAATATAATTTCATGTTCCTTCTTTATAAATAAGAATAGATTTTGACAGCATGTAATATTCTCTTCGATAATTATTTAGAAAAATATGGTTTATACCTATATGTCCTACTTTCTCTTACTTATTAAGTTTTAAAGTTGTGCATTATAAAAAATGTTTGCAGGTGATAAGTAAAGAGAAATTGAATACAATTCTTTAATTACAACTTGAGAACACTTAATTTCAATCCGTAATGAATACTTTGTAGATTATTTAACTTTGGAAAAGCATTTGTAATAATTTAAGGTGGAGGAATGATTGGTAATGAAGAGACTGTTTGATATCTTTATTTCTTTATTATTATTATTTTGCTTTTTTTTCGTTATTCTTTTAGTAGCAATTATAGTTAAAATCCAGATAGGATCACCTATTTTATTTAGACAACAACGTCCAGGGTTACATGGAAAACCTTTTTATCTTTATAAATTTCGCACGATGACTAATGAGCGAGATAGTAATGGGGAACTCTTACCAGATCACGCTAGATTAACTAAAGTTGGAAAATTTCTTAGGAAATATAGTTTAGACGAATTACCACAATTAATAAATGTGCTAAAAGGTCAATTAAGTTTGGTGGGCCCCCGACCATTATTAATGGAATATATGCCTCTATATTCGAAAGAGCAAGCGAAAAGGCATAATGTAAGACCGGGAATCACTGGATGGGCTCAAATTAATGGAAGAAATAGTATCTCATGGGATGAGAAATTTAAATTAGATGTATGGTATGTTGAGAATCAAAGTTTTCTTTTAGACTTGAAAATTTTATATCTAACTTTTAGTAAGGTTTTAAAGTCGGAAGGGATAACAAATAATAAGCATGTGACTATGCCAGTTTTTAAGGGGGGAATCGAGCATGGGAGAGAATGAAATGAATATTTTGTTTACTAGCTCAGGTAGGAGGGTCGCCTTAATTGAAAAATTTAAGGAGGCACTTAAACAAGAAGGAATCAAAGGCAAAATCTTTACTGCAGACTTAAAAGAAACTGCACCTACCATTTACTTTAGCGATAAGCATTTTATTGTTCCGCATGTAAATGAAGAAGGCTATATAAGTGAATTATTAAAAATATGTAGATCTGAAATGATAGATTTAATAATTCCTTTAATTGATACAGAATTAATGCTTTTGGCTAATAATGCAAAGGTTTTTGAGGGTATCGGTGTAAAAGTACTAGTTTCTAGTATGGAATTAAATAAAATAGCTAATAACAAAAAATACACGTATAACTTTTTTGTTTCTAATAATATACCTACGCCGAGAATATATAGTGATGAAGAAATTGAAAGGAAAGAATATCAATTTCCATTATTAATTAAGCCCTATGATGGAAGTTCTAGTAAAGGTGTAACAAAAATTATGAATGAAAAGGAATTAGAATTCTTCAAGGAGTATATACCTAACGCTATGATACAAGAGTATGTTTCAGGAGAAGAATATACTATAGATATAATGGTGGATTTCTATGGGAATATAAAAACGATTGTTCCTAGATTGCGTATAGAGACAAGGGCAGGTGAGGTAAGTAAAGGTATGACCAAGAAGGATATTGATATAATCAAAGCAGCAGAAATTGTAACAAAAGCTCTCCCTAATCCCATTGGCTGTATTACTTTACAATGTTTTAAAAAGGAGGATGGACAAATTACGTTTATTGAAATAAATCCACGTTTTGGTGGAGGAATTCCATTATCCATAGAAGCAGGAGCAAATTTTCCACTTTGGACAATTAAAATGTGTCAAGGAGAAGTTTTTACAGATAGAGACTTTAATTGGAGAGAAAATTTAACAATGCTTAGATATGATGAAGCAGTTTTTATGGAGAGTATTTAATATGGCGATTAAAGCAATTGTTTTTGATATGGATGATACTTTATATAAAGAGAAGGATTATGTCGTAAGTGGTTTTAAAGCAGTGGATGATTGGATTAAAGAGAATTATAAGGAAACGGAGTTTTATAATATTGCAATTCAATTATTCAATTCAGGGGAAAGAAAGTTTGTGTTTAATAAAACACTTGAAAAGTTAAACATTGATTATGATGAAAAATTCATTAGTAATTTGATAGAACGGTATAGGTTTCATAAACCAGATATTCAATTATTGGATGAAGCGGATTGGGTACTAAATAATTTAATTAATTCGGTAAAAATAGGACTAATTTCAGATGGATATTTAGTTACTCAAGAAAGAAAAATAAATGCATTAAAGTTAAAAGAGAGAGTGCATTCAATAATTCTTACTGATAAATTTGGAAAAGGATGTTGGAAGCCGAGCGAAATTCCTTATGAAAAAATAAGTAAGGAATTACAGGTGCCTCATCAGCAATGTGTCTATATAGGGGATAATTTAAGAAAGGATTTTATAACTGCCAAGAGACTGAAATGGTTAACGATTCACATTAATAGAGAAGATGGGATTTACCGTAATCTTATAGTTGAGCAACCTTATCAAGCGCATTATACAATTGATAATTTAAGAAGGTTACCTGATATACCAGTATTAAAGCATATGTTTCTAGATACATAGTATTTAAATATGTATAAAGGATGTGTTTACATGCAAATAGTTCAGCATAAAAAGCGAATCTACCTTTCCTCTCCGCACATGAGTGGAAATGAACACAAATATATTCAAAATGCATTCGATACCAACTGGGTTGCTCCTCTTGGCCCAAATGTAGATGGATTTGAAAGAGAACTTGCATCTTTTGTAGGAGTTAAAGGTGGGGCGGCAGTTAGTTCAGGTACTGCTGCTATTCATTTAGCTTTGCGATTATTAGGTGTTCAAAAGGGAGATACAGTATTTTGTTCAAGTTTTACTTTTGTAGCGAGTGCAAATCCAATTGTTTATTTGGGAGCTGAACCAGTATTTATTGACTCAGAACCAGAAACATGGAATATGTCACCGAATGCATTGGCACATGCATTGTATGAAGCTGATAAAGCGGGGAAATTACCGAAGGCTATCATTCTTGTTCATTTATACGGTCAGAGTGCTAAACTAGATGAAATTCTTTCACTTTGTAATCAATATAATGTTCCTATAGTTGAGGATGCAGCAGAATCTCTTGGATCTACATATAAAGGAAAAGCAAGCGGTACATTCGGGAAATTTGGTGTTTATTCATTTAATGGAAATAAAATTATTACAACTTCAGGTGGTGGAATGCTTGTTTCTGATGATGTAGAAGCATTAGAAAGAGCGAGGTTTTTAGCGACACAAGCAAAGGATCCAGCGCCACATTATGAGCATAGTGAGATAGGATATAATTATCGTATGAGTAATATTTTAGCTGGTATTGGTAGAGGTCAATTAGAAGTGTTAGAAGATAGGGTGAGAGCGAGAAGATCTATATATATACGGTATTACGAAGCGCTATCTCAAATGCCAGGATTTTATTTTATGCCTGAATTAGAAAATACTCGCTCAAATCGTTGGCTTACTACATTAACAATTGATGAAAAGGAATCCGGGATCTCTATTGGGAAATTATTGAGAACTTTAGCAGAAGAGAATATTGAAGCGCGTCCTATGTGGAAGCCACTTCATATACAGTCGCTCTTTAAAAGGAAGAAGTATTATCCACATAGCAAAAATGAAGATGTGTCGCAGTACCTATTTCAAAGTGGAATTTGTTTGCCTTCAGGATCTAATATGTTAGCTGAAGATCAACAAAGGGTAATTCAAGGCATTTTAAAAGCTATAGAATGGAAGAAATAAAAGAAAAGTAAGTAAAAGTGGAATTAGATTTGTATACGTACCACAAATCGTTCTTTATAATGAACGTTTTGGGCTTTCAGTTTCAATTCACATAGAAAAGGATGATTCTAGGTGTTAAATATCTATGTCTTAGTCTAAAAGTAAATTAAAGCATGTAATTGAGAAAGTAATAAAATAAATAATTTTGTTCGTTAAAAAGAATGATAAAGAGGTATGTTCAACGAATTTAATATGTAAATAGTATTTGGAGTAACTTTTCATATATTAGGAGGAAGAAATGAGCGCTATAACTGGCATTATTCACTTTACTAATGAGCCTGTATCAATTGAGCACGGAAGAGAAGTAATGAGTCGTTTATACAAATACCCTGCTGATGATATTCAAATATGGCACAAAGAAAATGCTTTTCTAGGATGCCATGCACAATGGATTACACCAGAGTCAGTTGGTGAACAATTACCCTTTTATAATTATGAAAAGCAACTGGCAATTACAGCGGATGCTATTATTGATAATCGTCATGAGTTATTTGAAAAATTACAAGTAGATTATGCGGATAGAAAGAGCATGACAGATAGTGAATTGATTTTACTCTCTTATCAAAAATGGGGGGAAGCGGCTCCAAAATATTTGGTAGGTGATTTTGCCTTTATGATTTGGGATGAGAAAAAACAAATACTTTTTGGGGCTAGAGATTTTTCTGGGAGCCGGACGCTTTATTTTTATCGTGGTGAGGAAAAGTTTTCTTTTTGCACTCTTATAAATCCGTTATTTTCTCTACCATATGTCGAGAAAAATTTGAACGAGCAGTGGCTTGCTGAATTTTTAGCTATACCTGTAAATTTCGAATCAGTAGATCCGCAGTTAACAGTTTATAAATATATAGAACAGGTGCCTCCATCACACACTATTTTGGTAAAGGAAGGCGAAGTGAAGTTTTCGCGATACTATACACCAACTGCTGGGAAAATACTTAATTTAAAATCAAATGAAGAGTATGAAGAGGCGTTTCGAGAGGTGTATCAAAGTGCAGTGAAGGCACGTTTACGAACACATCACCAAGTAGGAGCTCATTTGAGCGGAGGGCTAGACTCAGGTTCTGTCGTTAGCTTTGCTGCAAAAGATTTACGTGCTGAAAATAAAAAATTACATACGTTTAGTTATGTCCCAGTAGAAGGATTTGAAGATTGGACACACAAAGGTAGGATAGCCGACGAAAGACCATTTATTCAATCGACTGTAGAGCATGTAGGGAATATACAGGATTATTATTTAGAATTGCCAGAGAGAAGCCCACTATCGGAAATTGATGATTGGCTGGAAACAATGGAGATGCCATATAAATTTTTTGAGAATACTTTTTGGCTAAGGGGAGTTTATGAAAAAGCATCTCAGAATGGAATAGGAGTACTTCTTAGTGGTCAAAGAGGCAATTGGACAGTATCATGGGGACCTATTTTAGATTACCAGGCAATGTTGTTAAAAAAGCTACATTGGATTCGTTTTTATCGTGAACTACATTTATATAGTAGAAATATAGGGGTAAAAAAATCACGTGTTTTTGAAGTGGTAAGAAGAAAGGCTTTTCCGTATTTGTTTCAGTTACTTTCTTCAGAGAAACAAGATGTTTTTCCAACAATAATCAATCCGGAGTTTGCTAAAAAAGTGAATGTTTTTAATAGACTCAAAGAACAGGATATCGATATAACGGGTATGTCTATCTTAAATGCATATGACATGAAAAGAGAGCAGTTCGAAAAAACATATTATTGGAGTATAAACGGAACGTATGAAACGAAATTATCGTTACGTTATGCTTTATGGGATCGTGATCCTACAAATGACTTACGCGTTATTCAATTTTGTTTGTCAGTCCCGGAAGAACAGTATGTTCAAAATGGTTTAGATCGATCTCTGATCCGGAGAGCTACAAAAAATTTTCTTCCTGATAAGGTAAGATTAAATCAGCGGGTTCGAGGTGTTCAAGGTGCAGATGGTGTTTACCGTATGGCTCCTTTTTGGAATGAATTTATTGAGGAAGTTGAAGAACTTAGTGTAGATCCAGTAATTTCTGAATTTCTAAATGTGGAGGTAATTAAGAAAGCTATCTCAAAAATTTGTAGAGAGCCTAGACCTGAATATGCATTTGATTTAGATTTTAGAATTTTAATGCGTAGCTTAATCTTCTATCGATTTATAAAAAAATCAATATGAAAGGGGGTGATACGTGTGAAAAAGGAATGGAAACAACCTGTATTAGAAGTGCTTAATGTTAATATGACTATGGCGGGGCCAGGACATAAAACTCCTGACGCGGTTCAACCTGATCCAGATGATCCGGTGAAGTTTAGTTAAGTTATGAAAAAATAAAGCTCTTATATAGCTTTATTATATAAGAGCTTTCAAAAAAAATGACAATGTGGGGTGAATGGGGTGATTGATTTTATGGGGAATGTGCTATATCAGGCCTTTGGGTTAAAAATAGTAAGTGAAATTCCATTACCCGAATTGTCTCAGTTGAATGAAAAGAAAGAGATGGCAGATATCCAAATTGAAATAACTGATTTATCTGAACGATGGAATGAATATAACGAAGAACAGCAAAAAACAATTGTAGTGGAAGATGAGGTAGTGATGTTTCATGTTCCTCAAACTGCAATATTTTCTATCCAAGCAGGCGAAAAAATTACTTTTTCACCTATGCCAGAGGCAGATGAAAATAAAATACGACTCTATATTTTGGGAACTTGTATGGGAGCGCTTTTAATGCAGCGCAAAATACTCCCGTTGCATGGAAGTGTAATTGCTATAGATGGGAAAGCATATGCTTTAATTGGTGATTCAGGAGCCGGAAAATCAACGTTAGCCTCGGCTTTTTTGAGTAAAGGATATCAGCTTTTAAGTGATGATGTAGTTGCCGTGTCTCTTTTAAATCAAAATACTGCAATAGTTCATCCGTCTTACGCGCAACAAAAATTATGGCAAGAAAGTTTAAACGAGTTTGGAATGGAAATAGCGCAATATAGCCCTTTGTTTGAAAGGGAAACGAAGTATGCTGTTCCTGTAAATTCTCAATTCTTTCCTGACCCATTACCTCTTGCAGGTGTTATTGAATTAGTAAAAACGCAGGGAGAAGATATTGAGATGACCCGTATAGAAGGGCTCGCACGCTTGTATAAATTATACCGCCATACTTTTAGGAATTCTTTGGTTTCTAAATTAGGATTGATGGAATGGCATTTTGAAACTTCATCTAATATTGCAAGTGGAATGGAAATGTTTCAAGTAAGCCGCCCGATTTCAAGATTTACAGCTCATGAGCTTGTGAAAGTTATTTTAAATACTATACAGAAAGGGAGTATGGCTGATGGTTGTCCACGCGAGAAAAATATCATTAGAACATAACGTTGTTCAAAGTAAAGGTAATATAGTAAGCGATATGGATGGAGAAAAAGTTATGTTAAATGTCCAGAAAGGAAATTACTATAACTTAGGTGAAATAGGCGGAGAAATATGGGAGCTCATTGAAAAGCCAATAATAATTAATCAGCTTGTTACTACGCTGGTATCTAACTATGATATTGAACGAAAAGATTGTGAAGAGCAAGTTCTTTCCTTTTTAGAATGTTTGTTCCAAGAAGGTTTAATTCAAATAAAAGATCAGCCTAATAGATAGATTCATAATTTCGAAAGAACTGCTAGGAAGGGATTTATGAATATTGTGAAAAGGTTAAGGATATTTTTATCAATGAACATGAAAACAAAGCTTTTACTTTTAGAGGCTTTTATTTTTTTAGGATGGGCACGTGTACTAAAAAGTATTACATTTTCCAAAGTTGCACCTTCTTTAGGAGATTACATGAGTGAAACGTCAAGTGCTCATATTCAACTGCACGGAGATACACTAAAAAAGGTGTCCGAAGCTATTTCTATTATGAGTCGTTATACTTTTTGGGAAAGTCAATGTCTTGTTAAAGCCATAGCTGGGATGAAAATGCTCGAAAAACGTCACATTGAGAGTACTCTTTATTTAGGAACTGCTAAGGATAGTCATGGGGAATTAATTGCACATGCATGGTTACGTAGCGGTTCTTTTTATGTTACTGGATCGGAAGGAATGGAGAAATTCACTGTTGTTGGATCATTTGCAAAGAGGCTAAGTGAGAACACTATTAAAGGAGAGTAAAATGAAGAAAGATTTTGGTCTTAATGTAGAGTTCATGTCTAAGGAATTGAAACTTCTTTGTGCAATTTTGAAGTTACAAGATGACGCAACAATGCAAATTTACAGTAATGAATGGTTTTCGGATATTGATTGGGAGGTATTTCTTGAGCAAGCCGTGCATCATCGCGTTTATCCGGTGATATATCAAAAACTTAAACATGAGGATGAGGAACTGATTCCTTCACATATTGTACAAGCCTTGAATAGAAAATATAAAAGAAATACATTTCAAATGCTTTATTTAAGTGCTGAAATGGAACGAATAAATAAACTATGTAATGAAAATGAGATTCGTACGATTTTTCTAAAAGGGCCTGTACTATCTCAGGACCTATATGGAGATATTTCTTTCCGAACATCCTGTGATTTGGACGTTCTTATTCCTATTCAAAATTTAGAAAAAGTAGAAAAACTACTTTTAGAGCAGGGATATGTGAAAGATGATTATATTCAAACGATATTAAATGATTGGAAATGGAGGCATCATCATATAACATTTTTCCATCCAACAAAGCAGATCAAGCTTGAAATTCATTGGAGGTTAAATCCCGGACCTGGTAAGGAACCTGGGTTTGAAGAGCTTTGGAAGCGAAAGAGAAAGAGTACACTTACGAGTAATTCGGTATATATGTTAGGGAAGGAAGACTTATTTTTATTTCTTGTATCTCATGGCGCTAGACATGGTTGGTCCAGATTGCGCTGGTTAGTAGATATAAAAAAAATTGTCGATCAAGATCTTAATTGGAGTGAGATTCATAAATTAATGAGAAAATATCAAATGCTTCATTTAGGAGGACAAGCGTTAATTTTGGCAGCTCAATTGCTAGGTGTACGATTAGATGAAAGAATGATGGAATTAGTAGCTAAAAAACATTCAAAACAGTTAGCGCAAGAAGCGTTATTTTATTTCAAGCAAATGATAAACTTACATACCGATCCTGTTCCTGAAGAAGTACTTGCTTATCATAGTAGGCATTTATTTTCGCTAATGTCTAATCAGCAAAAGATTTTATATATTATGAGCCAACTATATCCTTATCCAATTGATGCAAAAACATTACCGCTACCTAAATTTCTTCATTTTTTATATTTTCCTTTACGTCCGTTTCTATGTCTTTGGAGGAGAACAAAGAAGCTTGCTTTGTTATAGGGGGAACATCGATGAATCATATTATATATTTTATGAAGAAATTATACTCTTCTGCAGGGAAAATTCTGTATGTGAATTTGTTTGGTATGGTTTTAATAAGTTTACTTGAAGGGATAGGTATTATTTTATTAATTCCAATGATAAGTATGACTGGAATAATCAATATAGGCGAGGAGACTTCTTTTATTGCGCCTGTCTATAATCTTTTACAGAATTCCCCTAAAACCATAAGTCTAACCTCTATTTTAGGTATATATGTATTAATAGTGTTAGGTCAAAATCTACTACAAAGAAACATAACGCTACGGGATGCAAAAACTCAACAAGCTTTTATAAGGAAATTAAGAATAGACACATATAGTATGATTTTAAAAGCAAAGTGGAGTTTTTTTTTAGAGAAAAGGAAAACAAATCTAATAAATATATTAACGACAGAATTAGCTCGTGTTAGTTATGGGATTAATTTAATTTTACAATTGTTAGCTTCTGTTCTTTTTACATTTATACAGGTGGGGTTTGCGTTTTTATTATCTCCCAAAATAACTATATTTGTTTTAGGATTTGGATTATTGTTCTTGGCAGCTTCTCGTATTTTTATAAAAAAAGCACGAATACTAGGCGGTAAGACCTCAGAATTGGCACAAAGTTATCTTTCTGGTATAACAGATCATTTCAATGGAATTAAAGATATAAAGAGTAATGCCTTGGAAGTATCACGTTTGGATTGGTTCCAATCTATAACAGAAAAGATGAGTAACGAACAAATGGAGTATATGAGAATTAGGTCGAATTCTCAATTGTTTTATAAAGTTTCAATGGCTATTTTAATTGCATTTTTCATATTTTTATCAATAAGTATGTTTCAAGCGCAACCTGCCCAATTACTATTAATCATTCTCATATTCTCCAGACTATGGCCACGCTTTACGGCGATTCAGTCTAATTTAGAACAGCTTGCTGCAAGTATTCCTGCTTTTAAATCTTTATGGGAATTACAAGAGGAGTGTAATGAAGCAATTGAAATGCAGGATATATATCAGCAAAAACATATAAAGCCGATTTGTATAGAACAAGGTATTGAATGCAAGGATGTTTACTTTCGTTATAATAAGCAAGAATCTTTATATGCGCTTCAAAATATTAATGTGCAAATTCCAATAAATAGTATGACGGCAATTGTAGGACATTCTGGTGCTGGGAAAAGTACATTAATTGATGTTTTAATGGGATTAATCCAACCAGAAAAAGGTCAAGTGCTAATAGATAGTACTCCTCTTACAACTGATAATTTATTGTCATTAAGACGGGCTATTAGCTATGTACCACAAGACCCATTCTTATTTAATGCTAGTATAAGAGAAAATTTATTGATGATTGATCCGAATGCAAGTGAAGAACAAATTTGGGCTGCATTAGAATTTGCGGCGGCAGCTGAATTTGTACGAATGCTTCCAAATGGGCTTGATACACTGATTGGAGATCGTGGGGTGAGACTTTCAGGTGGTGAACGCCAGCGACTTGTATTAGCCCGGGCCATTTTAAGACAACCGACCATTTTAGTATTAGATGAGGCTACGAGTGCGTTAGATACTGAAAATGAGGTGAAAATCCAATCAGCATTAGAAAGGTTGAAAGGAACGATGACAATTATTGTTATTGCGCATCGTTTATCTACGATACGCAATGCAGATCAAGTTATTGTTTTAGGAAAAGGTGAAATTGTTCAAAAAGGTGAATTTAATCAATTAGCTAAAGAGAGGAAAGGTGTGTTTCGTAATTTATTAGGGTCACAAATGGAAGTTGGCTCTTAGAGGAGAAAGAGTGAATGAAGTCTTGTATGAATGTAATTCGAATCGAATAAAAGCCCGAATAATGGTCAGTTACAATAGATCTTATTCGGGCTTTTATTGGTGCTTTTTCTAAATTTAGGGAATAAATATAAATGGATAAAACAGGTACTGTGTATTGAACAGTACTAAAGTAAGAAAGGAGAATTGTACCTGAACGTTCTTATCAAGATGTAAAAGTAAATTCATCCGCTGGACAAATAGAAATAAGTGATGTGACAAGTGAACGCGTAAGTGTTGGAGTACTCGCCGGAGATGTGGATTTGAAACATGTAACAGCTAAGAATGTGGAGGGATCTACAAAAGCTGGTGAGGTGAATTATAAAAAGGTTATAGGGAAAGTAACAGTAAAAACGGCTAGTGGGGATGTAGATAGTATTGACCATGATGCCAAATATGATTTAGAGGCAAGTTCAACTGCTGGAAATGTTACTATAGAAACGCGTTAATAATTAATGAAATGCATTCTTTTGAATGAAAGGAATCCTATCAAAATATAAAAAGAAGATAATTACCTATATAAATAAGGTGATTATCTTCTTTTTATTATTTTTTAATGCAAATCACGATATACACCAATTACTTTTCCGATAACTGACACTTGCTTTAGAATGATAGGTTCTAATGAAGAGTTTTCAGGTTGTAGACGGAAATGGTCTTTTTCTTTATAGAAGCGTTTCACCGTTGCTTCGTTGTCTTCTGTTAAGGCAACGACAATTTCACCGTTGTAAGCAGATTGTTGTTGGCGTACAACAACTAAATCTCCGTCGAAAATACCCGCTTCAATCATACTATCTCCAGAAATACGTAACATAAACACTTGGTCTGCTCCAGCAACAATGCTAGCAGGGAGTGGGAAGTGCTCCTCTACACTTTCAACCGCTGTAATTGGTAATCCAGCAGTAACTTTTCCGACGATTGGAACTTGAATAACAGATTGTGTTTCTGTATCCATTCGGTCATCACCTAAAATTTCGATTGCTCGTGGTTTTGTTGGATCGCGTCGGATATAGCCCTTTTCTTCTAGTCGTGATAAATGTCCGTGCACTGTAGAACTAGAAGCGAGGCCGACTGCTTGACCGATTTCACGTACGGAAGGTGGATATCCTTTTTCTTGTACTTTTAGCTTAATAAAGTCGAGAATGTCTTGCTGGCGTTTCGTTAACTTTTCCATGTTTTCTAACACCTCGTTTTCTTTCATTTTTCTTATTAATAAGTATAACATGTGAAAAAACATTCTACAAACATAAGTTCGAACAAAAGGCAAATTTATGTTACACTAGAGAGAAAATATAGCGAGAAAGAGGGGTTCAAAATGAATGCAATTATTTATGCACGTGTGAGTACAACAAAAGAAGCGCAGGAAACATCATTATTACGTCAAAAAGATGAATTATTGCATTTAGCTGAGCGCTATCAAATGAATGTTACAAAGGTGATTGAGGAGCAGGCTAGTGGCTATACAATTGAACGTGATGGCATATTAGAAGTATTAGATACAATTCGAGACGAACAAATTGATGTGCTACTTATTCAAGATGAAACGCGCCTTGGTAGGGGAAATGCGAAGATTGCATTAATGCACTGTTTACATAAAGAAGGAATAAAAGTGTATACGCATACGCATAATGGTGAATTACAATTGTCGGATTCTGATTCGATGGTATTAGATATTATTGGTATTGTTGAAGAATATCAAAGAAAGATTCATAACTTAAAAATTAAACGTGGCATGCAACGCGCAGTTGAAAAAGGTTATCGCCCAGAAAATAATTTAAAAAATCGTCATTTAAGCATAGGAAGAGAGAAAAAAGAAGTGCCAATTGAGGAAATTGTACGTTTGCGTAGGAGTGAACTTACTTTCGAAGAAATTGCAGCAACGCTTCGTGGCTTTGGTCACAATGTTTCGAAAGCGACTGTACATCGTAGATATGTAGAGTATACAAAGCAATTGCTTGATAAAGAAGAGTAACTATTGTATGATAATAATCAGTTTTGATTAGAAGGGGGATTCGAGATGCTTAGTCACGAACTCGTTGAACGCATTAACTTCTTAGCGAAAAAAGCAAAAGCTGAAGGTTTAACTGAAGAAGAACAACGTGAGCGTCAATCGCTACGTGAACAATATTTAAAAGGATTTCGTCAAAATATGTTAAACGAACTTAAAGGAATTAAAGTCGTTAACGAAAAAGGCACAGATGTTACGCCGGCGAAATTAAAAGCTTTAAAAAAGCAAGATAATGCAAAATTAAATTAAAAGATGGGCGAAGCCCATCTTTTTTATTTGTTAAAATCGTTATGTAATAACTTTCCAGTTGTTATTCACTGTTGCTTTTATCGTTTTATGTTCCAATATATAATTAGCGATAAGTTCAGACATATCTGTTGGTATGTCTTTTACTACGGGCTTATTTTGAAACATAAAATAGTTCCCGCCACCGCTTGCACGATAATTATTCATAACAACGTCATATTCTTCATTCATATTAAGAGGAGCACCTTTATACTGTAAAGACTCTACTCTCTCACCAATTGGTTTTGAAATGTTTAATATATACGAAATCCCTTCCCACATATCGTAATTATAGTGCGCAGACTTTGGTTCTATGAATACAGGATTAACAATTATATCTCCATCTTCATTTAATGTGAAATAAGTAGCAGAGAGTTCGAGAGCATCTTTTATATCTGCTCCAGTCACTCGAATAACTTTTAATGTGTTTGGGTAAATATAATTGGAAACGATATTTCGCATTGTGACATGTTTCGGGAATCCTGTAGATGTATTATGAAACAAACTTGTACAAGAAATTGAAACGTTAGCTATCTCCATCTGTATTTTATTTATGAATTCAATAAAAGGATGGTCTTGCAAACGAGTTTGCATAGCATCTGAAATTTGCATGTCCCCGTGGATGATTCCAATAGGTTGATCGAGCCATTTTTGTGTTTTCTCTTCATAATCGGCTACCAAGGAAAGAACATCTGGATCTGCCTCAATTCCTTGCACAGTCAAAAGTTCTGAATAACTCTCTTTTTTTACCCACTCTTGTTCCGTTTTTTCAAATGTTACTGTTACTTTTCCAACTGAATGTCCATTACATCCAGTCTGTAAAATTGTTACACCATTATCCAAAGTTTGGGCAATTTCTCGGTGTTGGTGGCCTGTGAGTATAATATCTATGCCTTCAATTTCATGACACATTGCATATCCTTGGTTTTCGCCTGTTAAAGCTTCAGTCGGTACACCAGTTTGCAAATCGCGTTCAAATCCCCCGTGATAAGCTACGACTAGTAAATCTGGTTTCTCGTGTTCGCGGATGTAAGAAACCCACTTTTTTGTAGTTTCTAATGCATCTTCAAATAGTAAATCTTTAATATGGTGGGCTTGTTCCCAATTTGGGATGTAATGCGTTGTTACTCCTAAAATAGCAATTTTTATATTTGATTCGATATGTTTTATTATATAAGGTTTCCCGAAATAAGGTTCTTTTATGTTTTTATCTAAAATATTTGCTGATAAGTACGGGAAGGTTGCAGTATCTACAGCACGATTTAATATATCCATTCCATAATTAAATTCATGATTGCCGATAATTGCAGTGTCATACTCTAAGTAGTTGGCTAATAAGGACATTGGATTTTTCTTATCTTTTTCGTATGTAGCGTAATGATAAGTAAAAGGTGTTCCTTGTATAAAATCACCGTTATCAATTAAAAGAACGTTTGCATTTTGAGAACGTTCTTTTTTTATAAGAGTAGAAATTTTAGCTAAACCAATTTCTGCTTTGGAGTTATCTTGGTAGTGAATTGGATACGCAGTACCATGTACATCACTTGTTAATAAAATATTTAAAGTTACAATTTGATTTTGATTCAACACCATTCACCTTTTCTATTATTATCTTTCAATTAATCATATCAAATATGTGAAGAGAATTTTAATGTGAATGTATATAATGTGTAAAGATTCTGTAAATAAGCGATTATTTGTAAAAATGTGTGATATATTTCTTCATGTTTATGGAAGGTTATTTTATAATAACGAAAAATGGAGGCATTAACATGTTGAAAAAAGTTTTTGCAATGAGCACAACAGTTGTACTAGCAGCGGGATTATTAAGTGGCTGTGGAACGAAGGAATCAAGTGCAAGTAAAAGTGAAGATACGAAAAAAGGCTATGTACCGAAGACGTTAAATGTTCAATTTGTACCTTCTCAAAATGCAGATACGTTAGAGGCGAAGGCAAAACCATTGGAAAAGCTATTAAGTGATAAATTAAACATTCCGGTAAAAGTTAGTATTTCAACGAATTACAATACAATTGTAGAAGCGATGGCATCTAAGCAAGTAGATGTAGGTTTTTTACCTCCAACAGCGTATGTGTTAGCACATGAGAAAAAGGCTGCAAATGTAATTTTACAAGCACAACGTTATGGGGTAGAGGATGAAACAGGAGCTCCTACAAAAGATTTAGTAGATTTTTATAAATCTGAATTTGTTGTTAAGAAAGATTCTAATATTAATAGTGTAAAAGACTTAAAAGGTAAAAAAATTGGTTATCAAGATGTAACATCATCAGCGGGGTATGTATGGCCTGCGGCTGTACTGTTAAAAGAGGGAATCGATCCGTTAAAAGATGTGAAACCTGTTACATTAAAAGGTCACGATCAGTCGCTTATTGCTCTTTTAAATGGTGATGTAGATGCAGCTGTTGTATTCCAAGATGCCCGTAATATTGTAAAAAAAGATTATCCAAATATATTTGATCAAACAAAAATAGTGAAATTTACAGAGAAAATTCCAAACGATACGATTTCTGTACGCTCTGATTTAGATGCAGAGTGGAGCAAGAAATTACAAGATGCTTTCATTGAAATTGGAAAGAATGAGGAAGGTCGCAAAATCATTAAAGAAGTATATTCACACGAAGGATATGTTAAATCTGATGATAGTAAATTTGATATCGTTCGTGAATATGGAAAGAAAGTGAAAACGCAATAATACATATGGAAATGGCAGCTAACTGGAAAGCATCTGGTTTCAGTTAGTTTGCCGTTTTTCGGTTATTGAGAATACATAGAAGGTAGGTAAGATGTGTGATAGAGTTTCGAAATGTTTCCAAAGTGTATCCGAATGGAACGAAAGGATTGAATAATATAAATTTAAAAATTCAAAAAGGTGAGTTTGTTGTAATGGTTGGGCTTTCCGGGGCTGGAAAATCTACACTTCTCAGATCAGTAAATCGGCTTCATGAGATTACAGAAGGAGAAATCATTATTAAAGGTGCGTCTATTACTGCTGCAAAAGGAAAAGGATTACGACGCATGCGTCGAGATATTGGTATGATTTTTCAAAGCTTTAACCTTGTAAAGCGATCAACGGTACTGAAGAATGTATTAGCTGGGCGTGTTGGATATCATTCGACATTACGTACAACGTTAGGTTTGTTTCCGAAGGAAGATTTGGAGCTTGCATTTCAGGCGTTGAACAGAGTGAATATTTTAGAAAAAGCGTATGCACGAGCAGATGAATTATCAGGAGGACAACAGCAACGTGTATCGATAGCTAGAGCATTGGCGCAAGAGGCGAAAATTATATTGGCAGATGAGCCTGTTGCTTCGTTAGATCCACTGACAACAAAGCAAGTAATGGATGATTTGAAGAAAATTAATGAAGATTTTGGAATAACGACAATTGTAAACTTACACTCTATTGATTTAGCGAGGCAATATGCTACTCGTATTATTGGATTACATGCTGGTGAAATTGTTTTTGATGGATTAGTAGAAGAGGCAACGGATGAAAAATTTGCTGAAATATATGGGGACGTAGCTCGGAAAAGCGAATTATTAGAGGTGGCAGTAAAATGAATGATGTGACGATGTATTCGAAAGCAATACCGAAGCCGCCAAGTAAGTTGAAACATATGTTAACGTTTATTTTAGTTATTTTAATGTTATGGGGTAGTAGTGTACAGGTAGATGCATCATTTTCAAAACTAATAGTCGGTTTTCCAAATATGGTGGATTTATTGAAAGAAATGGTGCCACCAGATTGGAGTTATTTTCAAGTTATTACAACAGCGATGTTAGATACAATCCGTATGGCGATTATTGGGACGACTTTAGGAGCGATTTTCGCTATTCCACTTGCATTATTTGCAGCAAGTAATGTATTTACTAACACATTTTTGTACAGTCCAGCTCGATTGATTTTAAATTTTATACGAACGATACCAGATTTATTATTGGCAGCTATATTTGTAGCGATTTTTGGAATAGGACCACTTCCAGGTATTTTAGCTCTTACTTTTTTCTCTATTGGACTTGTTGCAAAATTATTGTATGAATCAATTGAATCAATTGATCCAGGACCATTAGAAGCGATGACAGCTGTAGGGGCTAATAAAGTGCAATGGATTGTTTATGGGGTAATTCCGCAAGTAAAAGCGCATTTTGTCTCCTATGTACTTTATACATTTGAGGTGAATGTCCGTGCAGCAGCAGTTTTAGGTTTAGTAGGAGCAGGTGGTATTGGATTATATTATGATCGTACACTTGGATTTTTACAATATCAACAAACGGCTTCTATCATTATTTATACTCTTGGTGTTGTTTTGTTAATTGATTATATAAGTACATTGTTGCGGGAGAAATTATAATGAGTAAAACGACGATAATCGTGCCGAAACCGAAGAAACCGAGTGTATATCGCTGGTTTATTTTTATAGCATTGACAGTTATATATGTATGGGCCTTTTCAGGAGTTCCGATAGAGGGAATAAAGGATACTGCTGGAGAAATTACAAAAGCAATTATGACAGGCGTATTGAACCCCGATTGGTCGTATGTATCTTTGCCAGATGGTGAAGATTTATTACATGGTTTAATTGATACGTTGGCAATTGCGATACTGGGTACATTTATTTCCGCCTTTTTATCTGTTCCATTTGCCTTTTGGGCAGCAACGAATATGAGTAGTGGAAAATTAACTTCAGGAACTGGGAAGTTTATACTTAGTTTTGTTCGTACATTTCCTGAATTAGTTATGGCTCTTTTATTTATAAAAGCTGTTGGGCCAGGCTCTTTTGCCGGAGTGCTAGCTTTAGGGTTACATTCTATTGGAATGCTAGGGAAACTGTATTCGGAAGGGATTGAAAATATAGATAAGGGACCGACGGAAGCGTTGATGGCAACGGGAGCAAATCGTTTTCAAATACTTTGGTACGCGGTATTACCACAAGTATTACCGGATTTTTTATCGTATACGTTATACAGGTTCGAAATTAATGTACGATCCGCTGCGATATTAGGTGTGATTGGGGCAGGGGGAATTGGTACGCCATTAATTTTTGCACTGAGTTCACGTAATTGGTCTCGTGTGGGAATTATTTTATTGGGCATCATTTTAATGGTGATAATAATCGATTTTATTTCAAGTTCAATTCGAAAACGGATTGTTTAACTTATTTTAAAGAGCATCTAAGTTAGATGCTTTTTTAATGTTTATCAAAAGAATTTGGTATAGAAGAAGTTAGTATATTTGCATAAATATACAGATAATTCCCTTTCTTTTTAAAATAAAAATAATGAAAAAGTATGTCATATTGAATACCCATACATTCCCGGAATCATTGATTTTTTTATGAAAAACCAAAAAAATATCAACATATTTGTCGATACATGTTGTATAATCTTGCGTGGGAAGCTATCATATAAATGTATAAAACGTTTACTAATATAAGCGAAGGGAAGAATAGCATGTCACATTCAATCGAACAACTTTCTATCAACACGATTCGCACATTATCCATCGATGCGATTGAAAAAGCAAACTCTGGTCACCCAGGAATGCCAATGGGTGCAGCACCAATGGCTTATACATTATGGACTCAATTTATGAAACACAATCCAAATAACCCAACGTGGTTTAACCGTGATCGTTTCGTATTATCTGCAGGTCATGGTTCAATGTTATTATACAGCCTACTTCACCTATCTGGTTATGATGTAACAATGGATGACTTAAAGAACTTCCGTCAATGGGGAAGCAAAACTCCAGGACATCCTGAGTACGGGCATACTGCAGGTGTAGACGCAACTACTGGTCCACTTGGACAAGGTATTGCAACTGCTGTAGGTATGGCAATGGCTGAAAGACATTTAGCGGCTAAATATAACCGTGATGCGTATAATGTAGTAGATCATTATACATACGCTATTTGTGGTGATGGAGATTTAATGGAAGGCGTTTCTGCTGAAGCATCTTCATTAGCTGCTCATTTACAATTAGGTCGTCTTGTTGTACTTTACGATTCAAACGATATTTCATTAGATGGCGATTTAAATCGTTCATTCTCTGAAAGTGTAGAAGATCGTTACAAAGCATACGGATGGCAAGTAATCCGTGTTGAGGATGGAAACGATATTGAAGCAATCGCGAAAGCAATTGAAGAAGCGAAAGCTGATGAAAAACGCCCAACGCTAATTGAAGTAAGAACGACAATTGGTTTCGGTTCTCCAAACAAATCAGGGAAATCAGCTTCACATGGTTCTCCACTTGGTGTAGAAGAAACAAAATTAACGAAAGAAGCATATGCTTGGACTGCTGAGCAAGACTTCCATGTAGCAGAAGAAGTATATGACAACTTCCGTAAAACAGTACAAGATGCTGGTGAAACTGCACAAGCAGAGTGGAACACTATGTTAGGTGAATATGCACAAGCGTATCCAGAATTAGCAAACGAACTGCAAGCAGCAATGAACGGTCTTCTTCCAGAAGGTTGGGAGCAAAACTTACCAACTTATGAATTAGGATCAAAAGCAGCAACTCGTAATTCTTCTGGTGCTGTAATTAATGCAATTGCAGAGTCTGTACCATCATTCTTCGGTGGATCTGCTGACCTTGCTGGTTCTAACAAAACATACATGAATAACGAAAAAGACTTTACAAGAGATGATTACAGCGGTAAAAACATTTGGTACGGTGTACGTGAGTTCGCAATGGGTGCAGCAATGAACGGTATTGCACTACATGGCGGTTTAAAAACTTACGGTGGTACGTTCTTCGTATTCTCTGACTACTTACGCCCAGCAATTCGTCTTGCGGCATTAATGCAATTGCCTGTAACGTATGTATTCACACACGACAGTATCGCTGTAGGTGAAGATGGTCCAACACATGAACCAATCGAGCAATTAGCAGCGCTTCGTGCAATGCCAAATGTATCTGTTATTCGTCCAGCTGACGGTAACGAATCTGTTGCAGCTTGGAGACTAGCTTTAGAATCTACAAACACACCAACTGCTTTAGTATTAACTCGTCAAGACCTTCCAACATTAGAGGGTGCAAAAGACGATACGTATGAAAAAGTAGCAAAAGGTGCATATGTAGTTTCTGCAAGCAAGAAAGAAACAGCTGATGTAATCTTACTTGCAACTGGATCTGAAGTAAGTCTAGCTGTTGAAGCACAAAAAGCTCTAGCAGTAGACGGCGTTGACGCAGCTGTTGTCAGCATGCCATCTATGGACCGCTTTGAAGCTCAAACTGCTGAGTACAAAGAATCTGTATTACCAAAAGCAGTAACGAAACGTTTCGCAATTGAAATGGGTGCTACAATCGGATGGCACCGTTACGTAGGTCTTGATGGAGATGTACTAGGTATCGATACATTCGGTGCTTCTGCTCCTGGTGAGAAGATTATGGAAGAGTATGGATTTACTGTAGAGAACGTTGTTCGTAAAGTAAAAGAAATGCTTTAATGATTTTAGAAAAATCTCTCCAGCATGGGGAGATTTTTCTATGTAATTGAGTTTTTTCGACAGAAAAAGTTTTTTCTCTCTCCATAGTCAGACAATCATCGCAAATTTTCTTTTATATAATGTAGGGAAAAGGTTGTCCAGATCGGGAGGGAAAAAATGAAAACGTATGAATTGTATTTAATTCAAGAGGATATTGCGAAAGCTTACTTTGGTCGTGAATATTTGTTTTTTGATTTATTTGCTCGATTTTCAGAATCTGGGTCCCTTTCGGAGAAAAAGGTGTTATATAAGCAAATGATGTATATAACAATGCCGTTACAAGTAATGAAAATTCATCATAAATTGGAACAAGCTTTGCGTGTTCTCGGCAAATATGAAAGAACAACACATCATATGCATAAGCTTTATACGGGAGCAGAATATGGCGAAATAATGGTGAAATCACAATATATTCGAATGAATACTTCTGGAAATGTATCCATGGAAACGACTTTCTTTGAGGTGCTTAGAAAGTGTGAGCTAACATTTTTAGCGATGGATTATGAAAATAAAAAGTATGGCTGGTTAAATCCTCTCAAACAAGTACGGACATATGTGTAAAAAATGTCGAATACTATCTTGTCTTATTGAAATGGTTTTAGTACACTGTAAGGTAGACAACATGAAGGAGGAAAATATATGTCAATTTGGTTAGGTGTTCTAGTGGGCGTAGTAGCACTAGTAGCAGGCGTGGCGTTAGGATTTTTCATTGCCCGCAAATACATGATGAATTACTTACAAAAAAATCCACCAATTAACGAACAAATGTTAAAAATGATGATGATGCAAATGGGACAAAAACCTTCCCAAAAGAAAATCAATCAAATGATGAGCGCGATGAACAAGCAACAAACAAAATAAGCGCTAAAGGGCACTCTTACTGAGTGCCCTTTCCTTTTGGATTTTAAAAATGTTTAAAACTTTTAAAAATTCTGTATTTTTGTTAAACTGAAAACATCGCTCATTTTAAGGGAGGAGGATAAATATGAAAGTATTTTTTAATTTAGCTTGGTTTTTTAAACAAGAAAAACGAGCGTACATAATCGGAATTATTATGTTATTTGGTGTCGCGCTTCTTGAGCTTGTAGCCCCAAAAGTACTAGGGATTGTAGTAGATGAAATTAATAATGGAACATTAACGTCTGAGAAATTGTTGAAGTGGGTTATTTTGTTAGTAGTTGTAGGGATTACTATGTACATATTACGTTATTTATGGCGTATTATGATTTTTGGATCTTCTTTAAAACTAGCCCGTCAATTACGAAAGAATTTATATGAACATTTTACAAAGATGAGTCCAACTTTCTATCAATCACGTCGTACGGGCGATTTGATGGCACATGCGACCAATGACATTCAGGCGATTCAGCAAACTGCTGGATCAGGTGTTTTAACACTTGTTGACTCATTAGCAGTTGGAGGGTGTGTCCTCGTAGCGATGGGTTTTACAATTAGCTGGAAGTTGACGTTATTAAGTTTAATTCCAATGCCGATTGTAGCGATCTCTACAAATTATTATGGAACTTTATTGCATAGAAGATTTCATAAAGCGCAACAATCGTTTTCTGAAATCAATGATAAAGTACAAGAGAGTATGAGTGGGATGAAGGTGATTCGCTCGCTTGGACAAGAGAAAGAGGATTTACAAGCGTTTCGGAAGAAATCGGAAGATGTCGTACATAAAAATATGTTAGTCGCACGTATTGACTCGTTATTCGATCCAACGATTGCACTTATTGTCGGATTTTCGTTTTTAATCGCAGTTTGTTACGGATCACTATTAGTAGTACGGGGCGAATTAACTGTAGGTGAATTAGTAACATTTACAACATACTTGGGGACTCTTGTATGGCCAATGTTAGCCTTTGGGTGGTTGTTTAATATTATGGAGCGTGGACGCGCTTCATATGATCGTGTGGAGACAATACTTTCACAAACTTCAGATGTAGTGAATAGGGAAAATGCTATACATACTATAGCAAGTGGTGATGTTTCATTCGCAGTTGAATCGTTTTCTTATAAGAAAAATGAACTATTAAATTTAAAAGATATTTATTTTAACTTAAGAAAAGGGGAAACGTTAGGCATTGTAGGACGTACTGGTGCAGGGAAGACGACGTTGTTAAAATGTTTCATTCGCGAGTATGACCATTTTAATGGTGAATTAAAAGTTGGTGAGCAGGATATTCGAGATTTAACACTTCATGGTGTACGTTCTGCAATTTCATACGTGCCGCAAGATCATTTTTTATTTTCAGCGAGTATTGGGGAGAACATTGCGTTTGGAAAGGCTGATGCTACATATAAAGAAATTACCTGGGCTGCTGAAATTGCTTGTATTCATAATGATATCGTTCAATTTCCAGAAGAGTATGACACGGTAGTAGGTGAAAGAGGCGTTTCGCTATCAGGAGGTCAAAAACAGCGAATTTCCATTGCGCGTGCGTTATTAACGAATGCAGAAATTTTAATTTTAGACGATTGTTTATCCGCCGTAGATGCAAAAACAGAAGAGACTATTTTAACTGCATTGAAACGAGAAAGAGCAGAAAAAACGACGATTATTACTGCTCACCGTTTAAGTGCAGTTCAGCATGCAAATCTTATTCTTGTTATTGATGAAGGTATGATTGTGCAGCGAGGAACACATGAGCAACTAATGAAAGAAAATGGTTGGTATAGAGAAATGTACGAAAGCCAGCAGTTAGAGGCGTTAGTAGAGAAAGGAGGCGTATGATGGCTGAGAAAAAGCGGAGTGATTTAAGGAGATTGCTTTCTTATATGAGGCCATATAAAGGGCTATTGGCACTAGCGTTTATATTTCTAGTTGGTGCAACTGTAACTGAAATGATGGGTCCTTTTTTAATTAAACAATTTCTTGATGAACACTTAGTACCACGCAATTTTGAACAATCGGCACTTGTTACTCTATTTGTAGTGTATATTATTGCTCACTTACTAAAAGTATTATTTACTTATTTAGACCTATTGTATTTTCAAAATATCGCTTTTAAAATTGTTCAAGATATGCGTGTTGAAGTATATGAGCATGTTCAAAAATTGTCATTAAGTTTCTTTGATCGTACGCCGATTGGTACACTTGTATCTCGTATAACGAATGATACGGAAGCTATTAAAGATTTTTATGTTAGTGTATTATCAACATTTGTGAAAAATATAGTCTTTTTAGTAGGTATTTTAGTAGCGATGTTTTTATTAGATGTAAAACTAGCGTTATTTTCGCTCGTATTAATCCCAATAATGTTTGCGATTATGATGCTATATCGCCGAAGAAGTGCCGTTTTTTATTTAGAAGTACGTAATCAACTGAGTGTTTTAAACGCAAAGTTGAACGAATCCATTCAAGGAATGAATATTGTTCAAGTGTTCAGGCAAGAAAAGCGGATGAGAAAAGAGTTTGAAGAAGTGAATGATAAACATTATAGTGCAGGGCGACGCACATTAAAGTTAGACGCATTACTTTTACGTCCAGCAACGGATTTAGTTCATATTGTAGCAATTGCGTTAGTGCTTGGTTTATTTGGAATTGATGCTTTAAAGAGTCCTGTTGAAGTAGGGGTTTTATATGCGTTTGTTAACTATATTCATCGCTTCTTCCAGCCTGTAAATGAGATGATGATGAAATTATCATTTTTCCAACAGGCACTTGTTTCATCATCACGTGTATTTCATTTAATGGATGAGAAAGATTTAGCCCCAGTTCAAAAAGGGGATGGGAATCCTCAAGTAGTTGATGGAGATATTGAATTTAAAGATGTTACTTTTTCGTATGATGGAAAGCGTGATGTTTTAAAAAATGTATCTTTTCACGTGAAACAAGGGCAAACGGTTGCTTTTGTTGGGCATACTGGTAGCGGAAAAAGTACCATTATGAATTTGTTAATGCGATTTTATAATATTAAGTCAGGAAATATTGTAATAGACGGCGTGGATTTAGATGGATTTTCAGAACGAGAAATTAGAAAGAAAATAGGGCTTGTATTGCAAGATGCTTTTTTATTTGCGGGAAATGTAAAGCAAAATATTCGTATGTACAATGAAGAAATTACGGATGAAGAAGTAAAAGAAGCTGCACAATTTGTGCAAGCCAATACCTTTATTGAAAAATTACCAGAACAGTATGAAACAGAAGTAGTGGAAAGAGGAGCAGCATTTTCTAGTGGACAACGGCAATTAATTGCTTTTGCTAGAACGATAGCAACAAATCCGAAAGTATTAGTATTAGATGAGGCAACAGCTAATATCGATACAGAAACAGAAGAGGCTATCCAAACAGCATTGCAACAAATGCGAAAAGGGCGGACAACGATAGCAATTGCGCACAGATTATCTACAATTCAAGATGCCGATCAAATATTTGTAATGCATGATGGAGAGATTGTAGAAAGAGGAACACATCAAGAATTACTGAGTGAACAAGGGTTATATTACAATATGTATTTACTACAAAATAAAGGGAGTTTACAAAAGACCTTGTAGTTACAAGGTCTTTTTTTACTTTGTATACAAAATATATTTACTCTTTGCTTCTATAGCATAAATGTCGTGTCCACTTATTAAAGTTGTACATATTGTATGTATACGGAATAAAAAAATTTGATAGGAGATTTTATATGCAAAACAGATCGAGTTCAAATGTTACGTTTATCGATGTGTCTCATTGGGAAGGGAATATTGATTGGAATGCAGTTAAGGCATCTGGTATTCAAGCAGCATATGCAAAAGCGACAGAAGGTGTGAATTTTATTGATCCTACTTTTGCTCAAAATGTACAAGCAGCTCGAAAGGCGAATGTATTAATCGGTGCATACCATTTTGCACATCCAGAACAAAATGATGCAATTTCAGAAGCGAAATATTTTGTAAGTATATTACAAAGCAATCAGACAGACTTAATTCCAGTTCTAGATTTAGAATCACCAACAGATCCGAGTAATAGTAATTTAACTGGTACCGCTATATCTAATTGGGCAAGAAGTTTCATAAATTATGTGAAACAGGCCACTGGAAAAAATGTAATGTTATATACAGGAGTTTGGTATATTAATGAATTTGGTATTAATGGATTAAGTGATATTCCACTTTGGATTTCCAGATACTCTAGCACACCGCCTGCTGATGCTGGTGGCTGGACAGAGTGGACAGCGTGGCAATACACAGATTCTGGTCAAATTTCAGGTGTAGGAGGAAATTGTGACGTATCAGCAGCTGTTTCATTAGAAGCTTTACAAGGAAATGGAGCAAGTGGTGGAAATGTTTCCCCACCTACTAATGCTACTGCAGTCTACGGTGTTGCTGTAATTAATGGTGATAATGTAAATTTACGGAGTGGACCATCTTTACAATCTAGTGTAATCCGCCAGTTAAATCGAGGTGAATCATATAAAGTTTTGGACGAACAAGATGGTTGGCTTGCTTTGGGTGGAAATGAATGGATATACTATGATTCGAGTTATATTCAGTATAAACATTATGTGGCGACTATTACTGGTGATAATGTGAATTTGCGTGATGCTCCATCATTAAACGGAAATGTTATAAGACAGTTACATCATGGTGAGGCATATCGGGTATGGTGTAAGCAAGATGACTGGCTTGGTTTAGGTGGAGATGAATGGATATACTATGATTCGAGTTATATTCAGTATGGTGTACAATAAAGTATACTGTACTACTCTGTCACAGTAATGTAAGGTGGGATTTTATTAAAAAAATGTACCTCGCATGAGGTGCATTTTTTAATAAATATATATAATTTTTACAAAGTGTACGTTGATAGCATAGTATAATGTAATGGCTATACTTAAAAAAGATATAGAAACGAAGGAGAAGAAATATGGATTATGTGCTAATAGGTATAATTTTAATATTATTAGCTGCAGTGTTCGTACTGTTTTATAAAAATAAACAGTTAGAATCAGAGGGCCAGCAAGTAGAGTTTGAAAAGAAACAAGCAATCGAAACGTATGAAGGTGAAATCGCCGCTACGATTACAGAGCATAAAGAACAACAAGAAACTTTAAAAAATATGGAACAGAAAAAATATAATGATTTACAAGTGAGTACAGCTAGAGAGCTTGAAAATATGCGTATGATGAAAAATCAATTAGCGGTACAGCATAGTAAAGAACGTAGTGAAATGCAAGATAAACATAGTAATGAAATACATATGTTTCAAAAATTAATTGCAGATTTACGAGAGTATACTAAAAATAGCGCTGAAGTGAATACGCAAGAAACATTACATTATATGAAACAAGGCTTCGTAGAGCAAGGAATAATACTAGATAATGAATTTCATATTATACCGAATGTTTTTATTAGAAATAACCGTGAAATAAAAGATAATCGAATCCATCACCTCATCTTGTGCAAAACGGGTATTTATTTATTTGAGACGAAAGAATGGACAGGGAAATTAATTCATGGTGTAACGAAAGAAAATGCTAGTATATATTCATTTATGATTGATGAAATTGGTAAGTATCAACAAGAAGTTGAAAAAGAAGAGACGTTTGAATGTATTACAGGTAAAGATTCATTAACGATACAAGTGAAAAATGAAGGGAATCCAGTCTATAGAGCGAGGGAATTATCACATATTTTATACAATTGTCTGAAAGAAATGCAAGTTGATATTGTAAAGGAAAACGTAAAGCCGATTGTATATTTTTATAATGAGAGTGGCAAAGAAGTACTAGATCTTTCTAAGGAAGAAACACCTAGATTAAAAGATAGGGAGCAAATTGTAACGTTTTTCAGAAATGAAATCTTAACAGGGAAAGTAATATATACAGAACAAGAATTAGACAAGATTCGAGAAATGATTAGCCGGATGAATTATATAGAGTATAAAGTGCAGCGAGATTAATATAGCGAGAGGAAGAAGTTATATATTGTATAACTTCTTTTTATTTTTCAATATGTTATAGAAGGAAGATATAATTTTTGAATGGAATAAGGAATGAAAGCGGAGGTGATGCATATATATAGATGCATTGGGTTGTTTTTATCATATTGTATAAATGAAAAGGAGGTAAGACGGTGAAAGCGATACCGACTGATGTCCTGAGTAAAGAATTGATGGAAAGAGAAGGTGTTATATCAATTACAGTAAAGGAATTTGAAAAGATAGAAGTAGCTGGAGTAGTCGTTGCCGGTCCTGCTGTTATTTTGATTAATCAAGATTGAGTACATATTTTCAATATAGAGAAGTAGTAAAAGTATCCGAAATGTTAAATATATAACAATAGCTAAACATTGAAATTAAAAGCCTTTATCTTTGATTACTAAGTAATTATCGATAAAGGCTCTTTTTATAGCCTTGGAACAAAGTTTGATTAAATTAACTTAATAAGCCTTTATAAAAAAGTTTGATAAGTTTTGTGATTGTTGCTCAATTAAAACGCCCGATTGTTGAAAATCGTCGTTTTAATCATATTCAAGATAAGCACCCAATTCGTGCAATAATATTTTTTGTTACTGCTTCAGCTGGAGTAAATGCTTCGGTTATAGTTTGTCACTAATTGGGGGATAAATCAGTCCTTTTATCTTTACCTGGACTCTCCCTTAAACGAATGACCTTTTCTCCTTTTCCGTAGTTTCGAATTAGGTCGGGATCTCTAAAGATTGCGTACGTTCCAAACAATCTCACCGCGCTCGTCCCACGTACTGTGATGCCGCTCAAATCCAATCTTTTCTAGCACCCGGAAGGACGCAACATTCCAAGGGCGTACAGTCGACCAAAGTCTGTGGCGCCCGGTAGCGATCGCAGCGTCCAGCACAACGGATGCTGCCTCAGTCGCATAGCCTTTACGATGAGCACTGCGGAACAACTCGTATGCGATCTCAGGTTCTTCAAGTGTAGAACGACCGATAATCAAGCCACAGTATCCGATGAAATCGCCTTCGTCTCGTCGGCGAATAGTGAGAAGGGAAATGCCATTTTCGGCTGCTCTCTTGCGCATCTCGATAAGCTGGCTACGAACGGAGTCAAGGGGTGGCGTGTTCACACCACGTTCGCCAATTAATTTTCTCATCCAGGCTGAATCAGATTCTTCCCACATATTCAGGTCAAGTCGTTCAGTTTTCAGCTGGAACGCCATAGCTTTAAATAAATCTGTCATAGTGGAAACCTCCTAGTTATGTCACTGCACTTAATAGCTTCGTACCTCATCACCACATCAGGTTGGAAACCCGGTTGATTCGCGAATCTATTTTCAAACTCTCGCGAGAGTTTATAGCAACAGTATACAAAAAAATTAGTGTTATTTTATGCATAAGCAATTACCCTACAAAATAGACCTTTTTATCAATCTTTATTATAAATTATCAAACATTACAATGTATTTTTTATATGTCTTTAACGGCTAGGATGCTTTTTATTTGTATAAAAGAGGGCGTATAGTAGATAATTGGGGTACTGGAGGGAGAGTATGTGGCAATTATTATAACGATGTTATTAATGGGTATTTTATTAGGATTTGTTGGAGCTGGGGGAGCTGGATTTATTATCGCGATACTCACTTTAGTATTTCATATTCCTATTCACGTTGCGCTTGCAACATCTTTAACTGCTATGGCATTTACGACGTTATCTGGAGTTATAAGTCATTATCGTGAAGGAAATGTCGTACTTATGATAGGCGGGGTTGTTGGTGGATTTGGAGCGCTTGGTTCTTATATCGGTTCAAAGTTTGGTTCACTTATACCAGCACATCTTCTTCATTGGTTTACAGCTGGGATGTTATTTTTATCAGCAATTTTTATGTTTATTAAATTAATTATGTCTCGAAATAAGCAACAGCTATCCTTATGTGGAAAGAAAGAACTTTCAAAAAACAACTTGATGAAATGTATATGTCTAGGATTAGCTACTGGAATTTTGGCTGGTTCATTCGGGATTGGTTCAGCCCCCTTTATACAACTTGGACTAATGGTTCTTTTAGGATTAACGATACAGCAATCTGTAGGAACGACTATGCTTGTTATATTACCGATTGCAATTGGAGGCGGGCTTGGATATAGTTCGGAAGGGTATTTAGACTATATATTGTTATTGCAAGTATTAATTGGGACGATGTTAGGGGCATATATCGGTGCGAAGTTTACAAATTACGCACCACGCATGCTTCTGAGATTTTCAATGATTATGACGCCGGTGTTAGCTGGATGTATGTTATTGGTGGAATAAAACTAATATAGCAAACTATTAATATATTTTACGAATGAATTATGTAAGTAATTCATATTTCCCATATAAAAGGATTTGCTTTAATATTATGAGTGTAAAGTTCGAGTATTCGAAGTACTACTTGAATTATATCCCTATCCCTTTTCTAAAAATGCGAACAAGTTTTGCCCTATTCTATTCAATACTTAATTGCATAGAAATATATTGTTCGATGACCATTATGGAACGTACATAATGGGAAAATCCCGATCCTTAAAGAGGATGCCCCTAATCTTCATGTGAAAATATGATCGGATAAGAAAGCTGGCCAATTGATGGTCAGCTTTCTTTTTGTTCAAAAATTATTTCTTCTTTAATCTCTGTTTGCAATAATAAAGTTTTTCCGAAGCGACGTTTACATTCAGCTCGCACTTTTTGAATAGCTAGTAGCTGAGAAGTGGCGGGAACTGTGACGATAGCTTGGCGAGGCTTTCGATTTTCTTCACAAAAGACACATTCCACAACATATTTAGAAATCATAATTTCATCCTTCCGTTTTTAATTTCTAAGAAGGGACTGTCTATGAAGTTGATGTCTTCTTTCGTCACCGTTTTATTTATTTCCTCTTTTTTTAAGGAGAAAATAAAAAAGAAGGCGAATTTTAGTAAGGGAGGGATGTTTATGGAGAGATGGATAGGTACGGCAGCTATTTGCATAAATGACAGAAATGAAGTTTTAATGGTATTGCAAGGAAAAGAAGGGGAAGAAAAAAGGTGGTCTGTCCCAAGTGGAGGACTTGAAAAGGGAGAAACGCTAGAAGAATGTTGTATTCGAGAAGTTTGGGAGGAAACGGGTTACAATGTGGAGGTTGTAAATAAAATATACGAAAAAGAAGGTATTACATACGGAATTCCGGTGTATGTTCATTATTACTTTGTTAAAAAAATAGGCGGTAATATGAAAATTCAAGATCCTGATGAGTTAATACATGAAATTGATTGGAAAGGGATACGTGAAGTTGAAAAATTATCGTTAGCTTTTCCGGAGGATTACGAGTTAATATGCCGATATATATATTAAAAAGCAAGTATGTAAATACTTGCTTTTTTAATGTATCCAAGATAAGAAAAGCGGAACGATAACTAAACTAGCCCCTGCTGTTAAAAGCATGGATAAACTGGCAATTGTTCCTTCGACAGGACCGATTTCGAATGCTTTTGACGTACCGGTTCCATTTGCGCTCGTACCCAACATAATGCCTTTTGCAATTGCTGTTTTAATACGGCAAATACGGATGAGAGAAGGACCGAGTAATGCTCCTGTTAAGGCAGTTAAAACGACAAATACAGCTGTTAATTGTGACATACCACCAATCATTTCTGAAATAGCCATTGCAATTGGTGTCGTTACGATATGCGGTGCTAAACTATGTTCTAGTGACGCATCAATTTGAAAATAATTAGCTAGTAGTGCTGAAGTAATAACTGATAAAAACGAGCCGACAATGACATTAAGTAAGATGGCGATTCCGTGTTTCTTTAATAAATCAAAGTATTTATAGATTGGCCATGCAAAAGCAACTGTTGCAGGTTTTAATAATTCTGTTAGCCATTGGCCACCAGATTCATATGTTTCATAAGGCGTGTCTAGTCCGAGCAATAAAGCAATTAAAATAATGGGACAGACGAGAAGAGGAGAAAGTAAGCTCCAATTCCAGCGTTGATACATTTTTTTAGATATCCAATATGTTAATAGTGTTAATAACAAACAAAGAAAGCCGATCATTGCGTTGATCCTTTCCGCTTAAGTAGCAATTCTGTTAAAAGTCCTGTAACGAGAGTGACACAAAGTGTACTAATCATAATAATTAAAATGAGATCGATTCCATATTGTGATAGTGTATCTTTGTAGCGTATGACAGCGACTGCAGAAGGAATGAAAAATAAAATAAGTTCTTTTAATAAAAAGTCAGCGCCATCCTGTACCCATTCTTTTTTAACTAGGTTAAGCTTTAATGAGATTAATAATAAAAAAATACCGATTATACTTCCTGGAACTGGGAGGTGTGCCTGTTTTGCAATCCATTCACCTGTCCAAGCGAAACAAAATAATAATAAAATTTGTCCGCTTAACTTCCACCATTTCATACAGTAACCACCTCTTTCTTTTTTTACATAAAAATTGTAAAAAAGAATTAACAATTTCTACTATACGTTCATTCAAAATATTTGTCTAATATATAAATTATATGTTATTAATATATTAGACGTATTAATTGAAAGTGAAAAGGGTGTCCAAAATGGAATTACGGCATTTGCAATATTTTGTTGTTGTGGCAGAGGAGTTACACTTTGGACGAGCGGCTGCTCGTTTACAAATGACACAACCACCACTTAGTCAACAAATTCAGCAATTAGAAAAAGAAATGGGAGTTATGTTATTTTCAAGAACGAAGAGAAAGGTTGAATTAACAGAAGCAGGAGAAATGTTTTTAAAAGAAGTAAAAAAAGCGTTTGAACAAATTGAAAAAGCAGTAGAAGTTGCACAAAGTGCGCAAAGGGGAGAAGTTGGCTCACTTTCAATTGGTTTTGTAGGTGCGGCGATATATGATATTTTACCTTCAATTGTTAGGGAGTATAGAAAGAAATTTCCACGGGTGTCTGTAGCATTACATGAATTGTCAACACCGGATCAAGTACATGCGCTTCATGATAATCGAATTGATATTGGATTTTTACGTCCGCCAATTTCAACGCAGCTGCTGGAGTTAGAGCCAATTCAAAAACTTTCCTGTACATTATGTTTACCGAAGGCACATCCGCTTGCTGAAAAGGAAGAAATACATATCGAAGATTTAAGAGATGAACCGTTCGTATTTATTACGAGACCAGTATGGCCGGCGTTGTACGATACAATTTTATCTCTTTGCCGAGAAGTTGGATTTAGTCCACGCATTGTACAAGAAGCGACGGAATATCAAACAGTTATGGGGCTTGTAGCAGCAGGGATTGGAATTACAGTTATCCCCGTATCGGCAAATAAATTATATAAAACAGAAGTCGTGTATAAAGAGCTATGTGATTCTAATTTCGTCGCAGAAATGTCGGTGGCTTATAAAAAAATGAATAGTAATCCAGAGCTTTTAGAGTTTTTAAAGATTGCAAGGGAGAAGAAACGAATAGAAGTAGGAGATGAGAAGGACGAGTAGTAGTAGTGGCGGGGTATGGATGTAATTAAGATGTTTAAAAGTACACCTTATTAAACAATAAAGCGGAAATGCACTTGAGTTGCATTTCCGCTTTATTGTTTTTTGGCTCGATACTAAATAGATAAACGTGTTCGTTTTCTTTTAAGAGTAGATCAATACCCGATTCTTCATCAATTGTAGGGACGCTTACAGTTTCTTTATTTGTTTGGATTACAGCAGCTAAAATCATTTTCTGATTGTACCTTAAATTTTTGGCAGATTGAATTGTAGTAGATGCAGAACTATTTCCGCCTGGAGGTGATTCTTCAGGAGCAAGCATTGAACTACCTTCAATATTAACATACCAATATTTTTCCTCTTGTTACATCTTTATCAAATTGGAAATGTGGTGGTATGAAAGAGAGTTTTATTTTCTTTTTTGAAAAATGTGATGAGGCTATGTTAGCAATCTCTTTCACTTTTGTACCCTTTTGATAATATTCAATTACAGCATTTCTTTCATCTTTATCATTTTTAAGCGTAACGTGATAAAACATGCTATTTCCTTCTTGAATAGGAGTCATTTGTAAAATAGAAGATAGTTCTTTTGTTAACTTGTACGGTTCTACAGAAGCGACTTTATTATTTTTTAGTGGGCTACAACTAGTAAAGAAAAGTAAAAATAAGATGAATAACACTTTTATACGCATATTATAACCCCCTTTTTTGCAGATTATAATCTGGATATGAATTAATGTCATTTGTTTTTCTAAGACTAAAGGCTTAGAAGAGATTCCGATTGAAGTGCGATGTTTGTAATGTCATATTTTTATACACTAGTAGTATAGAATGCGTATGTAATAAGGTAGGGGAAGAAATTTATGTCTTTATGTCGGTTAGCGAGAAAAAATATAAGAACATTTGCTGCCAAAAGGATGAAGCAATTCATGTGGGTTGCCATGAGTACTATGATTTTGTTTTTCATGATATCGCTACAATTTAATGATGTAGTAATGGATAAAGTAGGGGATATACGTATATTTGAAATGTGTTTTTATGCTATGTTTATTTTTTTGATTTTTATATGTATTTTTATTACATACAAAATGACGTATTCCCTTTTGCAAGTGAGGAGAGAGGAATTTAAATCTTATGTAACAGAGAATATGAAAAGAAATAAAATGCTATGTTTATTATGTCAGGAGCAATTATTCATTTATGGAGCGGCGGTTATTTTCGGTTTAGTTCATGGGATGTTATTTTTGAAATTATTTACGATTATCTTTATGAAAATAGCAGGGATACAAGGAATAAATAGTGCACCGATTACAATATATGCAATAGTAGTTGTTAGTATAATTATGATGGTTGTTGTCTTATTATCGATGATGCAATGCTGTCGATTTGTTCAAAGTTTAAAAGATGAAAATTCGTTTCATTTCAAGAAAAGGGCATGAGAAATCATGCTTTTTTCTATTTTACACATAAAAATAATCATGTTACAGTGAAAAGACCTGACAAAGAATGGGAAAGAAAGGTTGTATAGAATGACAAATGAACAATCAATTGTAAAAGTTGAGCGGCTGACGAAGAAAATCGGTTCAAAGACACTTGTGCAAAATATTAGTTTTGAAGTGAAAAAAGGTGAGGTTGTTGGTTTACTAGGACCAAACGGTGCTGGGAAAACGACTTTAATGAGAATGATGGTCGGTATGATCCGTATGACAGAAGGCGAAGTGTGGATTGATGGTCAATCTGTGAAACAGCAATTTGAAAGTACAGCTGCGAAAATTGGTGCTGTAATTGAGACGCCAGAATTTTATCCTTTTTTAAGTGGCTATGAAAATTTAACATATTTCGGACGAATGAATAGTAATGTGACCGAAGAACGTATCGATGAAGTAGTAAAACTGTTAGGAATGGGACAAGTAATTGACCGTAAAGTAAAAGCATATTCCCTTGGTATGAGACAACGTTTAGGAATCGCTCAGGCGCTTATTCATGATCCGGATGTATTAATACTAGATGAACCAACGAATGGATTAGATCCTAGTGGTATACATGAAATGCGGATGTACATAAAGAAAATTGCACATGAACAAGGAAAAGCGGTTCTTGTATCTAGTCACTTACTTTCAGAAGTTGAATTAATGTGTGACAGAGTGATCATCATTCAACACGGGGAATACGTAGCGACCCAAAATATTCAGCAGAGTCAAAGCGAAGAGATGGAGACAATCCGTATACGTGTAGATGATGCAAATAAAGCAGCTGAAATGTTAGAGCAGAATGTTTTAATAAAAGGTAATGATCTACTTATCAATGTAAAAGATGAAGAAATCCCAAATGTTATTCGTACATTGCTTGAGAAAGATATTCAAGTTTATCGTGTATATGAAGAAAGAAAAACGTTAGAAGAGCAATTTTTAGAATTAACAGGGGGAAAAGATATTGTTTAATTTAGTGTATAACGAGCTGTATAAAATATTTAAGCGTAAAAGAACGATTATTCCTTTTGCAGTTATTGCAGTATTAATAATTGGATTAGGATGGGTTACGGTAAAGTATTTAGAACCAGAAACAAAAGGGTGGAAAACAGATTATACAGAACGTACAGTAGAGATTGAGAAAAAGCTTGGCATGAAAAAAGAAGCTATTTTAGCAGAAAGGTCAGGAGACGAGCTTGTAAAGGAATATCAGCTTAAAATGAAGCATTTAGATACGGAGACAGCACCGGCAAGCAGTTCTCCACTTTCTTTCATGAGAGATACAGGTGTTATCGTATTTCCTATTTTGCTTCCATTTATTCTTGTGTATGCAAGTACAATTTTTGCGAATGAATATAGCTGGGGAACATATAAATTTTTAACGATCCGTCCGGCGAGTCGATTTAAAATTTTAACAGCAAAATTTTTAGCAATCGTTATATTTGCAGCTTTATTGTTTCTATTTAATATGATTTTCTCCACTTTATGTGGGCTTGTTATTTATAAATTCCAACAGCCTGCATGGAGTGAGTTTATTTTCCAAGATGGAAATATTATCAAACAAAATATTTTTGTAGAAGCAAGTAAATATTATGTTTTATCGTGGTTGCCAACTCTTGTGTACGCAGCGTTTGCGTTTATGATTTCTGTTTTAACAAGATCTAGTGGAGGTGCGATCGGTATTTCGCTATTTCTTGCTTTATCAGGACATATTGTGTTATTAGCAGCAACTAGATATAACTGGGTGAAATATTTATTACCGGCAAACACAAATTTATACGATATTTCAAAGAGCGGAAGTTTTATTGATGGAGTAACATTCCCGTTTGCTTCATGTATGTTACTACTTTATTTATTCGTATTTTTAGGTATTTCCTATACTGTGTTTTTAAAACGTGATTTAACTTAATAAGAAAAGCCGTTAAGTACTCCTTAACGGCTTTTCTTATGAGAATTGTTTAAGTGCTCTTTCCGCTAGCAAAGCAAAATATTCTGCACTTATAGGTAGTGCTTCTTCATTAATTGTAAAAGAAGGATGATGCCACTCATGTGTACCACTCGTTCCCATAAAAACGAATGAACCTGGTATTTCTTGTTGGTAAAAGGAGAAATCTTCTCCAGCCATGGAAGGAGTAGGTGTGATCACATTTAGAGCCATTTCCTCTGCAATTTGAGTGCATAAATCAGTAAGGATTGTATCATTATGAACGGCAGGGGGGCCCGAATAAAAACGGAATTCTGTTTTTACACCTAATGCATCAGAAACGCCCTTAATAATACGCTCCATTAAAGCTGGTATCTTTTCACGTGTTTCAGCTTGAAATGTACGAACAGTGCCTTCTAACGTAGCTTTTTCAGGAATTACGTTCCACGTATTTCCTGAATGAATATTTGTTACACTTACAACTGCACTATGAGATGAACTTATATTTCGGCTTACAATTGTTTGCAGTGCCATAACAATTTGAGAGGATGCGACAATAGGGTCCACTCCAGCATCTGGTACAGCTGCGTGTGTACCGACTCCGTGAATTTCAATTTCAAATCGATCGACTCCGGCCATTAGTGGACCATCTTTAATACCAATTGTACCTACTGATAAATCAGGTTTATTATGCATGCCGAAAATAGCTTGCACACCATGTAAATGTCCAGCATCAATAACTTTGCAAGCACCATCACTGCTTTCTTCAGCCGGCTGGAATATAAAGCGAACAGTTCCGTTAAGAGAAGATTCTTTTTCCTTTAATAAGTAAGCTGCACCAATAATAGCAGCTGTATGAAAATCATGTCCGCAAGCATGCATTTTACCAGGAATTTTTGATGCGTATGATAAATCTGTTTCTTCCTGAATAGGAAGGGCATCAATATCAGCTCGAACTGCTACAAGTGGACCGTTTTTATTACCAGAAATTTCAGCGATAATTCCTGTTTCTAAATTGGAATTAATAATAGTAATATTTGCTTCTTCTAACCAATTTTTTATCGCTTTTGTTGTTTCAAACTCTTCATATGATAGTTCTGGATACTCATGTAAATGTCGACGAATAGAAATAAGTTTTTCTATTAGTTGATTTGGAATAGGTACCACGTATTATGCCCTCTTTCTTAAGTGAAGTAATTACCATAAGTATACAACAATAAAAGAGAGGATTCTCAAATGAAAATCCTCTCTCGTTTATGCTGCCACTTTTTTATGTGTATGATGTTTTTGATAACGTCCACGCATTGCATATGCAATTTGCGGAATTGCAATACCAATTAAAATAAGTGATACACCGAACCATTGTGAAGATAGTACAGCTTCTTTTAAAACGAATACAGACATAATTGTTGTAACTGGTAGTTCCGCTGCACCAAGAATAGTCGCTAAGCCAGAACCGATTTTTGGAATACCAATTGTAAAGGCAATAGACGGAATAACGATACTAAATATTCCTAATCCTAAGCCATATTTCCAAAGTCCTTGAGAAATGGCACCGTTCATAATAAATGTTGGCGGGAATACGATCATTACTAAAGTTAAAGCGCCAGCCATTAAAAGGACCCCACGTGGTAATGAAGGTACTTCAACAGCCACTTTTCCGCTCACGAAAATGTATGTTGCGAATGTAACAGCAGATAATAAACCTAAAATAATTCCAGTCGTATCGAAATCACCTGCTGATTTTTCTAGTAAACCACTTGATAAAAATGTACCTACAAGTAAGAAAATAACGGAAATAACTTTTTCTCTTGAAGGCAATGTTTTTGTTGCGACTGCTTCAATGATAATTCCGACCCAAACGAATTGGAATAAAAGAATAATTGCAATAGATGCTGGTACAGTTTTTAATGAAGCATAATAAAAAATCCCAGTAAAACTTGCAGATGTTCCTGCAACGAATAAAATTAACGCTTGTTTTAATGGAACACGGTGTCTAGAAAATAGAAGTGTAATAGCAAGCAAAATAATCCAACCGAACAAATATTGGCTGCCAATTACTTCTCCAAGTGAAAATCCTTCTGCATATGCAAGTTTAACAAAAATAGCTAAAATTCCATAACTACACGCTCCTAATAAAACTAAAAGAGAATAACGAAGCATGAAAAATTCCTCCCATCTATATGAAGTTGTTCCGTAACGAAAATATATCTAGAGGGAAGTATACAAAATTAAAAATGAAGGGTCAAATAAAAGAAAAGTGTGACATTTTATAGAATAATAATAAAAGTATGATATTTATGCATAATCTTGAAATTATTAATTATAAAAGTATTGTAAAAACAGCTTTGTATTGTATAAAGACAGCATTTGAAAAAAATATTTTTTGAATCAATATGTATATAGACGTACCTATAACGTGCTAATCATTTGAGAAACTATGTTACCTTTGTTATGTTAATAACAATTAAAGGAGTTTCATAATCCAATTGAGATTTTTCTATATAATAGAAGGAAATGAAAACGTTTTATCCACTATTTGTGGACGGTAAGACTCCCACCTCAAAATTCGGCTGGAGAAAAGAAGTTAGGTAGGAAATCAACTGCCCGTAAACGCCCCATTGGTTCAACTAATAATTAGTGGGGATGAACCCCCCACTGATTAAAGTTTCACTTTATTAGAAACTATGTGAAAAGGTAGTTTTTCTTATTATCACGTTGGAAAAGTAATTTCACGAATTGTTCATAGTATTTTTATGTGTTTTTGCTACAATATTTAAGGAGAGGAGTGGAATCATGCAAGATATTAGTGTTTTTTTAGCGTTTGGTGCTGGGTTCTTATCATTCATTTCCCCATGTTGCTTACCGCTTTATCCGGCATTTTTATCGTACATAACAGGTATGTCGGTTTCTGAATTGAAAGAAGAAAATGCAATGCTTCGCAAAAGAAGTATGATACATACAGCGTTTTTCTTACTTGGATTTTCAATTATATTTATGGCAATTGGATTTGGTACAAGTTTTATCGGAGGTATCTTTACGGATTATAAAGATTTAATTAGACAGTTAGGTGGTATATTTATCATCGTGTTCGGTTTAATTATTGTCGGTGTGTTTAAGCCGAAGTTTTTAATGCAAGACCGTAAATTTACATTTAAAAATCGTCCGAGTGGCTATTTTGGATCCGTTCTAATTGGATTGGCCTTTGCTGCAGGATGGACGCCATGTACTGGACCTATTTTAGTGTCCGTAATTGGATTAGCAGCAACAAACCCAGAATCAGCAATGATTTATATGATTGCTTACATACTCGGATTTGCTATCCCGTTTTTCGTACTGTCATTCTTTATTACGAAAATGTCTTGGATTAAAAGAAATAGTATGGCCTTCATGAAAGTCGGAGGATACATTATGATTGTCATGGGTATCTTCCTATACTTTAACTGGATGACGAAAATTATCGTATATTTCTCAAGTTTATTTGGTGGTTTTACCGGTTTTTAGTATTATTCTGTGAAAATGTTGGAAATACTAACGGAAAAGCATATAATGAAAGTATATTTTGCATATAGCCACAAAAAAGGATGAGAAAATATGAACATAGTTCTTTTATCAAGTATTGTTGCTGTTTGTATGGCTGTCGGTGCGATGTTTATTCGTTTAAAAGCAGCTAAGAAACCTGCAACATTGAAAAAAATTATACTTCCGCCATTTTTTATGAGCACGGGAGCATTGATGTATGTTTTTCCAGAATTTCGATTAACTCCAGCAGAAATGTTAGAAGCAATTGGTGTTGGTTTATTTTTCTCTATTTTTCTTATTAAAACATCTAAATTTGAAATTAGAGGACAAGAGATTTATTTGAAGCGTTCAAAAGCATTTGTTTTTATATTAATTGGATTACTTGTAGTGCGTATTGTATTTAAAACATACTTAAGCCAATCTCTTGATTTAGGACAACTTAGTGGCATGTTCTTCTTACTTGCGTTTGCAATGATTGTGTCATGGAGAATCGCGATGTACCGTTCCTTTACGAAATTACAGAAGGAAATGGAAAAAGAAGATGGTTTTTATAATGAAAAAGATATGAAGCTAACTTGAAAAATGTATATGTATAAAATAAAAAGAGACAGCGTCAAAGATGCTGTCTTTTTTTTAAATAATGTGAAGTTACTTTGCGAGTAAAGATTGGTAGTCGGAATAATCAATTTCTTTCTCTTGCAGTTTTTTAACTAAAAATTTATGGTCACGCTTTGGTGTGGCAATGATATATCCTTTAATAATTAAGTCTTGTGTAATTTGAGAGGCATTTTCTTGTAATGCAAGTTCTCCGATTTTGCCAGCAATTTTTGATTTGGCAACATCGCGAAATAGTTCTGGAACAGGACTTACAAGCTCTTCTAACAATTGTTTTTGTTCGTCAGCCCATAAATGTCTCGTTTTATTTATATAGTGTTCTTCCCAATCTAAAATGGACATACCGTCTTCTTTTGGTAATCGTTTTAGGAATTTTCTGAACATGAAATATCCACCAATAGACATAAGTCCTAATAATACAACAGTCCAAACGACTATAAACCAACTAAACCATCCTTCAAGCAATCGTATGCCCTCCTTTAACGAAAGCAGTATTTGTTTATATTATAAACAGTTAGATTCATAGAAAGCAAGAACGCTTGGTCATTTTGACCAAGCGTTATCATTTAAACAAAGTATAGTTGTTCAACACATAAGTTATCATTATCATCTTCTACATATTCAATGATTAGTGTGCCAACTTTACGATCTTTATCTTCAGTTGTGAAAATAGAGTAAGAAGTAAAACGCGCTGTTGATAGGCCGCTTATATGTGTAGGTAAAGGAATGTAGTCGTTATCACGGAAGAATTCCATCAGTTCAATATCTTCAAATTCTTTTCGGTCAACTTGTTTGTTTGTATAGCGGCGTTGAAGTTGTTTTAAAGATTCATTCCAAGAAATTGCCTTTGTATCGTATACCATTGTTCTATCTCCTTACTGTATGTAATTGTTAAGAACATACGTTCTAATCTAGTATACTCTTTTTATAAGAAAAGGGAAAGCAAAAAATAATGTAAGCTTGGATTTCCAAGCTTACATTATTTTTGCGTCCGTCATAATCTCTATTTTTTATTATAAGTTAGATAAGAATAAGAAACAAGATGATATATATTTTGTTGATAGTTTTCAAAATTCTGTATATTATCAATGTATTATAGGAAAAGGGAATGAGAGGGATGGCATACGTAATTTCACTTCAAGGGCCTATGGCAAGTGGAAAAACAACATTGGCCAAAAGGCTAGAGCAATATGGGCTATCAGTTATATATGAAAATCCATATCCAATTGTAGAAAAGCGAAAAGAATTGAATTTAGATATGAATTCAAAAGAGGGTTTTATAGCAAATCAAAAAATGTTTATGGAAGCAAAAATAAAAGAGTTTCAAAATATCCAGGAATCGACTGTGATTTTTGATCGTGGACCAGAAGATATTGAGTTCTATACACTTTTTTATCCGAAATTAATAGGAGAAGAGTGGGATATAGAAACAGAATTAAAAGATGAATTGCACAAATTAAGAGAATGTCGTTCGGATGCAATTTTTTATTTAGATGTTTCGAAAGAGAGTTTATATGATAGAAAACATAATGATAGGGCGAGAACTCGAAGTACATTTGAGGAACAATTTAAATTAGTAGAAAATGAAAAAGAATGGTATAAACAATTTCCTGTAACTTATGTGGACACGAATACATTATCAGTGGACGAATTAGAAGCATATTTTATAGGATGGCTAAAGGAGAGAGGACTATGACGAAAGTATTATTATTCGTATACCCAACATTTGCGGGGTTTGAAATAACGGTAGCAACGGCATTGTTGAAAAAACAAATATGAAATCATTACAGCGGGCTTAACGAAAGAATTGATTAGAAGTGAACAGGTTTGCAAGTGTAGCCACATATAGAATTAAGCGAAGTGCGCGTAGAAGAGTATGAAGGAATACTTATTCCAGGTGGAGACGCAGTACATATGAAAGATGCAGAAGTTCTCTTTTCAATCATTCGTCAATTTTCTGAACAAGAAAAATTAGTAGCTGCAATTTGTGCTGGACCGTACGCGTTAGCAAAAGCGGGTTTATTCAAAGAAATTTCTTATACAGCGACTATAGATTATTAAAAATTAGATTGTTTTCCAGTAGAAAACTTTGTATATAAAGAAATTGTGCAGCAATCGAATATTATCACAGCACAAGGACATGCATTTGTACCATTCGGAATAGCGATTGCCTCTTATTTTGGAGTAGCAGACGAACATAATACAAATTTTTATTGTGGTAAGGGCAATGTGGTGATGGAGAATCTTTTATCAGAAAACGTGTAAAAGCTAGCAAATGCTAGCTTTCTTCCTTTTTGCATTGATAAATTGCTAACGTTTTTGGATCGCGCCATATACCGTTATGAAGAGATAATTCCTTGTTTATTTCTTCTTTTAGCCATTCCTTTATTTCGGCGTGAAGATACACATTATCAGGTATATTCAGCGATGGGAACATGCTAGAAATATAGTTTACGATCGGAGTAGCGTGATGAAAAACGAGTGCATTGTGAATAATTGTTTCCTCAACAATCGGAAAAGTAGATTGTAGTATCTCTTTACCATTTTCTAAACAAAATGGGGCGACTGCTGGAGATGTTTTCGGTAAATCAAATGCGTCTAGCATGTTGTTGCATACTTTAATTATGCGAGGCAATGAAACTTTAGAATTTGTTGTGGCGAAAAGTGCACCACCGGGACGAATGATTTTATAAAAACCTTGAAGTGTCTTCTTAACATCTTTCACGTGGTATAACATATGTCTTGCGATTATCCAGTCATAACAATTAGATTCGAATAGAAGTTTACTAGCATCACCCTGTTTCCATTCAATTCTATTACTCCTTTTAGCGGCTTCAGAAAGCATAGTTTTCGATTGATCAAACCCGATTAATTGGCCTTTATGACCAGTGATTTGTAATAGGGAAAGAAATTTCCCGTTAGCGCAACCAACCTCTAATATTTTTTCTTCCCCTTGAAGTTGTAAATGTTCAATGACGACTTCATCTAAATCCACTCGTTTTTCTTCGTAACGTTTATGCGTATCGATACGTGTTTGTAGATGGTTGCTGACGTTGTATTGGCGTTTTACATCATTCAATTTTTCACATTCCACCTTCGTGCAAAATTGTTGAATCGCATGTGTTAATACATCTGTTTTCTTTAAACCTTCGTAATGGAGTGCCGATTCAAACCTTTCAAGTAATTTTTCTTCAATTCGAAAATGAATATCTTTTCGTTTTGTCACTGAAATCTCGCCCCTTTGCATCTGTTAGTGAGACTATAGCATGTCTAGAAAAAATGTGTAAATAATTTGTGTACACAAATTAGGGGAGTTAAAAAAATGTTTAAATATGATTTTAAACTATTGACGATTTAACCGTTTTCATATATTCTTAAATTAAGAAATATTCAAATAATTAAAAAGAAATGAGAGAGTCACATGCTTCTTCAAGGAACACATCGAATTGGTCGTATGGCCATGCTGTTGGCACTTGCGGATGAGAATGAAAGCCCTGTATTATCTATTCCAAAAGGTTGGAAATATTGTACGGGGAAAGTGGGTTCTATGAATTCGCAAAAGGTTGTAGCAGCAATGGAAACAGCGGCTAAAAGCAACCAAGTTATTGAAACAGACGTTTACAGAGAAACGCATGCACTTTATCATGCAATAATGGAAGCTTTGTACGGAGTGACGAGAGGTCAAATTCAGTTAGCAGACGTTCTTCGTACAGTAGGACTTCGTTTTGCGATTGTGCGCGGTACACCATACGACGGGAAAAAAGAAGGCGAATGGGTTGCTGTTGCATTATATGGAACGATTGGTGCACCTGTAAAAGGATCTGAGCATGAGGCGATTGGTTTAGGAATTAATCACATATGATTTGCCCATAGTCTATTAGTTAGAAGGGGGCCTTACTTTTTAGGACAGAAGTCTGTCTTAAAAAGATAAGGTCCCCTTTTGCCTTTTTAAGGAGGAAAAATGATGATTACGTTAACAGGACACACATTGACAGTTGAAGAAATGAAGAGGTTGTTACTTGAAGGGGAAGGTGTAACAGCTTGTCCAACTAGTATGCAAAAGGTAGCGGAGTGCCGCGAAGTAGTTGAGAAAATTGTAGAGGACGGAAAAGTCGTTTACGGTATTACAACTGGATTTGGAAAGTTTAGTGATGTGCTTATCCAAAAAGATGATGTAAAGGCACTTCAACATAATTTAATTCAGTCACATGCATGCGGGATAGGTGATCCATTCCCGGAAGAAGTATCGCGCGGTATGTTAATTTTACGAGCGAACACGATGCTTAAAGGAGTATCAGGTGTTAGACCGCTTGTTGTAAATATGCTTCTTGAATTTGTAAATCGTAAAATTCACCCAGTTGTCCCGCAACAAGGTTCACTTGGTGCGAGTGGTGATTTAGCACCTTTATCGCATCTTGCGCTCGTATTATTAGGTGAAGGTGAAGTGTTCTATAAAGGGAAAAGAGTCCATGCAATGGTTGCTCTTACAGAAGAAGGTCTTGAGCCAATTGAACTTGAAGCGAAAGAAGGTCTTGCATTAATCAATGGTACGCAGGCGATGACAGCACAAGGAGTTCTTTCTTATATAGAAGCAGAAGCAACGGCTTATCAAGCGGAATTAATTGCTTCCATGACAATTGAGGGGTTACAAGGCATTATTGATGCATTTGATGAAAATGTTCATAAAGCGCGTGGTTATAAAGAGCAAGTGGAAGTAGCAAGCAGAATTCGTGACATTCTCCACGATAGTAAGTTAGTGACAAAACAAGGAGAACTTCGTGTACAAGATGCATATTCCCTTCGTTGTATCCCACAAGTACACGGTGCTTCTTGGCAAGTTTTAAATTATGTGAAAGAAAAATTAGAAATTGAAATGAATGCAGCAACAGATAATCCACTTATTTTTGATGGCGGGGAAAAAGTAATTTCAGGTGGTAACTTCCACGGTCAACCGATTGCATTTGCGATGGACTTCTTAAAAGTAGGAATGGCAGAACTGGCAAATATTTCAGAGCGTCGTATTGAGCGTTTAGTAAACCCGCAGTTAAATGATTTACCACCATTTTTAAGTCCAGAGCCAGGACTTCAGTCAGGTGCAATGATTATGCAATATGCAGCAGCTTCACTCGTTTCAGAAAACAAAACGTTAGCACATCCGGCGAGTGTAGATTCTATTCCATCATCAGCTAACCAAGAAGATCACGTAAGTATGGGAACAATCGCTTCACGTCATGCACATCAAATTATTCAAAATGTAAGACGCGTTCTTTCCATTGAGATGATTTGTGCGATGCAAGCAGCAGAATATCGCGGTATTGAAAAAATGAGTACAGTGACGAAAATGTTCTATCATCAAGGCCGTCAGCAAGTGCCTTCTATTACAAATGATCGCATATTCTCAACAGATATTGAAAATATTGCGCATTGGTTAAAAACGAATTATTCGATAAAAGAAAGATTGAATGTAAACGCGGCACTATAAAATGAGAAAAGGGAGAGATTGAAATGGAAAAAGTACAACAAACAATTCGCGCGCCAAGAGGTACTGAGTTACAAACGAAAGGGTGGGTTCAAGAAGCTGCACTTCGTATGTTAATGAACAATTTAGATCCTGAAGTTGCTGAAAAACCAGAAGAATTAGTTGTATATGGCGGAATTGGCCGTGCAGCTCGTAACTGGGAAAGCTACAATGCGATTGTAGATTCGTTAAAAACGTTAGAAAGCGATGAAACGTTACTTGTTCAATCAGGAAAACCGGTAGTAATTTTTAAATCACATGAAGATGCGCCTCGCGTTCTTTTAGCGAACTCAAACTTAGTACCGAAGTGGGCAAACTGGGATCACTTCCGTGAACTAGAGAAAAAAGGTCTTATGATGTACGGACAAATGACAGCTGGTAGTTGGATTTACATTGGAACACAAGGGATTTTACAAGGAACATATGAAACATTTGGTGAAGCGGCACGTCAACATTTCGATGGTTCATTAAAAGGTACATTAACACTTACTGCTGGTTTAGGTGGTATGGGTGGTGCACAACCTCTTGCTGTAACGATGAACGGCGGTGTTGTAATTGCTATTGATGTAGATAAGCGCAGCATCGATCGTCGTATTGAAAAGAGATATTGTGATATGTATACAGAATCGTTAGAAGAAGCATTAACTGTTGCGAAAGAGTATAAAGAGAAAAAAGAGCCTATTTCAATTGGATTGTTAGGAAATGCAGCAGAAATTTTACCTGAGCTAGTAAATCGTAATATTATCCCGGATTTAGTTACGGATCAAACATCTGCTCATGATCCATTAAACGGTTATATTCCAGTAGGTTATACGTTAGAAGAAGCTGCGAAACTTCGTGAAGAAGATCCAGAACGTTACGTACAATTATCAAAAGAAAGTATGAAAAAACATGTGGAAGCAATGCTTGCTATGCAAGAAAAAGGCGCAATTACGTTTGATTACGGAAATAACATTCGTCAAGTTGCTTTCGATGAAGGTTTGAAAAATGCTTTTGACTTCCCAGGATTCGTTCCAGCATTCATTCGTCCGTTATTCTGTGAAGGAAAAGGACCGTTCCGCTGGGTAGCTCTTTCTGGTGATCCAGAAGATATTTATAAAACAGACGAAGTTATTTTGCGCGAGTTCGCAGATAATGAGCATTTATGTAATTGGATTCGTATGGCTCGTCAGCAAGTTGAGTTCCAAGGTCTTCCATCACGCATTTGTTGGCTTGGTTATGGGGAGCGTGCGAAGTTTGGCCGCATCATTAATGAAATGGTTGCAAATGGCGAATTGTCAGCACCGATCGTTATCGGTCGTGACCACTTAGATTGCGGATCAGTAGCATCTCCAAATCGTGAAACAGAAGCGATGAAAGACGGTAGTGATGCAGTAGCAGATTGGCCAATTTTAAACGCACTAATTAACAGTGTAAACGGTGCGAGCTGGGTATCAGTTCACCACGGTGGTGGCGTTGGTATGGGGTATTCACTTCACGCTGGAATGGTTATCGTTGCAGATGGAACAGAAGCAGCAGCGAAACGTATTGAGCGCGTATTAACTTCTGATCCTGGTATGGGTGTTGTTCGTCACGTAGATGCTGGATATGACCTAGCGGTTCAAACTGCGAAAGAAAAAGGCGTTAACATTCCAATGATGAAATAAGGGGGAAGAAACATGCTGGACACTTTACTAATAAATATCGGTCAATTACTAACAATGGATCAAGAAGATGGCTTGTTAAGACGGGAAGCGATGAACACGCTTCCTGTTATTGAAAACGGTGCGGTTGGAATTGAAAATGGTGTAATTACTTTCGTTGGAACAGCGGAAGAAGCAAAAGGATTTCAGGCGAAAGAAGTTATTGATTGCGGCGGGAAAATGGTTTCTCCTGGTCTTGTTGATCCGCATACTCATCTTGTATTTGGTGGATCTCGTGAAAATGAAATCGCACTGAAATTACAAGGAGTTCCGTACTTAGAAATTTTAGAACAAGGCGGAGGTATTCTTTCGACTGTAAATGCAACAAAACAGGCAGCGAAAGAAGAACTTGTTCAAAAAGCGAAATTCCATTTAGACCGCATGCTATCTTTCGGTGTGACAACTGTAGAAGCGAAGAGTGGTTACGGATTAGATGATGAGACGGAATGGAAACAATTAGAGGCAACTGCACAATTACAAAAAGAGCATCCAATCGATTTAGTTTCAACATTTCTAGGTGCTCATGCAGTTCCGAAAGAGTATAAAGGAAAATCGAAAGAATTTTTACAATGGATGTTAGATTTATTACCAGAAATGAAAGAGAAGCAATTAGCTGAGTTTGTCGATATTTTCTGCGAAACAGGTGTGTTCTCTGTAGAAGAATCAAAAGAATTTTTATTAAAAGCGAAAGAGCTTGGCTTTGATGTGAAAATTCATGCAGATGAAATTGACCCTCTTGGTGGGGCGGAAGCAGCGGCTGAAATCGGTGCAGCATCAGCGGACCATTTAGTTGGCGCTTCTGATAAAGGAATTGAAATGCTTGCGAACTCGAACACAGTAGCAACATTATTACCAGGAACAACTTTCTATTTAAATAAAGAAAGTTTTGCACGCGGCCGAAAAATGATCGATGAAGGTGTTGCAGTAGCTTTAGCTACAGACTTTAACCCAGGCAGCTGTCCAACTGAAAACATTCAGCTTATTATGAGCATTGCAATGCTAAAACTGAAAATGACGCCAGAAGAAGTTTGGAATGCGGTAACAGTTAACTCATCTTATGCAATTAATCGTGGTGATGTAGCTGGGAAAATTAGAGTTGGTCGTAAGGCAGATTTAGTTTTATGGGATGCTTACAATTATGCTTACGTGCCGTATCATTACGGCGTAAGTCATGTGAATACAGTGTGGAAGAATGGTAATATTGCATATACAAGAGGTGAACAATCTTGGAGCACGGCCACTATTTAAAGAAAAATGCAAAGTTTATCGATTGTGAAGTAACGAAATGGAGTGAGATGATTAAAGATTGGGAGGAAGGCGTAGAAATATTCGGTGCAGCCTTAATTGGTGCACCTCTTTCTAAACCATCTATTAGTCATTCAGGAGCATGTTTTGCACCGAAAACGATCCGTTCAATGTTAGATGCATATAGCACGTACGCCATTACAGAAGAACACGATATGAGAGAAAGTGTCTTATATGATTGTGGTGATATTACGATGCATGTGACAGATATAAAAGAAAGTCATAACAGAATTGCGAAAACAGTTGGTCACTTAACGAAAGTAAACCCGAAAATGATACCAATCGTTCTTGGTGGTGATCACTCGATTAGTTTTCCGAGTATAAGTGGTTTTGCAAATAGTAAAGGGAAGGTCGGTATTATTCAATTTGATGCCCATCATGATTTACGTAATTTAGATGATGGCGGTCCATCAAATGGCACACCGTTCCGTAGTTTACTAGAAAATGATGTTATTACAGGGAAACAACTCGTTCAAATTGGAATTCGTAATTTTTCAAATGCACGTGCTTACCATAAATATGCGAAAGAGCACGGTGTGACAGTGTATACAATGAAAGATGTAAGAGAGCGAGAAATAAAAGATATTATTTCAGAAAGTATTGAAGTTTTAAGAAAACAAGGTGTGAGGTCTATTTACATTTCTCTTGATATGGACGTACTTGACCAAGCGTTTGCACCGGGTTGTCCAGCGATTGGCCCTGGAGGGATGGATAGTGCGACTTTACTCGATGCGATGGAATTCCTTGGCAAAGAGCCACTCGTTCAAGGGCTGGATATAGTAGAAATTGATCCGACTCTTGATTTCAGGGATATGACGAGTAGAGTAGCAGCGCAAGTGATTATGGGTTTTCTTTTAGCGCGAGAAACAGTTCGTAAGCAGGTTAGTATATAGGCGGAAAATTAAAAGAGAATGTTTGCCTATGCCTTATAAAAAACACATTTCTACTCATATGTAGTAATGTGTTTTTTATGTTAAAAGAGAATGTGAAACTAGAATGCATGTATGTGTGGAAAAGTTAACAAAATTGCGGGTTTTTAGTGTGATTTTACGGGTTCATTTTCTTAGTTTAAAAGTATTGACATGAAAAATATTTTTATGATAAAATAAAAATTTTGCTAAAAAAACGAATGTGTGTTAAGATTGAGAAGGTTACCATATATGGAGGTGGATTATTTGTTTCAAATTGGCGATAACATTGTTTATCCAATGCAGGGAGCAGGTATAATTAAAGCCATAGAAGAGAAGGAAATCGCAGGAAAAAAACAACAGTATTATGTTATAAAAATGTCGGCTAGTAATATGGAAATAATGATTCCTGAAGGGAAAATATTGAATTCAAATATACGACCAGTTACGGATATAACGGCATTAATACACATAATAGATATTTTTCAGCATGGAGAATCAGATAGATTACTTACGTGGAAACAAAGGTATAAAGTGAACACTGATAAAATAAAAACGGGTAAAATGCAAGAAGGTGCTGAAGTTGTACGTGATTTAATGCGTATACAGAAAGAAAAAGCACTTAATGCAAGCGAAAAGAAAATGTTAGATAACGCACATGAATTTTTGATTAGTGAACTGGGATTAATTGAAGGTATCACAGAAAATCAGATAAAAAGCTTTTGTTAAGGTTCATTACAAATAATGTATTACATCCCAAAAAAGATCTTGAATTTTTTGGGAACATAATTATAGACAATCAATTATTTCAAAGACATTCAACTCTTTCAAACCACTTTTAGAGCATTAACCTCTTTTGTTATTACTACATTCAAATCCATTTTTATTTTAAATTTCTTTTACGAATGTTCGAAGTTTAATTCAACACTTCGATAAAATAGTTACTTGATTTTTGCAATCCTGATTCACACTGGCACGGACGAGGAGCCGTAAGGATGAAAGAGAGGTAGGGCTTTCATTGTTTTAGGTATATATAAGTTATTATTTTTAGAAGAATACTGAACCATTTTCACTTCTATTGATAAGGGCTTCTTTATATTAAAGAGATAAACGAGTTGACAGCCATATATGGTTAACTAAAAAAGGTTTCCTCCTAAGGAAACCTTTTTTAGTTTATTTATATCATTCTATTTTTTTGATATTCGAATGTTTTATGGTAAAAGCGTATAAATTGACGTTACTATCTAAAAGTAAGTATGATGCAATTATAGTAAGATTTTTTTAGGGGGAAGAAAAATGACAAGTTCAAATAATAAAACGGCAAGTATTTATGAAGGAACAAATATAAACGCTTGGGGATCTTTTGAATATGTTGAAAAGACGAAGTTATTTGATCCAATTCAAATTGGATCTTGGTCTCTTCGTAATCGTATTGCAATGGCACCGATGACGAGATGTTTTGCAGACAATGAAACTGGAGTAGTTGGCGCTGACGTAGTAGAGTATTACCGTAAGCGTGCCGCGGATGGGGTTGGGCTAATTATTACAGAAGGAATCGTTATTAGCCCAAGAGCAAAAGGGAATCCAGGGGTGCCAGGGATTTATACACAAGCCCAAATCGATTCTTGGAAACCTGTTACAGAGGCGGTACATAAAGAAGGCGGAACGATTATTGCTCAAATATGGCATGTTGGACGTATGAGCCATCACGAAATAATTGGTGGTCAATTGCCGCAAGCTCCGTCAGCAATTGCTGCAGAAGGAAATGTTCCGCGTTTTCGTAAACCGTTTGATACACCAGAAGCTATGACAATAGAAGAAATAAAAGAAGTTATCGGTCAATACGCACAAGCTGCCAAAAATGCGATAGAAGCAGGATTTGATGGGGTAGAAATTCACGGTGCACACGGATATTTAATCGATCAATTTACTTATGAATTTGCGAATAAGCGTACTGATAAATACGGCGGTGAATTAAAGCAAAGGTTAACATTTATGAAAGAAGTAACTGAGGCTGTAATAGAAGCTGTTGGAGCTGATAAAACACTTCTTCGCTTCTCTGCCTTTAAAGGTGATAACCCTACTTATATGTGGGAAAATCCTGAACTTGCGATTGAAACATTCGTAAATATGTTTAAAGAAGTTGGATTAACGATGATTCATCCTTCAACGATGAATTATACGCAAGTTATTGCTGACGGAAAGAATTTTCATCAATTAGTAAGAAAATATTGGGATGGTACTATCGTAGGAGTAGGGAATTTGAATCCGAAAGAGGCAGAAGAAGCATTGCAAGAGGGAACAATTGATGTAGCGGCATTCGGAAGACCGCTAATTGCTAATCCAGACTTTGTTCATCGCATTAAACGTGCCGAAAGTTTAGTTGAATATGACGCGAAAGAGCATCTTGCTACATTAGTGTGAATAAAGATAAAAGGAGAACACATCGAGTGTTCTCCTTTTATTATGGGATTTCTTAGGGGGAAACGGGATGAGTGAAACGCTACTCGTTATCATTAGTATATTATTACTTTTAATGTTGCTTTTAATCGTCTTTTTTATCATTACATTTTTTATAAAAAAACGGACGCATCATTCTATATTAAAACTGCATCCATACTTAGGAAGGATGCGCTACTTACTTGAAAAGATAGGACCCGAATTTAGGCAATATTGGTTTGATCATGATACGGATGGAAAGCCTTTTTCACGTTATGATTTCCAAAGTGTGATGCTTTTAGCGAAATATCGTTCTGAAATACTTGGTTTCGGGTCAAAAAGAGATTTTGAAGCTTCTGGTTATTATATTGCTAATACATTGTTTCCAATATTAACTGAGGAATTAAGTGTGAATCTTTTGCAAGAGCGAGAAGGTAAAAAGTATGTGATTCATAAAGAGGGGGTATTTTCAAGAAGAGAGAAATTGACAGCGGATACAACAAATCTTTGGTTATATGAAGAAGACGATGCCATTATCGTCGGTGAAAATCGGAAATATCCATGGAAACTACTTGGCATGTTTGGGGCATCGGCTACTTCTTACGGTGCGATTGGAGAAAATTATATTTTAGCAACTGGTTTCGGTGCAAAAATGGCTGGAGGATCGTGGATTAATACTGGTGAAGGTGGCGTTATTCCAGAACATTTACATACAGGTGCGAATATTGTTGCGCAAATTGGTCCAGGATTATTCGGATACCGTGATGAGGACGGTAATTTTTCTATGAAGGAATTTATTGAGAAATCAAAAGAAAGTAATATTAAAGCGTTTGAATTAAAATTTGGGCAAGGTGCTAAAATACGTGGTGGTCATTTAGAGGGACAAAAAGTCAATGAGAAAATTGCTTCTGTTCGGAATGTACGAGAAGGAGAGACGATTAATTCACCGAATCGATTTTCATTTTTAAATAATGCAGCGGATACACTTTATTTTATTCAGCAGTTGCAAGAAAAAGGTGGTAAACCAGTCGGGATGAAAATTGTAATTGGACAGCAAAGGGCTTTGGAAGATTTATTAAAAACAATGAATGAATTAAATATTTATCCGGATTTTATTACAATTGATGGTTCAGAAGGTGGATCAGGTGCAACTTATAAATCGATGGCAGATAGTATGGGGATTCCGCTTATTCCAGCATTACTTACATTTATTGATACAGCAACTCATTATGGTGTCCGTAACAAGTTTAAAGTATTTGCATCAGGTAAATTAATCACACCAGATAAAGTGGCGATTGCTTTAGCGATTGGAGCAGATGCTGTAAATTCAGCCCGCGGATTTATGATGGCAAGTGGTTGTATTATGGCGCTTCAATGTAATTCCGGACAATGCCCATCTGGAGTTGCGACAACGAATCCGCACTATCAAAAAGCGTTAGATCCGTATGAAAAGAAATGGCGGGTAATGAATTATATAATAAGCATGAGATATAGCTTGTTTGCATTAGCGGCAGCAGCGGGGGTAAGGAGCCCACGACATTTAACGAGGGAGCATATTGTGTTTAAAGATGAGGCTGGAAGGGTATTCCTACTTTCGGAATTGTTTCCTATAAGTAAATCAAGTAAACTTTAATCGGTTCGGGGCATTATACTCATTATTAGCCTGTAACAATCGGGATAAAAAGTGAAAGAAATGCTTTTTAAAGGTCATACATTTGTATGACTTTTTTATTTGAGAACAAAGGTAATCAAGTAAAAAAATAATGAAATAAGGAACTTATTGACAATAGAAAATAATTAACTTATAATAAATCTTGAATTCAAGATAAATTAAGATTTAATATAAATTTAGATGGATTTGATATTTTTTTATAAATTATCTCGAATTCGAGATATCGAACGTAATGATGGATTTTACTTTGCAGTATGGACAAAATGAATAATGAATTTTAGTGTATAAACAGCTTTTATAACAAAATAAAAAAGGAGTGGGCAAAATGGAAAAGAAAACAATGGGGATTCATCACATTACAGCAATTGTAGGGCATCCGCAAGAAAATGTAGATTTTTATGCTGGTGTATTAGGCTTACGTTTAGTTAAACAAACAGTGAATTTCGACGATCCAGGTACGTACCATCTTTATTTTGGTAATGGAGGAGGAAAACCTGGAACAATTATTACATTTTTCCCATGGCCAGGTGCTCGTCAAGGAATTATTGGAGACGGTCAAGTAGGCATTACTTCATATGTCGTACCAAAAGGTGCCATGGAATTTTGGGAAAATAGATTAGAAAAATTCAATGTTCCGTATACAAAGATGACTCGCTTTGGAGAGCAGTATTTAGAATTTGATGATCCACATGGTTTGCATTTAGAATTAGTTGAAAGAGAAGAGGGCGAATTCAATACTTGGAGTTTTGGAGAAGTCACGCCAGAAGTAGCAATTAAAGGGTTTGGTGGTGCTGTTCTTTTATCTGCACAACCTCAAAAAACAGCCGAATTGTTAGAACATGTTATGGGTCTTGAGAAAATTGAAGAAGAAGGTGAGTTCGTTCGATTCCGTTCTTCTGCTGATATTGGAAATATTATCGACTTGAGATTATCAACAATCGGACGTGGCCAGATGGGTGTTGGTACAGTTCACCATATTGCTTGGAGAGCTAGCGATGATGCTGATCAACTAGACTGGAAAGAGCATGTGTCTCGCTTTGGATATGGCGTAACTCCTGTACAAGATCGAAATTATTTTAACGCGATATATTTTAGAGAACATGGCGAAATCTTATTTGAAATTGCAACAGATCCTCCTGGTTTTGCTCATGACGAATCGTTAGAGACGATGGGTGAGGGATTAAAGTTACCAGAGCAATATGAATCACATAGACAACAGATTAAACAAACTCTCTTACCATTTGAAGTGAGAAATTTAGACTAAAGTGATTGAAAGGGGAAAAGGATTATGATGAAACATGTTTTTCAAAAAGGAAAAGATACGTCAAAACCAGTGTTGTTATTACTTCATGGTACAGGTGGTAATGAATTAGATTTATTACCACTTGCAGAAAGAATTGATCCGGAAGCTTCAGTATTAAGTGTTCGTGGAAATGTACTAGAAAATGGGATGCCACGTTTCTTCCGTAGATTAGCAGAAGGTATTTTTGATGAAGAAGATTTAGTTTTTCGTACGAAAGAATTAAATGAGTTTTTAAATGAAGCGGCAAAAACATATGGATTTGATAGAAATAACATTGTAGCTATCGGTTATTCAAACGGGGCAAACATTGCAGCGAGCTTACTGTTCCACTACGAAAATGCATTAAAAGGTGCTGTTCTTCATCACCCGATGGTGCCTAGAAGAGGAATAAAATTGCCTAATTTAGTGGAAAAGGCAGTATTTATCGCAGCTGGGACAAATGATCCAATTTGTTCATCGGCAGAGTCAGAAGAATTGAAGACATTATTAGAAAATGCAAATGCCAATGTAACAATGCATTGGGAAAATAGAGGGCATCAATTAACGATTGGTGAAGTAGAAAAAGCAAAAGAGTGGTATGATAAAGTGAAACTTTAATCAGTGGGGGGCAGTCCCCACTGATTATTAGTTGAACCAATCGGGCATTGGGCAGCCCGACTCCCGCCTAACTTCTTTGCTCCAGCTGACCTTTGAGGTGGGAGTCTTACTGCCCGTTAATGCGGGATAAAATAATTCTATAAGTGTAAATAATAAAAGAAGCATCTGCTAGCAATTAGCAGATGCTTCTTTTATTATTTACGACTGGATTGCAAGCTGAGATGAAGAAAGTGGTAATTGAATATCAACGATAGTACCTTTATTTATTTCGCTTGAAATGTGTAATTTACCATGATGTTCTTCAATTATTTTGTAACATATCATTAATCCTAGTCCAGTACCTTTTTCTTTTAAACTATAAAATGGTTCGCCTAAACGAGAGATGCGATCTTCTGGTATACCACATCCTTCATCAATAATACGTATTAAGATGAAATTATTCTCTAACGGTTTTGTTTGGATGAAAATATTTCCGCCATTTGGCATTGCTTCTATAGCATTTTTTAATATATTTATAAAAACTTGTTTTAGTTGGTTACCATCGCATTGAATATCATGTACGTGATCAAAATGATCCATAATGATATGAACGCTATGCATAATGGCAGTCGGTAAAATAAATGTGACTACTTCTTCTATTAAAGTTTGTATGTTGCAAGTTTGGATAGATAAAACTTGTGGTTTAGACATAGCCATAAATTGACTCGTAATAGATTCCATTTGTGAAATCTCACTTAACATAACATCGACATACCATTTATTCTCCTCATTTATTTCAGGGAGTAGCAATGTTAAAAAGCCTTTTAGAGATGTGAGTGGATTTCGAATTTCATGGGCGATTCCGGCTGTCAGCTGTCCGACTACTGCGAGTTTTTCTGATTTCCGTAATAACTTTTCAGTTTCTTTTAGCTCAGTAACGTCTCTTCCCATTACGATAAGACCTTTACGGGAACCGTCAGGATGATAAAGAGGAACTTTTGATATACTTAAGATGAGGTCGAAATCATCTCTATGTATAATAAATTCCTCTCCGTGAAGAATTTGTCTTTGTTGCCATGCTAGTTCATCGACTTCTTCACAGTGCAAAAAAGCTTCTCGATACGCTTCATTATATTGAATGAGTTCACTGTCCTTTTTTCCATGATAGGGTACATGATGGAAATTAAAGCAAGAAAGTGCATAGTCATTCGCTTCAAGCCAGCGCCCTTCATGATCTTTAAATATAACAAACGCAGGCATTGAGTTCATTAATGTACGTAATCTCTTCTCACTTTCTTTTAGCATTTGCTCAATTCTTTCTGATTTTTCAAGAGGTTTCATAATCGCATATACGCCGGTTAGACGATTTTTTGAAAAAATAGGAACTAGTTTTGTTACGACATCTAATAAATATCCGTCTTTATGATAAACAGATACAATATACTCTTGTTGATTGTCCGCTTCAGTATTTTTTATACATTGTAATACTTGCTCAGAAATATGAGCTTCTAAAATAGCGGTAATGTTTTTACGTTCTAATTCTAAAGAAGTGTAACCTAGTATTCTTTCGGCAGAAGGATTGGTGTGTAGAATAACTCCCTCTAAGTTTAATAAAATAATACTATCAGGATTGTGTTCGAACAGAGAGGCGTACATTTCTGCTAAAGAACGATCTTGTATATGGTTTCGCAAACGTCCAGAAATGTTCGGATGACGTTTTTTTTGAGTAGATGAATATTTTTTACGACTCATAATATTTCCTCCGTACAACTAGCATCTAAAAAGATTTGTCTATTTATTACTATAATATAGGTGTAGCCTAATTTCTATAAAAAATGAAAGTTACAGAAATGAACTACCCCCACTTAGTATTTCTTACGAGCTTACTTGAAGTGGGGGCTTCTCGGTTCATCGCTACTTTTGATAGCTAACGAATTTGTCCTAGGACAGCCGAGCTAACTCCCTTGTTCCAAAGGTTATTTTGTTGCTATTTATGCCAACGCCAATAAGCGAATAGCTTCCTTTTTAATATTGATAGCTGCGTTATAGTCACGGCTTATTGTTAGTCCACACGAACACTCATACGTGCGTTCAGATAATGGCATTTCTTTTCTGTTTCCACAACGACTACACATCTTTGTAGAAGGGAAACCACTTATCTATTTTTATAAGCTGTTTTCCTTGTTCTTGTAGCTTATATGCTAAAGATGTCACCGAACATCCTCCAACCGTTATCGGCTATACTCTTACCAAAGCGAAGTGCTCGTGACATTCCTTTCATATGTAAGTCTTCAATTGCTACAACGTCAAAATTCGCAGCTAATTCTTTAAACTTATGATGAAGGAAATTTTTACGTTGATTTGCGATTTTTTCATGCAACTTAGCGACACGAATCCGTTGTTTATTCCAGCGCTCTGAATCTTTCACACGTCTTGCTAATACTCGCTGTGCCTTTGCTAATCTGTCTAACATCTGACGATAAAAGCGAGGATAATTGGCTTTCTCATCTTCGCTACTCACGTACAATTCAGCCATTGCGAAGTCTAATCCAACTACACTTTCTACTTCTTTTTGTACAATCTCTTTTTCATATTCAGTCAGGATGGACACATAGTATTTACCAGTAGGTGTCATCGAAATCGTACACGATTTGATGATATGGTTTTGCGGTATCTCTCTATGTTGCTTCAGTCGCACTACTTTCAGTTTCGGTAATTTGATATAACCATGAAATAACATAATATTTCCGTTTACTCGATTCGTTGTATAGGATTTTCTACTCTTTTTACTTTTGAATGTAGGAAAATCACTTTGACCACTAAAAAATTTTTATACGCAGTTTGCAAGTTTAATTGAGCGTTAGCCAATGCTAATGAATCGACTTCTTTCAACCATTCATACTCCACTTTGTATTTCGCAGGAGTAGGGAATTTTTGTTTCTTTAGTTCTTCCTTGTTCTCTTTGTATTTTTCGTATATTTCTTTCCGCTCAGCCAGCATTTTATTATATACAAAGCGTACACACCCGAAAGTTTTACGTATCAGATAGGCTTGTTCTTCTGTTGGATATAGACGGAATTTGTACGCCTTATTATGCTTTATCATATCAGTTCACCTCACTTTTCGCCTTCATTTCCCGTAAGCTATGACGGTGATAACACAACCTGAACACTACATGATTATTTCATTTCATTGTTATACCAAACTTTACCTCGTATAAGACTGATTATATCAGAGGCGAAATAAATAGAAAAACCCAATTTTTTGGCTACGCCAAACCAAAATTCATCTCCCACCTACCGCTAGACTATCGTCTTTCACACGCTTGAGGAAGGAGACTTCTTTCGGATAATGCGTTAAATTTATTTTCTTTATTTATTAAAAGCATAAAATGCAGTAATAAGAGAAGCTTATATCTTTTTATTATTTTTTTGTAAGTTACATTGAGATGCTTTTGTTATAACATAAGGGTAGAGGAGGGGGAGAGAAAATGAAAGGTTATATTCAAGGGATTGATCATGTGCAAGTAGCTGCACCTGTAGGATGTGAAGAAGAGGCTCGTGAATTTTATGGGAATAAAATTGGTATGGAAGAAATTCCAAAACCAGAAGAGTTAAAAAAGCGAGGTGGATGTTGGTTTAAGTGTGGAAATCAAGAAATCCATATCGGTGTGGAGCAGAATTTTACACCAGCTAAAAAAGCACATCCAGCTTTTTATGTGACTCAAATTAATGAATTTAAGCAAACATTGATAGAGCAAGATATAGAAGTAATTGATGATCATGCCCGACCAGATGTAATTAGATTTTACGTGTCAGATCCATTTGGAAACAGAATTGAATTTATGCAAAATAAAGACTAGGTGGACGCCACCTAGTCTTTAACTTCTTCTGAAAAGTCCTAACACTTCTACGGTTTCTGTAATATTAACGAACGCATGCGGGTCGATTTCAGAAATTGTTAGTTTCATACTTGTTAATTCTTCACGAGAAACGACTGTCATAAGTACACGCTTTTTCTCACTTGAATAAGCACCTTCGCCATCAAGTAATGTAATTCCACGTACAACAGTTGAAAGAAGTTGCTTTTTCATTTTTTCTGCTTCATTTGTTACAATCATAAGTGTAACTTTACGGTGTTTTGTATGAACAGCATCGATTACTTTACCAGTTACATAAATTGAAAGTAAGCTTGTAAGTGCAACATCCCAAGTGAAGAAAAATCCTGCGATAACAACAACAACTGCATTTAAAGCAATAAGGAATCCGCCAAGTTTAATGTCTCTTTTACGAGATAACAACATACCGATAATATCGAATCCACCAGTTGATCCATTACAGTTAAAAACAAGACCGATACCAGCTCCGGCAATGACACCTCCGAAGATAGAAGATAACAATGGATCTGTCGCTACGACTTTTACTGGAACGTAGTATAATGCAACAGATAATACAATTACAGAAATAACTGTGTTAAAAATCACTTTTTTTCCAAGACCTATGTATCCTAAAATAAGGATAGGTAAGTTTAATACGAAGTTAATTATACCTGTGTTTACAGGGGTTACAATCCCTAAAATAATAGCAATTCCGCCAATTCCACTACTTAAAATTTTGTGGGGGATAAGGAAAAGATTAAAGGCAATCGCAATAATAATAGAACCAATAATAACACCAAGAAATCTGACCATCTCTTTCCCGTCCTTCACTAAAAAATTCATATTATTTCAAGATTATATATGATATTGAAAGTTTTGGGTAAAAACAGTTTATTTTGGAAAATTAGATTAATCAAAAGAATTAGAGTATTCCATAATTCGGAAGAGGGGTGCGGATATGAGGATAAAAACGTATCAACAGAAAAGCCCATTGAAACATGAATGTGAGGATTCCTATTTTTGTAATGAAAATAAAATGGTTTATGGTGTATGTGATGGTGCAACACCGCTCGTCCCGTTTCGTGATGAAAAGGGACATAATGGAGCATGCATCGCTTCGCATTTATTTGCAAGTTATTTTACTTCATTACGTGAAAATCATAGTTTACAAGTTGCAGTTGCAAAAGCAAATGAAGCATTGCAGAACAAAATGTTAGAATATAAAGTAGACACGAGAAAAAAAGAGCATTTGTGGTGTACATGTATTGCGGCAGTCCAAATAGATGGTGAGAAACTTGAATATGCGCAGCTAGGTGACTGTATGATCGTTGCGATACTTCAAGATGGAACGATGCAAGTATTAACGAAAGACACGGTTAAAGGAATTAGTGGGCGCGCAAAAAAGAAGAGAGAAGAAGAACGTAAAAAAGGTTTATCTGTGCCAGAAGAACATGTTTTTCAAGATGTTCGAGAACAGTTAACATACAATCGTTATCTTGCGAATATGCCAAATGGGTATTCAGTTGCAAATGGGATGAAAGAAGCTATGGATTATTTACAACATGGTGAATTACAAGTAGAAGAATTAAGTGGGATTTTTATTTGTTCAGACGGGTTGTTCCATCCAGAATGGTCATTAGAACAAACTGTTGCATATATAAGAAAGAATAGTATAAACGAATATATAGCAATCATTGAAGAGCTAGAAGGCGAAAAGAGAATAAGACCAGATGATAAAACAATTATTATGATTGATTTTTAAGAGGAGGAAGTTCAAATGGAAATTAAATGTGCAAATTTAACATTTCAAGATGAATTAGTTCCTTTAGAAAGAATAAATAAACTTATTATTCACCATACATCAGAAGATGGCTGGGATGTGTATAAAACGCATGAGTTTCATCAAACTGTAAGAGGATGGAGCGGGATTGGTTACAATTATTTTATTGAAGAGGACGGAACTGTAGTTGAAGGAAGAGGTTTACACATTGGAGCGCATGCGAAAGAACATAATCGTGATACAATTGGAATATGTATGACGGGTAATTTTGATAAATACGATCCAACTACTGCACAAATGAATTCATTATATTCTTTATGTAAAATGTTTATGAAGCAGTTTTCCATAAAGAAAGAGAATATACTAGGCCATAGAGAGCTAGAAGGAGTTACAAAAAGTTGTCCTGGAATTCGTTTTTCTATGGTAGAGTTAAGAAACGTATTATCTTAAATATAGAGGAGTAACGAATGATGATGAATATAAAAATACCGAATGATAAAAAAGAAGAGCTTGTAGCACAAATTCAGCAATTTTTTATGGAAGAAGATTTAGATGAAATCGGACGTTTCCAAGCAGAACGTTTAATAGAAGAAATGATTAAATTAGTAGGACCATTTGCCTACAATCAAGCAATTGGTGATGCTAGAAAACTTGTAAGTGAGAAATTAACGAATATCGAAGAAGATTTGTATGTGTTAGAGAAGAATGAAGGGAAATAAAAGAAGACTAGAAATTCTAGTCTTTTTTTATTTGATTGGCAGCAAAAAAACATGGAGAAAACACGAAAAGGACATTGGAAGTACACTCTTTGTTTTTAGAATATTCTTAGTTTTAAAATATTTCAGAAAGGAAGAGTGTAATGAGATTAACGCCAAGAGAAATTGATAAACTGCTGGTAGTTGTTGCGGCTGATCTAGCTTATCGACGAAAGGAGAGAGGGCTTAAGTTAAACTATCCAGAAAGTATCGCTATTATTACGTATGAAATTTTAGAAGGGGCAAGAGACGGTAAAAACGTAGCAGAATTAATGGAGCTTGGAAAAAATATTTTAAGTGCTGAAGATGTTATGGATGGTATTGCAGACATGATATCAGATATTCAAGTTGAGGCAACTTTTCCTGATGGAACAAAATTAGTAACTATTCATCAACCAATTCATTAAAGGAAGTGAATGTTATGATTCCAGGGCAATATATCCTTGCGAAAGAAGACATAGTGTGTAACGGAAATAAAAAAGCAACGAAAGTTAAGGTGTTAAATCAAGGAGATAGACCTATTCAAATTGGATCTCATTACCATTTTTATGAAGTGAATGAGGCGCTAAAATTCAATCGTAGTGTAGCAATTGGACAACATTTAAATATTCCAGCGGGTACAGCGGTAAGATTCGAGCCTGGAGATGAAAAAACGATTGAATTAGTTCCGTATTCAGGGAAGCAAGAAGTATATGGATTTAAAAATAAAGTGGATGGCGATATTCAATCTTACACAAAAAGAGGGAGATAGCATGAGTTTTAAGATGTCACGTAAACAATATGCTGATTTATATGGTCCAACTACAGGAGATTCTATTCGTTTAGCGGATACACAATTATTCGCACATATTGATCGAAATTACACCGTCTATGGTGATGAAGCTGTCTTTGGTGGAGGGAAATCAATTAGGGATGGTATGGGACAAAATTCGCAACTTACAAGGGAACAGGGGGTTGTGGATGTTGTTATTACGAATGCGATTATTATTGATTATACAGGAGTATTTAAAGCGGATATTGGTATAAAAGATGGAAAGATTTCAGCAATTGGTAAGAGTGGTAATCCTTCAGTTATGGATAATATTGATATCATCATTGGAACATCAACGGAAGTAATTTCTGGTGAGCGGAAAATCGTTACAGCTGGAGGTATTGATACACACGTGCATTTCATATCCCCACAACAAATTGATACAGCATTAGCTTCAGGTATAACAACTTTAATTGGTGGGGGAACAGGACCGGCAGAGGGTACTAAGGCAACTACAATAACGCCTGGATCTTGGAATTTAAGAAAAATGCTAGAAGCAGCAGAAGCTTTTCCTATAAATCTTGGGTTTTTAGGGAAAGGAAATAGTTCAAGTTTACCTGCCCTGGAAGAACAAATATATGCAGGGGCTATCGGATTAAAAATTCATGAAGATTGGGGAGCGACTTCTTCAGCAATTCATCACTCGTTACAGATTGCTGATAAATATGATATCCAAGTTGCTATTCATACTGATACGCTAAATGAATGTGGTTTTGTGGAAGAAACGATAAAGGCTACTGATAATCGTGTTATTCATACGTACCACACTGAAGGAGCTGGTGGTGGGCATGCACCAGATATTATAAAGATTGCTGCACTGAATAATATTTTACCTTCTTCAACGAACCCGACCTTGCCATATACAGTGAATACGCTGGATGAGCATTTAGATATGCTCATGGTATGTCATCATTTAAAAGCAAATATTCCAGAAGATGTAATGTTTGCGGATTCAAGGATTCGAAAAGAAACAATTGCAGCAGAGGATATTTTGCAAGATTTAGGGGTTTTCAGCATGATTAGCTCTGACTCACAGGCGATGGGAAGGGTTGGAGAGGTTATTATTCGCAATTGGCAAACCGCCGATAAAATGAAAAAGCAGATTGGTAGTTTAGAGGGAGATAAAGAATATAACGATAATAATAGAATTCAACGTTATATAGCTAAGTATACAATTAATCCGGCTATTACACATGGGATTTCAGAATATGTTGGCTCTATTGAAGTAGGAAAGTATGCAGACCTTGTAATATGGGATCCACAATTTTTCGGTGTTAAGCCAGATATGGTTTTGAAAAACGGGATGGTAGTGATGGCATTAATGGGAGACGAGAATGCTTCGATCCCTACACCACAACCATATTATGAAAAAAAGATGTTTGGTGCATATGGAAAAGCAGTACAGTCAAGTTCGATTACATTTGTATCTAAAGTAGCTTATGAGAATAATATTAAAGAAAAATTAGGTTTAAATAAAGTTGTATTACCTGTTAAAAATACGAGAGAGATTTCTAAGCGAGATATGAAGCTGAATAATGCAACACCAGAAATTGAAGTAGATCCGCAGACATATGAAGTTAAAGTTGATGGACAAGTTATCACGTGTGAAGCAGTAGATGTATTACCTATGGCTCAAAGATATTTTTTATTTTGATATAACGGGGGAGATAAAATGATTATTGAAAAAATTAATAACAACGTATGCAATATGAATGATTTTTCAAATACAAAAAAGCATCTTGATAAAATATTGATTTCTAGTGAACTTTTACTGAAGAGGGTTCAGAAATTATATTCAGAATCTGGTTTTGAAATTGGGGTGTCATTAGATAATGGAGAAACATTAAAGAACGGTGATATTTTATATGAAGATGAAAATCGTATTGTATATATTGAAGTCTTACCAGAAGAGGTAATTGTAATTACTCCAACGTCAATAAAAGAAATGGGAATTATTGCGCATAACTTAGGAAATAGACATTTACCAGCACAATTCGATGAAGGGTGTATGATTTTGGCGAACGACTACTTAGTAGAAGATTTACTTAAAAAGGAAGGTGTTCCTTATCAAAAAGAAAATAGAGTATTACCAAAACCGTTCAAGCATGCTTCACACAAACATATTTAACCTACTCCAAATTAGTGATTCGAACTTCCCAACAGGAAGTTTTAGTCACTCTTTTGGATTAGAAACATTTATTCAAGAGGGACAGGTTACAAATAAAGGCGAATTTTTCAAATGGATGAATCGATATGTAAAAGTGCAATTAACACACACGGACGGCTTAATTTGCAAATATACTTACGAAGCCATTAAGAATAATGATGGAAAGCAAATTACATTTTTAGATGAATTAATAACGGCACAAACATTGCCTTTTGAATGTAGAAAAGCAAATAGAATGATTAGTAAAAGTACTTCTAAATTATTGTGTGAATTGTTCTCATTTGTAAATTTAAATATATATAAAGAAAATATTATAGGTAATAAATTACAAGGTCATCCGAGTATCGTATACGGAATATTAGGGGCGGAATTGAAAATGACAATAGAAGAAACGCTCTTAGTTTTCTTATATTCAAGTGTTGGAAGCATTATTCAAAATGGTGTGAGAGCCATTCCTCTTGGACAAACAGATGGTCAAAAGTTATTACAAGAATGCCATGAATTGATCTGTGAATCTATTGATAGAATTCAAATACTTTCATTAGAGGATTTTGGATTGAATGATCCTGAATTCGAAATAAATCAAATGCAACATGAAGATGTAAATGTAAGAGTCTTCATGTCATAGGGAGGAAAAATAAAATGATAAAACCTATTAAAATTGGTATTGGTGGCCCAGTAGGTGCTGGGAAAACAATGTTAGTTGAAAAGTTAACAAAATATTTAAATACAGATTATGAAATTGCAGCAATTACAAACGATATTTATACGAAAGAAGATGCAAAGATTTTATTGAAAACAGGTGTTTTACCAGAAGATAGAATTATTGGTGTAGAGACAGGAGGGTGTCCACATACAGCAATTCGAGAGGATGCTTCTATGAATTTTGAAGCAATTGAAGAACTCATGATTAGACATAATAATTTAGATATTATTTTTATTGAAAGTGGGGGTGATAATTTAGCTGCCACATTTAGTCCAGAGTTAGTGGATTTTTCCATTTATATTATTGATGTGGCGCAAGGAGAAAAGATTCCTCGTAAAGGTGGACAAGGAATGATCAAATCCGATGTGTTTGTGATTAATAAAACGGATTTGGCACCTTATGTAGGGGCTGATCTTGGAGTTATGGAGCAGGATACAAAAAATTACCGACATAATAAACCATACTTTTTTACAAATTTGAAGGATGAGGAAGGCTTACAGGAATTAATAAATTGGATGCGACAAAATATCATGTTAGAAGGATTGAAAAAATGAAAGCTCCTACAGGTGTCTTAAACATTGATGTGATGGAAAAGAGACATAAAACCGTACCGATTAAGGTTTATCATAAAGATGCCTTAAAAGTAACGCAGCCAATATATTTGGACGAGTATGGTAGAGCGTATTACTATATCATGAATTCTGGTGGAGGTTATTTAAAAGGAGATTTCTATTCTATAAATATAAATGTTCGTGAAGATGCGAAAACATATGTAACAAGCCAATCAGCAACGAAAGTTTACAAGACTCCAAATAGTTATGCTTTGCAAGAATTGAATTTTTATATTGGTGAGAATGCTGTTATGGAGTATTTACCAGACCCATTAATTATGTACAAGGATGCAGCATATAAGCAAAAAACAAATATATATATGCAAAATAATTCTACATTGATTTTATGCGATTCAGTTACGCCTGGTTGGTCGCCAAATATGGAGAAGTTCACATACCAATATTTTGATTCGCTAACAAAAATATATATGGAAAATAAACTTGTAGTTTACGATCATCTATTGTTAAACCCTTTCAAAGAGTCGTTAGATCAAATGGGAATATTAAATCAATATTCCCATTATGGTACTTTCATAGTTATTAATGAGAACATTACAAATGATTTAATTGCAGCATTGAAAACATCGATTTCTAACAATAACAATATGAAGATTGGAATATCTTCTATGCCATGTAAAGGCCTTGTCCTACGCATACTTAGTCATAATACAGAGGATATGGAGTCTATATTTTTTCAGTGTCATCGTTTTGTTAGAGAGAACTGTTTGCATGAAGAATTAACATCCTATCGAAAATACTAAGTAGGAGAAGGGGATACTATGACTAATGTGGGATTATTGTTTGTCGGTGCAGTTCTATTTATGAATTCACTAGCAGCTTTTAAACTCATTGATAGCAAAAGTGTAGGGTACTTCAATTTATTTGTAGGGGCATTACAAACTTTGACACCATTATATTTATTATTTACAGGAAGTCAATCCGATGAGTGGACGATCCTATCTAATGGAACTATTTTTTTATTTGGTTTTACTTATTTATATGTTGGCCTTACGAATATATTAAAACTTGATTCTTCAGGTGTAGGTTACTATTCTCTTTGGGTTGCGATTATTGCGACGGTTATGGGAATAGTGAATCAATTACATGAGAGTGGAAGTCTACAAAGTACAATAATTTGGTTCTTTTGGGCGTTTCTTTGGTTTTTATTTTTCCTGCAAGATGGGTTGAAAAAGAAGATTCATATTTATGTAGGGATTGTTTGCTTCATTGAATCTTGGATTACTGCAACGATACCAGCTCTGTTAACACTTACAAACCATACAAACGTGTTAAATAATTTTGTAATTATTTTAGCGACTGTTATAACGATTGTAGTTTTTATTATGGCACTTTTCTTTTTTAAGAGTATTCAATTTAAAGTAGAAAGGGTTAGTAACTATGTGGAAAAGTGAACTGAAAAAAGCAACTAACTTTTTTGTTATTATTATATTTCTTCATGTGCTTGGAATTCTCTTATTATTACCTGCACTGTATAATGGCAATAGCATAATTGGAATGGCTATTATTGCATATTCTTTAGGATTGCGTCATGCGTTTGATAGTGATCATATTGTCGCAATTGATAATACTGTTCGGAAATTAATTGAAAAAGGTAAAAACTCACAGGGGGTGGGATTTTACTTCTCATTAGGACACTCTACAGTAGTATTTGTGATGATCGTATTAATTGCTTTAATTGGAAAAACGGCAAAACATGGAATGGAGAGTTTTTCTACTATAGGCGGTATTATCGGTACAATCGTTTCTAGCACATTCCTTATTATTATCGGTCTTACTAATCTGTTGTATCTTATTAAAGTGTTACGAAGCCAAGAGGATAAGCAGCCAGAAAACTTAGGATTTATATACCGTTTCACGCAGCGCTTATTTAAGTTTATTGATAGTCAAAAGCAATTGTATATGATCGGTTTTTTATTTGGGCTTGGTTTTGATACAGCAAGTGAAATTGGATTAATTGCTCTTTCTACAGTAACTGCAACGAGTCAGTCCATTCCACTTGTAAGTATATTTGCTTTTCCTATTTTGTTTGCTGCAGGAATGTCATTGATGGATACATTAGATAGTACATTCATGAATACGAATTATAAGTGGGCAATGGAAAATAGTCGAATAAGAAATTCGTATAATGTATTAATCACCTCAATATCTGTTATAACGGCTTTTTTAATAGGGGGTTATCAACTATTATCTTTGCTTATTGAAAGCTATAATTTACAGGGACCTTTTTGGAATCTCATACAGGTAGTTAATTTTGATTATTTGGGTATATGTCTTGTTGTATTTTTTATTATTTCTCTTATTGTTTTTGCTGTGTGGAATAGAAATGTCTTTAAAGAACCACTTACAAAGAGTATAGAGAAATAAAAATATATCGTATGTTATTTGGTTCATTATGTATATAAAGTAAAATAAAAAACACATTAGATGAAAATGCATCTAACGTGTTTTTTATTATTTATGTTCCTTATATTCATGTACTTTTTCTTTCACATTACCAACTGTATCTTTAGCAGTGCCTTTCACTTTATCCCATTTTCCCTCGGCTTGTAATTTCTTATTGTCAGTTACTTTCCCGACAACTTCTTTTACTTCACCTTTTATTTTATCAATGGCACCTTCTACTTTTTCTTTTAAACCATGATCATGCTTACTCATACATTTCTCCTCCGTGTAGTTTGATTAGAATTCTCTTTTCATATTGCAAGTTGAATGATGTATCTAGTAATAGCGTAATAAATATAGTTTGAATATTCAAATGATCAATAGAATAGAAAAGGAATTGTTATAAAATGTATAAGATTGTAATGAGAAGAGAAAGAATGTTAATTACATGTCTTTTGCGGTCCATATTGATTTCGTATAAGCGATTTTCATATGAGCGCGTTCCATATTATTTTGGCTACCGCTACCAAATCGAGCTTGTCCAACTATTAAATGACAGTCTGTTGCTATAGCTGTTTTGATTCGTTTCTGAATTAATGCAGTATGACAACCTTTACGCTGAAACTCCGGTAAAGTAGCAGAAGCAGCTAATGAGGCAATACCTTTATTTACATATAGTACACCAATGCCTGCAGGAATATTTTGAACTTCAGCTATGAAAAAATGCCACCCTGGCTGCTTGTAAAGAACCTCATTATTTTGATGGACGCCATCTTTTGTAAAGGACGGCATATTAAATGCGCGTACATAAATGTCTGCAAAAGTATGAAACTCATTTTCTTTCAGTTGGCGTACTAGAATGTCAGACGGAAGAAGTGATGAATCTTCTCTCGGCATACTATATAAAGCGGTATGGAAGCTAGATTGGTAAAAACCTTTTTGACATAAATATTGAAATAGTTCAGTTGTGCCTTGTGCTGGTGTAATCTCAAAACGGCAAGGGATTTGTAGTGATTGATAATAAGAGATAATTTCATCTATCTCATCTGTATTTGTAAATGTAATGCCTTTTACCGTATTAAAAGCAGGACCAGCAATTACTTTTGATGAAAAGGCAGTGGCACTCCCGAATTTTTTCATTTGTACTTGCATTGGATTTTCGCTCATTTCTTGTAGTGCCTCTAATCTAGAAGAGAGCATATCAATTTCTGCGCTTTCAATTTCTTTTGCTATATCGAGTGTCATAATAGTAGTCATAAAATTCCTCCATCAATAAATGTAATACATAATACTTATACGATTTTTATGCTAAGATTCCTGTTGTAATGTAAGAGAATAAGAAGTTTTTTGGAAGGGAAATGGAAGGGAACTGTCGAAGGGAGTAGAAACAGATTAAAGGTGGTGCTCTCATGAAACAGAAAGACGTGCAGACATGCTCATATTGTGGTTCACATCATATCGGTGAAGGAGAGTTTGTCGGATATGCACAAATAAGGAAAAAGGAGACGATGTTTACATCTTCACCAGTGGATGCTTATATTTGTACAGATTGCGGGAATATCCTTTTATTAAAGGTACGGAATTATGAAAAGTTTAAGCAAAAACCGTTATGATTATTGAGAAATGGTCATATCCAACATTGTATACGAAACGTCTTATATTAAGGAAAATCAATATGAGTGATAGTTTACATATATATGAGTATGCCTCGGATAAAGAGATGCCAACATATACTGTATGGGATGCTCATCAATCATTACATGACACATACAAATATATAGAAGAAATTGTGAGTCAATACTCCAAAGGAAAAGTGGCCCCTTTGGAATCGTATTAAAAGAGGAACAAAAACTTATAGGGACTTGTGGATTTATAAAATACGATTCAACTGAACATAAAGCAGAAATTGCATACGTCTTATCACGAAAATATTGGGGAAGAGGAGTAGCTACCGAGGCTGCGATAGCTTTTTTGAGTTATGGCTTTAATGAGTTACATCTTAATAGCATTGAAGCGGAGTGTAATTCAGAAAATGAAGTATGAATGTACGATTCAAAATGATTTGTTTGTTAAAGGGAAGTATCGTGATACGAAAAGGTATTGTATATCCCGAAAAAGATATATGGATAAATGAAATATTTTATATTGAAAACTCCTTGAAATAAATAAAGGAGTTTTTATTTTTATTAACGTCATAATTATAGGAAAAAACAGCTATATAACATAATCGCAACTGTAAGTTGACAAAGTGCAACCGTACGAAGATAGAGATAAGTGCAATGTTTATATACAATTTAGTTAAGAAAACAAAGGGGGACACACATATGGGATTTGGTGAGAAGTTATTTAAATTAAGAAAGGAAAAGGGCCTTTCTCAAGAAGCATTAGCAGAGAAATTAAACACGACAAGGCAAGCGGTTAGTAAATGGGAAAATGGTCAGGGTTTTCCTGAAACCGAAAAGTTAATAATGATTGGAAATGTATTTGAAGTATCTCTTGATTATTTATTAAAAGAAACTGCTGAGCAAAGTAATGAAAAGGAAAATGGTTATTATGTAAGTAAGGAAATGGCAGAAGGGTATGTAGTGTACGGGCAAAAAATTTCTAAATATATCGCATTAGGTTTTAGTTTGCTCATTTTATCTACAATACCGTATTTATTATTTAAAGAAAATGCAACAATGTCTACATTCCTTGTCATTATTATTGTAGTTCTTGGAATTGGAGTAATGATGGTACCTGCAACAATAGAAGAGAGCCGATACAATGTATTAAAAAAGGAAGAACTATTATTTGATCAAAACTTTCTAAAAGAATTGACAAAAAGATATGCGACTATTAAGAAGAAGTATGCTGCAGTAGTGATCGTTGGATTTTGTTTCATAGCAGCAGGAGCGATACCATTTTTATTTGAGAAAAAGCGTATCACTTCAGGAGAATTAGTGCAGTATTATCCGTACTGCGTTGTACTTATTGCAATTGGTTTCTATCTTTTTGTTCGTGTTTTAGGAGTGTTAGAAACGTACAGAATTTTAGTGGAAAATAAAGAATATAGTAATCGCTTTATTTTTAAGTTGAAAAAGAAAGTAAGAAAAAAAGTAGATAGTTTATAAATATTAAAAAACATGTTTCGGATCATTGTATTCAAAACATGTTTTTTATTGTTCTGAATTATTTCCAAAGAAATAATTCAGAAAATACAGAAAAATATCGTAAATATTTGTAGAAGTCTGTTATAATATACAAAAATGAAAACGCTTTAAAGGGGGATGTAACCAATATGATGATGAATGTACCACTAACAATTAGTTCTATGATGGAAAGAGCAGAAAAACTGTTTTCGAAGAAAGAAATTGTTTCCAGGACACATGATACTATTACGACGTTAACGTATAAGCAGTTAGGAGAAAGGACGAGAAGACTTTCTAGTGCGCTAAAAAAGCTTGGAATGAAAGAAGGCGAGCGAATAGGAACGTTAGCGTGGAACCATCATCGACATGTGGAAGCATATTTTGCTATTCCAGGTATTGCTTCGGTTTTGCACACAATTAATATTCGTTTATCTCCTCAACATATTTCATACATTATTCAGCATGCAGAAGATCGAATTCTACTCATTGATGAAGATCTCGTACCACTCATTGAAAATATTCAATCAGAATTATCAACTGTACAAGCCTACATTATTATGACTGATAAAGATGAACTTCCAAGTACTACGCTGGAGCCTGTATATCATTATGAAAAGCTATTAGAAGAAGGCGATCCGAATTTTCAATTTGTAAAAGATATTGATGAAAATACACCTGCTGGTATGTGTTATACGTCAGCAACTACGGGAAATCCAAAAGGCGTTGTATATACGCATCGTAGTACTGTATTACACTGTATGGCACTCGGTTTAGCTGATACAGCTGCTTTATCGGAAAGTGATGCAGCAATGGCGATTGTACCGATGTTTCATGTGAATGCTTGGGGACTTCCTTTTGCAGCTACTTGGTTTGGATCAAAACAAGTTCTTCCAGGACCGATGTTTACTCCAAAAATTTTATTAGAGATGATTCAAGCTGAAAAAGTAACGATAGCAGCAGGTGTGCCGACAATTTGGCTCGGTGTATTACAAGAGTTAGAAAATAATAGTTACGATTTATCTAGTATGACGAGAATATTATGCGGTGGTGCAGCTGCGCCGAAAAGTGTAATTAAAGCATTTGAACAGAAGCACAATGTTCCTTTCATACATGCATATGGGATGACGGAGACAAGCCCGCTCGTAACACTTGCGCGTTTAAAAAGTTATGAAACAGAACTATCGTATGAAGAGCAATTGGAAATTCGCTCAAAACAAGGATATCTTGTACCTGGTGTAGAGATGAAAGTAGTCGGTACAAATGGTGAAGTGAAGTGGGATGGTACGGAGATGGGAGAATTATGTTTACGAGCGCCATGGATCGCTGAAAGCTATTATAACGATGAACGTACTGTCGAAGGCTTTCGAGATGGATGGTTATATACTGGCGATGTTGTTACAGTTGATGAGGAAGGTTGCGTAAAAATTGTTGACCGTACAAAAGATGTTATTAAAAGCGGGGGAGAATGGATTTCCTCAGTTGATCTTGAAAATGCTTTAATGGCACATGATGCTATATTTGAAGCGGCTGTCGTTGCAATTCCTCATCCGCAGTGGCAAGAGCGCCCAGTTGCCTGCGTTGTTCAAAAGAAAAATAGTACGGTTACAAAAGAAGAAATATATGAGTTTTTAAAACCGCAGTTTGCGAAGTGGTGGTTACCAGATGATATTGTATTTATGGAAGAAATACCAAAAACATCTGTTGGGAAGTTTTTAAAACAGGCGCTTCGGAAAGAACTTGAGCATTTGCATAAAGAGAAATAGTTGAACTTCCATTTGTCAACTTTGATTAAAATTAAGTTGACAAAGAGTGGGTAGAAAGATAATATAACTCCTATAATATGTTATCTTAAATCTATTTTAAGTTTACAAATGGGAGAAGCAAATATGAATACAAAAAACTTAGTTTTCGTCGCTTTATTTAGTTCTATTATGGGAGTGTTGGGGTTAATACCTCCGATTGCCCTTTCTATCACACCAGTTCCGATTACATTACAATCACTCGGTGTTATGCTTGCTGGCGGATTGTTAGGCTCACGTCTTGGTGCATTAAGTCAGCTTATTTTCTTACTTATAGTTGGAGTTGGAGCACCATTACTTGCGGGTGGACGCGGGGGTCCAGGTGTATTTGTTGGGCCAAGTGCAGGATATTTACTTGGTTATATCGTTGGAGCGTTTGTCATTGGCTATTTAATTGAGCGTTTACGTGAAGTTTCTATTATAAAGGTATTATGTATTAATATAATTGGTGGTATTTTCGTAGTTTATGTATTTGGTATTATTGTACAAGCTTTCTTAATGGGTGTTTCCGTATGGGAGACGATGAAAGTGAGTGCTGTGTTCTTACCAGGGGATTGCATAAAAGCAATTATTGCAGCAATTCTCGTGACAAAATTACATCGTTCATTGAAACATATTATTACGCCCGCTCTCAATAATGGGAAATATACAAATGCGGGATAAGAAGGAGAAGAAACACGTTAATTGCGTGTTTCTTTTTGTTATTTTATAAAGAAAGGACGTTTCATATGGGGATTACAAAAGAATACAAAAAGCATGCCTTTTTACAATCAAATAAAATAGCGATAAAGGAAAATGATAGAGTTTTAACATATAAAGAGTGGTTCGAATCAGTTTGTAAAGTAGTAAACTGGTTGCGTGAAAAAGAATCGAAGAATAAAACAATAGCAATTGTATTAGAAAATCGTATAGAGTTTTTACAACTATTTGCTGGTGCTGCTATGGCTGGATGGATTTGTGTGCCATTAGATATAAAATGGAAAAAGGATGAGCTAAAGGAAAGACTAGTAATCAGTAATCCGGATATGATTGTGACGGAACGATATAAGTTAAATGATATATCGGGGGAGGAAGATAGAGTAATTGAAATTGATGAATGGAAAAGAATGATAGAGAACTATCTTCCTACAGATCACCCTGTAGAAAATGTACAACATGCTCCTTTTTATATGGGGTATACATCAGGATCGACTGGAAAGGCAAAAGCATTTTTACGTGCACAACAATCGTGGGTTCATAGTTTTAATTGTAATGTATATGACTTTCATATGAAAAAAGAAGAGTCTATTTTAATAGCTGGAACCCTTGTTCATTCTCTTTTCTTATATGGCGCAATAAGTGCATTATATGTTGGGCAAACGGTGCATGTTATGAGAAAGTTTATTCCAGATCAAGTGTTGGATAAATTAGAAACTAAAAATATTTCGGTAATGTATACAGTTCCGACAATGCTTGAATCTTTATATAAAGAAAACAGAGTAATAGAAAATGAAATAAAAATTATTTCGTCAGGAGCGAAATGGGAAGTTGAAGCGAAAGAAAAAATAAAGAGTATATTTCCTTATGCAAAAAAATATGAATTTTACGGTGCATCTGAACTTAGTTTTGTAACAGCATTAGTCGATGAAGAGAGTGAAAGAAAGCCAAATTCGGTAGGGAAACCTTGTCACAATGTGCAAGTTCGAATATGTAATGAAGCAGGAGAAGAAGTAAGGTTAGGTGAGATAGGAACTGTTTATGTGAAAAGTAATCAGTTTTTTATGGGATACATACTAGATGGTGTTTTAGTTCCAGAGTTAACTGAAGATGGCTGGATGACAGTACATGATGTAGGCTATCAAGATGAGGAAGGGTTTATATATATAGTTGGTAGAGAGAAAAATATGATTCTATTTGGTGGAATTAATATTTACCCAGAAGAGATAGAAAGTGTGTTATATACTCATCAAGCTGTTGAAGAAATTGTTGTTGTTGGTGTAAAAGATAGTTATTGGGGTGAAAAGCCTGTCGCTATCGTAAAAGGAAGTGCTACAAAACAACAATTAAAGAGCTTTTGCTTACAACGATTATCATCTTTTAAAATACCGAAAGAATGGTATTTTGTAGATGAAATACCTTATACAAATAGCGGGAAAGTAGCCCGCATTGCAGCCGAAAGTATAGTTAGAAATCAGGAGAAGATACATGAATAGAGCAGTTATTGTAGAGGCGAAAAGAACGCCCATTGGTAAGAAGAATGGGATATTGAAAGACTATGAAGTTCAGCAATTAGCAGCACCACTTCTTTCATTTTTAAGTAAAGGAATTGAGAGAGAAATAGATGATGTCATATTAGGTAACGTCGTTGGGCCAGGAGGAAATGTTGCGAGACTATCTACTTTAGAAGCAGGACTTGGTTATCGTATTCCTGGTGTAACGATTGACCGGCAATGTGGTGCTGGATTGGAAGCAGTGCGTACTGCGTGTCATTTTATTCAAGGCGGGGCAGGTAACTGTTATATTGCTGGGGGAGTAGAGAGTACAAGTACGTCACCTTTTCAAAATAGAGCACGATTTTCACCTGAAACAATTGGTGATCCTGATATGGGAGTAGCAGCTGAATATGTTGCGGAGCGTTATAACATAACGAGAGAAATGCAGGACGAGTATGCTTGTCTTAGTTATAAACGGACGCTACAAGCGTTAGAAAATGGATATATACAAGAAGAAATATTGTCACTTAATGGATTATTAGATGAAGCTATAAAGCGAGAAATGAAGTATGAAAGAATGATTAAGAGAACAAAACCTGTATTTTTACCAAATGGAACGGTGACGGCAGGGAATTCGTGTGGTGTAAATGATGGGGCGTGTGCTGTACTTGTGATGGAAGAACAACAAGCTCGAAAATTAGGATATAAGCCTGTCCTTCGTTTTGTTCGCAGTGCTGTAGTTGGAGTGGATCCAAATCTTCCGGGAACTGGTCCGATATTTGCTGTGAATAAATTATTAAATGAAATGAATTTAAAAGTAGAGGACATAGATTATTTTGAAATAAATGAAGCATTTGCTTCAAAAATTGTAGCATGCGCAAAGGAGTTACAAATACCGTATGGAAAATTAAATGTAAATGGTGGTGCAATTGCACTTGGGCATCCGTACGGTGCATCTGGGGCTATGCTTGTGACACGTTTGTTTTATCAGGCGCAAAGAGAGTATATGAAATATGGGATTGTGACATTAGGAATTGGAGGCGGAATAGGGCTTGCGCTATTATTTGAGAAAGTAGAAGACTAGAAAGGAACTAGTTTTCTACTTTTTGAGGGATATAGTCGTTGCTACCAGGTTTTGTTTTTATTTCGTTCCAAGCAGCGATAGCATCAGCTTTTGATTTTCCTTTGTTGTATGGGTCTTCGAAAAAGGCGCGAGTAAAACGATTGTATTCAAACTGTGCACTTATAGTTGTTTTATAAGAGGGGTCTTTTTTACGTTCGTTTTCTTCATACCAAAACGTTATCGCATCTTCAAAAGTTTTTCCAACATTCTCTTTGAAAAACTTTTGAAGAGCTACTGTAAAGCGGAAGTTTGCTCCAATTTTTTCTTTAAAAAAAGCACGAACATCTTCGCTACAGCGGTGATTTTCAGTGATAATCGTTTGAAGAGAAAGATCTTTATAAGATAGGGAAGCTTTACTCACTTTTTGATGAGAACTGTTTTTAAATATTTTACCGGTAGTTAAATAATGTGAGATACGCTCGGTTATTTCGATTTTAGAGCCACTAGCTGGCAAATCATGCTCACGACAAAATGTTTGTAGTTCTGTTTTTAACCAATAATAGTTTTGGAAATCTTCAAGAGATATAGTTTTTGTTAAAGGTGGACGCATGAATGTAACAACTTCTTTCTTCCATAATTTTCTTTAATTATAAAACGTACGTTCTTTTTGTGGAAGGATTAATTTATAAATTTAATGAGAAGAGGAGATTGTATATGGAAAATGTAATGCAAGTTCGTGTTACTGGAATCTTAATTGAAGATGAAAAGGTATTGTTAGTAAAGCAAAGAGTTGCTAATCGGAATTGGTCTTTACCTGGAGGAAGGGTAGAGAATGGTGAAACATTGGAAGAAGCGATGGTTCGAGAAATGAGAGAAGAAACGGGATTAGAAGTTAAGGTTAAGAAGCTATTATATGTTTGTGATAAACCAGATACTCTCCCATCTTTATTACATATTACATTTTTACTTGAAAGGATTGCAGGTGAAATTACGCTTCCTTCTAATGAATTTGATCATAATCCGATTCGTGATGTGCAAATGGTAGCGATTAAAGAATTGAGTCATCATGGTTTTTCTGAAACCTTTATAACCCTTATAAACGATGGTTTTTCAAATGCAGGGAGTTATCAAGGATTGAAACAAAATATTGGTTTGTAACTATAGATGAAGGATAGCTGGTGGCTATCCTTCACAAAAATGTTTTACACTGCTGACTGTAAAGAAGAAACAAGTTGATTCAAAAACTTGTCCCCAGTCATAATTGCTTTTCCGCCACCACGAGCACTTTTTTTATTTCCGCCGCCTTTTCCTTCAATTGTAGGAAGGGCATCTTTTAAAAGAGTATTCATATCAAGCGTTACTGCTTTTCCGCAAGCGAGAATACATTGTAGTTTTTCATTATTCTCAATGACGAAGTATGTAATTGCATGTTCTTGCTGTTCTGTAATAATAGCGGATAGTTGTGCGATTTCTTGCATAGAGCGATTTGTAAATACTTTGGATATAAGTGTTCCAGTGTGTATTTCTTCCGACTGTTTTAATAGTTCATTTGCCTCTGCAAATAATAATTTTTCATTCATTGCTTGTATTGCTTTTTCGTTTTCTTTTTGAGAAGTAAGAAGTTGTGCTACTTTTGCTGGAATATCTGTTTCGCTACTGTTTAATTGTTTAGAAACATCTTTCATAATTTGTTGTTGTTGTCCCATTAAATTAAGTGTGCGCCAACCAGCGATAAACGTTAAGCGTATGCCACCTTTATTGCGCTCCCATCCTAGGACTTGAATAGGACCAACTTCACCAGTACGTTTCGGATGCGTTCCACCACAGCCGTTGTAGTCGTAATTTTCGATAATAACAACCCGTATATTTTCTGTTATAGTTGGTTCTTTACGAAGAGGTAATGTTTTTGCTTCTTCTAAGCCCATCCACTGGGTACGAATTGGATGGTTTTCAAAAACGATTTTGTTGGCAATTTGCACTGCTTTTTCAACCGTTTCTGTAGGCAAGTTTGCTGTTTCTAAATCAATTGTTACCGTCTCTTTTCCAAGATGGAAACCAATTGTTGGTATGTTAAAGTGATCCCAAAAAGCAGCAGATAAAATGTGCTGAGCTGCATGTTGCTGCATATGATCAAAACGGCGTTCCCAATTAATTTTACCTTCTATTTCTTCTGTATGTAATTGTTCTGCAATGAAGTGGCGAATTTCTCCATCTACTTCTTCAACATTGAGTACAGCAATACCATTTAAAGTTCCAGTATCATGCGGTTGTCCGCCGCCTGTTGGATAAAATGCCGTTTCATTTAAAACAACATATAAGTTACCTTCTTTATCATAATCTTGCTTTATAACTTTAGTAGTAAAGTCTTTCTTATAAGCGTCAATGTAATATAATTTTTGCTCCAAGTTTCTTTCCCCTTTCGTGTTCACTAGTTTCATTGTAAAGCAATTGAAATTAGTTTCCTAATATTTCAGAAGAAAGAAACTATTTTTAGAATTTTCTTGCTATAATAAGAAAAAGAAAATGCGGGGGTGGAATGAAAATGCTATATGAAAACGGCGTAGATAAATTACTTCGTCTTAACAGAAATATTTCCGAATTATATCGAGAATTAAATGAAATGACCCGGATTTTAACGGATTGTAACCGAGAAAGTGTGCAATTTGATCGGTTATATGTAAAAGAGTTACTTTGGAAGAAAGAAGATGTAATAGAGAAATATGACCAACTACTTGTACAGCTTTGTATGAATGAATGCTTTGATTTAAAAAGTGTCATTACAGGGGAATATAAGTATACATATGAAGAAGTAGAAAATATAGTTTTACAATTTAATGAAAAGTATAATGTCGCAATTTTAATTAAAGATGTTTGTAAAGAATTACAGTTTACATATGGTATTGATATGGATATAACGAGAACAGCTCGGGTATCAACAGCTCAAGTATAGAAAAAGGAAAAGAAAGCAGATCCTTTGCTTTCTTTTTTTATGTAAGAATAGGGAGAGTAGGTTTGAAGATGAAGGAGAAGTTACAAAATATTCATCCACTTGGAATGAGTATTATTTTAGGGACACTATTTGCTAGATTCGCTACTTCAATGAGTATTCCGTTTTTAGCGATTTATTTAACAACTGTTAAAGACGTTTCAGCTGGGATGACGGGAGCTATCATTGGAACGAGTGCACTTGTTGGCGTTTTTGCTAGTTTTATCGGAGGGAATTTATCGGATCGATTTGGCCGGAAAACGATTATGATGTGGTCCATGATCGTTTGGATTTTTGTATTTATAGGTTTTTCACTTGCAAATCATGTTTTAAGCTTCTTTTTATTAAATGCTTTAAATGGATTATGTAAGTCATTTTTTGAGCCGACATCAAGAGCGTTACTATCAGATTTAACGAAACAAGAGTATCGGTTACTCGTCTATAACTTACGATACGGTGCAATAAATGTTGGAGTTGCAATTGGACCGATTGTTGGGTTACAGATTGGAAGCGCAAAATCAACAATTCCTTTTTTAGTAGCCGCTGGAGTATACATTCTATATACAGCTATATTAGCGTTCCAATTTAAGAAGTATCCACTTGAACAAAGGAAAATCAATACAGAAAAGCCTGTCACAATGTTAAATGCAATTCGTATATTACGCAAGGATGTAGTATTTTTAGTTGCTTTAGTCGGTATTATTTTGAGTAATTGTGGCTTTTCTCATTTAACGACGACAGTATCTCAATATTTTGCAAATGCACATATATTTCAGGATGGAGTAAAGGTGTTCTCATATATGCTAGCTTTAAATGCGATTGTTGTAGTGGCTATTCAATACCCTGTTGTTCAAATGTGTAAAAAGTATACACCGTTAGCATCAATTATAGTGGGAACCTTATTTGTGAGCGGGGGATTGTTTGGATTTGGTATAGTAGAATCTACGTTAGGGGCTGCTGTTTGTACATTTATTTTTACAGTGGGAGAAGTTTTAATGTTTTCAATGACGGATGTATTTATTGATGATATAGCTATTTCACATCTAAAAGGAACATATTTTGGGGCGATGGGCTTTTCTGGAATTGGAGGGGTAATTGGTCCGTGGTTTGGGGGAGTACTCCTCGATTATTACGGATACCAAAATGGATTTATAGTATTTTCAGCACTAGCTATATTTTCAACAGTAGCGTTTCCGGTTCTTTTAGTTACAAAAGGCTTATTGAAAAAAAGGCATGTTGGAAATTTTAATATGGAAATACGAGCAAAATAACATAAGCCCCAGTAAGCGACTGGGGCTTATGTTTGTATTTATAGTAATCCTTAATTTGAAAAAAGAACTGTTTTTTCATGCTTATTAGCAATTTCATTTTTGGAAATATGAATAGCTAAAAATCCATTCTCTAAGCAGGCTAGCATCTTCTTGTAAACAATGTTAGTAGGTAAAGAAATTGTTCGCTGCAAAGAAGTGTTTTTATGAAGTATGCATATATTTAGGCCTGTCTCCATCTTCTTAATGCGTACATTTTGTTCAGTTGCATTTGGTACATCTGTTTCCAAAATGTATTCTTCTTCAGTTTCGCAAAGGTCGATATGAATTTCATTTGGGAAACTAAAATTACTGTAAGAATCAGAACAAAATTGATCCATCCATTCTTCAAAACCATCAACATGAAAAAGACAATGCTTCTTTTTCTTGCCCATGTAAGACACCCTCCGTAAAATATTAATTCATACTATGTTATGCATGAATCAAATAGGGGTGAAGAATAAATGGCGAAATATAAATATTTTATGTTGAATATGCAAAGTATGTGAATGTTTTCTTATTACATATCATGATGTGCATGTTTTTTTTGGCGTGAATGGTTGCGATTTTTTACTTTATGAGATCCGCTTAATGGTTCAGGTTGTCCTTTTTTTTCTTTAGATTCACGATTGTTTTTTTCCATTGTATGTGACACCTCCTCTTTCTCTTTAGAATGAGAGAAGTTTGCGAATTTATACGAGAATGTTTTTAGAAAAACAGGTAAAGATAAATGGGACTAACTATTACAGAAAGGGGATCATATAATGCCATATCATAAAGATAAGCAACAAGCTTTTCAAGCTGCACAGCAAGGGGTTACACAAGCAGAAAATATATTTAACAACATTGTGAAAAATGATCCAAACTACGGTCATGATTTAAAAGAGTTACGCCAAGAAGTTCAGGAGGCATATGAACAAATTCAAAATGCACTTGAAGTAGCTTCAGAAACACAACGCCCACAACTTGAGCAATATGAAAATAATCTCCAAAATATTATGCGAAATGTAGATCAATTGGAAAAGTAAATGAGGTTGTTGTGTATGCGACAACCTTGTTACTTTAACGAATGCTATGTGGAAAAAAAAGTATTTCTTATTAGTTTTTTCTTTACTATGCGCAGTACATATATTTCAAGTGGAAAAAGTGGAAGCGAAAATGTTGCTCAGAAAAGAGCTAGAACCAACTGGCTATGTAACGTGGGAAGTACCTAATAATGAAAAGATTATTGCAATTACATTTGATGATGGACCAGATCCAACTTATACACCACAAATATTAGATTTATTACATCAATATAAAGCTGAAGCGACTTTTTTTATGATTGGATTTCGAGTACAGAGTAATCCATATTTAGTAAAGCAAGTGATAAAAGAGGGACATGAAATTGGCAATCATACGATGAATCATTTGTATGCGAGTAATTCATCAGATGAAAAATTAGAAAATGATATTTTAGATGGAAAGAAATATTTTAAAAAATGGGTAAAAGAACCTTTGCTGTTCCGTCCACCAGGCGGCTATATTAACGATGCTGTATTTAAAACAGCTAAAGAAGCTGGGTACCAAATTGTTCTATGGTCATGGCATCAAGACCCACGTGATTGGGCAAATCCAGGGGTTGAATCCATTGTAAATCATGTAGTGAAAAATGCTAAAAGTGGAGATATTGTATTGTTACATGATGGAGGAAATGATCGTAGTCAAACAGTAGCAGCATTAGCGAAAATTTTGCCTGAGCTTCACAAGCAGGGCTATCGATTTGTAAAGGTTTCAGAATTACTACGTTATAAACATTAGAAAAAATCCCAAAAGGCAGGCATACCTTTTGGGATTTTTCGTTATTGATTCTTTTTACGTTTCTTATTATTTTGTCGCTCTGCTGAAGTTAAAGGTTCGTTTGCAAATTCTTCATTATAACCTGTTCCTTGTCCTTGTGCAGAAGCAGCATTCATTCCTGGAATAACATGATTTGCTTTTCGTTTACCCATTTTATTTCACCTCTATAAAATTTTTTTGCATGTTGAATGATGAGCAGTTCATAGTGTGTATGAACTGTAAGTAAGGCGCTGACAGAGCACTTTACTTTATGATAATAGTATTCATAAGGAGCATGAACACTATTCAAATTTAGAAATATAAAGAAAACTTATGATAATCTATAAGTTTCTTATTATTTACTTATTTAGAAAGTTGTAATAAGATATTATCGTAAGGTATTGAAAAGTTTGTCTACATTTTATATTCAGACAACTTAGTCACGTTTAACAGGGGGGAAACATAATGGTCAAACATAATCCATTTCAATCACGTGCAACTTTTGAAGTAGATGGAAAAACGTATCATTATTATGATTTGAAAGCGCTTGAAAATGCAGGGGTTGGCAACGTATCTCAATTACCATATTCCGTGAAAGTTTTACTTGAATCAGTACTTCGTCAAGTGGACGGACGTGTAATCACAGAAGAGCATGTTACAAATTTAGCGAAATGGGGAACGAAAGATGTTCAAGATATCGATGTTCCATTTAAACCATCTCGTGTAATTTTACAAGATTTCACTGGTGTTCCAGCTGTTGTTGATTTGGCTTCGCTTCGTAAAGCAATGGCGGACATGGGCGGAGATCCTGATAAAATTAATCCTGAAATTACTGTAGACCTTGTAATTGACCACTCTGTACAGGTTGATAGAGCGGGTACGGCAGACGCGCTTGCATTCAACATGGACTTAGAGTTTAAACGTAATGAAGAACGTTATAAATTTTTAAGCTGGGCACAAAAATCATTTGATAACTATCGTGCGGTTCCACCAGCTACAGGTATTGTACACCAAGTAAACCTTGAATATTTAGCACCAGTTGTTCATGCTGTGAAAAATGCTGAAGGTGACTTAGTTGCATACCCAGATTCATTAGTTGGAACAGATTCACATACAACAATGATTAACGGTATCGGCGTTCTTGGATGGGGCGTTGGTGGTATTGAAGCAGAAGCAGGAATGCTTGGACAGCCTTCATACTTCCCAGTACCTGAAGTAATCGGTGTGAAATTAACTGGTACGCTTCCAAGTGGTACTACAGCAACAGACGTTGCATTAAAAGTAACACAAGTATTACGTCAAAAAGGTGTAGTTGGTAAATTCGTTGAGTTCTTCGGTAATGGACTAAAGAGCATGCCTTTAGCTGACCGTGCAACAATTTCAAATATGGCACCAGAATACGGCGCAACTTGTGGATTCTTCCCAATCGATGATATTTCATTAGAATACTTACGTTTAACAGGTAGAGATGAAGAGCAAATTCGCGTTGTTGAAGAATACTGTAAAGCGAACGGTTTATTCTATACAGCAGACAGTAAAGATCCAATCTATACTGATCTTGTTGAAATTGATTTAAATACAATCGAATCTAACCTTTCTGGACCGAAACGTCCGCAAGATTTAATTCCACTTTCAGATATGAAAGATGCGTTCCACAAAGCCGTTGTAGCACCAGTTGGAACGCAAGGACTTGGATTTAATGAGCAAGAGTTCGATAAAGAAGTGAAGGTTACATTAGAAGATAAAGAAGTAACGATGAAAACTGGTGCAATTGCAATCGCTGCAATTACAAGCTGTACAAATACATCGAACCCATACGTATTAATTGGAGCAGGTCTAGTTGCGAAGAAAGCAATTGAAAGAGGGCTTGTAGTACCTGATTACGTAAAAACATCATTAGCACCAGGATCTAAAGTTGTTACAGAGTACTTAGATAAATCAGGTTTAACAACGTATTTAGATCAACTAGGTTTCCAAACAGTTGGTTACGGTTGTACGACTTGTATCGGTAACTCTGGTCCATTAGCGCCAGAATTAGAAGAAGCAATCGCAGCAAATGATTTATTAGTAACATCTGTTTTATCTGGTAACCGTAACTTTGAAGGTCGTATTCATCCGCTTGTAAAAGCAAACTACTTAGCATCACCACCACTTGTTGTGGCATATGCACTTGCAGGTACTGTTGATATTGACCTGAAAAATGATGAAATCGGTAAAGATGCAAATGGCAATGCTGTTTACTTCAACGATATTTGGCCATCAGCTAAAGAAATTGAAGATGTAGTTCAAAGCGTTGTTACATCTGAACTGTTCAAGAAAGAATATGCACAAGTATTTAACAGTAATGAACGTTGGAATGAAATCCAAACTTCAAACGAAGCTTTATATACTTGGGATAATGACTCAACTTATATTCAAAACCCACCATTCTTTGAAGGTTTATCTAAAGAACCAGGTGAAGTTGAAACATTATCAGACTTACGCGTAGTTGGTAAATTTGGTGACTCTGTAACGACTGACCACATTTCACCAGCAGGCTCAATCGGTAAGCATACACCAGCTGGACGCTACTTATTAGAAAATGGCGTACAACCAGTTGATTTCAACTCTTACGGTTCTCGTCGTGGTAACCATGAAGTTATGATGCGTGGTACATTCGCAAACATTCGTATTAAAAACCAAATCGCACCAGGAACAGAAGGCGGATATACAACATATTGGCCAACTGGTGAAGTAACATCTATCTATGATGCTGCTATGAAATATAAAGAAGATGGAACAGGCCTTCTAGTTGTTGCTGGTAAAGATTACGGTATGGGAAGTTCTCGTGACTGGGCTGCGAAAGGTACTAACTTATTAGGTATTAAAGCAGTAATCGCAGAAAGCTTCGAACGTATTCACCGCAGTAATTTAGTGTTAATGGGTGTATTACCACTTCAATTTAAAGATGGCGAAAGTGCTGAAACGTTAGGTCTTGTTGGTAACGAGTCATTTGAAATTCAAATCGACAAAACAGTTAGACCACGTGATCTAGTAAAAGTAGTTGCAACCGATTTAGATGGCAACGAAAAACAATTTGAAGTAGTAGCTCGTTTCGATAGCGAAGTTGAAATTGACTACTACCGTCACGGTGGTATTCTGCAAATGGTTCTTCGTGAGAAAATCGAAGAGTCTAAAGTGTCAAACTAAATAATTGAAATGAATAATAAGGAAGCTGACAATTGTTGGCTTCCTTATTTTATGGAAAGGGATGAAACCATATGGTTTCATCCCTTTCTTTTTACTACGAAAAGTGGAGGGAACGTCATGAAAGAATATAAAAGAATATTGTTGCCGTTACGACAAGAGAAAATATTAGTAATAGCAGCTGTATGTAGTGGAATAATTGCTGCCATTTTAAATTTATCACGCCCACTATTCATGGGATTAATTGTAGATAACCTTATTCAGCAGAAGTTAAAAGACGCCTATTTGTACATTGCTTTGTTTGCAAACTGCTGTTATATAGAAAAGTAAAGAAAAAACAGTAAACACCCCAAGCGTCTAGGCTCTGTAAAGTTAGGGGTATATCAAAACCAGAGATAATAATGAAAAATAAAAGTGAAAAGGTGAATGGGGCAATCAGAAAATACGTATCACCTCATATGTTTTTTTAATTATATGATAAAAAGGAAAATACTTCACTTTGAATGAGAAAATTCTAATTATTTAGACTGTGAATATTTCAAAGCTTGTCCGTATAAGCTAAAATAAGGTATATAGTATTTTAATGAATATGTTATAAGAAGATAAACACGTTAGGGTGATATAAAATGTGGCGGAAGCTTACGATTATTGTAGTGTTACTTTGTTTAGCGGGATATGCAGCGTATGAACAGTTTGGTAAAAAGGATCAGGCGGTACAAGGAAAGCAAGAAAAAAGTGAAGCTGCTATGAAAGAGATTATCGCAAGGAATGGAATTGAAATAGGAAAGAATGCACCAGATTTTGAATTAACTAAGCTAGATGGAACGAATGTAAAGTTATCGAATTTAAAAGGGAAGAAAGTGATTTTAAACTTTTGGGCAACGTGGTGTGGACCTTGTCAGCAAGAAATGCCTGATATGGAGGCTTTCTATAAAGAATATAAAGAAAACGTAGAAATTTTAGCAATAAATTATACTCCCTCAGAAAAAGGTGGGGGAGAAGAAAAGGTAAGCAATTTTGCTAAGGAAAAAGGAATTACTTTTCCTATTTTATTGGACAAGAACATTGATGTGACAACAGCGTATAAAGTAATTACCATTCCAACTTCATATTTTATAGATACAAAAGGTGTCATTCAAGATAAGTTCATTGGACCGATGACTCAAAAAGAGATGGAGAAACGGATCGCTAAATTAAAATAACGGTGAAAAGGTAGAGGTGGAAAGCGGTCATTTCTGCCTTTTCTTTTTCAAGTAGTGATAGCTTCATGATATGATAAAAGAAATATAATCGTTAAGAGATAAAGGAGTGTATGGAGTGGGGAATGTATCCTTACCGTTAGATTATGTTGTAATCGACTTTGAAACAACAGGATTTAACCCTTATAATGATAAAATTATTCAAGTAGCAGCAGTGAAATATAGTAATCATGAACTAGTAGACCAATTTGTTTCATATGTGAATCCAGAGCGTCCAATTCCAAGCCGAATAACGAGTTTAACAGGTATTACAAATTATCGTGTTTCGGATGCACCAACAATTGAAGAAGTGTTGCCTTTATTTTTAGCATTTTTACATACAAATGTTATTGTGGCACATAATGCTTCTTTTGATATGCGCTTTTTGAAAAGTAATGTAAATATGATTGGATTACCTGAACCTAAAAATAAAGTAATTGATACGGTGTTTTTAGCGAAGAAGTATATGAAGCATGCGCCTAATCATAAACTTGAAACGTTAAAGCGAATGCTTGGAATTCGTTTAAGTTCTCATAATGCATTTGACGACTGTATTACGTGTGCAGCTGTTTATCAAAAATGTGCATCTATTGAAGAAAAAGGGAAGCGAAAAGTAAATAAGATCGTACTTGATGAAACTGTGGTGTACGAAGCAGTGAAAGAAATACTTGCACGTAATAAACGTAATGTAGAATGGCTACGTTGTATGAATGTAGGAAGTTTTTTAGATATAAAAGCTTTTTATCCAGTTATAAGATTAAAGGTAAAAGGACGAAAGAAATACGTATTAACAGAAATTTTAGAAGATGATGTGAAAGAAATATGTACGAGCTTAATATGTGAACCAGCTTTAAAAAGTGAAGTTGGTAATACGAGAATTATGCTTAATAGCTTAGAGGATGTCTTGAAATTAGAAAGTTATATTTTAGAACAGTATGATTTTGTATTACAAGCACTTGATGATTATAGAGAAAATGAAACAAATGCTGATGAAAAGCTGAAAGAGTATTTAAATGTTATGGTATAAAAACTCCGTGTGCAAATATATTGTACACGGAGTTTTTTTAGGAGTACTAAAACATAAAATTTTCTTGCAAATCTGATTAAAGAGTTTTTTATTTGCTCATACTATGTAGTAAGAATGCGAAGGAGAGAGGGTGAACAGCATGAGAAGAAGTCGCCGTAAATCGTTTGAAGAACTTGTTAAAGAAAATAAACAACAATTATTAAGCGATCGGGATGCAATCGATCGAATTGAAGAACGTATTGAAAAACGTTATGAAATGAAACTTTTTAAGCAGGCTGAATAATTCTTAACACTAGTACGATACTAGTGTTAAGGAGGCGATAGTAATGGGTAATCCGAAAAAGAATTCAAAAGACTTTGCACCAAATCAAATTGGAACACAATCGAAAAAAGCTGGTGGCAATAAAGGGAAACAAATGCAAGATCAAACTGGCAAACAACCGATTGTAGATAACGGTTAAAGAAAAGGAGAATGTTTCATTCTCCTTTTTATGTATAAATTTAAAGGGGTATGGTTAATTTAAGATAGTATGTATATATAATTAGGAGGGAATAACATGCCGAATCCAGACAATCGAAGTGACAACGCTGAAAAATTACAAGAAATGGTACAAAATACAATTGATAATTTTAATGAAGCAAAAGAAACAGCGGAGCTTTCTAATGAAAAAGATCGTGCTGCCATTGAAGCGAAAAATCAAAGACGTTTAGAAAGTATTGATTCATTAAAAAGTGAAATAAAAGATGAATCTTAACAGAATGTATAAAAAAAGGGCTGACAGAAGTCAGCCCTTTTTCGTGATTGTAAAGTTTTCAACGAGTAAACGCCAATTTTGTGGGAATGGTAGACCGATTTTCCAATAGCTAATGCCGCCTATACCTTGTTCTTTCATTAAATTAAATTTACTTTGCACGGACCGTGAATCTTCAAACCATACTTCGTGTTGTACGCCGTTTTCATCAAAGTAATTAAAATGTGGAGCTTGAGCTGTGAAATCATAGCGGATAGGAACATTGTATTTGCGAGCTAGTACAACGGCTGCGACAGAGCTAATTGCTTTTGCTGGTGGATTCCCTTGTTTGAACGGAAGTTTCCAATCGAAACCGTATAAATTTTGCCCCATCATAATTTTTTGTGGAGGCATTTGAGATTTTGCATATTGAAGTACTTCTTTTACAGGACCGATAGGAGAAATCGCCATTGGTGGTCCACCTTGCCAACCCCAGTCGTACGTCATAATGACAACGAAATCAACAATTTGCCCTTGTGCTTTATAATCGTGAGCTTCAAAAAATTTTCCTTTTTGAGTGGAACTTGTTTTCGGTACGAGAGTTGTACTCAATGTGTACCCGCTAGGTAAGCGTGTTTTCACATTTCGTAAAAAACGATTATACGCTTCACGATCTTCTGGTGCCACATTTTCGAAATCGAAGTGAATGTCTCGCATACCGTATTTTTCGGCTGTTTGCAAAATGTTTGTAATAAATTTGTTTTGAAGCGTTGCGTCACGTAAAAGAACAGATGCCAGATCGGCACTGAAATTTCCATTTTCGATATTTGTAATGACGAGCATAGGGATGGTTTTACCTTGTGTTGCAAGATTAGCAATTTTAGCTGTTTCGGTTGGTTCTTTTAAAGTACCGTCTCTTTTTGCTTCAAAACTAAAATAGGCTAAATAGGTTAAAAATGGGTTGATAGCACGTGTAGCATTTACTAAACTTTCTTTTATTGGAATTGTTGAAGGTTGTAAATAAGCGATGGATTCTACTGCTCGTTTTGTTCCTTTTGGTACATATAATTGCTGTCCGACATGGAGAATGGATTTTAAAGATAGATTATTAACTTTAGCTAAACTAGCGAGAGGAACGTTATATGTTTGAGAAATTCGATATAGGCTGTCGCCGGGCTGTACATAATAATTATTTCCTTTCGTATTAACGATCAGTGCCTGGCCAACAACGAGTGTTTCAGCTGGATTTAGTCCATTGTCTTTTACAATTTCTTCAGGTGTTGATCCATATTTCGATGCCAAGCTATATACGCTATCCCCACTACGAACAGTTACAATTTGAATCATATGCTTGCCCCTTTCGGTAAAAGATTCACTGTTTTTATTTTATTTTTGATTCAGCTGTATTATGATTAAATGTATGCAAGGGAACAGAAGTGAAAGAAGGCGAATAGAAATGTTTGTAGCAGAACATGAAATTGAAATCCGCTATGCGGAAACTGACCAAATGGGTGTTGTTTATCATTCAAACTATTTAGTGTGGCTGGAACTTGGGCGCACGAAACTTATACAAGAATTAGGGTTTTCATATGTTGAAATGGAGAAAGAAGGGGTTATCTCTCCTGTATTAGATTTGCAAATTTCGTACCGCAAAGCGATGCGTTACGGAGAAAAGGCAATTGTGAAAACTTGGATTGATAGTGTGAGCCCGCTTCGTGTTGTATATGGATATGAAATTTATAATGGTGAAGGCGAGCTTTGTATCACAGCAACTACAACGAATATTTGTGCGAAAAAAGAAGGATTCCGTCCTGTATCATTTAAAAAGTTATATCCTGAGTGGTATGCGAAATATGAGGAAATTAAAAAGAAATAAAAAAAGCGTGGCAGAAGCCACGTTTTTTTATTTTTCATAATTAAATTGAGGGAAATCATCACCGGCGTTAAGTGTAACTAATAAATTATGTCCATCGAAGAACCACTCATCATCGCCTTCAATAAAGAAGTTAATACCTTCTTCTTGAATTTGAACAGCAGGATGTGCAGGATCATCTTTACGAATTCCTAAAGAAAGTCCTTTTTGCACAGTACTGCAACCACCGTATTGTACGAAAAAGCGTAGTGTATCGCCTGATTGTAAGTTTAATTCGTCTTTATACCATTGTGCTGCTTCTTTTGTTACGGAAAGATTCATGTATAGTTCCTCCAAGTTATGTTGCTTTTTCTTTAGTATAAAAAATAACGCAAAAAGACGCTATTAATATGCTTCACGTTTTCTTTTTGCGTTATGTGGGTTAAGATCTTATTTTTGCTTTTTTGAAAAGTTTGCTTTCGGTTCAGTTTTATTTATAATTCGTCCGATATTCGCACGGTGTTTATAAATAACCATACCTGCTAATAAACACATCGCAATAATGAAGATTTTATCCCCGCTAACAATGGCTGCAATAACAGCAACGACAGCTGTTACCATAGAAGAAAGTGATACGTATCTTGTTGTAAATAAAAGGGTGAAAAATACAACAGCTAATATTGCAAAAACAACCGGTGAGTAGCATAATAGCACGCCAGCAGAAGTTGCAACTGCTTTACCACCACGGAATTTCGCGAAAATCGGATATACATGTCCAAGAACAGCTGCTAATCCGAACCATAGCGGGTGAATATCTAATCCGAAAATAATCGGTAGACCTGTTGCTAATGTACCTTTTAAAATGTCAGCAATTGTAACGATAAAACCTGCTTTTTTCCCTAACGTTCGGAATGTATTTGTTCCGCCTAAATTACCGCTTCCGTGCTCACGAATGTCGATTCCATAACCGATTTTTCCAACGACTAATGCAAATGGAATCGAGCCAAGTAAGTAGGCAACGATAAATAAAAGATATGTAGTAGCCATAAGTTCAGTCTCCTTTATTCAAATGTGTTGATAAAGGGTAAAAAGAGTTTTTCCCGTATATTGTACCATACATTTGTAAAGAGCACATTTCTTTTTTGTAAATGAAAAATTCATTATTTCGTGAAAAAAATTTCACAGGAATGTTACATTTCTCACAGAAACAGCAGGACTATATGTTGTAACATTTTAATCAAAAGATAACAACATATTGATGGAGGGTTATAAATGTTACAACGAAATATACGTGGAGAAGAATTAATGAAAGTGTTTGAGACAATTGTCCACGGCAATGAACAAGATTTAATGCAAGAGAATGCAAATGTAGATGGCCGCTCTCCAATGGGCGTAATGGGAACGTTCGCATCTGAGAGTGCGAAATATTATGCAGTTGAAAATTTATTATCAGATCAAGTGAAACAAGCCATAAATCAAAATATATTATATCCGCATGATTTAGATTTTTATGCGACGGGAACGACGACTTGTTCGCAAATTCCTTTAGCGCAAATGCTTGCTAACGGTTTTCATACTGGACATGGACATATGAGACAACCGCAAGACATTAAAAGTGCATTGGCTCTTTCTTCTATTATTTTTCAAGCGAATCAAAATATGCAACACGGTGGTCAATCGTTTGCACTCTTTGATATTGATTTAGCTCCCTATGTGAGAAAAACAGTAGAGAGACATAAAAAACGATTACAGTCATATCCGCTTACGAAAGAACAAATAGAGGAATTCGCATGGAAAGAAACAGAGAATGATACGTATCAAGCGTGTGAAGCTTTCATTCATAATTCGAATAGTATGCATAGTAGAGGCGGGGGACAAGTACCGTTTATTTCTATTAATTACGGAACAGACACATCGAAAGAGGGTAGACTTTTAATTAAACAACTTTTAAAAGCGACGCAAGCAGGACTTGGAAAAGGAGAAACACCGATTTTCCCTATTCAAATTTTTAAAATGAAAAAAGGTGTGAATTTTGAAGAATGTGATCCAAACTACGATTTGTTTGAATTAGCATTAGAGACAACAGCAGAGCGATTATTCCCTAACTTTTCATTTTTAGATGCTCCATTTAATGCAGTGCATTATGATGGGCGACCTGAAAGTGAAGTATGTTACATGGGATGTCGTACCCGTGTTATGTCTAATATACATGGAGAAGAAACAGCAATAGGAAGAGGTAATCTGTCGTTTACTTCTATTAATTTAGTGAAATTAGGGCTGATTAGTGGATCGAAAGAAGCGTTTTTTGAAGCGCTAAATTATTACTTAGATCTAGGAATTAAGCAATTATTAGAGAGATTCGCGTATCAATGTACGAAGCGAGCGAGAGATTTTCGGTTTTTATATTCACAAGGTGTATGGCGTGGTGGCGAAAAGTTACAGCCTGAAGATTTGGTAGCCCCTATTTTAAAGCAAGGGACGTTAAGTATTGGTTTTATCGGTCTTGCGGAATGTTTAGTAGCTTTAACAGGAAAGCATCATGGAGAAGATGAGGAATCATGGAAACTTGGATATGAAATCATTTCCTTTATGAGGGAGAGAATGGATAAGGCGACAGAAGAACACCAACTGAATTTCTCAATAATTGCAACGCCTGCCGAAGGCTTATCAGGTAAGTTTGTGAAAAAAGACAGAGGAGAATTTGGTGAAATTAGCGGTATAACGAACCATAATTACTATACGAATTCATTCCATGTGCCGGTTTATTATAACATTCAAGCGATAAATAAAATTCGTTTAGAAGGACCTTTCCATGCTCTATGTAATGGAGGGCATATTACGTATATTGAACTAGACGGAGCAGCGATGCATAATCAAAAGGCGTTAAAACAAATTGTACAAGCGATGGCAGAGCATGGCGTTGGGTACGGTTCAATTAATCATCCTGTTGATCGTTGTAAATGCTGCAGTTATCACGGAGTTATTGGAAATGAATGTCCAAGCTGCGGAAATGAAGACGAAGGGAATATAGAGAGAATACGCCGTATAACAGGCTATCTTGTAGGAGATATGTCGAAATGGAATAGTGCGAAACGTAGTGAAGAGATGGATCGGGTGAAGCATAAATGAAAGTTATGAACATTATTCATGATAGCGTAGTAGATGGAGAAGGGTTGCGGACAGTCGTGTTTTTTGCGGGCTGTCCGCATCGTTGTTTTGGCTGCCATAATCCGAAATCGTGGAATATTTGCAATGGAACTGAAATGACAGTAGAAGAAATTGTGAAAGAGATTGAAAATAATTCATTAACTGATGTAACATTTTCAGGTGGAGATCCGTTCTTGCAAGCTGCTGAAGTGAAAAAAGTAGCAAAAGCAGTGAAGGATTTGAAAAAAAATCTATGGATTTATACAGGTTATACGTTAGAAGAGATACAGAATTCACAAAATAATGATATGATAGAGTTGTTACATTATGTGGATGTTTTAGTCGATGGAAGATTTGAAATCGAGAAAAGAGGTTTAACACTTCCATTTCGCGGAAGCTCCAATCAACGTATTATTCGATTGAAAGAGTAAAAAGGCGGGATAGGTTATATGAATAAAACAGTATTGCTTGTTGAAGACGAAAGAAGATTACGTGAAATCGTTAGTGATTATTTTCGTAATGAAGGCTTTGAAGTAATCGAAGCAGAAGATGGAAAAAAAGCGTTAGAATTATTTGCTGAACATACAATTGATTTAATTATGTTAGATATTATGTTACCAGAAATAGATGGATGGTCCGTTTGTAGACGAATTAGAAAAGAGTCAGCGGTACCAATTATTATGTTGACAGCACGTTCGGATGAGGATGACACATTGCTAGGTTTCGAATTAGGTGCAGATGAGTACGTAACGAAACCTTTTAGCCCAAAAGTGTTAGTAGCTCGCGCGAAGACGTTATTGAAACGTGCAGATGGTGCAGTAGGAGTAGCGGAAGAAAACGCTATGTCTTTAGCTGGAATAGAAGTGAATCGTCTATCTAGAACCGTTTTAGTAGACGGGGAAGAAATTGTATTGACACATAAAGAATTTGAACTTCTTGTTTATTTAATGGAGAACAAAGGAATTGTGTTGTCACGTCAACATTTATTAGATCAGTTATGGGGATATGATTACTACGGTGATGACAGAACGGTTGATACACATATTAAAAAACTGCGAAATAAGCTAGGAGATAAAGCGAAGCATATCGGTACTGTTATTCGAGTTGGTTATAAATTTGAAGAATAATCTAGAGCGAATTGTGCACCTTAGCCTGAAAATATAGCAATTTGATATACTCTGTTGAAGGTAGAATGTACAAAAAATACTTTTCTTGTCTACAATGCTAGATAAGAGTATTTTTTTAATTGGATTTCACGATGAGTTCACAAGAAGGACACAAAGCGTGACTATACTGAAAATACGAATTCACCAGAGAGGGGAAATAAAACATGGGATATTACGACGGACCAAATTTGAATGAAGAGCATAGTGAAATGAGAGAAGTGAAAAAATCAGGTAGTAAAAAAGGTTACTTTTTCACAGGTTTAGTCGGAGCTGTAGTTGGAGCTGTTTCAATTAGTTTTGCAGCACCATATATGCCATGGGCTCAAAATAATGGAGCGGCGGTATCATCATTTAACTCGAATCAACAAGTTGAAGGTACAGTAACACCTGTTGTTAATAAATCGAAGGGCGAAACTGATTTACCAGGCATGGTTGAAGGTGCGAAGGATGTAGTAGTTGGTGTAATTAATATGCAAAAAGCCGTTGATCCATTTGCGGTGCAACCAGCAGCTCAAGAGCAAACGGCTGGTACGGGATCAGGTGTTATTTATAAAAAAGCAGGAAATAAAGCATATATTGTAACGAATAATCATGTAGTAGATGGTGCAAACAAACTTGCTGTTAAATTAAGCGACGGAAAGCAAGTTGATGCAAAATTAGTTGGTAAGGATCCATGGTTAGATTTAGCGGTTGTGGAAATCGATGGAACTAATATTAATAAAGTTGCAACTTTAGGTGACTCAAGTAAAATCCGCGCGGGTGAAAAAGCAATTGCAATCGGTAACCCACTAGGTTTTGATGGAAGTGTAACGGAAGGTATAATCAGTAGTAAAGAACGTGAAATTCCAGTTGATATTGATGGAGACCAGCGTCCAGATTGGCAAGCACAAGTTATTCAAACAGATGCGGCGATTAACCCTGGTAATAGTGGTGGCGCGTTATTTAATCAAAACGGTGAATTAATTGGAATTAACTCAAGTAAAATTGCGCAACAAGAAGTTGAAGGGATTGGATTTGCAATCCCAATTAACATCGCAAAACCAGTTATTGAATCACTTGAAAAAGATGGCGTGGTGAAACGTCCAGCACTTGGAGTAGGTGTCGTTTCATTAGAAGACGTACAAACTTATGCAGTAAATCAACTGAAAGTGCCAAAAGAAGTAACGAATGGTGTTGTATTAGGTAAAATTTACCCAATATCACCGGCTGAAAAAGCTGGTTTAGAGCAATATGATATTGTAGTAGCATTAGATGATCAAAAAGTAGAAAATTCACTTCAATTCCGTAAATATTTATATGAAAAGAAAAAAGTAGGCGAGAAAGTAGAAGTTACATTCTATCGCAATGGTCAAAAAATGACGAAAACAGCTACATTAGCAGATAATTCAACTACTAAGAATCAGTAAAAGAAAGTCTCTTTCATGTTGAAAGAGACTTTCTTTATCGGATATACTAAAGGTATAGGAGGGATTAATTATGACAATTGAAAACCCAACCCGTACGGAAATTGGTGAAGTATTGAAAAAAAGCAAAACGATTGCTGTTGTTGGATTATCAGACAAACCAGAACGTACATCGTATATGGTTTCAAAAGCAATGCAAGATGCGGGGTACCGCATTATTCCAGTAAATCCAACAGTTGATGAAGTGCTTGGAGAAAAGGCATTTTCTTCACTGACGGATATTAAAGAACATGTTGATATCGTAAATGTATTTCGCCGTTCAGAATTTTTAATGGATGTTGCAAAAGATGTTGTAAAGATTGATGCAGATGTTTTTTGGGCACAATTAGGAGTACAAGATGAAGATACATATAAATTCTTACAAGAAAAAGGCTATACTGTAATAATGGATCGTTGTATTAAAGTAGAACACGCGATGACCAAATAGTATAGATTGTAAAGATAGAAAGATTGATTCAGCCCTCTATATGTATGAGCAGGGCCGATGAACGAGGTGTTCATCATGAGATTTTTTTAAGGCTGTTTTTGGGGATTGTTACTTGTTATCCCGTTTTGGATATTGATCATTTGGATCATGATAAAGGTTTGGAATGTGTAATCTTGGAATACATATCCATTTCTCGTTGACAAACGATTATTTTTCTGAAATAGTAGCCTAGAGGAATCCTTGTGAAAAAACAAGGATTTTTCTATTGAAAATGGTATATAAAAGAGATAAGATAACTTGCCAAAACGATAGGTTAGGCGTTATTCTATAATAGAAACATATGTTCTGATTTGATTAGGAAAGGGGCAAGGAGTTTGGCGAAGCATCAGTTCCAATACAATGAAGATGCAATTCAAGTATTAGAAGGACTTGAAGCCGTTCGAAAACGCCCGGGTATGTATATCGGGAGTACGGACAGCCGTGGATTGCATCATTTAGTATATGAAATAGTAGATAACTCCGTTGACGAAGCGTTAGCGGGATTTGGCGACGAGATTTCTGTCGTAATACATAAAGATAATAGTATTAGTGTTATTGATAAAGGGCGAGGAATGCCTACGGGAATGCATAAACTTGGGAAACCTACACCTGAAGTTATTTTAACTGTACTTCATGCTGGTGGTAAGTTTGGTCAAGGTGGCTATAAAACGAGTGGTGGTTTACACGGTGTTGGGGCATCAGTTGTAAACGCCTTATCAGAATGGCTAGTTGTAACGATTAAGCGTGACGGAAATATTTATGAGCAACGTTTTGAAAATGGCGGCGTTCCTGCAACGACGTTAGAGAAAATCGGGAAAACAAAAGAGTCTGGTACAACGATGCACTTTAAACCAGATACAACTATTTTTAGTACAACAAATTACAATTATGAAACATTATGTGAGAGATTACGGGAATCAGCATTCTTATTAAAAGGAATGAAGATCTCAATAAAAGATGAACGAAATGATTTAGAAGATGTATTTCATTATGAAACAGGAATTGAAGCTTTCGTTTCATATTTAAACGAAGAAAAAGATTCAATTCATCCAGTTGTATACTTCACTGGTGAACAAAATGGGATTGAAGCAGAACTAGCATTTCAATTTAACGATGGTTACTCAGAAAACATTCTTTCGTTTGTAAATAACGTACGTACAAAAGATGGTGGAACACACGAAGCTGGATTTAAGACAGCGATGACACGTGTGTTTAATGAGTATGCTCGTAAAGTTTCGCTATTAAAAGAAAAAGATAAAAACTTAGAAGGTACAGATATTCGTGAAGGTGTAGCAGCTATCGTTTCTGTACGTGTACCAGAAGAAGTACTTCAGTTTGAAGGGCAGACGAAAGGGAAACTAGGTACAAGTGAAGCTCGTTCTTCAATTGATGCCATTGTATCTGAGCATTTAGCATACTTTTTAGAAGAAAATCCGGATGTAGCTACACTTCTTGTGAGAAAAGCGATTAAAGCAGCGCAAGCGCGTGAAGCCGCTCGTAAAGCGAGAGAGGAAGCACGTACTGGTAAAAAGAAAAAGAAATCAGAAGGTACATTAAGTGGTAAGTTAACACCTGCACAATCACGTAATCCGCAAAAAAATGAATTATATTTAGTGGAGGGTGACTCTGCCGGTGGTTCTGCAAAGCAAGGACGAGACCGACGTTTTCAGGCGGTATTACCATTACGTGGTAAAGTAATTAATACAGAAAAAGCAAAGCTTGCTGATATCTTTAAAAATGAAGAGATTAATACAATCATTTATGCGATTGGTGGCGGCGTAGGAAATGAATTCGATGTGGAAGATATTAACTACGATAAAGTTGTAATTATGACCGATGCCGATACAGATGGAGCTCATATTCAAGTATTGTTACTAACTTTCTTCTACAGATATATGAAACCACTTATCGAAGCTGGCAAAGTATTTATCGCACTTCCACCTTTATACAAAGTAAGTAAAGGTAAGGGAAAGAGTGAAGTTATTGAATACGCATGGTCAGATGATGAATTAGATGGTGTGACGAAAAAAGTTGGAAAAGGCTATATGTTACAGCGTTATAAAGGACTTGGTGAAATGAATGCGGATCAATTATGGGAAACAACTATGAATCCTGAAACGCGTACATTGATCCGCGTGAAAATTGATGATGCTGCAAGAGCGGAGCGCCGCGTTACAACGTTAATGGGTGATAAAGTAGAGCCGCGCCGTAAATGGATTGAACGTAACGTACAATTCGGTATGCAAGAAGAAGGTAATATTTTAGAAAATGAAATGATTATGGAGACGGAGGTGGAATAACATGCAAGCAGAGAAGTTTCATGACCTCCCGCTTGAAGACGTGTTAGGTGACCGCTTTGCACGTTATAGTAAATATATTATTCAAGATCGCGCGCTTCCAGATGCACGTGATGGTTTAAAGCCAGTACAAAGACGTATTTTATATTCTATGTATGTAGAAGGTAATGTACATGATAAAGCGTTTCGTAAATCAGCTAAAACAGTAGGTAACGTTATCGGTAATTATCATCCACATGGAGATTCCTCTGTATATGAGGCAATGGTACGTTTAAGTCAAACTTGGAAAGTGCGTAATGTTTTAGTTGAAATGCATGGTAATAACGGTAGTGTTGATGGGGATCCAGCAGCAGCAATGCGTTATACAGAAGCGCGTTTATCACCAATCGCATCTGAGTTATTACGTGATTTAGATAAAGAAACAGTAGAATTTGTGTCGAACTTTGATGATACGAGTGAAGAACCGGTTGTATTACCAGCAATGTTCCCGAACTTATTAGTGAATGGATCTACAGGGATTTCGGCTGGTTATGCAACAGAAATTCCTCCACATCATCTTGGAGAAGTTATTGATGCTACAATGATGCGTATTGATAAGCCGAATAGTACGGTTGATGATTTATTAACAGTTATTAAAGGACCAGATTTCCCTACAGGTGGTATTATTCAAGGGATTGATGGTATTAAAAAGGCGTATGAAACAGGTAAAGGCAAAATTATTATTCGAGGAAAAGCAGAAGTTGAAACGATCCGCGGTGGGAAACAGCAAATCGTAATCACTGAAATTCCTTACGAAGTGAATAAGGCAAACCTTGTTAAGAAAATGGATGAATTACGTCTAGATAAAAAGTTAGATGGAATTGCTGAAGTTCGTGATGAGACAGATCGTACAGGTCTTCGTATTGTTGTAGAATTAAAAAAAGAAGCAAATGCTGAAGGTATTTTAAATTATCTATATAAAAATACAGATTTGCAAATTCCATATAATTTTAATATGGTAGCGATCAATAATCGCCGTCCAACACTTATGACATTACCTAAGATTTTGGATGCATATATTGGACATCAAAAAGAAGTCGTTACGAGGCGTTCACAATATGAATTACGAAAAGCAGAAAATCGTCAACATATTGTAGAAGGTTTAAAGAAAGCATTATCGATTTTAGACCAAGTAATCGAAACGATTCGAGCTTCAAAAGATAAGCGTAATGCGAAAGATAATTTAAGTGCAAAATTTGGTTTTACAGAAGCGCAATCGGAAGCTATTGTATCTCTACAATTATATCGTTTAACAAATACGGATATTACAGCATTAGAACAAGAGGCGGATGAGCTTAATAAGAAAATTATAGAGCTACAGTCGATTTTACAAAGTGAAAAAAGGTTACTTCAAGTAATTAAAACTGATTTAAAGAGAGTTAAGAAAACATATAGTGATGATCGCCGCGCTATTATTGAAGAACAAATTGAGGAAATTAAAATAGATGTGGAAGTGATGATTCCACAAGAAGATGTCATCGTTACTGTAACGAAAGAAGGATATGTGAAACGTACTGGATGGCGCTCACATAATGCCTCAAATGGCAAAGACTTCGGTATGAAAGAGGGTGACATCTTACTCGAACGCTTCGATACAAATACGACGGAGACAGTCCTCTTATTTACGAATAAAGGAAACTATATATATCTTCCAGTATACGAAATGCCAGATATTCGTTGGAAAGATTTAGGTCAACACGTTGCTAACATTGTTTCACTCGACCGAGATGAAACAATCATTTGGGCAACTGTCGTACCGAACTTTGAGGAAGAAAAACGATTTATCGTATTTGTAACACGAAATGGTATGATAAAGAAAACAGAATTAAATCAATATAAAGTACAGCGCTATTCAAGAGCGTTCGTTGCTGTAAACTTGAAAAAAGATGATGAAGTTGTCGATATATTTGCAACAGATGGAACAAGAGATATTGTTCTTGCGACACATGGTGCATATGCACTTATTTTCCATGAAGATGAAGTAAGTCCAGTTGGTGTAAGAGCCGCTGGTGTAAAAGCGATTAATTTAAAAGAAGATGATTATGTCGCTTCTGGTAAGCCGTTAAATGGTGAAAAGGATCAACTTATACTCGTAACGCAGCGTGGTGCTGTTAAACGTATAAAGGCATCAGAAATTGAGAAATCAACGAGGGCGAAGCGAGGCCTTGTTATTTTTAAAGAGTTAAAACGTAACCCATACCGCATTGTCGGTATTGAAATTGTTCGGGACGATGAAGTAATTTACATGAAGACAGAGAAGCACATTGTAGAAGAAATTGATCCAAAAGCGTATCGAAATAAAGATCGGTATAGTAACGGTAGTTTAGTGCTAGATGTTAATGATACTGGTGAAGTTGTAGAAACGTGGACGAAGAAAAGACCGGAATAAAGTGAAACTTTAAACAGTGGGGGGCATCCCCCACTGTTTATTAGTTGAACCAATCGGGCTTTTACTGCCCGCAAATAGCGGATAAAGGAAGCATCTTGCTATGAATGGTAGCAAGATGCTTTTTTTCTAAGCAAATTATTATGTATATAAAAATAACATTGCTATAATAGTAAAATGAAATCGTTCTCACAAATGGAGGGACAACATGAAAAAAATAGGTGTAGGGATTGTTGGATTTGGTTTTTCTAGTACAACATTTCATATCCCATTATTACAAACGATAGAAGAATATGATATTTGCGCCGTATTATCCTCAAAAGAAGAGGTAGTAAAAGAAACGTTACCAAGCGCTAACGTCGTTAGTACAATTGATGAATTAGTGAAGCGAGATGATGTTGAATTAGTTGTTATAACTTCACCGAATACAACTCATTTTCCATATGTAAAAGAAGCAATTTTACATGGTAAGCATGTTGTTGTGGAAAAACCATTTGTTGTTTCAATTGAAGAAGGAGAAGAACTTATCTCATTAGCAGAGCAGCATAATGTGATGTTAAGTGTATATCATAATCGTCGTTTTGATAATGATTTCTTAACAATTAAGAAATTGTTAGAAAAAAATAGAGTAGGAAATGTATACGCATATGAAGCGCATTTTGATCGTTTCCGTCCTAATGTACGTGATCGCTGGAGAGAAAAGAATTTACCAGGTTCAGGTATATTATATGATTTAGGATCGCATTTAATTGACCAAGCATTATCGTTATTTGGGAAACCAGATGCGATCAGCGCAGATGTAATAAAGCAACGACCAGGTGCGGAGATTGATGACTACTTCCATGTTGTACTTCACTATGGTGTTAAGCGTGTCATTTTACATAGTAGCAGTTACGTGAAACAAGCTGGACCACATTTTACAGTACATGGAGATAAAGGGTCTATCGTGAAGTACGGTATGGATTCGCAAGAAGAACAATTAAAAAATGGAGTAAAGCCCGGCGACAACGGTTATGGCACAGATACTGAAGTGAATTTTGCTACTTTAGAAACAGAAGAAGAGTTAGTGCGTATTCCAACAGAAGTTGGTTGCTATGACATGTATTATAAAGGTGTGCGAGATAGTATATTCAATGATGTAAACCCACCTGTAACAGCACAAGAAGGTTTAGATGTTATTAAACTGATTCAATTAGCAATTGAAAGTAGTGAAACGGGTAGAGCCATTTCTGTAAAATAAAAAAGACACGAATTTCGTGTCTTTTTTATTTTTGTGGAACAGAAAGACCATAAAAGAACATCGTAACTATATCTTGTATATGCTTTTCTCGATCTCTTTCAAGAAGTTTTGCTCCGAAATCATCACCTAATTTAGTGAACATTTGAATGTAAAGTAACATCATTTCTTTTGAAAGGTGAGGGTTTATTTCATTTTTACGCTGAGCTCGTTCTAATATTTCTAAATACCAGGGAAGGATTTTTTCGTTTTGATAACTATAAATAAACTCTCGGAGCGCTTCGTCTTTTTGCATCATTTGTAACAACATATCGGGCTGAAATAATCCTCCAGTTTCCATTTTTCTAATGATCATCTTTTGCATCATTTCATGAAAAGGAATATCTTCATCTGCTAACTCTTTATAGTAATGGAATTCGCTCTCTATAAATTCTTGTATAAGTTCTCTAAATAACGCATCTTTACTTCCAAAATGATTATAAATTGTAACTTGAGAAACGTTTGCTTCTTTTGCAATATCCTCTATTTTCACTTCATTAAATCCACGTTCTGAAAATAAAACGAAGGCTGCTTCCTTAATGGCACGTTTTTTCTTTTCTTTCACTTTTTCAAAACCGTTCAATGCAATCACCTCAATTAAAATATACAAGAAAATATAGGTGAAAACAATAATTTTGAAATATGTACTTGTAAATATTTCAAAAGTTGTTGCGAATATAAAAAATGAGGAGTACAATAATTTTGAAATATCAAGAATGAAATATTTCAAAAAACGAGGTGGAAATATGATTTCAGTTCAAGATGTCACAAAAAAATTTTCTAATGGAAAAGGTTTGTTTCATATTACATTTGATGTAAAAGAAGGCGAAGTATTTGGTTACTTAGGTCCGAATGGTGCCGGGAAATCAACAACGATTCGTAATTTAATGGGGTTTATAAAACCAACAGCTGGGAAATCATCAATTTTTGGATTAGATTGTTGGGATGATGCTGCGAAAATTCAAAGAGAAGTTGGCTATCTACCAGGAGAAATTTCTTTTATTGAAGGAATGGATGGATTAGGGTTTTTAAGGTTAATGCAAGGGATGCGTGGGTTAAAGGATACGAAAAGACGAGATGAACTGATAGAACGTTTGCAATTTGATGTGAAAACACCGATTCGAAAAATGTCTAAAGGGATGAAGCAAAAAGTAGGAATTGTGGCTGCATTTATGCACGATCCGGAAGTACTAATCTTAGATGAACCGACATCAGGACTCGATCCACTTATGCAACAAGTGTTTATAGATTTAATAGTAGAGGAAAAGCAAAGAGGGAAAACGATTCTTATGTCCTCACATATTTTCACTGAAATTGAGAGAACGTGTGATAGAGTAGCGATTATTAAAGACGGTCGCCTTGTTACGGTTGAAAATATTCATGATTTACAAGGAATGAGAAGACAGGTGATAGATGTAACAGTATCATCTCAAGAAGAAATTGAGTCTCTTGCAAAATGTGATTTGCAATTTGAAGCTGTGAAAGGTAAAGAGGCGTCTATTATTATACAGGGAAATTATCAAACTGTTTTACAAACACTTTCAAAATATAATGTAACGGTACTTCAAACGAGAGCGATGGATTTAGAACATTTATTTATGCACTATTATGATAAGAAAGAAGGGATAAAGCATGAATAAACAATTATTTTTAGCTAGTTTGAAAGAAACACAAAAAAGTATTTTGAGTTATGCGACTGGTGCCGCACTATATTTATGGTTATTAATTTGGATATTCCCGTCAATGGTTTCAGCGAAAGGTTTAAATGAATTAATAAGCGCTATGCCTGATAGTGTGAAAAAAATCGTTGGTATGGAAAGCCCGATTCAAAACGTAATGGATTTTTTAGCTGGTGAGTATTATAGTCTATTGTTTATTATTATTTTAACAATTTTTTGCGTAACAGTTGCGACACATTTAATTGCTCGCCATGTAGATAAAGGAGCGATGGCATACTTGTTAGCGACACCTGTATCTAGAGTGCAAATTGCTATTACGCAAGCTGCTGTTCTCATATTGGGACTACTAATAATTGTATTTGTCATTTATGTAGCGGGTATAGTAGGTGCAGAATGGTTTTTAAAAGATAATAACTTAAATAAAGAATTATTTCTGAAGATAAACGTAGTCGGTGGGCTAATATTTTTAGTTGTTAGTGCGTATTCATTTTTCTTTTCTTGTATATGTAATGACGAAAGAAAGGCACTGAGTTATTCAGCAAGTTTAACAATCTTATTTTTCGTATTAGATATGGTAGGGAAACTAAGTGATAAGTTAGAGTGGATGAGAAACGTATCTTTGTTTACACTGTTTCGTCCGAAAGAAATTGCTGAAGGAACATATAATATATGGCCAGTAAGCTTAAGTTTAACTGCTGGAGCACTTTGCATTTTTCTAGTAGCAATAGTTGTTTTTAGGAAGAGAGATTTACCGTTATAAAGTAGAAGTCCACTGAGAAAGTGGACTTTTTTGTTTGTAAATTTGACTTGATATGTGTATAGTGTAGCATCCTAATTAGGGGGTTTATCTTTCTTTATAAAAATATTCAAAAAAGTGAACCTTTTTCTAGGCTCCCCCGTCTAATATGTGTAAAGTTAAATTTGAAGTGAGGATGAAACAGGAGGAGCAATTGTGAAAGTAATCCCTTTATACAAAATGATTGTAAAAGAAGAAACAGATGTTTCCTTAGCGAAAAAAGGTGATCATGAAGCTTTTATGATGCTTATACATACAGAAAAATTGAAGATGTATCGCATTGCAAAGGCGATGCTACATGATGAGACAAATATAGAGGATGCCATACAGACGACAATTTTAAAAGCCTATGAAAATATAAAAAAATTAAAAAAAGAAGAGTTTTTTCAAACCTGGCTAATTCGAATTTTAATAAATGAGTGCAACAATATCATTCGGTCTTATAAAAAAATAATTATAATCGAAGATCAAGATAGTAGTATGGTAGCTTTCGATCAATACGAAGATATTGACCTGTGTAATGCTATTCAGTCTTTAACGGAAGAACTTAGAGCTGTAACCGTACTGTATTATTATGAAGATATGAATCAAGAAAGTATTGCAGCGCTTTTAGAAATTCCGAAAGGGACGGTTAAATCAAGATTGTCACGTGCAAGGGAACGATTAGAAGAGCGATTAAAGATGGAATAGGGGGTGTAGAGGATGGATAGTGAAAATTCATTTGATGAGAAATTAAAAAAGAGAATACAAGATGAAAAAGTTATAGTGCCACCAGAGTTAAATGAAAAGATAAATGATACATTGCATAATCTGCCGGTAAAAAAGAAGAATTACAGAGTTCATCTGATGGTTATTAGTGCTGCTGTTCTAGCACTTTCAATTGTCTCTATGTCCGAGTTTTCTATACAAAGTTTTGCGCAAAACGGAGGAGTATTTGAATATGTAAAGAAGAAGGCGTTTTCTGACTATGAAAATGAAGAAGAAATAAAATCGAACGTAAATTATCCAGATAAGGAAAAGATTCATCAAAAGATGCTGGATTCAATTGATCATTTTAAAAATATTTCAGGACAATTCGAGGAATATTCTAGCTCTACAAGAATTGCTACAACATATAAATATGCGATTGATACGGAAAAACAAAGAGGTATCTCTTCAAAAGAAGATAAACTATCGAAAAAAAGAACGACTATATATAACGAGGGCAAGAAAAAAGAGTTTGATGATGAGAAGTATACATATAAAGAGACAAAATGGAGCCCAGAAAAAAGAAATAATGAACTATTAAAATTAACCCCTACGGAAAGACTATTGAGAAAATCAGGTGAGAAAAAACGGTATGATGGCGAATATGTGGGATTCGCTAAGTATAGTATCCAATCAGAATTTGCTGATTTACTAATTCGATATAAAGATTGGAGTTATAAAGAAACGAAGTATCTCGGATTAGATTGTTACAAGATAGAAGGGGAAATTAATATAGAAATGCCTGCAAGTACAGCTGAAGATTTAAGAGGGAGATTTGAAATGATTGTAGAGAAAAATACAGGGGTTATGTTGAAATTCCTTAGTTTTAATCAAGGGATGATTCAATATTCTATTACAACGGAATGGATACAAATAGATAAAGGATTGAAAGAAAGTTTGTTTCAAAAAGATAATGCTCATTATGAAAAATTGAAGAACATATTAGATGAATAGAAAATGGAGGGAATGAAATGGAGAATAACTCGTCTTTAAGAGAAATGAAAAATAAACGGAAATATAAAAAGACGATGATAATAAGTTTTGTGCTAGGAGTATTGTTATTTTGCGGAGTTGGATATGGTGCCTCTGTATATATGAAAACTTCTAATCTTGTACAAAAATCTAGTTTGACTTTAGCGCGTGGTGAAAAATCAAATTTGCGTGAAAAATCGGTAAAACCAATTGCAAACAATGTTTCGCTTCTAATTATGGGAATAGATGAAAACGCGGAGCGCCAAGAAGAATATAGAGGAGCTTTTCATACGGATGCACTCTTATTAGCTACTTTTAATAAAGATGATAAGACAGTGAAGTTAACGAGTATACCACGTGATACATATACATATGTTCCAATTGAAAAAAAGCAAGATAAAATAGCACATGCATATGGAAGAGGATTTGTAAAGAATGGTAAAGATGGTGGACCACAAGCGTCAGTCGAAGCAGTAGAAAAATTGTTACAAGTTCCAGTTGATTATTTTGTAAAATTTAATTTTGGATCATTTATTAAAATTGTTGATGAGCTTGATGGGATTGAAGTAGATGTCCCGGTCGAATTTACGGAACAAAATAGTAAAGATGAACCTGATGCGATCCATTTGAAAAAAGGGCTACAAAAATTAACAGGGGAAGAAGCGCTTGCACTAGCAAGAACGCGTCATATTGATAGTGATGCAATGCGAGGTCAGCGTCAACAGCTTGTTATTGAAGCGATTTTAAGTAAATTAAAAAGTGTAGGTTCAATTACAAAGCTAGAGGGAATGGTTGAGGCGGTTGACGGTGATTTTAAAACAAATTTGGCATTGGATGATATTTTATCTTTTTATAAATACGGTTTAAACGGTTCAGTTGAAAAAATTCAATTAGCCGGTGATGATTTATATTTACCTAACGGACCAAATGGCCAACGTGTATATTATTATAACCCTAATAAAAAGGACTTGCAGAGTTTGAGTAATACTCTTAGAACACATCTAGGGTTAAGTGCGAAGCAGATTGAGGAGAATTAAAGTAGACGTAACGTCTGCTTTTTGTTTTGTTTAATAGTATATCATTTAAAGTTTAATATTATATACTATTTTAAAATTATAGATAATAGTGTAACATAATAATGGGGTTCAAGTTAAGTAACAGGGGGGCTATCAAATAGAATAAATGTTTTGATTAAAATAGTTTGGGAGAAATGAAAAAACAGGGGAGTATTTAAAAATGAGGATTGCAAAGAATTTAACATTCCAAGTTATTGTGGCAATTATTTGTGGTATTGCAGTAGGAGCAATTTGGCCGAGTGTTGGGCAACAAATGAAGCCGATTGGTGAAACGTTCATCAATATGATTAAAATGGTTATTGCACCGATTATCTTTTTAACAATTGTGCTTGGTATTGCAAGTATGGGGAATATGAAAAAGGTAGGACGCGTTGGTGGGAAGGCGCTATTATATTTTGAGATTGTTACAACTTTTGCTCTTATTATCGGTATTATCGTAGCGAATGTCGTACGTCCTGGAGATGGATTAGATCCTTCGAAACTACAGGGCGGAGATGTTTCGCAATATGTTCAAAGCGGGAAAGGAATGCAATGGATGGATTTCTTTTTACATATCGTTCCATCTAACATGTTTGAGGCATTTGCTAAAGGCGATATTTTACAAGTGTTATTTTTTTCTATTTTATTTGGAGCAGGATTAACGATGCTAGGGAAAAATGGACAACCTGTTATCGACTTTTTTGAAAGATTATCGAAAGTATTTTTTAACATTTTATCAATTGTTATGAAATTGGCACCAGTAGGAGCTTTTGGTGGAATGGCGTTTACAATTGGAAAGTATGGTATAAGTACGTTAATACCACTTGGTAAATTAATGATTTGTGTATATGCAACAATGGCATTATTTGTTTTTATCGTTTTAAATTTTATTTGTAAACTTTATAAATTTAGCTTGTGGAAGTATTTAGCACATATTAAAGAAGAATTACTCATTGTTCTCGGTACATCATCATCTGAATCTGTACTACCGCGTATGATGACAAAAATGGAAGACTTCGGGTGTTCAAAGCCGGTAGTAGGTTTAGTTATTCCAACAGGTTACTCATTTAACTTAGATGGAACGACAATTTATTTATCCATGGCAACAATATTTTTAGCACAAGTTTTTCACGTCGATCTTTCACTAGGTCAACAATTAACTATAATAGCTATTTTGTTGGTTACATCTAAAGGTGCAGCAGCAGTAACAGGTGGAGGATTTATTGTGCTAGCATCTACTTTATCTGCGATGAATGTTATCCCGTTAGAAGGCCTAGCACTTTTACTCGGTGTAGATCGTTTCATGTCAGAAGCACGTGCTATCGTTAATTTAATTGGTAACGGTATTGCGACTGTAGTTGTTGCGAAAAGTGAAAATGAATTTAATGATGAGAAGTATACGAGAGTAATAGAGGAAATGAAAAGAGAGAAAATGGCCGGATAAAAAAGTCAGCAGCGCTGACTTTTTTATTTTTGTAAGAAAGATGTTTTCGGATATATACATTATTTATTAAGAATAATTAGCATGTGTTAAAGCGATAAATAAGAGGAGGGCTATTAAATCAGGATATGTATATGAATGGGAAAATAGTATTAAAAAACATATGGAATTTTTATGAATACTACTGTAAAAAAATAATTTTTTAAAAATTTTTAATAATAATACTTTACAATTTTTTAAAAATTAGTAGAATAAGAATTAATAAGAATCGTCTGATAAATATATAGAGAAAAACAGAATTATCAGAAAATTCTTAAATGATATCGTTAAGAATTAGGGAGGGTACAGAAAGTGAAAAAGAAAAAAATCAAAAAACTAACAGCAGTTGTAGCACCAGTTTTAGCAATGAGTATGGCACTTACAGCATGTTCTACAGGTGGAGATAAGAAGACAAGTACAAATTCTAGCTCTAGTGGAGATAGTAAGTCTGGAGAAAAGTTAGCGGCAAAGCAAGTGTTAAATCGTACGGAAACAAATGAAATTCCAACAATGGATACTTCGAAAAATACAGATACATTAGGTTCTCAAATTTTAGGGAACACAATGGAAGGGTTATATCGTTTAGATAAAGACAATAAACCAATCCCAGCTGCGGCAGATTCAAGCACGAAGAGTGAGGATGGTAAAAAATATACATTCAAATTACGTAAAGATGCAAAATGGTCAAATGGTGATCCTGTAACAGCGAAAGATTTCGTATTTGCATGGCAACGTCTATTAGATCCAAAAACAGCTGCTGAGTATGCATTTATCGCATTCCCAATTAAAAATGCAGAAGCGGTTAATAAAGGAGAAAAACCTGTAACTGAATTAGGAGTAAAGGCTGTAGATGATAATACGCTTGAAGTTGAATTAGAGCAAGCAGTGCCGTACTTCTTAAACTTAGTTTCATTCCCATCGTACTATCCACTAAATGAGAAATTCGTAAAAGAAAAAGGGGATAAATACGGTTTAGAGTCTGATACAACAGTTTATAACGGACCGTTCGTTCTTACGGATTGGAAGCACGAGCAAGGCTGGAAACTAAAGAAAAATGATCAATATTGGGATAAAAAGACTGTAAAATTAGATGAAATTAACTATAGTGTCGTAAAAGAAGTAGCTACAAGAGTAAACTTATATGATACAGGTGCAATTGATTTCGCACTTTTATCAGGTGAATTCGTTGATAAGTATAGAAATAATAAAGATGAGTTTGGAACATACTCACAAGTAAGTACTTACTTTATTCGTATGAACCAAAAACGCGGTGGACAAGATACACCATTAAAGAGTCAAAAATTACGCGAAGCAATCGCACTTTCAATCGATAAAAAGAATTTAGCAAACGTTATTTTAAATGATGGATCTAAACCTGCTGATTTCTTAGTACCGAAAGGATTAGCAACTGGACCGGACGGTAAAGATTTCCAAGAGACATTTAAAAATGGTATCAAACCAGATGCGAAAAAAGCAGCTGCTGCATGGGAAGAAGCGAAAAAAGAGCTTGGAAAAGACCAAGTTACAATTGAGCTATTAAACTATGATACTGGTAATGCGAAAAAAGTAGGGGAATATGTTAAAGATCAAATTGAGAAAAACTTAAAAGGTGTAACAGTTAATATTAAACTTCAGCCGTTCAAGCAAAAACTGAAATTAGAAACAGAGCAAGATTATGATATTTCATATGGTGGCTGGAATCCAGACTATGCGGATCCGATGACATTCTTAGATATGTTTGAGTCTAAGCATTCTCATAACCAAATGAGCTTCTCTGATCAGAAGTATGATGAAATGATCAAAAAAGCTGGCGGTGAATTAATGGGTGATGCAAAGAAACGTTGGGATGAACTAGGAAAAGCTGAAAAATTATTACTTCAAGAAGATGTAGCAATTGTTCCATTATATCAACGTGGTGATGCTTACGTTCAAAAATCAAATGTGAAAGGCATTGTTCACCATAACATTAGTCCGGAGTATAGCTTCAAATGGACATATATCACTGAAAAAGATGGGGAATAATTTTAAACAGTGATGCTATATTTAAGTGGATGCATACAAGTTTCTTAGCTTACTTTGTAGCGAGAATTTGACTGCCCAAAATAGAAAGATAAAATGATAAAGCATTCCAAAAGTAAACACTTACTCTTGGAATGCTTTTTTATTATGAGATTAAATGGAAATAAACCAATAAGTACAAGGACTATGGTACGTATATAGAGCATATGTGGGAATTCGTATAGTAGTAATTGCGAAAAAAATACATATTTATAACGGGTGAATAATTTTTAGAATATTTTAAAAATAACTTTACAAAACTTGAAAAAATAGTAGAATATTAATTAATAAGAATTTTCTGATAAATATAAATTAGAAAATCTATCAAAGTTAGTTTCGTACATATAATTGGGGAGGGTACAAAAATGAAGAAAAAGATGAAAAAGTTCACGGCGGTTGTAGCGCCGGTATTAGCGATGAGTATGGCGTTAACAGCATGTTCTGGATCTGGTGGAGAGAAGAAAACGACTACGACGTCTAGTGGTGGGGAAGATAAAAAGTCCGATATTAAATACGCAGCAAAACAAGTGCTAAATCGTACAGAAAACCAAGAGATTCCGACGATGGATACTTCTAAATCTACTGATACGTTAGGGGCGCAAATCTTAGGAAACACGATGGAAGGATTATATCGTCTTGATAAAGATAATAAGCCAATTCCAGCTGCGGCAGAATCTAGTACGAAAAGCGAGGATGGCAAAAAATATACATTTAAACTACGTAAAGATGCGAAATGGTCGAATGGTGATCCTGTAACAGCGAAAGATTTCGTTTTTGCATGGCAGCGCTTACTTGATAAAAATACAGCTGCAGAATATGCGTTTATCGCTTACTATATTAAAAATGCAGAAGCGATTAATAAAGGAGAAAAACCTGTAACTGAATTAGGAGCAAAGGCGGTAGATGATTACACGCTAGAAGTAGAATTAGAAAAACCGGTACCGTACTTCTTAAATTTATTAGCATTCCCATCATACTATCCATTAAATGAAAAATTCGTAAAAGAAAAAGGAGATAAGTACGGTTTAGAAGCAGATACAACGGTGTATAACGGGCCATTCGTTATGTCTTCATGGAAACATGAACAAGGATGGCAGTTAAAGAAAAATGATAAGTATTGGGATAATAAGACTGTGAAATTAGAAGAAATTAATTATAGCGTAGTAAAAGAAGTTGCTACGAAAGTAAATTTATATGATACAGGATCAATTGATTTCACACTACTATCAGGAGAATTCGTAGATAAATATAAATCGAACAAAGATGAATACGGTGAGTATTCAGAAGCAAGTACATTCTTCTTACGTTTAAATCAAAAGCGTAACGGACAAGATACACCGTTAAAGAGCAAAAAACTTCGTGAAGCAATTGCATTATCAGTTGATAAAAAAGGATTGGCAAATGTAATTTTAAATAATGGATCAAAAGCAACGGATCAATTGGTTCCGAAAGGGCTTGCGACAGGACCTGACGGCAAAGATTACCAAGATACATTTAAAAATGGTCTGAAATATGACCCGAAAAAAGGCGCAGCAGCCTGGGAAGCAGCGAAAAAGGAACTTGGAAAAGATCAAGTTACAATTGAATTACTAAGCTATGATGATGGAACTGCGAAAAAGATTGCTGATTATGTTAAAGATCAAATTGAGAAAAATTTAAAAGGTGTAACGATTAATACGAAAATTCAGCCGTTCAAACAAAAATTAAAATTAGAGACTGCACAAGATTATGAAATCTCTTATGCAGGTTGGAGTCCAGACTACGCGGATCCAATGACGTTTATCGATATGTTTGAGTCGAAGAGCCCGTACAACCAAATGAGTTACTCAAATGCCAAATATGATGATATGGTATCAAAAGCAGGTAATGAATTAATGGGTGATGCGAAGAAGCGCTGGGAAACGTTAGGAAAAGCTGAAAAGCTATTCCTTGAAGAAGATGCTGGGCTAGTTCCTTTATATCAAACAGGAAGAGCGTATGTAATGAAACCGAATGTTAAAGGAATTGTGAAACATAATATTAGTCCAGAATATAGCTTTAAGTGGGCTTATGTAACGGAAGGGAAATAATAAAAAAGCGTTTTAAAAGTAGATAATTTATTTTTAAAACGCTCTTTTCCTATTCAATTAAATTTAAATAAATAGAGAAGAATAAGAAAAGTCGTACTTACATATAGTAGATGTGGGAGAATTCGTATAGTAGTAATAGAGTAGTTATTAAGATTTTTAAATTAATTATTCAGAATATTCATAAAAACACTTTACAAATCAGGAGAAATTAGTAGAATGATAATTAGTAAGAATTTTCTAAAAATAAATCAAAAAAAAGTCTCTCAAAGTTAGTTTCGTACATATAATTGGGGAGGGTACAAAAATGAAGAAAAAGATGAAAAAGTTTACGGCGGTTGTAGCGCCAGTATTAGCAATGAGTGTGGCGTTAACAGCATGTTCTGGATCTTCTGGTGGGGAGAAGAAAACAACTACGACGTCTAATAGTGGTGGGGAAGAGAAGAAATCCGATATTAAATATGCGGCAAAGCAAGTAATGAATCGTACAGAAACGAATGAAATTCCGACGATGGATACTTCTAAAAATACAGATACGTTAGGTTCTCAAATTTTAGGAAACACGATGGAAGGGTTATATCGTCTAGATAAAGATAATAAGCCAATTCCAGCAGCGGCAGAATCTAGTACGAAAAGCGAGGATGGCAAAAAATATACATTTAAATTACGAAAAGATGCAAAATGGTCAAACGGTGACCCTGTAACAGCGAAAGATTTTGTATTTGCATGGCAACGTCTAGTAGATCCAAAAACAGCTGCTGAGTATGCATTTATTGCTTACTATCTTAAAAATGCAGAGGCAATAAATCAAGGGAAAGCAGAAGTTTCTACATTAGGTGTAAAAGCGGTAGATGATTATACACTTGAAGTTGAACTAGAAAGACCAGTACCATATTTCTTGAATTTAATGGCATTCGCGTCTTACTATCCACTAAATGAAAAATTCGTAAAAGAAAAAGGAGCTAAATACGGTTTAGAGTCTGATACGACAGTTTATAATGGACCGTTTGTGCTTACTGATTGGAAACATGAGCAAGGATGGAAATTAAAGAAAAATGATCAGTATTGGGATAAAAAGACAGTGAAACTGGATGAAATCAATTATAGTGTAGTAAAAGAAGGGGCTACTAGAGTAAATTTATATGATACAGGTGCAATTGATTTCGCACTTTTATCAGGGGAATTTGTAGATAAATATAGAAACAATAAAGAGGAGTTTGGAGCATATTCAGAAACAAGTACGTTTTACTTACGTTTAAATCAAAAAAGAGGTGGGCAAGATACACCGTTAAAGAGCAAAAAATTACGTGAAGCAATTGCCTTATCAATTGATAAGAAAGCTTTAACGAATGTCATTTTAAATGATGGTTCAAAACCAGTGGATTACTTAGTACCAAAAGGTTTAGCAGCTGGACCAGACGGTAAAGATTTCGCAGAAACGTTTAAAAATGGTTTGAAACAAGACTCTAAAAAGGCAGCAGCAGCCTGGGAAGAAGCGAAAAAAGAACTTGGAAAAGATCAAGTAACAATAGAGCTATTAAATTATGATACTGGTAATGCGAAAAAAGTTGGGGAGTATGTAAAAGATCAAGTTGAAAAGAATTTAAAGGGTGTAACAGTAAATATTAAACTTCAGCCATTTAAGCAAAAGCTAAAATTAGAATCAGACCAAGATTATGATTTCTCATATGGCGGCTGGAATCCAGATTATGCGGATCCGATGACATATCTTGATATGTTTGAGACAAAAAATTCGCAGAACCAGATGAGCTACTCAAATTCAAAATATGATGACATTATTAATAAAAGTAAGACGGAATGGATGGCTGATGCAAAAAAACGTTGGACAGAGTTAGGGAAAGCAGAAAAATTGTTACTTGAAGAAGATGTAGCGCTCGTACCTTTATATCAAAGTGGTAGATCGTATGTTATGAAACCAAATGTAAAGGGAATTGTGAAACATAATATTAGTCCGGAATATAGTTTCAAATGGGCGTATGTAGAAGAGAAATAATAAAAGAAAAAGCATTTTCAAGTTGCGGTATTATAGCACTTGAAAATGCTTTTTTCGGTGCACTATTTTTTTATGGATGAATATATGTATTATAGAAAATTTAAAGGAGAATTCTATGAAACGAAACTCGTACATCGATTTTCTAGCTTATTACGGAATAGGAAGCGCGCATCCTGGTGGTTTTACTTTAACAAAACAATTGTTAGCGCGACTGCCTCTTAGATATGGAACGAATGTTCTTGAGATAGGTTGTGGGACGGGGAAAACAGCCGCTTACATGACAAAAGAATTGGGTTATAAAGTAACGGCGGTTGAAAAGAATGAAATTATGATTCAAAAAGCGAGAGATAGATGGTTGTTTGATGGTTTGAATATACAATTGATACAAGGTGATGTGGAACAATTACCTTGTTTAAATGATTCGTATGAACTTGTGCTTGGAGAATCTATACTCGCTTTCACGAATAAAGAAAAGGTTATTTCGGAGTGTTATCGTGTATTGCAGAAGGCAGGGACACTTGTTGTGATTGAAATGATTACCGAACGACATATTGATAAGAAAGAGGAAGAAAAGATCATACAGTTGTACGGTATGAAAGAATTATTAACGGAGAATGAGTGGATTCGTTTATTTAAAGCAGCCAATTTCGAAAAAATTACAATTGCAGGTGGCGGTACAATTGCAGAAACAGTTGCAGGGCATGTCGAGGAGCCAGAGTGGAATATATCACCGTATATTCCGGAAGAATTATATGAGGCCTGGGTACAGCATGAACAAGTACTGCTTATGTATCAACATGTTTTAGGACATCGTATTTTTATATGTGAAAAATAGAGAAAAGAGTTGGTGAAAGATAGCCAACTCTTTATTATGTTAAATGAAAAATAATGCAGCTAAAGTAATTCCAAAAATAAAACCAAATCCGAGTTCAAGGCCCCAGCCACCGCCCCAGCCCCAGCCACCGCGGTCACAACCACCGCGGTCACAACCATCGCGGCCACAACCACCGCGACCGCAACCATCGCCCCAATCATCGCCGCCCCAGCTACCGCCGCAACCGAAGCCGCAGCTGTCACATCTACTAAGGCCGCCGCAAAGATCACAGCCACCGTTTGCGTATGCGTCATAGTATCCGAATCCTGTATCAAAAGATGAACGCTGCTGCACGGGTTCAATCCATACGGAATCATTTGTCACATCGATTATTTTGCCTAAGTGAATGCGACCATCAACATCCTCAATGCGAACAACTTTTCCGAAATAACGTCGGCATGTATTATAACACTTTTGTCTATGCATGTTCTTTCCTCCTTCCGCATTACAGTAATACGATATGTAAGCGGGACAAGTGCGGCTTGTACGAATGACCTATCTATCATAATTGTTATAGGAAAGGGGAAATATATAGGAAATTATAGTGAGGAGGAAAGGGAATGAAATCTACAGATCAATTTCAGACGTATGAAGTTCCTTGGGAAGACTTTATAGAAGCATTGCGAGATGAAATAAAAGGACAAGTAGGGGCAGATATTATTGATACCGTAGTTTGTAATTTGGAAGATGGTTTTGAAGTGTATACATATGTGCAGGGGGATTTGGATTTTGAATATAAGGAAGCACTTGAAAGGAAATATGGAAGCGATGCGAAAACACCTAATGTGTTAACGATAATGCTATTAGCTAGTATTTATAGTACAAGTGAAGAGAATATACGCTTACATGCGGATAATAAAGATAATCCAATTGTTGAAGTATATGTGAAGCAATAAAACACGCTGTGAAAGGCGTGTTTTTTATTTATATGGTAAAATGTTAGAAAATTAAGAAAGAAGGTGGGGGCTTGAAAATTAAGCACCTTAATTTAACAGTTACAGATGTAGTAGCTACTAGAGAGTTTTTAGAAACATATTTTGGTTTAACTTGTAGTGGAACAAGGGGAACTGGCTTTGCAGTTATGCGTGATAATGATGGGTTTATATTAACTTTAATGAAGGGAAAAGAAGCTCAGTATCCAAAAACATTTCATGTAGGATTTCCACAAGAAAATGAAGAACAAGTGAATAAAATGAATCAAAGATTGAAGGAAGGCGGATTTCAAGTTGAACCTCCTAAACATGCACATGCATATACGTTTTATGTTGAAGCGCCTGGCGGATTTACAATTGAAGTGATGTGCTAACTAAAAAATCAAACTTTTTACTTAGAGTTTTCAATATGAAAAGTAGGAAAAGTCTGTTTTAAGCGCGGAGCTTAAACAGGCTTTTTTACTTATATAAGCAGATAGATAATGCTAAAAGGAATATTAACAAGTCTACATAATAAAGTTATGAGGCATGAGCTGTCCTAAAATACAAGTCATATATCTTGTTTCCTCTCATAAATTTAAACATAGGAATTTGTCTACAAAGGTGGCGAAGCCTCATCATGAAAATTCGAATTTGTGCCACGTTTATGTTGTTTCTATTTATATGGTTACCTTTTTCAGCTTTTGCAAAAGGAGAGGAGGCAAAGGAAAGGGTCGTTTCACTTGTATATGACGATTCGGGCAGCATGAGAAATAACGATCGCTGGAAGTATGCCAATTACGCTTTGCAAAGTTTAGTTGCCCTATTAGATGAAAAAGATACATTTTCTTACGTTCCAATGAGTAAACCGAATGATCCATTAAACATTTCGTTAACGAAGGATAAAAGGCAAGCAGAAATTGATGGAATTGGAGCGTGGAAAACGTATTTAAATACTCCGTTTAGCGCAGTAGAAACGGCGATGCAATCTATAAAAAAGGAAGCAGATATAGATGGGAAACGTGAATTTTGGCTTATTGTATTAACTGACGGGGCATTTAATGATTTAGAAAAAGATAAGGTTGGCGGAAAAGAACAAATTACACAGAAGTTAGCACAGTTTAAGAAAGAAATGGATGCAAAAAAGATATCGTTACATCCAGTCTTAATTACGATGGAAGAAGATTTAGGTCAGCAAGAAAAAGAACAATTAAATACGTTTAAAGAAATATGGAAGAAAGAGATAAATGGAGTTACGATGCCGTCAAGCGGAGAGGATGGTATTGTAAAAAGTATAAATCAAGTAGCAGCATTAGTTGCAAATCGTGACCCATTCTCTTCTGTTGAATCGATTGTAAAAACGAAAGTAGTAGGGAAGAAAGTAGAGATTACAACACCATTTCCGTTAAAACGCATGACGCTAGTAAGACAATCGCCTTCTGTGTCTAATTATCAGGTCACACAAATTTCTAAGCCATTACAATTACAATCTTCTTTTTCCATACATGCACCAGGAGAAGCTAAATTATTCGGAAATATAATTCATATAAGTACGGAAAATCAGGAAGTTATTAAGCCAGGAACATATACGATAGAAGTGGATCGAGATATTGAGAAAGAAGGATTACAAGTACTTGTTGAACCGGCGCTTAATTATACCGTTTCTACTTATGACAAAGATGATAATAGTCAAAAGAATGTTGAAAAAATGTACGAAGGTGCTACAGCTGTTATTGAAGCAAAGCCTACTGAATTGCCAATTCAGTCTTCTTACTTTCAAGCAGAAGTAGAAATAGACGGAAAACAATATGCGATGAAGTGGGACGATAAAAGACATGTGTTTTATTATGAAACTAAACTTACTAAAGGGGTAGTACGCGGAAAAGTTCATATGAATATAAAGGGATTTTACAGACAGACGAAAGAGTTTAAAATTGAAACGATTGAAAAGCCGAAATTATCACTTGAAGCTGTTACGAAAGGTTATGAAGAAAAAGTAACAAATTTAGAGAGTAGTAAACCGTTTATTTTACAACCGCAATTAGATGGTAAACCGATGACAGAAGAAGCTGTAAAAAAACTATTAAAATCTACTGGTGTCACATCTAAACAATCAATCAACTATGAAATAAAACAACATGGTAATCAAATTTACGTTTATCCACGTCCTTATTACTCCGACACATTCAATTTTACAGATACCGGCATCGTAGAAGCTACCATCACTATACAGGATTCAAGATTACAAGCAGTAAAGAAAGAAATATCACTTCATATTCAAAATGCACCGTTTTATGAAAAATATGCGCTTATTTTTAAGTTTGTTATTCCCATCACTTTATTACTGCTAGTAGTAGGAATAATCGTTTTAGGATGGATTGTTCGTCCGAGATTTCACCGGAAAGCACTATTATATTATGAATGGGATCAAGAAGTGGCGAAAGATTGGTTATATCAATCTGAACCAGAGTTACTTCGGAATAAATGGTGGAAACATTATTTTGGTATCCCGTTTAGAGCAGAAAGAAAGACTGTGCAATCCGTTACGTTTATAGCGAAGAAAGGATCGAAATCGATATTTGTAGCAAAAGAATCGCAAGTAGTTGGAATGATTATTGATGGGATGTTTATAACAGAGGATGAAGTGGGAATGGAACATAAGACACTGTATCCAAATGAGCTTTTAGTAATTGATAGAGGATATGGTAAGGAGATTTACAGGTACGAATGTGAATAGTAGCTTGGGATAAGAGGGCGGTGGACTCGATGCACTCTTTCCCATTCTTTTCAAACAAGCAAGAATAGGAAGGTGGTTCACATGACGTTACAAGTTCCAACGATATTAATTGGTTTAGGTGGAATCGGTAGTACTGTGACACATCAAGTATATGAAAAATTACCAGAAGAGCGCCGAAAAAGGGTAGCAATGCACGTATTTGATACAGATGTGAATACATTGAGTAAATTTGACCATATTCGAAAGTTTAAGACGCAAACGAGTTCGAGCAAAACGCCCAGGGAATACATTGCAGGAGATCCAACGATTCCAGAATGGTTTCCGATGGATGCGACTATACTTGATAAACCGCTAACTGAAGGGGCGGGACAGTTACGCGTTATTTCCCGGTTAGCGTTACGTGCTGCGATGAAAGAAGATAAGCTCACATCCTTTTGGCAAGAAATCGAGAAAATCTTTCCGGTTACAAGTGATCAAACGGAATATGGTGTGCGTGTCATTATAGTAACATCACTAGCGGGTGGAACAGGTTCGGGGATGTTTTTGCAAATCGCATTGTATTTACGTGAAATGCTTCGAAAAAAATTACAGCATCATAACATTTTAATACGTGGTGCGTTTTTAATGCCGGATGTTTTAGTGAAGACGAGAACGGTTAGTGCGAAAGAATTTGAAACGGTGCAAGCAAACGGCTATGCATCGTTAAAAGAGTTACATGCTATTACGCTCGGTTCTACTGGAGAATTATCAAAACGTGGTGGTGTAACGATCGAATTAGAGTATCGTCCGGATCAAGTAGATGAGGATGGACGAACGAACCATACGATTAAACAACACCATTTACCGTACAATTATTGTTTTTTATACGACTATGAAAATTTACATGGACACCATTTACACAATTTATCGGATTATATGGAGCAAATGGCAAATACGATTTATTTACAGCTATTTAGTCCAATGTCAGCAAATCATTTTGCACAGGAAGATAATCAAATTCAACAATTGGCAGAATCAAGCGGGAAAGGTAGATATTGCGGGGCAGGAACGGCAAAACTTATTTATCCATATGAGCATGTGTTAAAATATTGTGCTTTAAAATGGGCCGTGCAAGGTTTAGATGAGTCGTGGCTGCATTTAGATCAACTCTTTCAAGAAAAGAAACAGAGATACGACCAAGATGTAAAACGTGGTATGCAGCGTGAAAAACCAGAGCGTGGAAAAAGTTACTTGGAAGATTTAGAACATCTTGCTACTCGCCCAGAACAAGCTCATATTTTCTATAGACAAATGTACAATGAAACGCGTGAAGGAGCAGAGAGTGGTAAAGTTGGCGTTGCGAAATCTAAATTGTTTTTAGAGGCTGTAGAAAGCTATGTACAGCGTACGGTGCAAAAAGATGAGGAATTAAACCGTCTGCAGCACGAGTGTAAAATTTCGGCTGCGAAACTGAAAATGATGGAGCAAATGAAGGGTGAAGTAGCAAGGGTGGATCATGCGGTTCGTTTATATGCGTATGCGATTCCGAGCCGTGTACATGAACATGTAACAACACTTTTATATGACATGATTGAATCAGACCGTTTTTCACCAAGTGGTTCTGAAGGACAGTCATATCAATTAAATACATGGTTTTTAAAGAAAACGGATCCCGTTCATCCAGTAGCAGCGCGTTTTATGTTATATGAAATTCGAAAGCAATTAGTTGAGAAAATGAATCGACTACATGAAAATAATGAACAAAAGCGTAATTTAATTCAAAATTACGATAAGAAATTTAATGTGAGTAATATCGATGGAACGGTAACAGCAGTACGACGCGTAGAAATCGCTCAGCAACAAGGCTGGTTTGGAAAAATGATTAATAATCAGCAACGCTTGTTCAAAAAAGAATTTGAAGACATCGTAACGCAATATGTGCACAAACTAAATGAGTATCGAAAAGAAATGCTATTAGAACTCGTCTATCAATCGCTATATCAAGCAGTTAGTAAAATGATTCAATATTGGGAAAGATTTTTTGATAATTTACACGAAACACGTGAAAATTTATTGTTTGAAATTCAAAAACGAAGTAAGGAATTTGAAGGGAAAACAAACCCGACGAATGTATACGTATTAGCTGAAGAACGGCTGCAAGAAAAGATTTGGCAAGATATGCAGCAACATTTAAATTTAGGGGTATTACCGAAAGATATATCAGCTGAAATATATATGAGTTTGTATGGGGAATATTGTCGGGATGCAAAAACGGAAGAGATTCAGTCGAAAAAGGTAGAGGACTTTTATCGTGAGCACATATTGAGCTATTGTTACGATGAATTGCAAGTGCGCTATCGTGATAAATTAGAGCTTAATATCGTTGAAGCGTTACGAAAAGAAGCGGATTATAAGAAACGTGATCGTGATGAATACGTTCGTGAAAAAATTGAAGACCTTTTCCATTTAGCAAGTCCTTTCGTTCCGAAAGTTGCACATCATAGAGAGTTACAATATTGGGGGGTACACCCTTCTTTAAAACAAGAATTGCAGGAAGAGTTACTGCAGGAAATGTTTAAAGAAAAAGATACAGTAAACGAGGCATTTTCGCCATTTGAAGTGATTTGTTATCGTGCTCATTACGGATTATCGTTACAAGATTTCCCTAAGCTGTCATCTGGACATATTGCAAACGGGTTTATGAATGATAAAGGTGATTATTTTCAATCGTATTATCGCCGCGTAAACAAGTTAAATAGTAAAAAATCTAGCTTAACGCCGCATTTAGATAAATATTGGCACTTACCAGCCTTTATGCCAGACTTGAATGCGACTCAAACAAAATTAGATTATGATAAATGTAATCGTGCGCTACTATACGCATATATGTATCGCTGGATTAGTTTAGTTGCGGTTGATGGTCAGTTTGTGTATCAATATAACGGCGTTGGACGTAGCTTCTTAATTCAGTCGATGGGGAAAAATATTTCAAGCGAAAGTTATAAATTGCATAGGGCCTTACTTCATAATCCTTTTATTTATGAAAACATCTTGTCCAGGTTTGAAGAGGAGCAAGAAAAGGCGATGCTACAAGGTGGACATTTATATACACATCCGTTCGTATTAGGCGCTCAAGATGTAAGATGGCTTAGAAAAGAACATGTCCACAATATTTTAGATATGATTTTAATGTATGACCGTGAAGCGAAATATGACCCGACGTTAGAAGAAACGTCAGATGAATTATTAAGGTTATTCCTTGATGAAATTGAGTTATACTTCCAAAATTATTACGGTACAGGTGCCGATATGGTTGCGAAGAAAGAGAAAGAAATGTTTATTAAACAATTGTGGAATCGTTCGTATGCAAAAGGGTATGTGGATCCAAATAGTGCACCGTATAAAAAGTGGCAAAATTTATTACACGTTCACGATGAAGAAGAATTGCCAAAAACGAATGTATAATGAGTGAAAAGGGAATCCTTAAGAGTGGCAATACAACTTTAGAAAAGAGGGATTCTGATGCCGTTTTTAGGAAGTGTATATCAAATATTTGGATTATATCCGGAACTTTATTATGGAATGATTTCAGCTGAGATACAAGAAGAAGCTCAGAAGGAACAACTTGAAAATAGTAGTGTAGAAGTTGAAGTGGAAGAATAAAAAAAGTGCAGATGAAAATCTGCACTTTTTATTGGTTTTAAAAGGGTTGCATAACCTCAATCGAATTATTATTTAAAGATAATATTTTGATTAAGGTTATGATGGTTTTATTTGAATTCTATGTAATGAAAAATGTATAAAAATCAATGTAAAAGAACGATTATGAATATAAAAGTAGAAAAGGACAATGTTTTTGAGGAAATAATTATGTTTAAAAATAACATTTGATACATAATTAACCGATTCTGTTTAATTAATTTTATTGTTGACAATATAATTAATTGTATGATAAATTCAATCAGCATTCTTGGTGATTTGATGACACAGTAATTATTTTTAAAATTTACTACGACCTAAAAAGATTGATTTTTCTGTTTTTTGCAGAGAGTCAATACTTCTATAGGGGGAGGAGTGGATTGTGTATATTTTTACTTTTTAAACAGAACAGTAATAAAGATTGTGATAAGTAAGAGATAAACTTGAAAAAGAGGTTTCAATGAATGAGTCTTTTAATAAAAAAAGCAATGGATGAAGAAAAGAAAAAAGTATTGAATCAAACTTTAGGCGCAATTGATCTAACTCTTTTAGGAATTGGAGCAATTATTGGTACAGGTATTTTCGTATTAACTGGTATTGTAGCAGCGAAACATGCTGGCCCAGCGATTGTATTATCTTTTATATTAGCAGCGCTTGTATGTGCATGTGTAGCTTTCTGTTATGCTGAATTTGCATCTACAGTTCCAGTTTCGGGAAGTGTATATTCATATACATATATGACACTAGGTGAGATTTTTGCATTTATAGTTGGTTGGTGTGTTATGTTGGAATACTTATTAGCGACTTCTGCGGTGGCGGCGGGATGGTCAGCGTATTTTCAGTCATTGCTACTAGGATTTAATATTCACATTCCTATAATCTTTGCTTCGGCACCAGGTATGGGGAAGGGTGGAATCATTGACTTACCAGCAGTTCTTATTATTTTAATTGTTACATTTTTATTAAGTCGTGGTGCAAAAGAAAGTGCACGAATTAATAATATAATGGTTATTATTAAACTGGCTGTTATTATAGGATTTATTATTGTAGGGACACAATATGTAAAACCAGAGAATTGGCAACCATTTCTACCATTTGGCTTTCATGGTGTGGTAGGAGGTGCTGCCACTGTATTTTTTGCTTTTTTAGGCTTTGATGCAGTTGCAACAGCTGCAGAGGAAGTGAAACGCCCACAACGTAACGTGCCGATTGGGTTACTTGTTTCCTTATTCATTTGTACCGTTCTATATGTAGGCGTTTCATTCGTGTTAACTGGAATGGTTCCGTTTACGGAATTGAGTGTAGCTGATCCGGTTGCATATGCATTGCGTATTGTAGGTGAAGATAGAGTTGCTGGCTTGTTATCGGTGGGAGCGATAGCAGGGCTTACAACAGTTCTGTTAGTAGCTATGTTTGCATTTGTTCGTGTATCTTACTCGATGAGTCGAGATGGATTGTTACCAAAAAGACTTTCAAGTGTTCATAAACGTTTACAAACTCCATTTTTTAATACGTGGATTACAGGTATTATGGCAGCTTTATTAGCTGGATTAGTGGATTTGAATTTATTGGCTAATTTAGTGAATATGGGAACGATAACAGCGTTTGTGTTTGTATCTATAGCTGTTATTGTATTAAGAAAAACACATCCAAATATGAACAGGCCATTCCGTGCGCCTCTAGTACCGTTTTTACCTATCGTTTCAATAGTAAGTTGTATATATTTAGCCTTAAACCTTTCTCAGCTTACTTTAATTAGCTTTGTGGTATGGATTATAATAGGTGTTTTTATATATTTTATATATGCCAAAAAACATAGTAATGTTAGAAATAGAATTTAGTCTGTTGAAATGATACTTGTAATCTAAATTAAAACACTCTACCTGTTCTTTATCTTTATAAGATCAAGTAGAGTGTTTTTTACTATTTAATAATACTGCTTTCTAAAATTTTGATGGAGGGTGTTACTTTTACATTAGATTTTGAAAAGGAATTAGGCCAATCGTCTTCAACCTTTTTCCATTCTTTAAATAAGGAGGGGACGAAGAATACCTATGTTAATAACAGTTTTGTCTACAAGTCCTTCCATATAGATAAGAGAATAAGAAATAGGTTTATTTAATGTATGATCAGCGTGCTCTTGTGCAGAAAAAGAGTTTTCACCACGTAGCCATTTATTAAAAGATTCCATTTGTTTACTTTCTCCTTATTATGTTTTATCCCGCTATTTGTGGGCAATAAAACCCCCACTGATGATAGTTTCACTTTATATGGGTTATTATAGATATTTGCATGCAGACATATGCATAGCTAAATTTTTATATTGTATCTTTTTAACTTTAACGCTATAATTATAGTGTTAAAGATGGAATCGTGATATGACCTGTTATGAATCTATCGTTTTATTTATGAATAAATGGATTGGTATTTTAGCAAGATGTGCTAATAAACTACTCCACCATGATGATAGCGTGCCAAAAATATGGTGCGTATATTTTCGTGGTGGAGTTTTTTTATTCTCAAAAAGGGGGAAAGACCATGAATGACAACATGGTTCATATTACAATTGACGGAAAAAAGTATACAGCGGAGCCCGGTTCAACGATATTGGGCATCATTAATGAAAACGGGATTGAACATCCGCAAATTTGTTATGTACCAGAAGTAGACCCTATTCAAACGTGTGACACTTGTATTGTAGAAGTAGATGGAAAGTTGATGAGATCTTGTTCGACAGTGGCGACGGAAGGTATGAACATTGAATTGGCTTCTGGTCGTGCGAAAGAAGCACAAATAGAGGCGATGGATCGATTATTAGAAAACCATTTATTGTACTGTACGGTATGTGACAACAATAATGGGAACTGTAAATTGCATAACACTGCAGAATTAATGGAGATTGAACATCAAAAATATCCTTACGAACCAAAAGTAGATGTAAGTGAGGTTGATATGACTCACCCGTTTTATCGCTACGATCCTAATCAATGTATCGCATGTGGTCAATGTGTAGAGGTGTGTCAAAACTTACAAGTAAATGAAACGTTATCTATAGACTGGGAAGCCGAGCGCCCTCGTGTTATTTGGGATAATGGCGTAGATATCAATGATTCCTCATGTGTGAGCTGTGGACAATGTGTAACGATTTGTCCTTGTAATGCTTTAATGGAGAAATCAATGCTCGGTGAAGCTGGATTTATGACGGGATTAAAGCCAGATATTCTTGAACCGATGGTCGATCTTATTAAAGAGGTAGAACCAGGATATAGCGGTATTTTCGCAATATCAGAAGTAGAAGCGTCCATGCGTGAGACTCGTACGAAAAAAACGAAAACAGTATGTACATTTTGTGGTGTTGGTTGTTCATTTGAAGTGTGGACGAAGGGGCGTAAAATCCTTAAAGTACAGCCATCTTCAGATGCGCCAGTTAATGCAATTTCTACTTGTGTAAAAGGGAAATTCGGTTGGGATTTCGTAAATTCTAAAGAGCGAATTACGAAACCTTTAATCCGTAAAAATGGAACGTTTGTTGAATCAACATGGGAAGAAGCACTTAACGTAGTTGCAAGTAAACTAGGATCCATTAAAGAAGAGTACGGTAAAGGTTCTATCGGTTTTATTTCTTCATCTAAAATTACGAATGAAGACAATTATGTTATTCAAAAATTAGCTCGACAAGTATTTGAAACAAATAATATTGATAACTGCTCACGTTATTGTCAATCACCAGCAACGGATGGATTATTCCGTACAATTGGTATGGGCGGTGATGCAGGAACGATTAAAGATATTGCACAATCAGGTCTGGTTATTATTGTAGGATGTAATCCGACAGAAGGTCATCCTGTTTTAGCTACACGTGTGAAACGTGCGCATAAATTACACGGACAAAAGTTAATTGTAGCTGATCTTCGTAAAACAGAAATGGCAGAGCGTTCTGATATCTTTATTAGCCCAAAACAAGGAACAGACCAAGTATGGCTAATGGCTATTACGAAATATATGATTGATCAAGGGTGGCACAATCAACAATTTATTGATGAGAACGTAAACTTCTTTGATGATTTCAAAGAGAGTCTTACAGAATATACACTTGAATATGCAGAAGAAGTGACAGGTATTTCAAAAGAAATACTTATTCAAATGGCAGAAATGATTCGTGATGCAGATGGTACATGCATCCTTTGGGGGATGGGTGTAACGCAAAATACAGGCGGATCTGATACTTCTGCCGCAATTTCAAACTTACTTCTTGCAACAGGAAATTATCGTCGTCCAGGTGCAGGTGCATATCCACTTCGAGGTCATAATAACGTACAAGGTGCTTGTGATATGGGAACATTGCCAGGATGGCTTCCAGGATATCAACATGTTACTAACGATATAGAACGTTCAAAATTTGAAATTGCTTATGGAGTGGAAATAGGTAGTGAACCAGGTCTTAACAATATTGAAATGCTTCACGCAATTGAAGAAGGAAAAATGAAAGCTATGTATCTTGTCGGAGAGGATATGGCTCTTGTAGACTCTAATGCAAATCATGTACATGAAGTATTATCAGGCCTTGATTTCTTCGTTGTGCAAGATGTTTTCTTATCTAAAACTGCTCAATATGCAGATGTTGTATTACCGGCAGCACCATCTCTTGAGAAAGAAGGTACTTTCACAAATACTGAGCGCCGTGTACAAAGATTGTATCAAGTTCTTCCTACGCTTGGAGATACGAAGCCAGACTGGTGGATTATACAGGAGGTTGCGAATAAATTAGGTGCAAACTGGAATTATAGTCACCCAAGTGAAATTTTTGCTGAAATGGCAAGTTTATCACCACTATTCTCACAAGCAAGCTATGAAGTACTTGAAGGGTGGAATAGTTTCCATTGGGGAAGTTTTGATGGAACGAATACACCACTACTTTTCCAAGATGGATTTAACTTCCCTGACAAAAAAGCTCGTTTTGCGATTGCTGATTGGGTACGTCCAGCTGAATTCCCAGCAGAGTTCGACCTTCACATTAACAATGGTCGCATGCTTGAGCATTTCCATGAAGGGAATATGACAAATAAATCAACAGGTATTCAAACGAAAGTACCTGGTGTGTTCGTGGAAGTTTCTCCAGAACTTGCAAAAGAACGTGGAGTGAAAACAGGTTCATTAGTGCGTCTTGTCTCTCCTTTTGGAGCATTAAAATTACGTGCACTTGTAACAGAACGTGTAAAAGCAAACGAGTTATATTTACCGATGAACTCTACAGATAATGAATCGGCAATTAATTTCTTAACAGGTCCTGCTGTTGATATACGTACGAATACACCTGCTTATAAACAGACGAAAGTTCGTATGGAAGTGTTAGAAGTTGATGGCGAAAATCCGATGCCAAAAGCGAACCCGCGTAATAAAAAACGTCATCCTCAAGCTGGTATTGAGGTACAGCGTAAGTGGGCACGTCCAGGGTATGTGCATTTAACGGATAAGTAGGAGGAGAAAAATATGGCTGCACCTATAAAAACGATTCAAAGACAAGAATTAACTGAGGAAGAAATAAAACAGCAAAAATTAGATGATTTAAAAGAGCTTCTAGCTAATAATGAAGAGGCTTTAAATCAAATGTTTAATATTGTCGGGGAATTAAATGACATTGGAATGCTAGAAGCTGCAAATTCTATGCTAAAGGCGAAAGAACCAATCGCAAAGATTGTTCTTGGCCAAGTGACCCGTGAGCCTGTTACAAATTTAATTAATAATATGATGGGTGCTGCGGGTGCTTTAACAGAACTTGATCCGGAACTTACGAAAAAGCTTATAGGTAGCTTATTAGTAGGGTTAGAAGAAGGTAATGAACATCTAGAGAGTAATAAAAAAGTAGGGATATTCGATCTTATGAAAGTATTAAAAGACCCAGATATTAACCGTGCAATCGGGTTTGGGCTTTATTTCTTAAAAGGTATGGGAAAAGGGTTAAAAGACGAATAATCTTCATGAAGTGAACCTTTTCGTCTAAATGTTTGTACGAAATAGTTTGGGCGGAAGGGTCATTTTGGTAAAATATATACTAAAGTAAAATGAGGCTTTTGGGAGGTATAATTGTATGTCAAAAAAAGTACATGAATTTAACGATATGATTCGAAAACTTCGAAAGGAACTTTTCGGAAAAGGGCCAGAACGAATTCATACTGTATTTGCTGAAAATATGGCGATTGCAACACTTTATGGAAATTTGACACCTACAGAAAAATTCATTTCAAGTACTATGGACGGTGCGGAAATGGTTCATATGGCTAGAACGAAAATGATTCAAGAAGTGTATGCTGCGAATTCACGTGAACATTTGGAAGAACTTGTTGGAGCGAAATTAGTGAATTTATTTTCAGATATGAAAGTGGAAGAAGACATCGCAGTTTCTGTCTTTGTTTTCGATAAAAATATTACGTGAGGGAAGGATACTGATCGTGAAACCGATACAGGTAGAAAGAGAAGTTTTCCGTTATGAACAAGGGACGTTTAAGCCTATAGAGGACAGCATTGTAACAGAGTTTCCAGTCACGATTAAAATGAACGGACAGGAGTTTGTTACAATGGTTAGTACTCCAGAATATGTAGAAGACATGGTAATAGGCTTCTTAGCATCTGAAGGAATTATTCGGAAGTATGAAGATATTGATGACATATGGGTACAAGAGAAAGAAGGATTTGTACATGTAACGACGACAAAAGTGAATCCGTATTACGAACAAATGCAAAACAAACGTTATATTACTTCTTGTTGTGGTATGAGTAGACAAGGGTTTGTTTTTGCAAATGATGCACTAAACGCGAAGAAAATGAATGGTGTGCATGTGCAGGTTACTGCAGAAGATTGTTTTCGGTTAATGAAAGAAATGCAGCAATCTGCTGATACGTTTCGACATACCGGCGGAGTTCATAACGCAGCTTTATGCGATGTGAATGGCATTATTTTAAGCCGAATGGATATTGGTAGGCATAATGCACTAGATAAAATTTATGGTTATTGTTTAAAAAACAATATTTCTATAAAAGATAAAATTCTTGTTTTTAGTGGCCGTATTTCTTCGGAAATATTATTGAAAGTTGCAAAAATTGGTTGTGAAATTATACTGTCAAAATCAGCACCAACTGAGTTAGCTTTACAGCTAGCAGAGGAACTAGGTATTACTACAATAGGGTTTATTCGAAATCAGTCTTTAAATGTATATACGTATCCAGAACGTGTTTTAAATATAAAATAAGTAGAAGTGAGGCAATGAAGATGGAATCAGTTACATTAGACAAATTGCACCGTCCTTTAAAGGATTTACGTATTTCAGTTACTGATCGCTGTAATTTTCGCTGTCGCTATTGTATGCCAGAAGAAATATTTGGTCCTGATTATTCGTTTTTGTCTAGTGATAAAATTTTATCTTTCGATGAGATTGAAAGGATAACACGTATTTTCGTTTCTTTAGGTGTGAGAAAGTTACGGATTACAGGCGGGGAACCGTTACTTCGCAGAGGTCTTCCGCAGCTTATTGAGCGGCTTCATAAAATAGATGGTGTGGAGGATATCGGTTTAACAACAAATGGATCACTGCTGAAAAAGTTTGCTCCTGATTTATATAAGGCGGGGTTATCGCGTGTGACAGTTAGTTTAGACTCCTTGGAAGAAGAGCGGTTTTTCTATTTAAATGGTAATAGAAGTAAAGTGCAAAGGGTTCTGGAAGGGATACAAGCTGCAGCTGAAGTTGGGATGAAAATTAAAATAAATATGGTCGTTCAAAAGGGGGGGAATGAACAGGATATTTTGCAGATGGCACAATACTTTAAAGAAAATAAGCATATCCTTCGCTTTATAGAGTATATGGACGTTGGAAACTATAACGGCTGGGAATTAAATGAGGTCGTATCTAAACAAGAAATAGTAGATACGATTCATAAAGTTATGCCACTAGAACGGATAGAAGCAAATTATGCTGGTGAGGTTGCTACTCGCTATCGTTATATTGGGAGTGACGAGGAAATCGGAATCATTTCATCTGTAACAGATTCTTTCTGTTCATCGTGTACAAGAGCGCGCATTTCTGCAGAAGGAAAATTATATACTTGTTTGTTCGCTTCTAAAGGAAATGACTTGAGAGAATTGCTTCGATCTGGATATACTGACGAGGAAATTTCAGATGTGGTACGTGATATATGGAATAATCGAGAAGATCGATATTCAGATGAACGCTTAGGTAATAGTAATAAAAAAGCAGTACCTAAAATTGAAATGTCACATATCGGTGGTTGATATAAGAGTGATGTTATGTTGGGAAATATACAAATGGAAAATGTGCAATGGTTGTAGATTTTCTATTTTATAGTAAAAGTGATGATTGATATCTCTGTAAAAGATGTGCAGAGAAATTAAGCAGCATTCAAAAACCTTTATGTTGAAGAGGTTTTTTGAAGCTGCTTTTTTATTTGGAGAAAATGGAGGAATTGGTAATGGCATTTCATAAACCGGAAAAAATTGCTGAACTCGTAATTGAGGCCGGTGTTCAAAAAGTAAGCCAGACGCTGCCAGCAATGCTTATTCTCGGTTTTTTAGGAGGAGCGTTTATTTCATTAGGATTTTTACTTAATATTCGAGTTTTAGGTAATTTACCTGAACGCTGGGGAAGTTTAGTAAATGTTTTAGGAGGAGCGGTTTTTCCTGTTGGACTTATGCTCGTAGTATTAGCAGGAGGAGAATTAATTACCGGAAATATGATGTCACTGTCTATGGCACTATATGCAAAGAAAATTACATTGATAAGTGTACTAAATAACTGGGTTTGGATTACTTTTATGAATTTTGTGGGAGCGATTTTCGTTGCGTATTGTTTTGGCCATCTTGGCGGATTAACAGAGGGAGCTTATTTAAATAAAACATTAGCGATAGCTCAAGATAAATTACATGAATCATTTGGGAGAACTTTAATTTTAGCAATTGGCTGTAATTGGCTCGTTTGTCTTGCAATTTGGCTTGCTTATGGGACTAGTGATTTTGTTGGAAAGATAATCGGGATATGGATTCCAATTATGGCATTTGTTGTGATTGGATTTCAGCAAGTAGTAGCAAATATGTTTGTCATATCTGCAGTTATTTTTGCGGGTCATCTGACGTGGATGGATCTTGCTAAAAATTTTGTTCCAGTTTTTATCGGAAATGTAATTGGCGGAGCTGGATTTGTAGGATTCGCTTACTTTGCTTGTTATCAAAAACAAGACTCTAATGTGAAATAGATTTCTTGAAAGGAAGGGTATGCAATGGAGGAGCGGTATTCCCGGCAACAGTTGTTCAAACCAATTGGGAGTAAAGGACAAGAAAAATTTCAGAATAAACATGTGTTAATTGTAGGGGCGGGAGCATTAGGAAGTGCAAGTGCAGAAAGTTTCGTACGTGCAGGCATTGGGAAGTTGACGATTATTGATCGTGATTACGTAGAATGGAGTAATTTACAAAGGCAACAACTTTATTCTGAGCAAGATGTGAAAGGGAAAATTCCGAAAGCAATTGCTGCTAAAAATCGCTTGGAACAAATTAATTCGGAAGTAAAAATACAGGCTTTCATAATGGATGCAAGTGCAGAAAATATGGAAGGTCTATTAGAAAATGTAGATGTAATAATGGATGCAACAGATAATTTTGATATTCGATTTGTAATCAATGACTTATCACAAAAACATAATATTCCGTGGGTATATGGCTCTTGCGTTGGATCGTATGGTATGAGTTATACGATTATTCCGCAAAAGGCACCGTGTTTACATTGTGTACTGAAGAATGTTCCTGTTACAGGTGTGACATGTGATACAGCTGGGATTATTAGTCCAGCTGTTCAAATTGTTGCGGCATATCAAGTGACAGAAGCATTCAAAATTTTAGTAGAAGATTTCTCAGCAATTAGAAAAACCCTTTTCATGTTTGATGTATGGAGTAATCAACATCATTTTATTAAACTAGGAAAAATAAACACAGAAGATTGTCCGTCGTGCGGTATTAGTAGAACTTATCCTTATTTATCTTATGAAAATCAAACGAAGGTAGCTGTTTTGTGTGGAAGAAATACAGTTCAAATAAGACCGGTAGAAAATAGACGGTGCAACTTTGATGACGTAGAAAAAGTATTGAAAAGACTAGGGGAAGTAGATCGAAATCCGTATTTACTCTCTTGCCAACTAGATGAGTACCGCGTCGTTATTTTTCAAGATGGTCGTGTTTTCATTCATGGTACAAATGAAATTCCAAAAGCGAAACAACTATATTATCGCTTATTCGGTTAATAGAAAGGGTTGTTAATAATGGAAAGAAGAGTGCCAATTACGGTTGAAGAAGCTGTTCGGAAAGTGATGGGATTTGCTAACAGTGGCTTTAAGGAGCTATTGCCTATTGAATTAGCTTACGGGCGTATACTAGCAGAGGATTTAGTAGCTGACCATGATGTACCTTCATTTAATCGTTCACCGTATGACGGATTTGCTATTAGAGCAAAAGATACGAATTTAGCAAGTTATGAAACACCAATTGTATTTGAAGTAGTTGGAGAGGTTGGCGCAGGGTCGATATTCTATGAGAAAGTAGGTCCGTTTCAAGCAGTTCGAATTATGACAGGAGCACAAATCCCAAAAGGGTGTGATGCGGTTGTCATGCTAGAACTAACTCGTCAATATGAAGATGCTGGGAACGATTATATGGAAGTGAAACGCTCGTTCAAAACGGGTGATAATATTTCTTTTCAAGGAGAAGATGCTCGTAAAGGAACGGTTCTTGCAAAGAAAGGATCGTACATTCATCCAGGGATTTCAGCTCTTCTTGCTACGTTCGGTTATAGCGAAGTACCAGTTGCGAAAAAGCCTGTAATTGGATTGTTAGCGACTGGCAGTGAATTACTTGATGTAAATGAGTCATTAGAGCCAGGTAAAATTCGAAACAGTAATACGTACATGATAGTGTCCCAAATTCGAAGAGCGGGCGGAAGAGTAAAATATTTTGGGAAGTTTAGCGATGATTTTGATACGTGTTTCATGGCTGTGAAAGAAGCGTTAAGCCAAGTAGATATGTTAATTACAACAGGCGGTGTATCAGTAGGAGATTACGATTATTTACCAGCTATTTACGAAAAGTTAAGTGCATCGGTTCTTTTCAATAAAGTTGCAATGAGGCCAGGAAGTGTTACGACTGTAGCACAATTAAATGGAAAGTTGTTATTTGGCTTATCAGGAAATCCATCTGCTTGTTACGTGGGGTTTGAATTGTTCGTAAGACCGTGTATTTGTATGTATATGTTTAATGAAAAAGCACATTTGAAAAGAGAAAAAGCATTATTAGGAGAGGATTTTCTGAAACCGAATCCATTTACAAGATTTGTACGAGCAAAACTGACATGTAATGAAGGGCAATTAATTGTTTATCCATCAGGATTTGATAAATCTAGCTCGGTTTCTTCATTAGCAGAATCGAACGCTTTTATCGTATTACCAGGTGGGACGAGAGGATATAAAAAAGAGATGCTTGTCGATGTTCTTTTATTAGAAGATAACGAAGGTAGTGAATGGCCTTGGACATTTTGTAAAGTGAGAGGTGGTTCAAATGGAACAAGCGCTATTTGAGATTGTAGATATACCAATTTTAGTTGAAGGAGTAACGAATAAAGTGGCAAGAAGAGAAGCGGGTGCGATTACAACTTTTATTGGTACGGTGAGAGAATTAACAAAAGGAAAACGAACGTTGCATTTAGAGTACGAAGCATATAAACCGATGGCAGTAAAACAGCTTATGAGAATTGGTGAAGAAATTAATGAAAAGTGGCCGGACGCAAAAGTAGCAATTACACACCGAGTAGGGCGGCTAGAAATAATGGATATTGCAGTTGTTATTGCAGTTTCGTCACCGCATCGAAAAGTAGCTTATGAAGCGAATGAGTACGCGATTGAACGTATAAAAAGAATCGTTCCCATTTGGAAAAAAGAATTTTGGGAAGATGGAACGATGTGGATTGGAGATCAACTTGAAAATACACCATATCTAGAAAGAAAACCAAAGAAGGAAGAATGAGAAAATGATTACAATTTTACTATTTGCAAATTTGCGTGAGGAAGTCGGATCGGATCGATTAGTATTTTCAACAAAACAAGAAATGACTGTTCAACAATTAAAAGAATGGTTGAAAGATAGTTATCATTTGCAATCTTTGGATACAGTAATGATTGCTATTAATGAAGAGTTTGTAACGAACGAAGAGATGATAAAAGTTGGAGATACCGTCGCATTGATCCCACCTGTTAGTGGAGGTTAATTAGGACACTATTCATAATTTTTTATAGCGAGAGTCATCAAGACACTTATGTAGTTCAAAAAAACAGGTGGGAAAAGTGGAGATTTCTCTCATTAGTTGAAGCAATAAGAAGAAGTTGTATATAAATTCGAATACGAGAAGGGATGAGTTCTATGCTTACTCATGAACAAATCATGAATGCTTTAAAACATGTAGAGGATCCGGAGTTACACAAAAGTGTTGTAGAATTAAATATGGTTAGAAATATACAAATGAATGGAACAGAGGTTAGACTTGAGGTAGTGTTAACCATTCAAGGTTGTCCGTTAAAGGCGAGAATTCAACAAGATGTTGAAGAGTCCCTTCGCGCAATTGGCGCCTCTAAAGTAGATGTAACATTTGGTTCTATGACACAAGAAGAACGAGCTGCACTAACAGAAAAATTAAAGAAAAATAGTAGAGCGGAAACTGGAATGCCGAGTATGCTTCGTATTGATTCAGGCGTACGTTTTATTACTGTAACGAGTGGAAAAGGTGGAGTCGGAAAATCAACGGTGACAATTAATCTTGCTACTGCGTTAGCTCGTATGGGGAAGAAAGTCGGGATTTTAGATGCAGACATATATGGTTTTAGCATTCCAGCTATGATGGAAACGAATCAAAAACCAACGATGATTGATCAAACGGCAATTCCAGTCGTTAGTCACGGTGTTAAAATCATGTCGATGGGATTTTTTACAGAAGGAAATAATCCAGTCATGTGGCGTGGACCAATGTTAAATAAATGGATTCAAAATTTCCTTGCGAATACCTACTGGGGAGAATTAGATTATTTACTTCTTGATTTACCACCAGGTACAGGAGATGTTGCTATTGATGTTGCAGCGATGATCCCGCAGGCGAAAGAAATAATTGTTACAACTCCGCACAATGTAGCTTCATTCGTAGCTTCTAGAGTAGGTGTAATGGCGAAACATACGAAACATGAGATTTTAGGTATTGTGGAAAATATGGCATATTATGAAGAGCAAGATGGATCGAAAAATTATCTCTTCGGAAAAGGTGGCGGCGAAATGCTTGCAGAACAATTGCAAACAGAAGTGATTGCCCAAATACCTTTTGCAAAACGTGAAGAAAATAAAGGCTCATCTGTATATGATGAAGATTCTCTTGTTGGAGAAGTATTTACATCACTAGCAGAGGATATTATTTTTAGAGGATAAGGGAGGATATATATTATGGTGTGTAACATTGATCATTCTATTGAGGATGTAATGAATAAGCTTGAAAGTCAGAAGGGGTTTTTACCTGAAGTGATTTTTAAAGAGTTAAAGGAATTTTTGCAAGGTAATCATTTACAGGAAATATTAAATGATATCTTTCATCTTCTAAAAAAATATGACTTAGTTAGTGAAGAAGAACGAAAGAAGAGAAATGCACAATTATTGCTGATTATGAGTTAAATACTTTTTGGCTTTTACAGGAGGAGTGAATGTGATGGATATGAAAAAGATGATTGAAATGATAGAAGCAACAAAAATGAATGACGTAACATTATCGATTCCTCATTTACATCAGAAACTTGTGAAGTTGTATAGTCAAAAAGATGTTACAGAGTATATGGAGCTATTAAAATATATTTTATTATTATCTGTGCAGCTGGATTTACATCTCGTATTGAAATATTTTGGTGTGCGCCCGATCGTTGCTTCAGATGAGCGTATGCAATTTCAAGAGATATTTAAATGTTTAGCTAAGAAAGATGATAATGGAGAATGGTTTTTAAATTTTGTTTCTTTATATGTAGGATTACTTGTAGTTCTTCGTTTTGATGAAAAAGAGATTAAGAGAGGCTTTTTCAATGGTATGGCTACAGTAGGTGAAGGAAATGAAAGCGAAATATAAATGTATGCTCATAACATCTTTCTTTTTAATAGCTGTAATCGCGCTTTTCATTGGTTATGTAAATATGAATATACCTAATTAAGAAAAAGGAACTAAACTAGTTTACTAAAAAGTGTTCTTCAGTTGTTTCTATCGTTTTTTCATGTTACCATTAAGCGAATTTTTCATAGGGAGAGAAAGCGATGAAATGGATTTATTTTATTATTATTAATGTTATAGCTTTTAGCCTTATGGTGCTTGATAAACGAAAAGCAAAGAAGAAACAGTGGAGAACGCCAGAAAGTACGTTGTTTTTATCAGCGGCAGCTGGAGGAGCGGTTGGAGCGTGGATTGGTATGTATATGTTTCACCATAAAACTCATAAAAAGAAATTTGTTTTCGGCATACCGTTACTTGTTGTTATAACGGTATGTTTATTTTTCGCTGTATGAGAAATGTCGAAAGAAATGCAGATTGATTATTGGTAAAGTGATCATGTGAGACCGTATAATGGAGAAAAATAAGAAGAGGAGAAAAAAGAAGATGGGGAGTCAATCAGCACAGCAAAAAAAAGGGATTATATATGCAGCTGGTGCTTATACGATGTGGGGGATACTGCCGATCTATTGGAAATGGGTTGAGGAAGTTCCAGCAGATGAAATATTAGCACACCGTATCGTTTGGGCGTTCGTTTTTATGTTAATCGTATTAGGTGTTACGAAGAGATTTCGTCAGTTTATTGGGGAGTTCGTGAATCTTTTTAAACGACCTAAATTATTAATGTCATTAACAATAGCTTCAGTTTTGATTAGCGGAAATTGGTTTGTCTACATATGGGCCGTTAATCATAATCATGTAATTGAAGCAAGTCTTGGATATTATATTAATCCGCTTATTAGTATTTTACTTGGTACAGTCGTTTTAAAGGAAAAGTTAAACTTTTGGCAATATGTTGCAGTTGGTTTAGCTGGAGTAGGGGTTATCATTTTAACAATACGTTTTGGATCTATTCCATGGGTTTCGCTATCACTTGCCCTTTCATTTGGATTATACGGATTAACGAAAAAATTGTTAAACTATGATGCGACAATTGGACTTACGATGGAAACAATGTTAGTCACACCGTTTGCGATCATTTATCTCGTTATGACAGGGGCACATGGTTTCGGTTCATTTGGGTCTATTTCAATGATATCGACGTTACTGTTAATAGGAGCAGGTGTCGTTACAGCATTACCACTTTTTTATTTCGCAAAAGGAACACAACTCATTCCGCTTTATATGGTAGGCTTTTTACAATATATTGCGCCAACGATTAGCTTAATTTTAGGTGTATTCGTATTCGGTGAACATTTCACATCTACTCATATGATTGCATTTTTCTGCATATGGGTTGCATTATTTGTATTTTCAATAGCAAAAACAAAGTTTTTAGTGCAGAAACAACCGAAATTTATAAAAAATAAATCAGCAAAAGTATCATAATGCGTAGTATTTTCTACGCATTTTTCTTTATACTGATACTATATAGAATTTCCATTATAGTCAGTGAGGAGCTGAGAACATGGAAACAATTTTACATAATGATCCGCTGATGGCTGCTGTGATTTCGTGGTTTTTAGCACAATTAACGAAAGTAGTCTTTAAATTAGTCAAATCGGGTGAATTTGATTTTGCAAAGTTTTTCGCTTCAGGTGGAATGCCGAGTTCTCATGCTTCAACTGTTACAGCGCTTGCGACAGGTGTTGGAGTTGTGGAAGGCGTGGAAAGTTCCATGTTTGCCGTTGCTGCTATCTTTGCGATAATTGTTATGTATGACGCTTCAGGAGTAAGGCTTGCAGTAAGTAAACAAGCGAAAATATTGAATGAGTTTTTTCACGGTAGACAAACAGAATATAAAAAGTTAAATGAGCTTGTCGGACATACACCGTATGAAGTAGTAGTCGGTGCTTTATTAGGGATTATTGTCGGAGTGGGATATTGCTTATGAGCAGAACATATGATGTGTTCTGCTTTTCTTTGTTTTCATACATATTTAGCTACCTTCTCGAATATCGTTATACGGATTTCGAAAGGATGGGTGAATAACTTGTTACTATATGAAAAAGTGCATGAAGAAATAGCGAGAAGAACAACTGCACTTCAAACGATGCAAAGGCAAGATGGTACGTGGAGGTTTTGTTTTGAAGGAGCACCATTAACAGATTGCCATATGATTTTTTTATTAAAATTATTAGGTAGAGATAAAGAGGTAGAACCGTTTGTAAAAAGGTTAGCATCGCTGCAAACAAATGAAGGCACTTGGAAGTTGCACGAAGATGAAATGGGTGGCAATTTATCAGCTACAATTCAAGCTTATGCTGCTCTACTTGCTTCGAAAAAATATACAAAAGAAGATGTGAATATGAAGCGTGCTGAAATGTTTATAAAGGAACACGGTGGAGTAGCACGTGCTCATTTTATGACGAAGTTTTTATTAGCGATTCATGGAGAATATAAATATCCTCCACTTTTTCATTTGCCAACACCGATTATGTTTCTGCAAAATGATTCCCCCCTTAGTATATTTGAATTAAGTAGCTCAGCACGTATCCATTTAATTCCGATGATGGTTTGTTTAAATAAAAGGTTTCATGTCGGGAAACAGCTATTGCCAAATTTAAGTCATATTGCAGGTGGGGGTGGAGAGTGGTTTCGAGAGGATCGATCTCCGGTCTTTCAAACATTATTAAGTGATGTGAAAAAGATTATATCTTATCCACTTTCTTTACATCATAAAGGATATGAGGAAGTGGAACGTTTTATGAAAGAGCGTATCGATGAGAATGGAACGTTATATAGTTACGCAAGTGCTTCGTTTTATATGATTTATGCTTTACTTGCATTAGGGCATTCTATTCAATCGCCAATTATTCAGAAGGCCATAACAGGGATAACATCTTATATATGTAAGGTGGAAAGAGGGAATCATTTGCAAAACTCTCCGTCAACTGTATGGGATACAGCTTTACTTAGCTATGCATTGCAAGAGGCTCATGTTTCAAAAGAAAGTAAAATGATTCAAAATGCAACAACGTATTTAATGAAAAAACAGCATATGAAGAAAGTCGATTGGAGTGTACATGCGCCGGCGCTGACTCCGGGCGGTTGGGGTTTTTCGGATGTGAATACGACAGTTCCAGATATTGATGATACAACTGCTGCGTTAAGAGCATTGGCGCGAAGTAGAGGGAACAGAAATGTGGATGATACTTGGAGGAAAGGGATTAATTGGGTTACAGGATTACAAAATAATGATGGTGGATGGGGAGCTTTTGAAAAAGGGGTAACGAGCCGTATATTAGCAAATTTACCAATCGAGAATGCAAGTGATATGATAACGGATCCTTCGACACCAGATATTACAGGGAGAGTGTTAGAGTTTTTCGGGACATACACGCAGAATGAATTGCCCGAGAAACAAAAACAAAGTGCGGTAAGCTGGTTAATGAATATGCAGGAGGAAAATGGATCATGGTATGGGAAATGGGGTATTTGTTATATATATGGTACGTGGGCTGTTATGACTGGATTGCGGGCACTAGGAATTCCTTCTGTCCACACTTCATTGAAGCAAGCAGCTTTATGGCTTGAACATATACAGCATGAAGATGGTGGATGGGGAGAATCTTGCCAAAGTAGCGTGGAGAGAAGATTTGTTACTTTGCCATTTAGTACCCCATCCCAAACGGCATGGGCGTTAGATGCCCTCATTTCTTACTATGATAATGAAACACCAGCTATTCGAAAAGGTATTTCATATTTGCTTACGAATCCTAATGGAAATGAAAAATATCCTACTGGAACAGGTTTACCAGGTGGTTTTTATATTCGTTATCATAGCTATGCCCATATATATCCGTTACTTACTTTGGCACATTATAAAAAAAAATATAGAAAATAAACCGAGAGATATCTCTCGGTTTATTTTGTTGGGTAGTAGGTCCCTGTTGAAAAGAATAAGGTTATGATTTACCTTATTTTTCTGTTGACTGGTGTTTTTGACGTGCATCAGCGGCATCTGCACGTGCGTTTGCTTCTAAGTCATTGTGGTCAGCGAGTTCACGAGAGAACTCGACATCAATGCCATCAGCAACTTTGTTTTGTTTGAAATTTTTTTTGTTCATTCGACACAATCTCCTTGTGTTTTTATGTGACGTTGCAAAGTTAGTTTGACACAAATAGACTTTTTTATACAAAGAGGATTTGGAAAGTAAAAAGCCGAAATATACAGTATAAGTAATAGAAATGGGGGATAGGGATGGAGTTTCTAAATGGGAAAACAGCTGTTATAACAGGTGGTGCGCAAGGGATAGGAAAAGAAATTGCAAAGGTTTTTGGAAAACTAGGGGCTAAAGTATTAATAAGTGATGTGAATGAAGAAAAGTTACAAGAAACGACAAATGAATTAGTAGCAGAAGGATATGAAGTGAAGCAATATCGTTGTGATGTGAGTAATCAAAATGATGCGAAATCATTAATTGAATACGCTGTCCAAACATTTGGTGCACTACATATTTTAGTAAATAATGCAGGAATTACGCGAGACGCTATGTTACATAAAATGGAGAAACCAGCATGGGAACAAGTGTTACAAGTAAACTTAACAGGTGTGTTTTATTGTATGCAACCAGCTCTTCTATATATGAGACGACAAGAGTATGGAAGGATTATTAACATTTCTTCTATTAGTAGAGAGGGAAATATTGGGCAGGCAAATTATGCGGCAACGAAAGCTGGAGTTGTCGGTTTAACGAAAACAGCAGCGAAAGAAGTTGGAAGCTTTGGTATTACTTGTAATGCGATTTGTCCAGGGTTTATGGATACAGATATGACAAAAACGATACCGGATAAAGTGAAAGAAAAGATGGTTGGAGCTATTCCAGTTGGTAGAATTGGAACGCCAGAAGATATTGCGAACGCAGCGGCCTTTTTAGCATCAGAATATGCATCCTATATTACAGGAGAAGTATTAAATGTGAGCGGAGGACTGCAAGTTTAAAGGAATACATAATGAAAGGAACCTGACCGAGTGGGTCAGGTTCTTTCGATTTAATTTAAATTTAACCAAACGCTCTTCACTTCTGTATAGTTATTTAATGCGTAAGATCCCATTTCGCGACCAAGACCAGATTGTTTAAATCCTCCAAATGGAGATGCTGCATCAAAGACGTTATAACAGTTTACCCATACTGTACCTGCACGTACTTTACTGGCAACATAGTGTGCTGTTTTAACATTTTCTGTCCATACACCAGCTGCTAAGCCGAATTGTGATTTATTCGCACGTTCAATTACTTCATCAATATCATTAAACGGTAATGCCGAAATAACTGGACCGAAAATTTCTTCTTTTGCGATTGTCATTTCATCATTTACATCAGCGAATACTGTAGGAGAAACGAAGTAACCTTGATCGAATGGATTACTTCCTCCGCAAAGTACTTCAGCACCCTCTTCAATTCCTTTTTCAATATAGCCCATTACACGTTTTTGTTGTTCTTCAGAAACGAGAGGACCGATTGTTGTTTCTGGATTAAGGCCTGCACCTTGATTTAATTTTTTAGAATAAAGGACGAGGTCGGCCATGACATTATCATACATTTTCTTCGGAATAAATAGGCGTGATCCAGCACAGCACACTTGTCCTTGGTTGAACATAACACCAGAAAGTGCAGCCGGAATTGCACGAGATAAATCAGCATCTGGTAAGATGATATTTGGTGACTTACCGCCAAGCTCTAGTGTAACTCGTTTTAATGACTCAGAAGCTTGTCTCATAATTTGTTTACCGACTGGAGTAGAACCGGTAAATGCAATTTTATCAACGAGTGGATGATTAACGAGAGCTTGTCCAGCTGATTCACCGAATCCAGGAACGATATTAATAACACCTTTCGGGAATCCAGCTTCTTCAATTAATTCAGCTAAGTATAAAGCAGATAGTGGAGTTTGTTCTGCAGGTTTTAGAACGATTGTACATCCTGTAGCAAGCGCTGCTCCCATTTTCCACATTGCCATAAGAAGTGGGAAGTTCCAAGGAATAATTTGACCGACGACACCAACAGCTTCATGGCGAGTATAGTTAAAGTAATTACCAGAAACAGGAATGGTTTGACCAACGATTTTCGTAGCCCAGCCAGCGTAATAGCGCATATGCTCAATTGCAAGTGGTACGTCTGCTGCCATTGTTTCACGGATTGGCTTTCCGTTATCTAAAGTTTCGAGCTGCGCAAGCTCTTCTTTATGTTCTTCCATTAAGTCAGCCAACTTGTACATAAGACGGCTTCGCTCAGCAGTGCTCATACGAGACCAAGGACCTTCATCGAAAGCCATACGAGCTGCAACTACAGCTTTATGAATATCTTCGCGACCAGCCTCAGAAACGACAGCAAGTGTTTCGCCAGTTGCAGGATTAGGTGTTTTAAACGTTTTACCGGAAGCGCTTTCGATGAAAGCTCCATTTACATATAACTTTTTCGTACCTTGAAGAAACTTTTCTACCTTTTCATGAAGATTTACAGCTAGTTGACTCATTGTATAACCCCCTTGAAAATATAATGTAAACGCAGTACGAGACGGCGTTTATTCCGAAATCAAGGATGTGGGAACTAGATGGAAAGCCTCTAATTAAAATCATAATTAACAAATACTGAAAATTCAAATTTCATTTATGTTACAATTGTAAAAAATATGTAATGTAAGAGAATCTTCTATATGATTATAAAAAATCCTGCTTGTTTTTGCTTTCTAGTAGGAAAAACTAGAAGAACAATGGTACAATAATACATCGTGAGAGGAGGGAGAAAATGAAGAATTATCATGATGATCCACGCTTTCGAATCGCCCATAGAGAAGCGTTAATTGGTCTTGGACTTGCTATTATCAATTTTATCATATGGTACGGATTTGCTTATGGGCTTGGCAGTAAAAATCCAAGTGAATATACATACGTATTAGGTTTTCCGGCATGGTTTTTTTATAGCTGTATCGTTGGATTTGTCGTTATGGTTATTTTGCTTAGTTTAGTTGTTCGTTTTGTATTTCAAGATATTTCACTCGATGAGGAAGAAAAAAGTGAGGAATAATAGATGAATTGGTATGTAATCATTCCAATGATAATTTCGTTTATCGTTGTATTTTTAATTGGTGTATATGCTTCAAGGCGTGTACAAGCGACTGCTCACAATAAATTTTTACAAGAATATTTTCTTGGTGGGCGTGAGCTTGGTGGTTTATTATTAGCGATGACAATGATTGCTACGTACGGTAGTGCAAGTAGTTTTATTGGTGGACCTGGTATTGCTTACAATATGGGGCTTGGATGGGTACTATTATCTGCGATTCAAGTTGTAACAGGGTATATCGTTTTAACGGTTATCGGTAAAAAGTTTGCGATTATCGCAAGGAAGATGGAAGCAATTACGCTCATTGATTATTTAAAGGGAAGATACAATAATAAAGCAGTCGTTATTCTTTCTGCGTTATGTATTATAGTCTTTTTATTTTCAGCAACAGTAGCGCAGTGGGTCGGCGGTGGACGATTAATTGAATCGTTAACGGGTCTATCTTATACAACAGCACTATTTTTATTTACTTTTTCTGTACTTGTTTACGTATTAATTGGTGGATTTCGTGCAGTTGCTTTATCAGATACGTTATTAGGGATTATTATGCTAGTTGGAACAACAATCATTTTAATTGCTACTGTCATTGCTGGTGGTGGAGTTGAAAAGATTATGCAGGAACTTGTTCAAATTAATCCGAATTTAATTACACCGTTCGGGGCAGATGGTAGTTTAACGAAATCATATGTTACATCGTTTTGGATTTTAATTGGAATTGGCGTTGTTGGTTTACCGCAAATTAGCGTGCGTGCAATGTCTTATAAAAATTCAAAAGCGATGCACCAAGCGTTAATAATTGGAACGATTGTTGTGGGGACAATTATGATTGGTATGCATTTAACTGGGGTGTTTGCACGAGTTGTACTGCCAGGCGTTACAGTGCCTGATAAAGTTATGCCATTATTAGCAATGGAAGTGTTACCACCTTGGTTAGCAGGAGTCTTTTTAGCTGCACCAATGGCAGCGATTATGTCTACAGTAAACTCGTTATTGTTACTTGTAAGTTCGTCGATTATTAAAGATATATACGTCAATTACATAAATAAAGATGCGGCAGACAGTACGATAAAAAAAGGAAGTCTATGGATTACTGGTATCGTGGGTCTGCTCGTTTATGCTGCGGCGATTAAACCGCCAGACTTTTTAATATGGTTAAATTTATTTTCTTTCGGTGGATTAGAAGCAGCTTTCATTTGGCCGATTGTATTAGGGTTATATTGGAGGAAAGGAAATGCAACTGGAGCACTTGCTTCCATTTTAGTTGGGGTAAGCTCATACATGTGTATTCATCTTTTCTATCCAAATCCGTTCGGTATACATACAGTTGTCTTTCCAATTTGCTTTGCATTTATCGCTTACATAATTGGAAGTATGATTGCTGTGAAAAAAACAGTATAGGTAAGAAGAACGTAGTCCTTAAAGGACTGCGTTTTTTCGTATAAATTTGTTCTTTTTCATTCTGTATGCCAATGGCTATTCATAAATTAATAACAATTGAGAGGATGGAGTTGAGGTCTATGAAAAAAATATTGTTTTTAGGAGACCCAGGAATTGACGACTCTTTAGCAATTATGTATGGATTGTTGCATCCTGATATTGATATTGTTGGAGTAGTAACGGGATATGGGAATGTAACGCAAGAAAAGGCGACGAGTAATGCTGCGTATTTGTTGCAAATGGCGGGGCGGGAAGATATACCTGTTATTAATGGTGCGAAAATTCCTTTATCTGGAGATTTTGTGACGTATTATCCGGAGATTCACGGTGCAGATGGATTAGGACCAATTAAACCTCCAAAAGCTTTTTCACCAAATATAAAGCCTTTTTGTGCATTTTTCGATATTCTTGAAAAGTATAAAGGAGAATTAATCATCGTTGATGCTGGCAGATCAACGACACTAGCGACAGCATTTATTTTAGAAAAGCCGATGATGAAGTATGTGAAAGAATATTATATAATGGGCGGCTCTTTCTTAATGCCAGGCAATGTGACACCAGTTGCAGAGGCAAATTTTCATGGCGATCCCATTGCGTCACATCTAGTTATGCAAAATGCTAAAAATGTGACATTAGTGCCACTTAACGTTACATCTGAAGCTATTATTACGCCAGAGATGGTAAAATATATTACGAAACACTCTAAAACGAGTTTTAGTAAATTAATTGAGCCGATTTTTACGTATTATTATAAAGCTTATAAAAAGTTAAATCCGAAAATAACAGGAAGTCCAGTTCATGACGTCGTTACAATGATGGTCGCGGTGAATCCATCCCTTTTAGATTATGTGTATCGCCGGGTTGATATAGATACAGTTGGAATTGCAAAAGGAGAAAGTATTGCAGATTTTCGTCCTCAACCTGACTCAAAAGCATTGAAAAATTGGGTGCGAATTGGTTGGTCATTACATTATAAAAAATTTCTCGAAGACTTCGTGAAAATTATGACGTAGACATAATAGGAGTATACAAGTTAAAATAATGGAGATGATTGCTAAAATAATCATCTCCATTATTTTTTGAAAGATAAATAGAGAAGAGTTACACAATAGGAGAGGAATTTTACTTGAAAAAAACTATAGTATGCGCAGTGATTGTGGGTATTTTCGTTTTGCTAATATCGGGTAACTTTTTAGTGAAAAAAGTATGGAGTTCAAATAATGATGATGCGCAGTATATAGCATCCTTTATTGAAGAGCATAAAGATGAAAAAAATAGTGCACTTTTAGTAAAGAGAAATGATAAAGTCGTTTATTCTGTAAATCCAAATATTGTATTGCCAGTTGCCAGTACGATGAAGTTAATTGTAGCGCTTGAATATACGAAACAAGTTACAGAAGGGAAAATTGACCCGTCTAGTTTCGTTTCGATTAATGATGTGAATCGTTATTATGTACCGAATACAGATGGTGGCGCACAAGATAGATGGCAAAGTTATTTGCAAAAAAAAGGAAAGATAACTGAAGGCGCAGTTTCTTTAGAAGAAGTTGCAAAAGGAATGGTTAAGTTCAGTTCAAATGCAAATACTGAGTACTTAATGGAAGTGTTAGGATTAGATAACATTAATCGAAATTTACAAAGTTTATCGCTTCCTGCACACCAACCACTATTTCCTATTGTTTCATCTTTATACATTCCGGGATATTTGCATAAAGAATTACATGTTCCAAAATATAAAGTAGAGAAAAAGTTAAAAGAAATGTCTCAAGAGCAATATCGTGAGTATGCGATGATTATTCATGAGCGTTTAAAAAAGAAAGGGCCATTATTACAGAAGGAAATTCCTCTTTATTTAGAGGAACGTTACGACAAAATTTGGTCAGATAGATTGCCAGCTGCTTCCGCAAATGATTATATGGTATTGCTTCAAAAGGCAAATCATAAAGGGGGCCTAACAGAAGCAGAAGAAAAAGTGTGGGCGGATATCGTTGAAACGGATATGAGTGCCAAGAAATATCGTAAAACATTCAGACACGCGGGACAAAAGAATGGTTATACACCGTGGACAGTTACAAAAGCAGTTTATGCTATGGATAAACGCGGGAACTGTACAGAAATTGTATTTTTAGCAAATAATTTAAATGAAGACGACAGTGTAGAAATACGTAAACATTTAGCAAATTTACATTTTCAAGTGTTGCAAAGTGATGCGTATGATGCGACTTTTATTAAATAAACTCAGTGCTTTAAGCACCGAGTTTATTTTTATGTACAAGCACTTTTTTGCCATCCCTGGGTATGATGGGTAGTAATACTTAGGTGAAAGGGGAAAAGGTGATGAAACAGAGTAAAGAAGAATTTATAAAGAGTGAAGGCGCTGATTTCCCTGGAAAAACATATGTGAATTGCGTATTACAACATGTATTTGATTTTCAACATAATTACTTATTGAAAGATATGTTTCAAGTGCATAAAGCGCATATTATGATGTTAATGGAAGAAAGGTTAATGAAAAAGGAAGAAGCGAAAGTTATATTAGACGCACTTAAAAAGGTAGAAGGAATGCCAAAAGATCAATTGCTATATACGGAGCAACATGAAGATCTCTTTTTTTTAGTGGAACATTTAATTGCTCAAGAAGCGAAGTGCGATTTTGTAAGCAATATGCATATCGGTAGAAGTAGAAATGATATGGGTGTAACGATGTATCGCATGAGCTTAAGACGATATGTATTACGATTAATGGAACATCATTTATTATTACAAGAAAGTGTACTGCAACTTGCCGATGATCATAAGGAAACGATAATGCCAGCTTATACACATACACAACCAGCGCAGCCGACAACATTTGGTCATTATACTTTAGCAATTTATGATACGATGCAAAGAGATTTAGAACGAATGAAAAGAACGTATCAGCTTTTAAATCAGTCCCCAATGGGAGCCGCCGCCCTTTCTACAACAAGTTTTCCGATTAAACGAGAACGAGTTGCTCATTTACTTGGATTTACAAATGTAATTGAGAACGCATATGATGCTGTTGCTGGAGCGGATTATTTATTAGAAGTTAGCTCATTACTTATGGTAATGATGACGAATACGAGTAGATGGATTCATGATTTCTTATTATTAGCGACGAAAGAATATGATGGTATTACTGTCGCTAGGCCATATGTACAAATTAGTAGTATTATGCCGCAAAAACGAAATCCAGTTTCAATTGAACATGCGCGTGCAATTACGAGTAGTGCTTTAGGAGAAGCATTTACTGTATTTCAAATGATTCATAATACACCATTTGGTGATATTGTCGATACGGAAGATGATTTGCAGCCTTATTTATATAAAGGAATTGAAAAGGCTATTCGTGTATTTTGTATTATGAATGCAGTCATTCGAACGATGAAAGTAGAAGAGGAAACGTTAAAAAGTCGTTCGTATAAACATGCGATTACGATAACAGATTTCGCAGATATTTTAACAAAAAACTATGAAATTCCATTTCGGCATGCTCATCATGCAGCAAGTACTATTGCAAATATGTCGTTGGATCAGAAAAAGGAGCTTCATGAATTACCTTTCGAAGAAGTAAATCTGTACTTACAAGAAAATTTGAAAGTACATTTATTAGAAGAAGAGTGGAAAGAAATTATATCACCAGAAGCTTTTATTCAAAAAAGAAATGTATATGGTGGACCGAACAAAAAAGAGATGGAACGAATGATTCAAAAGCGTAAAGAGTCATTTCAAAATGAAGAAGGGATATTTGAAAAGGAAAAACAGAGAATATTGCGAGCTGAACATGATTTGAACACATTTGTTTCGAATATTATTGAATCGTAAAAGAAGGATTTAATGAATTAATCGCCAATACTTAATAAAAAATATAAATAGAGAGAAGAGATTGTCGATGATTCAATTACAAGCATATGAAGAGATTCTTCGCTTTAAAGAGGATGTTACACCATTTTTAGAAAAGAATGAACAGGAAAATAATTTAATGTTAGGTGTATTACAAGATGCTACAGAAGCGATATTTATGTGTGTAGCGAAACAAGGAGAAGAAATTGTAGTTGTATTTCTTCAAACAGTGGAGCAGAAACAAATGATTGTCGCTACGTCTGAAATTGCGGAAGAGGACATCGTGGAACTTGCAAAGAAATTAACGAAAGTATATCCAGATATTCCTGGATTCATCGGTAATCAGAAAATTGTACAGAAATTAGCGGAAGAGATTGCGATATTAGAAAATAAGAGAACTAATGTTGTAATGGAGCAAGGGGTATATGAGCTGAAACAAGTAAAGAAGAAGCGGAACGGAGAAGGGGTTTTTCGAGAAGTAAGTAGTGATGAGCTAACATTAATAGAACAGTGGATACATCAATTCTGCAAAGACGTGAAGCTTCCTACTACGAAAGAAGAAGCGAAACAAACCGCACATACATTAATCGCTAATAATCGTCTATTTGGTTTGGAAGTGGACGGGAAACTAGTTTCTGTAGCTGCAAAAACGAGACCAACTAAAAATAATATAACAGTCAATTTCGTATATACGCCGAAAGAAGCAAGGAAAAAAGGGTATGCGTCCAATTGCGTAGCGGCACTTAGTCAACGTATGTTAGATGAAGGATACAAAACGACTACCCTGTATACCGATCTAGCGAATCCGACATCTAATAAAATTTATCAAGAAATTGGTTATGAGCAAATTATGGAATCTGTTCTCATATTTTTAGAGGAATAGAATGAAAAGGCGTGCTATTTTAGCACGCCTTTTCACTATTCATCAATTCTAATAACCTCACCTTGCGGGAAGTCCTCGGTTTCTAGTAAATTACGAATAGCTTTCGCAACATATTCAGGTGATAATAGCTTTCCTTCTTCTTTTAATGTGATGAAGCGGTCTAAATGTGTGAAGTCTTCTTTATTTGTTTCACGAATTTGTGCTTGCATATTTGTATCAACAACACCAGGTGCAAAAGCGACGATTTTTACTGGATATTCTTTTTTCTCTTCTTCAGTCGCTACGCACTGTGTAAACATATTTACACCAGCTTTCGTTGTACAATAAGCACCCCAACCAAAATAAGGATTTTTTCCTGCGCCAGATGAAATGTTTATAACACGTTTATCTACTTTCCACTCTTTCGTATGTTTCATGAAAGTAGATGTAAGAATCATTGGTGCAAGTAAATTAATTTGAACGTTCGTAATGAAAAGTTCGCTTTCGGCTTTTTCAATTGGTTTCATTGGTGCAAGTGTACCTGCATTATTTATTAAATGAATCGATGATACAGTATCTTCTTTAATAGATGAAATGATTTTGTTAAAGTTGGTTTCTAAATTATGTACATCTTGAAGATCTAAGGAATGGAAAATGCAATTGCTGTTATATTGCTCTGCGAGTTTAGTAAGCTCTTTATTTTCTCTTCTTGATATAGAGATGATGCTCGTGTTTTCTTCTAACATTTGCGCGGCGATGGCCGCACCTAAACCTTGTGAAGTTCCTGTTATGATAACGTAGCGCATAATTTTATAAACTCCTCTCGTATGTGCGGAATTTTGTTGGACAACGTACATTGTATAGTTTGTCTACATTTTATAGTATAGAGCACTTTTTACTATAAATGAAATGAGATGATTGTGTGCCTTTTATGAATCGCTTTACAACAACAGTAACTGGTGCCGTCACGTTCACCGGGAATACGTTGGGACTTAGCCCTACATCGCCTGCACCAGGTAATAATTTTGGTACACTTGCTGTATTTACAACAGTAAATACGTCATTACAAGTACCAGGATTCCCAGCAGGGACAACGGATGACTGGCCATTGAATTCTTCAAGTGCAATTTTATATCTTCCGGCAGGGAGTAGTGTTTTGTATGCAGAGTTAGTTTGGGCTGGTACTTACCGGACCGATACTGAAGATGTTTCAGCGTTTTTAAATGATAATATTACATTTACAACACCGGCAGGAACGTTTGCTGTTACGCCAGATCCTGCTACTGCACAGCAAGGCTCAGTAGGAAAACAGTTTTATTATGCTCGCTCTGCTAATGTAACGAATCTTGTTAGTGCAGGTGGGGCAGGCACATATACAACGGGTGCCGTGCCAGCTGCAAGAACTTCTGCTGATCCAACAATCAGTCGTGCAGCTGGTTGGACACTTGAGGTTGTTTATCAAAATGCAAGTTTACCACTTCGGAATTTGTCAGTGTATGCAGGTCAAGAAATTATCGATGCTTCATCACCTCCAGTTGATGCTACTATTTCAGGTTTTGCTACGCCAGCTACAGGAGCTGTTACGGGAAGGGTACTTGTAACAGCCCAAGAAGGTGATTCTAACATTGCTGGAGATCAGCTTCGTTTTGGACCGAATGCAAACGCTACAGTTGCTTTATTCGGCCCAAGAAACCCTGCAAATAATTTCTTTCAGTCACAAATTTGTAATGATATTGGGGAGTTAGATACAAGCGGCACATTTGGAGATTTAAATCAGCCATTAGGGATAGCTTTGGCTGTTCGGAGACAAGGGTGGGATATTACAAATGTAGATGCCTCTTCATCATTAGTAAACAATCAAACGTCAGCAACTGTTCGCTTCGTTACAAATGGTGATGGTTATGCGGCGGTTGGTTTTGGTGTTCAAATTGATGCGACGGGGCCAATTATAAATCCTGTTAAATCAGTTGATAAAACAGTTGCAGGTATAGGGGATACTCTCACCTATACAATTGCTGTTCCGAATACAGGAACAGGAAGTGCAGAAAACGTTGTATTACAAGATAGTATTCCGAATGGAACAACATTTATAGCTGGTAGTGTAACAGTAGGTGGAGTAACACAACCGAGTGCGAATCCAGCTAATGGAATTAATTTAGGAACGATACCAAATAATGCTCAAAGAATTGTTACATTTCAAGTAAGAATTACATCGTTTCCGAATCCAAATCCTATTTCAAATCATGCAATGGTGTCGTACCAATTCCGTCCTTTTGTCGGAAGTCCTCCTATCGCGAGTACAGCTTCTTCAAATACAGTACAGACGACCGTAAATCGCGCAAATCTAAGTTTGCAAAAAGCTGTAGATTTACAGACGGCAACACTTAATGATGTATTAACGTACACAGTTAATATTACGAACAACGGGAATGTCACTGCAAATAATGTTATTTTTGTTGATAGTATACCTGCTGGAACAACATTTGTAGCAAATAGTGTTACGGTAAATGGAGTAGCGCGTCCTGGGGCAAATCCATCAAGTAGTATTAATCTTGGAAGTATTAATGCTTCGCAAACGACTGTAGTGCGCTTTCAAGTTCGAGTGACATCGAATCCTCTTGTAAATCCAATTCCGAACCGTGCAAGTGCGACATTTAACTTTATTCCAGTGCCTGGTCAACAACCAGTTTCAGGTCAAGCGACAAGTAATACTGTATTTACTACAATTAATATAGCTGATATAAGAACGAGAAAAACAGTGGATAAAGCTTTTGCGACTGTTAACGATGTTCTTACGTACACCGTTACAATTGAAAATACAGGAAATGTTGTTGCGACGAACGTTATTTTTCAAGATCCAATCCCAATTGGAACGACTTTTATCGCAAATAGTGTAATTGTAGATGGAGTTTCGCAACCCGGAGCAAATCCGGCAACTGGGTTTGCAGTTGCTAATATCTCTCCAGGTGGGAATAGGACGGTTACATTTCAAGTACGAGTCACATCTACGCCATCGGGAGGTACGATTGCGAATTGCGGAAATGTATCTGCTAATTTCGTTGTTAATCCGAATCAGCCGCCAGTAACGATTAATAGACAAACGAATACAGTGGTGACACAAATTAATACAGGCGGTTTAAACGTAATAAAAGAAGTGAATACAACGCAAGCGGCCGTAGGGGATACTTTAACATACACAATTGCCGTCCAAAATACAGGAAATGTTCCGTTAACAAATGTGTTTTTTCAAGACTCTATTTCTTCCGCTGTTTCTTTCGTTGCAAATTCTGTAACAATTAATGGAACACCGCAAAGTGGACTAAATCCGAATACAGGATTTTCTCTTCCGAATATTCCTGCTGCTCAAACAATTATAGTCACATTTGAAGTAATAATTACGCAGGATCCAGAAAATGAAGATATTTTAAATCGTGCAAACGTATCAGCAAGTTTTCAAGTGAATCCGAGCGAACCACCAGTAACAATCAGTGTTCCGAGTAACCTTGTGAATACAACGGTACAATCAGGGAACTTTGAAGTTGTGAAATCAGTGAATACTGGTGTTGCAACTGTGGGGGATGTTTTAGTTTATACAATCGAAATCATAAATGCAGGTAGTGTAGCAGCTACAAATGTATTTTTCCAAGATTCAATTCCGCAAGGGACATTATTTATTGAAAATAGTGTATTGGTTAATGGTGTTTTACAAGAAGGGGCAGATCCAGAACTTGGATTTCCATTAAATGATTTACCTACGGGTGCGAGTGTAATTGTTACGTTTGAAGTATTAATTGATGAAATTCCGCAAGGGAATAATGTTGTAAACAGTGCGAATGTTACTGGAGATTTTCTTGTAAATCCAACAGAGCCACCAGTTACCGTAACAGTGCCAAGTAATACTGTTATGACGGTCGTAAATTCAGCAGGATTAAATGTGGTGAAAAGTGTAAATGCAAGTGAAGCAGGTAAGGGAGATACACTAACATATACAGTTACTATACAAAATAGCGGCACGGTAGTAGCAACGAATGTTTCATTTCTCGATCCGATACCAGCTGGAACAACATTTATCGCAAATAGTGTAACAATAAATGGAACACCGCGACTGGGTTTAGATCCGACCGCTGGATTTCCCCTTGCTAATATTCCAGTAGGAGGAATGGTAACAGTCACTTTTCAAGTGTCAATCACAAGTGTGCCAACGAATAGAGCACTTCCGAATAATGCAAATGTAACCGCTGACTTTCAAGTAAGTCCTTTGCAGCCACCAATTACAATTGTAACGATTAGTAATATCGTTGTGACACGAGTGAATGTAGGATCAATTAATGTAATAAAGAGTGTAAATACACCACAAGCAGGTATAGGAGATACGTTAACGTATACGATTCTCATTCAAAATACAGGAACTGTACCCGCAACAAATATTGTTTTTCGAGATCCAATCCCATCTGGAGCTACATTTGTAGCGAACAGTGTAACGATAAATGGAGTTGTTCAGCAAGGTGCGGACCCTATGGCAGGTTTCTCAGTGCCAAATATTCCAGTCGGGCAAACCGCTACAATTACGTTTCAAGCTACAGTGACGAGTGTTCCAAGTGGAGGGAATATAAGAAATCAATCGAATGTTACTGCAAGTTTCCTTATAAATCCGGCAGGACCTCCTATAACGACTGTTACGAATAGTAATTTTGTAGTGACACAAGTAAATACAGCAAGACTAACTATACAAAAATCTTCATCTGTACAACAAGCGGCACTTGGAGAAACTTACACGTATTCAGTCGTTATACGAAATACAGGTACAGTTGCAGCGACAAATATTTCTTTCGTTGACACAATTGCTCCAGAAACAACATTTGTAGTAAATAGTGTAACGATAAATGGAACACCTCAGCCGGGATTTAATCCGAATGCTGGTTTCTCACTTCCTAATATTGCAGCCGGAACATCATTGACAGTAATGTTCCAAGTGACAGTTGTTGCACCATCAACGCTTGGGGCAGTTTTAAACACAGCGTCTGCTACAGCTACTTTCTTATTAAATCCTTTACACCCCCCTGTAACAACGACAAATTCAAGTAATACGACGGTAGTTACGATACCGTTACCACCTCCGGGTGAAGTAACAGCAACAAAAACTGTAAATGTTGCTGCTGGAGCTGTTGGAGATGTATTAACGTATACCGTGCTAATAACGAATGTAGGAATTATACCTGTTACAGATGTACTCTTCCAAGATGTCATTCCAGAAGGAACGACATTTGTAGCAAATAGTGTAACGATAGGTGGAATACAGCAACTTGGTTTAAATCCTGAAATAGGATTTACAGTTACTCCGTTATTAAATGCTGGTGGAAGTATTAAGGTAACATTCCAAGTGACGATTACAGAGATTCCAGATAATGAAGTCATATTAAACGATGCTGACGTTACATTTACTTCACAACCAAATCCGCAGGAACCACCTATTACGCAAACGATATTAACAAATTTAGTCGTTACGACGATTAATATAGCGTCTATTTTCCCATTAAAACTAGTAGATAAAGAGGCAGCAACGGTTGGAGAAATATTAACCTACGATGTACTAATTTTTAACTTTGGAACAGTGCCGGCAACGAATGTTCAATTTCTTGATTCTAGTACGAGTGGTGTAGCATTTGTTCCAGGAAGTGTGAGTATAAACGGAATACCAGAACCTGGATTAGATCCGTTCATAGGCTTTACAGTTCCAGATATACCTGTAGGTGATTTTGCACTTGTCACATACCAAGAAATGGTAATGAGCATACCTCAAGGTGGAACAGTTGTTAACTTTGTGGACGTTACGGCTACATTTGCTGTAAGTGAAACGGGGCTACCTATTACGGAAACGACGACAAGTAACACGACATTAACAGAAATAAATGAATCTGGTTTGAATGTTTTAAAATCAGTAAGTCAACCAATCGTTGCAGTAGGCGATACAATCACATATACAACAGTAGTTCAAAATACAGGGACAGTGACAGCGACGAATGTTCAATATAGTGATGTATTACCTTCCTCTATAACATTCGTACCGAACAGTGTAACGATAGGTGGTGTGTTACAACCTGGGTTCAATCCTAATAATGGATTCCCGCTTCCAGATATAAATCCAGGGGGAAATGTAGAAGTCGCATTCCAAGTAACTGTTGTCAGCGTTCCATCAAACGGAACAATTGTTAATACGGCGAATGTTACTGGAAGCTTTATAGTAGTACCAGGAGAACCACCAGTTATAGTAAATCAGCCAAGTAATACAACACTCACAACTGTAAATAGAGGACGCTTTAATGTTATTAAGCAAGTAAATAGAGCCGCTACCCTCGTTGGAGATGTATTAACGTATATGATACAAATAACGAATACAGGAACAGTTACAGCTAACAATGTTCAGTTTATTGATACGATTTCAGTAGGAGCGTCATTTGAACCAAATAGTGTAACGGTAAATGGAGTTTCGCAACCAAACTTAAATCCGATTACTGGATTTGGAGTTGGAGATATACTCGTTGGTGAAACCGTTATAGTGACGTTTCAAGCGACAGTTACAACCATCCCGCCATCAGGAACAATTACGAACGTTGCAAATATAACAGGAAGTTTTACTTTAGTGCCAGGAGAACCACCAGTTATAGTAAATCAGCCAAGTAATACGACAATAACGAGGGTGAATAGAGGGCGCTTCAATATAATAAAAACAGTAAATAAACAAGCAACGCGATTAGGAGATACGTTAACGTATAGTGTGCAAGTCACAAATACGGGAACGGTAACAGCGACCAATGTTCAGTTTATTGACGTTCCATCGCCTGGTTTAGAATTCGTTCCAGGAAGTATACAGATAAATGGGATTCCGCAAGTAGGTTTAGATCCTTTTGTAGGTTTTTCATTACCGGATCTTGCAGTAGGTGATAGCGTATTAATTACATTTGAAGTAGATGTAATTGCAATACCACCTTCTAATAGTATTATGAATTCGGCGAGTGTAACTGGTGATTTTGTATTGATTCCAGGAGAACCTCCGTTTACAATTACGAATTCAAGTAATACGACAGTCACACCAGTAAATAGAGGCAGTTTAGATATGCTGAAAGAAGTAGATCATTCAATTGTTGGAGTAGGGGAAACGGTAACGTATACTGTTCGTATATTAAATACTGGTACTGCTGATGCAATGAATGTTCAATTTATCGATGTGTTATCTCCGGAAGCCGTTTTTGTACCGAATAGTGTAACGGTTAATGGAGTTCCGCAGCCGGGGGGAAATCCACAGGTCGGATTTACGATACCAGACATTCCAGTCGGTGAGACGGTGATTGTAACATATGAAGCTACAATTACAAGTTTTCCAGATGGTGGTACAGTAGTAAACGTTGCTGGGGCATCAGCAGAATATATTTTAGTACCAGGGGAACCGCCAGTTCCAGTGATGGACACGAGTAATACAGTTATTGTAACGGTAAATACTGCAATCTTATTTGTTGCAAAAGGGGCAAACTTTGAAGTAGCAATGGTAGGAGATGTTGTCACTTACGGAATTGCTGTTATAAATGATAGTACAGTTCCTGTGACCAATATTGTGTTAACAGATATCATTGATCCGAATACGCTATTTATAAATGGCACAGTAACAGTAAATGATGTACCTCTTCCGTTTGCCAATCCGAATACTGGTATTCCGTTAGGTGATTTTCAGCCAAATGATGCGGCAATTATTAATTTCCAAGTTGTAATAACGGGCGGGCAAATAAATAATTTAGTTACAAATACTGCTACAGCGAATGGGCTTGCAACTGTAAATCCGAATGAGCCGCCAGTAGTAGTTGAAGGTGATAGTAATACAGTTGTTATCCCGTTTATTCCTCAAAATGTCTCAACGACAGTCGTAAAAACGGCAAATCTTCAAACAGCAACAATTGGAGATGTCATTACGTTTACGACAGTCATTACAAATACGGGTGATACTGTAATGCAAAATATTCGTTTTCAAGATATGTTAGATAGTAGTGTTCGATTTGTTCCTGGAAGTGTAACGGTTGATAATACGCCAGTGCCAAATGTAAGCCCGGCAGCAGGATTTCTTATAGGAAGTTTAAATCCCGGTGAAGCACGGACAGTTTCGTTCCAAGTAGTAGTTGAGAGCGCGCCAAGTGGTTCAGGGAATTATATTAATCAAGCGAGTATTCGCTTTGAGCATCAAGTAGGCACAGTGTTGCCACCTGTTACACAAATAACAGAAAGTAATATTGTTGTCATTCCATTCGTCCCAACGATAGAACAAATTTGTGAAACAAACTTTAATTGTTTAGATAAAATTCCACTTCAATGTTCTCCATGCAATCACTTGAAAATAAATAAAAAATAAATACAAAAAGAGCATCCTGTAAGAAAGAATAGGATGCTCTTTTTAATTTCATATTTATGTAGATTCTTTGTCAGGCGAATCAAAAAATGTATTGATTTTGTCGGAGAGGAGATATGGAATGGCAATTTTTATAACAGAGAGTTCCCAGTCCCATCATGCGAGTTTTTCTAGTTTTTCAATAATTTCTGATGGGAAACGATAACGAACTAGTTTTGCAGGATTTCCAGCTACAATTGCAAATGGAGGTACGTCTTTTGTAACAACACTTCTTGCACCAATAATGGCACCGTTACCAATTGTAACACCAGATAAAATACAGGACTGATAACCAATCCATACATCATTGCCGATTAGGATATCACCTTTTGAAGAAGGGTGGCCAGTAATGTGTGCTCCTTCATCGAAAAGAGCATTAAATGGATAAGTCGTTATCCAATCTGCGCGATGTTCACCGCCAAGTATGAAAACGACTTCTTCTCCCAATGAACAAAACTTACCTATTTTTAATTTCGTTTCATCATTCCAAGAAAAAATAGTTGTGCCGACTTTACTGTAAGTATAATCACCGATATCATATTTACTATATTCAGGTTTTTGATTTAAATATAACATAACAATTTTAGCATCCTCTCTAAAGTAAGTAATGGATATGGAACATTATATGCAAGGTGGAGTAAGGCGAACTGTGTTGTATGAATTGGTAATGTGCAAGTATGTTAGTAGGCGAAATGAATAAAAGGGAGTGGAATGTATGCGATACGAAATGGGGTTATATAATACGCCTTTTCAGTCAATTCAATCAGGAAAAAAAGTATATGAAGTACGGTTATACGATAAAAAACGTCAACTTATAAAACAAGGTGATGAAATTGTATTTACGAACCTTACGACAGCAGAAACGATGGCCGTAAAAGTAACGGAGATAAAACGATACGAAAACTTTAAAGCAATGTACGAACAAATTGATAAAAAATTATTGGATTGTGAAAATGATAGTTTAGAGGAAATGTTAGAAAGTACATACAAAATATATACGAAAGAGCAAGAAGAAAAGTGGGGAACAGTTGCGATCCGTATTGAGGTAATAAAGTGATAAGAAATCGCGGTGCAGCTATCATTGTGCAGGACGGAAAAATTGCTCTTATAAAACGTGTTCGAGAAGATGAAATATATTTTGTTTTTCCAGGTGGGGGAATTGAAGAAGGAGAAACACCTGAAGAGGCAACGAAGCGAGAGGTATATGAAGAATTAGGAGTACAAATAGAAGTAAAGCGTCTTATTACAAAGGTAAAGTATAAAGGTACTGAATATTATTATGATGCCCATATTACGGATGAAGTCTTCGGAAGTGGGAAAGGTGAGGAGTTTAAGCAGAAAGATAGAGGGAGTTATATTCCGTTATGGATGCCGATAAATGAGCTGGAAAAATTGAATATAAAGCCTTGCGAAGTGGTCGAAAGTATATTCGAAAATTATAAAGTGTAAGGTCTGACAACATACAAAAAAAACCATTGACATAGCCTTCTGATTTAAGTATTGTATTCGAGTATGTTTATAATCAGGAGGTTTATATGAGCAATCAAACTACTACACATCATGTGAAAATGACAACAGCAGATCCGTCTGGAATCGGTCTATTTGGATTAGCGATGGTAACACTTGTAGCATCATCTCAAAAGTTAGGCTTAACAGATGGCGTTTCACTTGTATTACCGTGGGCGATCTTTTTAGGAGGATTTGCACAACTATTTGCATGCATTCACGATGCAAAGCATAACAATACGTTCGGCACAACAGCATTTGGTGCGTACGGCCTATTTTGGTTAGGTGTTGGAACGTCTTGGTTAATTCAACTTGGAGTATTTGGCGAAAAATTAGCCCAAACTGCAGATTCAAAACAGCTTGGTGTAGCCTTTATCGGATACTTGATTTTCACAATCTTTATGACAATTGGTGCAATGGAAACACATAAAGTATTATTTATGATTTTCGTACTTATTGATTTCTTATTTATTGGTCTTTCATTAAGTACTTTAGGTGTTATGCCGCACGCAATGCATAATTTAGCAGCATATTCTGAACTATGTATTTCATTATTATCTTTCTATGGTTCAGCAGCAGCAGTGTTAAATACACATTTCGGAAAAGTTGTATTACCAGTTGGAAAGCCGTTTGGTATTTTTAAAAAGTAAGAAAAAGCACAGATGATTGTGTAGTCATCTGTGCTTTTTCTATTTATCGATAGCTACAGCGGTAGCTCCTATTGTTTCAGAAATCTTTTGAGAGCTCGTTGGATTTCCGTCTATAGTTACATGAACTTGTTGCTTAGGGTTCGCAGTAACAACCCAGGCGTTCGGTAAATATCGTGATTTATGAGATAAGGTAGAAGGAATATTTAAAATATCTCCCATTGCGTACAATGTTGCTGAAGAGCCGCCATCCATTGCCATCGCATTAACAGCTCCTTTTTCGTAAAGAATATCTTGACAATCTCTTAAAGAAGCTCCAATGCTATGAGGTTGCCTTCCATCAATAATGAAAAACATAATAGAGCCATCTTTTTTTTGAGCCATAATACTTCGAGGACCATAGCCCCATCCACCATCATTTGTAATCATTTTTTCGCCATTTACAATTAGCTGAGGCATAAAGCCGGCAGCGGAAACGACATTTTTATTTAATAATTGATTAGCAGAAAATTCTCCAGAAACCATTTGTCCGTATTTCGTAAGTCCACTAATGAGAGTAGGGGTGTTAATATCTTTCGGCGTGGTTATAACTTTCTCATTTTCAATAACGATACCGATTCCAGTTTTACCACCACCATGCCCCGTTTCATCCGAAAAGCCACTAGCATTAACAGCGGCAAGTGCATGATTTCGCTTTGCCATAACATATATTTTTTCTCCAACGTCTTTTCCTTGTGAACCTTGCTGCGTAACGAGCTTTACATTTAATGGATTACTAATTGTCATTAATTTACCTTCAAAAAAATGATCATCATATTTTTTCTGTATCGTTTCAATTGAAACATCTAGCGGTAAGTTTTTTTGTCTTTCTAACTCTTTTTTTGAAAGTTTAGAAGTAATAAATTCGCTATTTTTCCATTTTGGATTTGTAATGGATTGAGAAATATCATTTAATTCTTTATCAGACAATAATGTGAATTTTGCATATTGTGGATGTTGAGAAGTTAAAATACTCTCAGCCGCAATGACACGTAAATTGTGACCGTATGAAGTACCGAATAAAATAATAGCACCCCCTGTTAGTAAGAATATCGTTAAAAGAGAGGATATTTTTAATAATCTAATAAAATACTTTTTCATCATAAGGACTCCTCTTTCTGTAAAGTGAAAAATTGATTAATGTTTGAGTAAGATGTACACACATTTTTTATTTGAAATAAATAATGTGAAATGATGATAATACAATAAAGTTTGAAAGCAGATTTGGCAATAGTTGAATATGAATAAAGAGATTTTAAATGAAATGTGGATAGTCAGATGTGAAAAGTGATGAAAATAGAAAAATTCAATTGAAATTGATTCTCATTATTAATATAATGAGAATGAGAATCATTTTTGTTATAGGGGGATGTCAAGGTGGCGAAAATTTTAATAGCGTATGCAAGTATGTCAGGAAATACAGAGAGTATTGCTGATTTAATTAAAGTAAGTTTAGATGCTTTTGATCATGAAGTAGTATTGCAAGAAATGGAAGGCATGGATGCTGAAGAATTGTTAGCTTATGATGGAATCATTTTAGGGTCTTATACGTGGGGCGATGGTGAATTACCATTTGAGGCGGAGGATTTTCATGAGGACTTAGAAAATGTAGACCTATCAGGGAAAAAAGTAGCGGTATTCGGATCAGGTGATACGGCGTACGAGTTATTTTGTGAAGCAGTAACAATATTTGAAGAACGTCTCATAGAACGCGGTGCAGAACTTGTACAAGAAGGGTTGAAAATCGAACTAGCTCCAGAAGATGAAGAGGATATTGAAAAATGCAGTAATTTTGCAATTGCATTTGCTGAGAAGTTCTAAGAATGGGAGTGTCAACGTGGGGACAATGTTAAGTGCGACTGCTATTACAAAGCTAAGAGATGGAAAACTTATGTTAGCTACTACATATAATGGCCTATTTATTGAACAAGACGGAGAATGGAAACAAATTTTAAATGGCTTTCAAAAACGAATTAGAGATTTACATAGCGAAGATAATGTAGTTTATGGTGTAGGTGACGAAGGAGTTTTTATTCGTAGTATGAATGGTGGCGAAACGTGGGAGGTTCGGCGCTTCCCAACGAAAGCAACGAGCTGGAATGTGTGTAGTAATGAGAGTGGAACAGTTATTGCTCATGGAGATAAAACGCTGTATCATTCTAATAATTTCGGTTCTACATGGGAGACCACCTATCCATTTCTTGACTACGGTAGTGATGCACCGTCTATTCGTTCATTATTTTTATATAAACATTACTTATTTATCGGTACGAAAATACATGCGAAATATGGTGGTGTTTGGCTTTTTGATTTAGAGACACGTAAATTAAAAAGGATTAAAATAGCGATGAATCAGATGATTTCGGCGTTGACTATACATAATTCTTATTTAGTAGCAGCAAGTGGATCGTGCAAAAGAATTAGCGGGAATATTTCTTTTTGTAAAATAGATGAAAGTATTGAGAGTGAAAAAATATATTGGCATACATGTCAAAGTGAGCAGAAAGTGAGTAGTTATTTAGACTTAAGTGTAGATCAACATGTGCTATATACAACTTCAACGCAAAATAAGGCGGGAGTTAGTACAGTTTGTCGTGTGAATCTTGAAGAAGGTATTGTTACAGTATGTGACTCGGTAAAAGGGCATGGTTGGCGCATTGTTAATCAAAAAGAAGGTTATATTGTAGCTGGATCAGGTGAATCAAAAGCGATGCAGTGGAAACAAAAAGTTGTATAGTAAAAAAAATTTGCTTTTATTATATTGATATGATATAGTATGTTTAAACCATTTTACTTTTAATAATATAGAGATTTAAATGAGCTGTAACTTCCGAGGAGGATAGCAATGTTAAATCTCCTCTGGGGTTGCAGTTTTTTAATGTCTGGCTTATTATTGTAAGGTGGTTGAAAATGAATATGTACATATAGGTACATTGTAGGAGGATTTTTTTCATGCAAAACGGTAAAGTAAAATGGTTTAACTCAGAAAAAGGTTTCGGTTTCATCGAAGTTGAAGGCGGAGAAGACGTATTCGTTCATTTCTCAGCTATCCAAGGCGAAGGCTTCAAAACTTTAGAAGAAGGTCAAGAAGTTACTTTCGAAGTAGAACAAGGTAACCGTGGACCACAAGCTACTAACGTAACTAAGAAGTAATTTTTGAAAAAGAAGGGCTTGCCCTTCTTTTTTTTGCATTTTTATAGATGTCCTCCTATTTACATATGATAATAAAACTGAATTTTCATTTTTTAATCAAGGGTATCTCATGTATAAACTACAATTATAAATAGATACTGAAAATAAAGCGAAACTGCTAATAGATAGAAAAAGGTTTTAAAGTAATAATGAAGCTATCGTATCAAAAGGAATTAGAAAGAGGTATCCAAATTGAAAAACGCTGCACATTTTATTGTGTTCGATATTGAGAGGAATTTCAGGCCGTATAAATCAGAAGATCCGTTAGAAATAGTTGATATAGGAGCTGTAAAAATAAATACAAGTACAATGAAGATCGTTGGAGAATTTTCGGAGTTAGTGAAACCGAGTGCTCAATTAACTCGTCATACAACTAAACTAACGGGCATTACAAAGAAAGATTTAATAGGTGTAGGGAATTTCCCTCAAATTATAGAGAAATTTATTCAGTTCATCGGAGAAAATTCTATATTTATTTCATGGGGAAAAGAAGATTATCGTTTTCTATCTCAAGATTGTACATTACACGGTGTAGAATGCCCATGTATGGAAAAGGAGAGCAGATTTGATTTGCAAAAATTTGTTTTCCAAGCGTATGAAGAATTATTTGAGCATACACCAAGTTTACAATTTGCAGTGGAACAGCTCGGTTTAATATGGGAAGGGAAGCAGCACCGAGCTTTAGCAGATGCTGAGAATACAGCGAATATACTTCTTAAAGTATATAGTGAGAGAGATATTAATAAACGATACAAAAGACATGGTGAGCTTGAACTTGTAAAGAACGGGAAACTAACAGAAAAAGCGAAAAAAAAGATGCGAAAATGGGTATTTAAAGAAATGAGGAAAAATACAGAACGACCTTTTGTATGGAGTACATTTGAACGTAGTGACACGTGGGAAAGTATAACGGAAAGGTATTATATAAGCGAAAATGCAGTAGAACTTCTGAAAAAATATTTTCGTACGGCGGTGAGAAGAGCGGAGCGGCAGCTGAAGTATTTGGCTGAGATGGAGGAGAATGCTGAGGTTAAGTGACAGTGACATTAAAGTCAGCTCTATGTCATTGTATTGACGAGAGAATAAAGCATTTATATAAAATAGCAATCAATTTGCTTAATTTGTTGTTGATTAGTTAAGTGTTCAAATCTTTTTGCGTGTGAAAAATCCTACCCCTTTTATAGAGATAGGATTTTTTGTAGCTATTTTATCCAATTTCTTCTGGGTTATAGCTATACTGTTGCTTATTCTCAATCCGCTCAATCACATCTTGTAATTCATCTGGCTTTAGGAACTCAATAGGAGAGAAGCCTTTCTCAAACGTCAGTGTATCAGCTTCAATCATAAGTACATATCGGTCATTCACCTTCGCAATATGAATCAAATCTCCGAAATCAGCAAGCAGGGCCTTTACAGAGATATGGTCTGCTTTTAGCTTTAATTCCACTTCAGGAGCGTGCTCGACGATTTGAGCGGTAGCTTCCATTACTTCTTCTGTTGAAAATTGTTCCATAATTTCACGTTTTGGACTGGCAGCCCATACTTCCATCGCTTGGTCGAATTGTTCGCGTTCTTCTGTACCCTCTTCAAATACATCTTCAATTTGGTCGTATACCATGTCCATTACTTGTGTTTTCATAATTTCAGGCATAGAGCGTTCGTACTCGACGAATTTTAAGAAGTCCTCAAAGTAGCGGGCGTGTGATGCTTGGTGTATTTTTAGTTCGCCTACTTCGACCATACCTTCTTCAGGCATGTATGGGTACTGGATAGATTTCATGTTTTTTGTTGTAATGGCCATTTCGACGTTACGGATAAGTGTGGATTCATCTGAAATAGAAGCGACTTTCGGTTCGAAGTCACATTTCATAACGAATACGAATGGATCATCAAAGTATTTACGTAATTTTGCTTGAGCGATTAAAAATACACCGCCACGTACAGCACTGGTGTCAAGATATGTATAAACGAGAGGTTCGCTCATATCTTTGAAGTTTTCTTTCGTCTCTGCAAAGCGAATACGATTAAATAGGTTGTAATGAGGGTTTGAATCGAGTTCGTGCCCTTCTTCTACAATAAAGCGACCAATCTTTGTAGGGGCTTGTTCTGTTTTCGCGTGACGTTCCACTTTTCGCTTCGATATTTTTAATAATTCACCATTCAAAAATTCTTTTAAGGAGCTATCTTCATATTCTTCAGCGTCTAAAGTTTGAAAATGTTTGTAGCGTTTATCAACTGCTTCACCTTTTCCTTCTACTTGTACAACATAAAAGGAAAGAAAATTTATTTCAAAATCCATATTTATCACCTTGTTTCATTTCGTTAACTCTTATCAGTATAGAGATGGAAAAAACTTTCGTCAATTTATATAAGGAAGGGAGAGCCCCTTCCTTCATATATTTTTTAGTTTCACAATTAAAATCCGTCTTCTAGTGCTGAAAATGGAATGTTCAGTCTGTTTTCTACTGTGCGTAAACGTTGGTTTAAGCGATTTAGTCTACGTGTATGGCGCTCAACTGTATTTTCTAGTTGACGTACTCTTTGTTCAAGCTCATTTACTCGTCTTTCTAATTGACGTCCGCCAGTACCAGGAAAAGAGATTGGAATTTGAAATTGTCTATTTTGGTCGTATGGATTAACTTGTTCTGTTTGATCTATATATTGTTGGTATTGTGCTTGTAAATCATATTGAGGTTGATAACTATTTTGGTTATATGGATCATATGGATTGTAGGGGTACATAAAACATCCTCCATTTCTGTAAAATAGGTTAAATTCACCATAATGTATGTGCAAAAGCGGAGCAGTGGCACGGCAAATACCTAATTATGTTTACGTGATGTACTTTTATAAATAAGAACATGAAGTTGTTAAATTTGTTTTTCTTTCATTTAATGGTATATAATGGATAGAAGGGGAGAGGTTACATAAAGATTACAAATCTGCTAAACTCAAATTTTTATATAAATATGTATAGACATTTACAAAAGAAAAGAGTAATTTAAATAGAGTAAAAAATAACTTGTAACAATTTATAAACATATTGTAAAATGATTGTAACAAAACATACATAAAAATGAAATAATACATAAAAGCAATGTTGGGGGAAAAGGAGAGAGTATATTGTTCCGTAAAATAAAGGGTATTTTAGTTGGGGTGCTATGCGTAGCTGTAGTGAGTGGTTGTGGCACAAAAGTAAGTGATGTTGCATTAGTAAGTGATATTGGTGGACACACTGTAGAGGCCAAAGCAGAAGTGCAGGATACGATTAGTTTAGTTGATGGTCGTACTGGTACTGAAGTGAAAAAACTAGATTTATCGAGTTTAGGTTATTTTGAAGATGAAGCGAAATTTAAAAAATCGGTAACGAAGGTTGCTAGTGAGGTTGGGAAGAGTGTTGATAGAAAGATGGTACCTTCACGTATAGCTCCCGACGGAAGTTGGCAAGAGGGGCAACCTTCTTATGAATTAATGGAAACAGAATTAGTAGATAAATTGTTGAACGTTGGTATGTGGGATTCTTCGTATCAGTTACCAATCATGGAAAAAAAACCTGTCGCAACATTAAGTGATGCGCAAGGAAGTGGTACGGTAATTGGTAGATATGAAACGAATTTAGGTGGCTCAACAGGTGGTAGAATTGAAAATATTCGTTTGTCTGCGCAGAGCGTTAGTGGAGTTGTTTTAGCAAAAGGAGACCGTTTTTCTTTTAATGCGCTAATTGGGGATACAACACCAGATAAAGGGTACCAATTAGGAAAAGAAATTGTAGATGGTAAATTAGTAGATGGATATGGTGGTGGTGTTTGTCAAACATCTTCAACTTTATTCAATGCAGCAGATCAAGCTGGTTTGAAAATGGTAGAGAGAACTACACATTCTAAAACAGTAGGTTATGTTCCACAAGGAAGAGACGCTACAATCGCATATCCATATTTAGACTTAGTATTTGAAAACACGAATGATGCACCTGTGAAGCTTTATATGGGCATTCAGGGCGGAAAGTTAGTTGCTGAAGTACATAAAATGAGATAAATATAATAATCTATAAAAATAAAGCCATTATTTCTAAGTTTAATAGAAGTAATGGCTTTTTCTGTGCAGTTTATTCCCCAATAATAGTGCACCTCAAGATTTGGTGAATGTAAGGAATTTCGTTAGGAGTCAAGCTGTTCGAAAAAAGTATTCAATTTAATTCTTAGTTTTCATATTGACATTATATATAATTAGCTATATTCTTCATAATAACAACTAAATAAATGGAAAAATTTATTAGTTTTCTTATCGAGAGATGGAGGGACTGGCCCGATGAAATCTCAGCAACAGACTATAAAAGTACTGTGCTAATTCCAGCAAACGTATAACGCGTTTGAAAGATGGGGGGAAATGGAGTGATATTCGACTCTTCTTATATGTATAAGAAGAGTTTTTTGTTTAGAAAGGGGGGATAAAGTGAAATTTGATGTAGCGTATTTTTTTGAAAGTTTTCCGCAATTATTTAAATATGTATATCAGAGGATCCGACAGCTGAATTGAACGAAGTAGGACTTGGGCGCTTCGATGCTTATTATAATGATAAAGTGCAAGTGGAAACAACAATAATAAAGGCGAGATTAGATAATGTGAAAGTTGGATTTGGTCCACTTGAATGGGGAGAGATTGCATTTCCACTTGCGGAAAAGAGTGAAAAGTTAGAAGATATAAATAAATCGTTAAAAGAATTAGAACAAGATGGAACGTTAAGTGAAATATCGAAAAAATGGCTAAAAGTTGATGCTACGAAAAAACAAAATTAAGGTGTATTCGTTGAATGGGGCTATTGCCTATCAACTTATATAAAAAACTAAAGAGAACTGGAGAGGAAGTTATTCATGGTACAAATTCATCAAAAAACACGCATTGGTCATGTTGAATTTAAAGTGAAAGATTTAGAGCGTCAAATTGCTTTTTATGAGAATGTTGTAGGTTTAGAGGTAATTAAGAAAGATGGGAATAAAGCATATTTAGCAGGGAAAGGTGGTAAAAGTACGCTACTTGTCCTTGAAAAGTTAGAGGACGGGGTACTGCAAGAACCACGTACAACAGGTATATATCATGTTGCTTTTTTAGTTCCGACTCGTGAAACTTTTGCTTCGGCACTATTTGGTGTTATTCGCAATAAGAAGGTCATTGATAGTCCAGCTGAGCAAGAAGGGCGTTATACATATTCAAATGAAATTTTACCAATTTCAAGGTTTAATAGTGCAAGTGATCATACGTATAGCGAAGCGTTTTATTTGCAGGATTTAGAGGGGAATGGTATCGAAATTTATGCAGACCGTCCGCGCGATCAATGGGGAGAAGGGCCAGGAGGAAGTACGCCACTCGATTTAAAAGAACTGGCAACACTGGTTGATTATGAGTTTGACGGTTTACCAGCTGATACTGTTGTTGGACACGTGCATTTACGAATAGCTGATGTAGAAAAGTCGCATGAGTTTTATGTAGAAACTGTAGGTTTTGAAGTACAACAGCGTGAAGAGGGTTGCTTATTCATTTCAGCAGGAGGCTATCATCACCATATCGGTGCAAATACGTGGAATGGGGTAAATAATCCGCACCCACCAGTGCATGCAACTGGATTAAAGGTGTATACGATTGTACTGCCACATAAAGAAGCGTTAGATGAAGTAAAAGAAAGAGTAATAGAAAAACAACATGAAATAAATGAAACTATAAATGGATTTACAGTAGTAGATCCAAGTGGTATTACAGTACAGTTTGAAATAGAAGCAGCATAAAATAAGCCAGAAAGTGAATCTTCACTTTCTGGCTTATTTTGATTCATCATTTAAAGTTCAATCCAAAATCTTCTTACTATATTCCCATCTTCCTCAATGTAATCTTCATCACGGAGACCGCCGTTATGCAAAATTGTTTTTTCAGAAGCGGTATTCACTTCGTCGCAAACGACAAGTGCTTTCTTAATGTTTAAATCTTTTGTTTTTTCTAATGATAACTCTAGTAACTTCGTAGCATAACCTTTTCTTCTTTCAGAAGGGCGAATGCCATAACCGATATGACCTCCAGCGTTAAATAGATGATCAGTTAAACTATGACGTATATTAACAGCTCCTACAATTCTATTTTCATCTGTAACGAGCCAATATGTAGAATCTGGAACCCACGTTTCAGGAATGTTTATTCCGTTATGTGCATCGAGTAATTCTTGAATCATAGCTGGGAAGTCAGAAGGGTCTTTTGAAATAACCCACGGAATCATCGTTTCACCGCTATCTTTCCATTCGTTATAAAACTCTAAGTATTCTTCTTGTAAATTGGTAGTAGGTGTAATTAAAGAGACATTCATTGTTTGTAAGCTCCTTTTCGTTATGATTTATGTATAATCAATTTATCTTTTAAAATGTTGTTAATGTTTTTAATATTAACATAAAATATTTGAGGCATGAAAGTATTTTAATAAAGTGCTTTTATATTGATGAATGGATGTATGTGATAATTTTTGATTTATTTATCTATAATGAATGAAAGGGGGAAGGGCTCGTGAGTGTAGATATTGATTTTATTATACGGATAGGTGTTGCCGGTTTGTTAGGGGCAATAATCGGTATGGAAAGGGAAATTCGCTCAAAAGAAGCGGGATTAAAAACACATTTCCTCGTAGCTGTAGGGAGTGCTTTAATTATGGTCGTTTCGAAATATGCCTTTTCAGATATTATGACTGAGGAACATATGGCCCTTGATCCGAGCCGTATTGCAGCCCAAGTTGTGAGTGGGGTTGGATTTTTAGGTGCAGGTACAATTATTATTCAAAAACAAGCAGTGAAAGGGTTAACGACAGCAGCTGGTTTATGGGCCACTGCTGGAATAGGATTGGCAATTGGAGCGGGAATGTATATAGTAGGCATTGGAGCAACAGTTCTTGTATTAATTGGCTTGGAGATTGTAAGCCGTATTTTCAAAGTGCAATTTTTATTTCCTCAAAATATAACTGTACAAATGTGTATGAATAAACAAGAAACAGTACAACAAATATTAAAAATGTTACAAGTAAAAGGTATACCAATTCTTTCATATGAAGTCGATGTTTTACAACAAGATACAGGTTTGATTTATAAGGTAGCAATGCAACTCAAAAATATTTCGTCAGAAGAAAAGAATGCATTTATTCAGCATATGCAATCGTTACCGGAAGTCACGTTTATAAATTTGAAATCATAACAATAAAAAGAGGGATAGATGTAGCAAGAATTTTGCTATTATCTATCCTTTTTTTGATATAAACCGTGTGGAAAGTCAAGCGTTAATTGGGACGGTGACAGAGAAGAATTGTTCCGACAAGAATTCACACATTACTTGCAAGGTAGATATGAAGTGCCAGGTCTTTGGGGGCAAGGGGAAATTTATGAGAATGAGAGATTATCTTGGTTTGAAGAAGGAAATGCTGGATTTTTTGCAGGTGCAACGAGAACGGATAATGTCGTTCCAAGAAAGAGCATTATAGGAGGACTATCTTCAAATCCAGCAGAACGTTATATGGCAGAGCGGACGCTAAATGCTAAGTATAGAACATGGGATTTTTATAACTATTCATTTGCTTTACAGTCATGTATGTACAATAAGAGGTATGATATGTTTGATTTAATTAAAGGACCAGAGTTTATCCGTAAAAATAGATAAGCTCTGGTCCTTATTACTTTTAATTCACACACGAAATTAAGATGATTGATGAGTCGGGTAGTGAGATTCTTGACATTCATGTATTTAATAAGTTAAGCAGGAAATTTTTAAATAACTTCTATTACATTAGCAGGGGATACTAATAGAAAAGCGTGTACCTTTACCTAGTTCACTCTCTACCTCTATATCTCCGTTTAATTCTTTAATAATACTGTAAGCAATCATAGTACCAAGCCCAGTCCCTTTTTCTGTTGTTGAATAAAACGGCAAAGCAATTCGTTTTATTTGTTGGGATGACATTCCAACTCCTGAATCAATAATATCAATTATAATATTACCTTTTATTTTTTGTATATTTATTTGTAATACTCCACCATTTTTCATAGCCTCAATTCCGTTTTGTATGATGTTGTTTAGACAGAGTCTGAATTTTTCAGGGTCCCCATTTATATAAAAGGAATCTGTACTATTTTGTTTTATTTCAACTTTGTATGATAGAGCGAGTGGTGAAATAGTGTCTTTCACCTGATTTAAAATGTGATTAATATCTACTTTCTCTTTTATGGTGTTCTGTGGTTTGGTTAAAGATAAATAGTTATTAATAGTAGATTGTATTTGCTGCATTTCAATTAACATGATTTCTAAGTACTGATCTTGAGGTAGCTTAGAGGCATGTTTTTCATTTAATAATTGAGTAAATCCATGTACCGTGGTTAGTGGATTGTGGATTTCATGTGCAATTGACGCAGCTAGTTCGCTAGCTATATAAAATTTTTCAGCCCGTTGCAGTTTTTCTTTCATTTTATATTTCTCGATCATTTCCTCTATTAAATAAACTGATAATAATACTGTGAAAATATTAATGACTATATAATTAAATAAAAATTCTATGAGAGTAGAGTCTATTTTACCACCTGTATTTATTTGAGTTACAATACCGCAGATAGAAAGTGAAGTTGTACATATTAAAATAAGAAGTAAGCTTAATAATATCTTTTTTTCCTTGAAATACATAGGTAATAAGTAACGAAAGAGCATTGTTATACCAGAAATAATAGTAAAGATAATAAATGATGGAAGAACACCACTTCCACCTAAGTAAAATCGATAAGAAAGGTATAAAATTCCTATAAAAATAATGTTTTTTGTATTTCCATATAGAAAAACGAATATGATAGGAATGAAACGTAAATCATAAATAAATCCAGCATGTAAATGAAAAGGAAAAGTCATACAAAAAATAATAGCAATGGAGGAAAGGATAGAAATCAATATGTTATTACATGTCGTTTTTTCTTTAAATTCTAGCCAAAATACATGATAGCTAAGGATGCAAATTATTATAATAAAGGTATTTAATAAAAGTGTAGAAATTCCCATAGTTTTGCCTCTCCGATAGTTTGTAAGTAGGATTATGTATGAGTTGAATCTAGGTGTTTGGTAATTAGTAGACTTTCTATCTTAAAAAAGGAAGGGTACTTGAAAAAGTACTTTTATATTACTTGTATTAGAATTGATGAGGAAGATAGAAAAATAATAGATAAAAAAATCTACTTAAATTTATGTACATATGAAATTAGAAACTAACTTTTGTATAGGTAAAATTGGAATTGAGTTACTGGTAAAAGAATAGTTTTTTGGGTGTGAATATTCTGTAAAACAAATGTATATGGCGACACCTGTTTTGTAGCCTTCGTTATATTAACATGGAATTTATCAAATTACAAAGTGAAAATTAAAAATTTTTTTATTAGTATATTTTATCTAAAATGGAAACACTGTTCATTTGAGTGTTTTGGTAATTAATCGTATAAATTTTGTGTTAGAAAAAAGACTTTGAAGTTTACATGTTCTTTTTTATGAAAAATAGTACTAAAATGAGTTTTAATATTTATAAGCAGGTGATAAGTAAATTAAATAAACAAAGGCCCTGTAAAAAATACAGGGCCGGATACAGGGGGAAGGGAACGCATAGTTTTTTAGTAACATAGTAGCATAAATTTTCCATGTAACTACACAAGAGTTTTGACAAATTTAAGAGCAAGATAAAAGGTTTTTAAGAATAAATATAGTACTGGAGATTTGAGTTGTAATTTAAATATTAGCCGGATTATATCGCTAAAAACAGATAAGTATTTTAAACATTATAACTGTTAGGAATATATATGAAAGAAATGTACTGAATTCTTCCAGATATATAAAGAAATATTTTTTGATTCGATTAAAAAAGAAAGACCGCCATTTATTATACGTTATATCCGAATAACTTTAGATTTTCTCCTGATCCTGAAATAATCTTCTCGAATTGCAATCCTAATTTTTCTAAAAGCTTTCCTGAATCAACATTGTCTGTAGAAGTAATTGCTACAATTCGTTTTAGCCCTAACTTCTGTACACCATATTCCAATACCGCAGAAGCTGATTCATAGCCATATCCTTTTGAGCGGAATTTTTCTAAAAATGCAAAACCGATATCAACATCTTCTAATGAATCCCTTTTAATAAGACCACACATACCAAGTGGCGTGAGATCTTCTTTTCGTTCTACTAAGAAAAGACCGAATCCAATTTTGCTATACATATCGACTGGTCCGTTCAAAATATATTTTTTTGCGCCTTCTAAGTTTCTAACCCCTTTATCACCAATAAACTGAATCCATGCAGGATCATTTACTAACTCGAGAATAAACGGAGCATCTTTTACATCAAACCAACGAATATTGAGACGTTCAGTTTCTAAAACTATCAATCTATTGCACCACCTTTAAAAGTTATAACAATTAGTATGGATTGTGTGAAACGAAAGTGCAATATATTTTAATAGAGCTTTGCTTGTTCACATAAAGTTCGATTGTTTTGTATAAAAGGATATTTTATAATTAGGATTGATTGTAAAGAGTGAGATACTTATACAATAGCTCCTAGGTAACTAGGAGTTTTTACTATATAACTATCATTATTACTAAATATGACACACTACACATTCTACTCAAGGAGGTATATAATGAAAAAATTATATAATGCATCGTTTACTTATTTGATTATAGGTTTATTGTCAGGAATATTTGCTAGGGAGTATGGAAAATATAAAGGGATTTTAGGATCTACTTTGTTAAATCTTTTGCATACACACACACTTGTACTTGGCTTTTTCTTCTTTTTAATTGCTTTAGGATTAGCAAAAGTATTCGCGTTTCATGAAGTGAAAGGGTTTAATACATGGTTTGTTTTGCATAACATTGCATTAACTTTAATGTTAGGTTCGCTGGCAGCAAGAGGTCTTCTTCAACTAAATGGGGCAGACTTTAAAGGGTTAACGTATATTGTAGGGTTCTCCCATTCGATGATGGCAGTTACTTTAATTTGGTTTATGTTGTTAATAAAGAAGTCATTTAAAATGTAGTAAAAAAGAACTTGTAGCGATTGCTGCGAGTTCTTTTTTACTAAGCTCTGATGAAAAAGAGAAAGGAGGGAATAATTCAACTTTTCTTAGAAATAAACAAATCCAAATCCTTTTTAAGGAATTAGAAAAATATTATGGTGACAGAATGAATAAACGAGTACAAGAATTAAATTTTCCAACTCATTTACCGTATAATCGTATATGGGAAACAGAGAAAGCACATTCAGCTAGAAAATCTGCCCATATTGCTCATGAGGATACATCAAGGGAATCTATTTTAGTTCCAATTCCATATTCTTCTCCGGAACAGGAACATAAGGAATTAATAAGTGCTATGCAAGAGGGGATAGAAAATAATTTTAAAGAAACGGAAATCATTGTTATTGGAAGAGTTCCAACTGAAGTGTTGCAATATGCATCAAAAGCACCAATGGGAGCTATTAGATGGTGGACAATGGAACCAGAAGATTCTTTAGAAATTTGTATTAGTTATGCTGAATTTTGTACTTCTTGTAAGGAAAAGTATATTGTTTTGCCATAAAGGTTATATAAGATAAAAAAGCAATCTAGAATTTCAGATTGTTTTTTTATTAATTTTCTTTTCTGAATAGTTAGTGTAGAAGTGTTAAACTATACAATATAGTAAGAATATTTCGTAAAGGGGAGTGTGAAATGGAAATTACAGTTGAACATTTAGTAAATGAATTAAAGGATATACTTCCTGAAGATCGAGTAGTAATAAATACGACAGTAAGAGAATTACATAGTAAAGATGAATCTTACCATACTAGTAGTTTACCTGATGTAGTTGTTTTTCCGAAAACGACCGAAGAGGTTAGAGAGATTATGAAAGTAGCAAGTCAGTACGGAAAGGCTGTCGTTCCGTTTGGAGTAGGGTCCAGTTTAGAGGGACATGTAATTCCTTATGAAAAAGGAATTACAATGGATTTTTCGCTTATGAATAAAATACATGAAATAAGAGAGAAAGATTTTCTTGTGAGAGTACAACCAGGAGTGACTCGCTCTCAGCTTAATAAAGAATTGAAAAAGTATGGACTGTTTTTTAGTGTAGACCCAGGAGCAGATGCAACGTTAGGTGGAATGGCTGCTACAAATGCGAGCGGAACGACAGCAGTTAAGTATGGCGTTATGCGTGATCAAGTTCGTGATTTAGAAGTGGTTCTTGCTGATGGACAAGTAATACATACTGGGAATTTAGCAGCGAAGTCATCATCAGGTTATCATTTAAATGGTATTTTCGTAGGATCAGAAGGGACGCTTGGGTGTTTTACAGAATTAACTTTAAAAGTATACGGCATACCAGAACATGTTATGGCTGCGAGAGCATCGTTTCCAACTGTAAATGATGCAGTAGAGGCGGTCATACATATTTTGCAAGCGGGTATTCCAATTGCGCGAATTGAACTCGTTGATGAACTATCTATGCAACAAGTAAATCATTATAATGAAACGAGTTATAGAGAAGAACCAACATTATTTTTAGAGTTTCACGGCAATGAAGCAGGGCTAAAGCAAGATATCGAGTTTACGAAAGAAATTGTTTTTGATCATAAATGTAAAGAAGTTGCTTTTGAAACTGAAACTGCGGCGAGAAATAAATTATGGGATGCAAGGCATAACTTAGCATACTCTTACGTTCATAGTTATCCTGGTAAAAAGCTTATGAGTACAGATGTATGTGTACCAATTTCAGAATTAGCTGGCGCAATACAACATGCGAAAGAGACGTTAGATAAAGTTGGTCTTGTTGGTGGTATTCTTGGTCATGTAGGAGACGGGAATTTTCACGTGCTCTTAATGGTTGATCCAAACGATAAAGATGAAGTGAAAAAGGCGGACGAAATAAACGAAAGTATCGTACTATATGCTCTTAAACGAGGTGGAACGTGTACTGGAGAACACGGCGTTGGAATTGGAAAAAGAAAGTATCAAGAAAAAGAACATGGGGCGGCACTATTTGTAATGGAGAAAATTAAGAAAGCTCTTGATCCGCAAAATATTTTGAATCCGAATAAGGTGTTTCAGTTAAAGGATAGGGGATGATTGGGTGAAAGTACTAGAAGCGATAAGTAATATAACTGGAAAGTATTTTGCATTTCTGGTCATTTGTATTGCAGCTATTGCATATTTCATTCCCACGCCATTTCTCGGGTTAAATAGTTATATAACGATTTTACTTGGAGTTGTAATGTTTGGAATGGGATTAACGTTAAAGGCAATAGAGGAATGATAAGAATGCAAAAACGTATTGTGCATTTTGAAGGACTGGTTATTTTATTAGCCACGATTTATATGTATTCATTATATGAATTTAGTTGGATTATATTTTGGGTGTTCCTTTTAGCGCCGGATGTATCAATGTTAGCGTATGGGATAAATAATCATGTTGGTGCTAAAATATATAATGTATTTCACACATATATCATATCCATATTACTCGTTCTAATAGGTGTCTTTTTTAAGGTAGACATAGTTATTATGATAGGCCTAATATGGACAGCGCATATTGGAATGGATCGAATGTTTGGATATGGGTTGAAATATGAGACGGATTTTAAAGATACTCACATTCAGAGGTTATAAATTGTTTTTAGATATGCTTTGAGAAGAGGGATACATTGAAACAGAAAATTACTATCGAAGAATATAACATCAAATGGGAAAGTGAATTTTATAAACTACAAACTCTCATTAACAATGCAATGGAAGAACTTGTTTTGTCCATTGAACATGTTGGGAGTACATCTGTTAAAGGGCTTATATCAAAACCAATATTAGATATTGATATAGTAATAGAAGATTACGAATTTTTTCCTGAGGCAGTAAAAAGACTTGAAACGATAGGATACTATCATCAAGCAGAATGGAGCTTTAAAGGGAGAGAGGCGTTTGGAAGAAAGAATGCTTTCGTTCCGTGGGATAGGAAAAGTATAAAATGGATGGAGCATCATCTATATGTGTGTGACAAAAATAGTGAAGAGTTAAGAAGGCATGTAGCGTTTCGTAATTACCTTCGTGAACATCCCGATGTTGCTATTGAATATGGGCGCTTAAAGAAAGGTTTAGCAAGAGAATCGGAAAATCGAGCCAGTTATAGTGAAGGTAAGACGGCATTTATTACAAATATATTGGGGAAAATGAACTAAGGCGGCATGGGGTACATGCTGCCTATTCTTTTAAAATAGAAAGCTGTCATTATAAAACAAATACAAACTGGCTCTGTTGAATGATACGATTCCTAAATATAATGAGAAATAAAAGATCAGAAAAGAGGGAGCTTATGTACATACCAAAATACTTCGCAATACAAGATGAAGAAATGAATTACGAAATAATTGAACAAAATAGCTTTGCTACGTTATTTTCTCAACATAATGGAAAACCATATGCAACGCATTTACCGTTATTACTAAATAGAGAAACACTCACGTTATACGGTCACTTCGCACGTCCGAATGAACAGTGGAAAGATATTGAGGATCAACAAGTACTAGCTATATTTCAAGGGCCACACAGTTACATCTCTCCTTCATGGTACGAAACAAACAAAGCAGTACCAACATGGAACTATGTTGCAGTGCATGTATACGGTGAATTAGAAATTGTTGAAGGTGAACAGGAATTAAAAGTTTCCCTTCAAGATTTAGTACATAAATATGAAGATCCAAAGAGTTCTTATTCACTAGAGAATGTAGATCCGAATTATATGGAAGGACTAAGTAAAGGTATAGTTGGTTTTAAAATTAAGATTAATAGGATAGAAGGAAAAGCGAAGTTAAGTCAAAATCATTCTGAAGAAAGAAGAAAATTGGTTGTGGAGGAGCTTGAGAAAGTTGGTAGTGAGGGGAGTAGGGGGATTGCGAGAATGATGACGAGGAATTCGTTGTAATAAGAAAAAATAAGCTATATATTAGTGGTCTTGGTAATTTAAATGACATAAGAGAGCTAAGAACAAAGAAGTGAATGTTTCAATGAATAAACATGAAGTCATACAATTATGCATGACTTCATGTTTAAAATGCTTGCGTGAAAAAATGTATTAATCACCCGCCGCCATCACCTACAGAAAGGCTGTGTATCTTGGTATTAGAATGATCCAATTTCGTTGGACTTGTTATACCGATACTAAATGCTAGAATTGTAACGATTCCCATAAAACTCAAGAGTAATTTTTTTATTTTAATCCTCCTTTTTTGAATGTTCTTATAAATTTTAATAACAAAAATAATGGTATTAGAAAGTGAAACTTATATTTCTCAACATTTGTCATGGGGATAATTTATTAAATTGATTGGAATAGTAATATATTTTAAAAAGTTGATTGGAGTATAGTTGGAGCTTGTGTTAAATAGGAAATGTGCTTTCAATAATTGAAAGCACATTAAAATAACCATCAAGTCCCACAAAAAGTACGATAAGGACGATTAGTCGACACGGGCGGAACGCAGTATTCTTCTTGACCTGTAGAATACGCATAAGGATTTGATAGTGCATCTAGAAGTTTGTCCATTACGCTATAGTCTCCATCTGTAACAGCTGCTTCTAGCGCTTCTTCTACCCTGTGGTTTCGAGGGATGATTGATGGGTTATTATTTTTCATCATCTCGTAGGCATTCTCTTTCGATTCTTCTTGTTTTTCTAATCGATATTGCCATTGATTGTACCATTCTTTAAATTCATCGCTATCGAAGAGAGGACTGCTTTCTAACGTGTTAAGTGTTAATGAACGGAATGTATTTGTGTAATCCGCTTTATGTTTCTCCATCATTTTTAAAAGTTGCTCAATAAGTGCTTTGTCTTGTTCATCTTCGTTAAATAGTCCTAATTTCTTTTTCATTCCAATGAACCAATGGTTTTCATACTGTACGCTAAATTTTGAAATTTCGTCTTGAGCAATCTTTAATGCTTCTTCTTCATCTTCGTGTAGGATCGGTATTAAAGATTCGGCTAGTCGCGCGAGATCCCATGCGGCCATATATGGTTGATTTCCATATGCATAGCGACCTTGTGTATCAATAGAGCTAAATACGGTTCCTTGGTCGTAATTGTCCATAAATGCACAAGGACCGTAATCGATAGTTTCGCCACTAATCGTTATATTGTCAGTGTTCATTACGCCGTGGATAAATCCAATAAGTTGCCATTTAGCGATGAGACTGGCTTGTCTTTTAATGACTTCTTGTAGTAAAGCAATATAACGGTTTTCATGAGCTTCAATTTCTGGATAATGTCTTTTGATCGTATAGTCAGCTAGTGATTTAAGATCTTCGATAGAACCACGAGCTGCCGCGTATTGAAATGTGCCAACACGTATATGGCTGCTAGCGACTCTAGTTAAAATTGCTCCAGGTAACTTTGTCTCACGATATGTTGGTTCGCCAGTTGTGACAACTGCTAAACTGCGGGTAGTTGGAATGTCAAGTGCATACATTGCTTCACTAATAATATACTCACGTAGCATCGGACCGAGTGCAGCACGACCATCACCGCGGCGTGAATACGGAGTAGGGCCAGAACCTTTCAGTTGAATGTCAAAACGTTTACCTGAAGGGGTAATTTGTTCGCCAATTAAAAGAGCACGACCGTCGCCTAACATATTAAAATGTCCGAATTGATGACCAGCATAAGCTTGAGCTAATGGGTGAGCTCCTTCTGGGAGTGCATTACCAGCGAAAATAGCAATTTCAGCTTCCTTCTTTAGTTCTTCAGGGTTAAAGCCGAGAGAAATCGCTAGTGAATGATTTAATTTAATTAACTCCGGTGAGCGTACAGGAGTAGGGGGGATTTCTGTATAAAATGATGGTGGTAAAGTAGTATAACTATTTTCTAAATTCCAACCTGTTTCATTATTTTTAGTCATTTTATATCCTCCTTTTTATATTTTGAATTATGTATTTGTACGTATATATTCTTTGTAAAGTTAACTAAAAGTATAATATGTTATTTCCCCTTGCAATCTATTGTAAGGACTTCAGTGCATTGTGTCTATTTAACAGCGAATACAAAAACTCCATTTTTCAACAGTATGGAGTTTTTGTTATTATTTGATTTTTACAATTATTTTTCCTTTTGCTCTTCCAGACTCCGAATATTCCATTGCTTTTTGAGCATTTTCAAAAGGAAAAACTCGATCAATTATAGGTTTGATTTTTCCAGATTCAATATAATTTGCAATTATACGTAATTGATCTCCACTTGGCTTCATAAATAAAAATGAATATTGTGCATTATGCTTTTTTTCGAGTACAGTAAGTTTGTTGCTTGCCAGTGAAAATAAGAGGGTTTTTAAAAATCCTGAACCAAATTCTTTACCGAATCGAGCATTCGGCATTCCTGAAACGGAAACAATGTTCCCTCCGCTTTTTATAATATCAAATGATTTTTCAAGTGTTGTACCACCGATTGTATCAAATACCGCATCATAATTTTTTAGTATATCTTCAAATTTTTCTGCTTTGTAATTAATCATTTTATCTGCGCCAAGAGACGTTACTAAATTCGCACCAGCCTCACTAGCAGTCGTTGCAACGGTAGCGCCCATTATTTTTGCTAACTGAATAGCGAAAGTACCAACACCACCAGATCCAGCGTGAATTAAAATCTTTTGTCCTTTTTGTAAGTGCATAATGTCATGTAAAGCTTGGTATGATGTTAAGCCAACGAGTGGAATCGAAGCAGCTTCTTCAAAACTTAAATTTTTAGGTTTTAGGGCTATGTCATCCTCATGAATGGCTATATATTCCGCAAAAGTACCAATTTTATTTTTTCTTGGACGTGCATATATTTCATCCCCGACTTTAAAACGAGTCACTTTTGCTCCAACCTTTACGATGACACCGGAAAAGTCATTTCCAAGAATTAGTGGCATTTCATATTTAAGCAGCATTTTCACTTTTCCATCGCGTATTTTAAAATCAATTGGGTTAATACTAGCTGCATGAATTTCCGCGAGCACCTCGTACTCATTTATTTCAGGAGTAGGTACTTCTGTCATACGCATTGGGACTTTCCCATATTTATCAATCATCATTGCTTTCATTTCTTATACCTCCAAATTTCAATAAAAATTTTGCAGTAACTTCTCAATATCTAATACAAGATTTTTTAATAAACTTAATTTTGTGCGTATATCAATATAATAAAAGTTTTTTGTACCTTCTTTTCGCATTAAAATAATACCAGCTTCTCGTAAAATTTTAAGATGATGTGATACTGCTGGGCGGGAAAGATGTGTTTGCTTCGTGATTTCTCCTACACGTAATCCTGTTTGACATTCCGTTTCCATTAGCACTAATAAAATAGCTTGACGTGTTTCATCACCAATTGCCAATAATACTTTTTGAGAATCAATAAAATCTTTTTTTATAACATTTAATTGTTCTTGTTTATTCATTTAAATCACTTTACCCCCAATAAATTAGTCGAAAGGTTTAAGATGATGAACCATTACATCGATACGGTAATGCTACATGATTGATATATTCGATGCAATATTGGGAAAGAAAATCGAGACGAATTAAATTGTATGTATTGAAAATTATGGAGTATTTGTGATAGGGAATAGAAAAGGCTTTAGAAGATTTACATAATACAATGGATAAAGTTTTAAAAAATAGAAAATGATCTAACGATGCGTTGTCTATAGATGATAAAGGGTAAGGAATTCCCCAAAAAATTAAGCGGTCGTAACCCTATATAATCTATAGGGTTACGACCGCTTATAATGTTTTTATTATTTCGTATGTCTACGTCAGAAAATAGTTCAACGTAAAGTAGGTGCTTCTGTTTTATCCTTTAATACATGTACAATTTACTTAATTGTACATGTATTAAAGGGGAAAAGTAATTTTGGGCGTAATCTATCTATATGATAATTCAAAATGAAATATAAGTCTATATTTTTGTTGTTTTTTTGATTATATTTATGTCACTGAGCTCAGAAGAATATATGTGGAGGGAAAATGTATGAAATCGAAACATGTACCAGTTTTAATTGTTGGAGGGGGATTATCAGGATTATCGTCTGCATTATTTCTTGCAAAACATAACATTGATTACTTACTTATTGAAAGGCATGAGACTACTGCAATTCATCCGAAAGCAGGCGGACTTACTTTTCGTACGATGGAGTTATTTCGAGAGCTAGGTTTAGAAAATAGAATTAGATTAGCAGGTAAAGCATTAGAGAATTGCCGAGGAAGAATAGCGGTGCATACAATAGCTGAGGCGAATAATAAAGAATTGGAACAAATGAGGGCAACTCAGTATGGAAACGATGAAAAATTACTTCAAAAAGTAGAAGAGATTAGTCCATCAAAACAAACTGCTTGTTATCAAATTATTTTAGAAGAGATGATGTTACAGTACGCGAAAAAATTAGGTGGAAAGCTATCTTTTTATCATGAACTGGTTTCTTATGAGCAAAATGAAAACGGGGTAATAGCAACGATTCGAGATCGGGAAACAGAAAAAGAGAGTGTCATACATTGTGACTATGTAATCGCAGCAGATGGAGCAAAAAGTAAAATACGTGAGCAGCTAGGAATTAAAACCGAGGGGCGAGGTACAATCGGTGGGTATTATATGAATATTTATTTTGAAGCTGATTTAAGTGAATTTATACAAGGGGACGCATTTGGTTTTTCTATGGTACTTCATCCAGAGGTTCTTGGTGCGCTTATTCCAGTCGATAATATGAGTAAATGGATTTATCATGTGGCTTATGATCCAATAAAAGGAGAGCGACCAGAGGATTTCACTATAGAACGTTGTAAACAAATTATTCAAACAGCAATTGGAAGCACAAATGTTGAGTCAGAAATATTAAGTGTTTTACCGTGGGAAGCGACTGAAAGTACAACTGTAAAATTTCAAGATAATCGCATTTTTTTAGTTGGCGATTCTGCACATATCATGCCACCAACAGGAGGATTTGGTTCAAATACAGGAATACAAGATGCGCATAACTTAGCTTGGAAATTAGCGGCTGTTTTAAAAGGGAAAGCAAAACCAAAATTGTTAGAAACATATCATGAAGAGAGATATCCTGTTGCAAAATTAACGACGGATTATGCGAGTAGTTTGTTATTTCGTGCTGCGAATAGAGAGGAAGGTAGTTTGAATAATATGGATAGTTTAGCTGTTACTGCTGGGTATCAGTATTGTTCAAAGGCGATTATAGATGACTCAGCTACTCCACATAGAATGGATATAGTAGAGTTGAACGGAAGACCTGGCACGCGAGCACCACATTTTTGGGGAACATATGAAGGAAAGAAAGTTTCTATACTAGACTTATTCGGTAACAACTTTGTGTTACTTACTGGGGCAAAAAATAGTCTTTGGACTCAAGCGGTACAGGACGTTTCGTCTAAATTAGGAGTAAATATAAAAATGTATCGAGTTGGTTTAAATGGGGACTTTATTGCTCAAGAAAATATTTTTAGCAAATTATATGGGATAGGGCATGGAGGTGCTGTAGTAATTAGACCAGATGGCTTTATAGGATGGCGTTCGGAAAAAGCGGTGGCAAATCCAGTTGCAGTGCTTGCCGAGGTAATGAACAATTTATTGTGTAATTCTTAAGTAACTACGGAAGCATTGTCTCATATAAGACAATGCTTCTATTTTTTTAACTCACAAAAATCATAGTTTTTTTTGCTTCATACCACGTATTTTCTTTTCACGCATTGTTAACTACCTCCATAAACTTTTGTAATGCAGCTGAGTGAAATATATCTTTTCTAGTAATAAAAGTAGTAGGAACTTTTTTGAAGCTATTTGGTAAAGGATTGAATGATATGTCATGTGTATGCCCATTTAAAATGGATTTCATCATAATCGCTATGCCCATACCTGATTTTACACATGCGAGTATTGCTTCAATTGTTCCGAACTCTAATACTCGTTTAGGAGAGATTTCTTCTTCTTGAAGCCAGTTTTCTAGTAAACTTCTATAATAGCAACCGTGACTAAAGGCGAGTAAATTCATGTCTCCTATGTCTTGAATGGAGGATAAAGGATCTTTACTTATGAGAACTAATTCTTCTACACGAAATACATTTGCATGAAGTTCAGCGTGCTGAGTAGTTCCAGCAATAAATGCCCCGTCCAGTTTTCGGTCTAATACGAGATGAGTTAGTTGTTCCGTCGTATTTGTTTCTAAAATCAATTCGACTTGTGGGTATTTCTCATAGTAGATCGCTAATATTGAAGGAAGCCGAACAGCGGTTGTAGATTCTGTACATCCAATTTTTAAAGTGCCTTTTGGGTCGGTTCCGTTACTTTGGACCGCTTTTACAGATTGATCCATTAAGTGGATAATTTGTTTTGCGTATGTTAATAAAATCTCACCGTTAGAAGTTAACGTAACTCCTTTTCCATTTCGATAAAATAAAGGCACACCTAATTCGTTTTCGATTTGCTTTATACGCATTGTTACGCCGGATTGTACATAGTTTAAATTTTTAGCTGCATAAGATATATTTCTTTCTTTCGCAACTTCGTAAAAAACAGTTAAATCTTTTATGTCCACGTATCATCCCTCCGAAAAAGGTATCATTTTTTTTGATGGATTATATGATTAATCTTTATTTTATATGATATCAGGACTTTCATACAATGAAAGGGGAGGGATTTTCATGTTAATGGAAGAGAGTGTGAATAGTACTTATAAGTGGATCATGTTAATTTTTGCGACTATTGCTCAAGCAACAGCGACACTTATAACGTATGGTGTCGGAGCTTTCGCTGTATTCTGGAAAGAAGAATATGCGCTTACGAATATGGAAAGTGGATTGTTAGTAAGTGTTGTAAATATTGGTCCGCTATTTTGTATGCTTTTTGTTGGGCGGTTACTTGATCAATATAATGAAAAAATGTTAATTGGTGTAAGTTCATTTTTACTAGGAAGTTCACTTTTACTAACTAACATGGTAAGTGGATTTATTGGATTGCTCTTTGTACTTTTGTTAGTAGGAACGTTTTATAGTGTTTCCCAGCCAGGAGGAAGTAAATTGATTATAAAATGGTTCTCAAAAGAAAATCGCGGGTTAGCTATGGGGATAAGGCAAGCCGGAATACCGATTGGTGGTGCGTTAGCGGGAGTGCTGATCCCGTTTCTTACAATAAAATATAATGTGGCTTATGCGGTAAATATTATTGCATGCATTTGTATAATTGGAGGAGTTTTATTTTTCATATTTTATAAGGAGCCATATGTTCAGGAGAAAGTAAGACAAGAACATATTAAACTCTCTTTTGGGAGGCAGCTAAAAGCAGTGATGTGTAAAAAGGAGTTGTATCCAATTTATTTAATTGGTATTTGTATGATTTCATTACAAATGGTGTTAGTTGGACATTTTATTAAATTTTTAGTAATGGAACAATCAATTACACCTATTTTAGCCGGAAAAGTATTTTCAGTTATGTTCTTTTCTGGAATGATTGGCCGTATTGTATTAGCAGCTGTTAGTGATTTGTTTTATAAGGGAAATCGGCGCATCCCTTTATTTATAGCTGTCTGCACTTCTATCGGTTTCATTCTATTGTTAGTAATAAGCATACATACAATAACGAGGGGAGTATTGTATGGTGTAAGTGCGTTATTAGGATTCTTTTCAATTGGATGGTTCAGTCTTTTTATCGTCGAAGTTGCTGAATCAGCAAGTGAAGAATCTGTAGGGATGACAGTAAGTTTTGCACTTACATTAAATCAAATTGCTATTATTGTTGCACCTGTTTTATTTGGTTATATTGCAGATGAGAAAGGGTATACGTATGCGTGGTTGTGTATAGTTGTTTTACTAAGTATATCGGCAGTTAGCTTATATAGTAAAAATAAAAAATAAAGGAATGTTAGCAATGTAAATCTTTTATGAAGATAATCTAAGGAAATGTCGTATGAGCGACATTTCCTTTTAAATATGCTGTATAATCAAAATATAAATGAGATTCATTTTCAATGATATTCATTTCTTCTTTTGAAGTTGCCTGTTATTTTAGCTATAATCAGTTGTTTTTCTTTATCGTTATTTGTACGATTTATTTTGTTTGAAAATTTCTCAGCGACATTTCCTTTTATAGCTATAATTTATTTTCTGTAATATTCAATTAATAATATGTTGTTTTTTGTTACCTGATAATGAAACATCATATCGTTTAAACGATTACGTTTATCAGTGTATTTCATGTTTATATCTCCATTCTTTATGATGTGTAACAAATGTTACATAAGAAATTAAAATTATAGTGGGATGTATCCGATTGTAAGGTGGAAATTTTGCAAGAAAGAAATACAATAGAGAGTAGTCAAAAACTGAATATGAGGAAAAGGAATCTAGTTTAATTGGGTGAATAATAGATAGATAATATTATAAAATATTTAAAAATTAAAAGATATAGAATAGAATGGATGCGCGTTAAGTGAAACTGGATAAAAGAGGGTTCCTATTATGTTAAAGAAATGGTTAATCGTTTTCTTTATTTTTGCTGTTTTTTGTGGGAGTGTCGTTACATTAATACATGCAAATAAAGGTGAAAAATATGATATAAAGGCATTTTCAAATTTCAATGGTAAGCAAAAGGACGATAAGCAAGAAGTGAGTGGAAATGAGAAAAAGCGCTATGAAATTGCAGCTGAAAAACTAGATCAATATTTAAAAGATAAAGGATTTAATGGGAGTGTTCTAGTAGCTAGTAAAGACCATGTGATTTTACGAAAAGGTTACGGCTATGCAAATGTGAAAGATAAAGTGTTAACAACGCCAAGAACGAAGTATCGCATCGGTTCCATTACGAAAACAGTCGTTGCAATATCTATCATGCAACTAAGAGAAAAAGGGAAATTGAATATTGAAGACAATGTAAATAAGTATATTCCATCGTTTCCAGCAGATAAAAACATTACGTTACGAAATTTGTTAACACATACGTCTGGTTTACCTGATCAGGGACAAGGTAGTGTTGATGCGGCATCACGTTTAAAGTTAGTAACGTGGATTGGATCGCAAAAGTTGCAATTTCCTGCAGGGACAGGATGGAGATATACAGATTATAATTATATGGTGCTTGCGTATATTGTTGAAAAGATATCGAATAAACCGCTCGCTGAATATGTGAAAGAAAATATTTTTACTCCTGTTGAAATGCATGAATCTGGAATGGGGGCAATTCTCCCAGAAGATATTTTCTTAGCAGAAGGTTATACGAAAAAAGATAATGAATTAATAGCTACACCTCGCTTGAAAATGAACTGGCTGTACGGTTGTGGTGAAATGTATACGACCGTTGAAGATTTGAAAAAATTAGATGAAGCTATTATGGATGGAAAGTTACTTTCTAAACAAAGTTTATCAGATATGTTTTCTGTATCACCTGCGAGAAAATATGGATTTAGTTTCTATATTTACCCAGATTATTATCATAACCATGGTGTATTGGCCGGTTGGAACACATTTAATAATTTTAACTGGGATAAACGAACGTTTGTAATATTGTTCTCTAACGTACAAAATGGTATGAATGATACGTTTAATCAAGAGTTTAGAAAAATGGCGAATGATTTAATAGAAGGAAAATAATTATTTTAAAATCGGTATTGATATGAAATTATCAATACCGATTTTTTTATCCCGCATTAACGGGCAGTAAGACTCCCACCTCAAAATTCGGCGAATGCGAGGGAGTTAGGTGGGAGATCAACTGCCCGTAAACGCCCGATTGGTTCAACTAATAATCAGTGGGGGATGGACAAAACCCCCACTGATTAAAGTTTCACTTTATTTAGGAATGTTCTACTTAGTGAACAAGCAGCTAGGAGGGGGAATAAATTTATGGAGGAAGTTAAATGATATTAATGTTAAATATAGGAAATATGCTACATGAAGGACATCTATTTGTATTGAATTTATATGGAAGAATAACTGGGAAATTTTACATTGATGAAAAAGCTTGAGCTTCACACTATGTGAAGCCTTACATTATTGGAGACATGAACAGGAGGTTGGAAAAATGAAAAAAGTAGTAAAGTTTTGTTTAATAGCCACATTATCTACAGTGATTATTAGTGGATGTTCTTCTGAAGGGAATAATGAAAATGCTAAAGGGAAAGAGGCTGAAAAAGTAGAGGTACAGAAAAACATTGGGAAATATACGATGCCGGATGAAAAAGATAAACATGAAGGTACATGGCTACAATGGCCACATGAATACACATATGGTCAAGAGTATAGACAAGAAGTCGAACCGATTTGGGTTAAGATGGCAAGTGCTTTAACTAAGGGCGAAAAAGTTCACATTGTTGCATATGATGAGGAGGAAAAAGAGCGAATCAATAAGCTTTTAACAGATGAAGGGCTAAATATGGAGAAGATTGATTTCTCTATAGCACCTACTGATGATGTATGGGCAAGAGATAGTGGACCGATTTTTGTTTATGACAAAAATAAAAATCTAAAAATATTAGATCCAGCATTTAATGGTTGGGGGAATAAAACACCTTACAAAAATGATGCTCGTATACGTGAGAACGTTAGTAAACAATTAGGGATTGAAAGAATTGATTGGGGGAAATTTGTCCTTGAAGGTGGCGCAATTGAATTAGACAGCAATGGGACTGCTTTATTAACTCGAAGTGCAGTAACGAATAAAAATAGAAATCCTGATTTATCAGAAAAGGAAATTGAAAAATATATAAGTGACCTTGGAGTGACAAACTTTATTTGGTTAGATGGAGTGCCTAATTTAGATATTACGGATTTTCATATTGATGGATTTGCTAAATTTTATGGAAAATCTACCATTGTAACGATGAAAGAAGATGACCTGGCTGAATGGGGGTTGTCAAACAAAGACATGGATACATTGTTAGATGCAAAAAATGCTTCAGGACAGAAGTATAAGTATGAATATTTACCACTTAGCAAAGAGAAAGTTACGTTAGAAGATGGAAAAACTCTCGATTATAAGGGATCATATATCAATTATTATATTGGGAATACAGTTGTATTAGTGCCTAATTATAATGATCCAAATGATAAAATCGCAAACGATACGATTCAAAAGCTATACCCGGATCGTAAAGTAGTCGGTATAGATGTGAGAGAGCTTTATAAAAATGGTGGTATGATTCATTGTGTGACACAACAACAACCGATTCAATTGAAGTAATCGATTGGAGTTTCGTTATGCTGCTTTATAGACAAAATAGGTGAAATACTATCCTTACCTATTTTGTCATGCTTTATTATTTTTAACAATAAAACGTTTTGATAGGATGATAATCGAATTATAGTGTATTGTCACTTTTCGTTTTATCCCGCTATTTGCGGGCAGTAAGACTCCCACCTCAAAATTCGACTCGAGCAAAGAAGCTAGGTGGGAGATCAACTACCCATAAACGCCCGATTGGTTCAACTAATAATCAGTGGGGAATGAACAAAACCCCCACTGATTAAAGTTTCACTTTATATGGAAAAGGAGAAAAATGTTTGTGTTAAAGAATTTAAAAACAGTATTTTCGTTTTTCCCTATCGTTCTACAGTACATTTTAAATGTAGCTTTGATTTGTTTAGGGGTTGTTCTAAGTGTATTTCTTATGAAAGAAGTCATTCAATTTATACAAGAACTCAAATTAAATAGTGAGGAATCTAGTTATCATTTGATAGATAGTATCGTCGTATTCTTTTTATATTTTGAATTCATCGTAATGATTATAAAGTATTTTCAAATGAACTTTCATTTTCCATTACGTTATTTTATATATGTAGGTATAACAGCTATCGTTCGTTTAATTATTATAGATCATGATAGTCCAATAGATTCATTGTTATACGCTTGCGCGATTCTTGTATTAATTAGTGCTTTATTCATTGCAAATTCTAAAATAATGCGTCGTGATTTAGAATAGTGTACATTTGTTGTTTAAATTAAAAAAGATGTTTTATCTTTTGGTCAAAAAAGGAGTAACGGTATTGAAAGAAATAATTTTAACCAGTTTCCTAATGATAGGGTTTATGATTCTACTATTTAGTTGTATACTTTCGTAATTTAAAAGAATAAAAAGTTAATAAGGGAAGAGGTTTTTGTAAATATGGTTTATTACAATAATCAAAATAGTTTACATCAAATATTTACATTAAAGGGAACAGTTATAAGAGATATTTTCCCGCAAATTTTATTATATATATGCGTTTCAACGGTAGTAACTGTGATTAATTATTATTATGCAGAAATAAAAATTAATCAAACTCCTTGGGTAATTGTTGGAGGAGCTTTAGGTCTACTGTTAGTTTTTCGTACTAACACCGCCTATGATAGGTACTGGGAAGGTAGAAAGTTATTTGGAACGATTGGTGCTTGTACTAGAAATTTAGCAGTTAGTTTTTTATGTCATTGGGAGTCCGAAGGGAAAAAGGCAGATCAGGAAAAACTAAAATTTTTATATTTATTAATTGCTTTTCCAAAGATAGCGAAAGGGCATTTGAGAGACGAAAAAGATTTATCTGAAATCAAATCATTGTTTGATATTTGTTCTGAGAAGGAAAAAGGAATGTTGGCTGAGTCTATTCATTTACCGATTAGTATAGTTCTCATGTTAAAAACTATACTATCAAACGGTTTGAAAACGGGTCAAATGCATCCAAATACGATAATTAATATGGAAGCTGATTTGAATAATTTGCTTACGGCTGTGGGTGGATGTGATCGTATCAAAACAACACCTATTCCTTTTGCATATTTTGCTCATATTAAAGTTTTACTGCTCATATTTTGCGGGACTTTACCAATTGGTCTTGTTGATAGCCTTGGATGGGTTACAGTACTTGCAACTACGTTTATAAGTTTTGCATTTATAGGGATTGAAGCAATAGGGGTTGAAATTGAAGATCCATTTGGGCAGGATCCAAACGATCTTCCGCTAGAAGAGATTTGTATAGGAGTAGAAACGCATTTATTGAATTTATATAATCAAAACGGTTTGTTAGAAGTAATGGATATGAATCATGATAAAAAGATCATTTAATCGTTAATTGTGTACGACGACTACATTTTTAATGTTGTTATGAAATGTTTCATTTTCAAATCTTGTCAAGAGTTACTTTACGGCTTAATGACAGCTTTATATTTTTTATATAAATATATAATATTTCTCCGTGCTATAATCCATTCATGAAATGTGTACGTTTCAAAAATTGTAATGAAAAGAGAAGTGGATTGGGGAATAGTTGGTTGATTGAAACCAGTTATGTAATCATTATTAAAAAGCGAGGTAAATAATATGGAACAAAAACATAATGGCATTATTTTTACTGCAATACCAGACGAGTCGAATGAATATTATCAACCATTTTATGAAGACATTATTTACTTTAATGAATGCTTAAATGAAAAAAAATCATTTACCGATCAATTTATATCTTTATCTGTTGAAGAACAAGACTTTCCTACAAACTTTTTTGAGTATGATGATATTTGGCTAAGAGATGTTGCGCCAGTTATAACGAATCATCTTGTTAAATTTAAATATCGACCAAATTATTTGCCAGAGGATCAAGGACGATATTTAGATCAACAATTTAGTAAATGGTTGAAGAAAAATGACTTTGAGTATGTGAAATCACCATTAATATTGGATGGTGGCAATCTTATTTGGAATAAAAAAGATACTGTTATATTAACAGAACGCATATTTGATGATAACGATGATTGGACAGAAGAGGAGATAATTGAGCAATTAGAGTGGGATTTAGATGTGAGTCGGGTTATTATTATTCCTGCTGAAGAAGGAGATGTACTTGCGCACGCAGACGGAATGGTTAAATTTATTGATGAACACACAATGTTTATTAGTGATTTTCTAGGGGATCATGAATTTAGATATAATGTTCAAGAGATCATTCAAGAGCAAATGCCAGAAGCTGAATTTATAGTTGTTCCTTCGTCATATACAGAGAAAGGACAATATGATCAAGAAATAGCATCGGCAAAAGGTTTATATATAAATATGTTAGAAACATGTGACGCCCTTTATGTTCCTAAGTTTGGATTAGCTAAAGATGGGGAAGTTTTACGATATATTCAACAACATACGGAGAAACAAGTTATTCAAATCCATGTGGGAGAAATATCGACAATGGGAGGCGCAATGAATTGTTTAACGTGGTATTGTCCGAGTCATTTGTTACCTTCAAAAATGAAAAGATTGAACAATCAAAATGAGGGTTCTTCAATCAGAAAAATATTTGATTGGTTTTAATCAATAAGCTTAAAAGAAAATGTATTCGAGGGGTATTTATATGTATACAATTACTGAATTTTCGCGGATTTGTAAAATGAGTACACGAATGTTAAGGCATTATGATAAAGAGGAAATATTGAAACCAGCATATGTGAATCCGGTAAATGGGTATAGACATTATGAGCAAGGGCAGTTAGAAATAGCATTGAAAATTAAAAAGCTAAGGGAATACAAGTTCCCTCTACCGAAAATTAAAATAATTCTTCAATCATCAGATCAAGATTCATTTATTAAACATATGCAATCGCAAATTATAGAGTTGTCTCATGAGGTGAAACAAAATTTACAGGTTATTTCTGAAATGAATGAAATGGTAAATATGAATAATGGTCTAAATATTGCTCGCCATAGAAGTTACGATATATTAATTGGAATGAGAAATGAAGTAACGGTAATTGCTCAAAGATTACAAATAGATATAGATGATATGGATGATTATTTTTATGACTTATATGAAAAAGTACAAAACAATAGCTTTCAAATAGTCGGTTCGCCATCTGCAGTTTTTTATGATAAAGAGTATATTCCAAATCACAGTGATATTGAATTAAGAATTCCGATTATGGATGAAGACGATAAAGGCGTATTACAAGGATGCGAAATAAAAAAGCTAAATCAGCATCAAATCGTTACTACTATGCATTATGGTAGCTATGACTATATAGGTTATGCTTATATGGCGTTAGAAGAGTGGGTTGAAAGAAATGGATATATAATAGATAGTCACCCATATGAAGTCTATATAAAGGGACCTGAATGTGATTGTTTAGTAGAGGAGTATGTTACACAGATTTGTTTTTTAGTTACTAAAATAGAATGAGAATAAGGATTGACATTAACATTATGTCAATCCTTATTCTATATACGAAAGCAATTGCTAAAATGAGTGCTGATAAAATTTCGAATGCGAAAGTTTTGATGACAGTTTTACAAGGAGAAATAAAGAGTCCCCTTATGAAGGTGCCGCAAGCAAATAAAAATATTACTGTTGACCTTAACACGATGTCAAAGTATAGACTGGACGTACATTCATATAAGGGGTGAGCATGTATGAGAAATATAGAAAATAGTTTGTTTTATATGCCTGCAGAATGGGAGAAACATGAGGGAACATGGCTCCAATGGCCTCATGATAAAACGCATAGAGGTGAAGGTTACAGAGCTAAGTTAGATGATATTTGGGTAACGATGGCGAAGGAGCTTCATTACGGAGAAAATGTGCATATTGTTGTATGTGATGAAGAAGAAAAAATACATGTCCAATCGAAGCTAATTGAAGCGAAAGTAAATATGGATAAAATTGATTTTTTAGTTCAAGAAACTGATGATATATGGATAAGAGATAATGGACCGATATTTGTAAAAGATAAGGAAGAAAATCTCTGCTTAACACACTGGATCTTTAATGGTTGGGGGGATAAATACCCGTATGAAAACGATGCTGTTATACCAACTAAAATAAGTGAAATGTATAGCATTCCCAAAATTGAATCTAGTGTCTGTTTAGAAGGTGGAGGAATAGAGATAAACGGAAACGGGACCTTAATGGCAGCGAAAACTTCTATTATAAATGAGAATCGAAATCCTACACTAAGTCAGGAAGAGATTGAAATGGAGTTAACGAAGTATTTAGGAGTAACGAATTTTATATGGATAACTGGTATGCGCGGTGAGGATAATTATGATGAAGATACGGATTACCATATTGATGGTGCAGCACGTTTTGTAAATGAAAATACGATTCTTTATGAATATGAACCTTTTGGAGAAGGAGAGTCGTACCTTTTGGAGGTGTACGAAAAGCATTATCAAGAATTGCGACAAGCGAGAAATATAGATGGAAATCCATTTCAGCTCATTCCAGTACCGGTAACAAGAAAAGTAGTAAAAGAGGCAGACTGTAAAGGTTCGTATTTGAATTTTTATATTGGCAATGAAGTCGTATTGGTTCCTATATACGGTGATGAACATGACAAGTTAGGACTTCAAATCATTGAAGGGCAGTTTCCAGGAAGAAGAATTGTCGGTATCTTTGTTAATGAATTGTATGCGTATGGTGGCATGATTCACTGTGTGACGCAGCAGCATATAGAATAAAGTGATTCAAATGAAAAAAGCATGCAGAGCATATACTCTGCATGCTTTTTATAATGCTGAAAACTCTTCAACAAGTTGAGTGAAGCGATTTAATGCACTTTCAATCGGTTCTGGTGTAGTTAAATCGACGCCAGCTTTTTTCAGTAGGTTTAGTGGATAATCTGAACTTCCACCTTTAAGGAATTCGATATAGTTTTTCTGAGCATTCGAATCACCGCTTAATAGTTTGTCAGCGATTTGAATGGCAGAGGCAAATCCGGTTGCGTATTTGTATACGTAAAATGGACGATAGAAATGAGGGATTCTAGACCATCCATATTTTACTTCTTCATCAAATACAAGTGAATCACCGTTATATTCTCTAAATAGGTTTTCATAAATTTCACTGAAGACTTGTGCATTTAATGGTTTACCTTGCTCAGCCATTTCATGTGTGATTTTTTCAAATTCTGCAAACATGATTTGTGTAAAGAAAGTCCCTTTAAAGCTATCGATGAAGTAGTTAATTAAATGATTACGCACATTCGTTTCTTTTGCTTCTTTTAATAAATAGTGAATTAATAGTACTTCATTTACTGTAGAAGCGACTTCTGCAACAAAAATGGAATAGTGTGCAGAAATTCTTGGTTGGTATCCGTGTGAATAATGCGTATGCATACCGTGACCGCATTCGTGAGTAAGAGTGAAAAGGCTATTTAAATCATCGTGATGATTTAAAAGAATGAAAGGGTGAACGCCATATACACCGAAGTTATAAGCACCAGAACGTTTTCCTGGTGTTTCTCTCACGTCTATATATCGTTTATCTTTAAAGCTTTTTAATGTTTCTGTATACTCTTCTCCTAAAGGAGCTAGCGATGCGATCATAATGTCAAATGCTTCGTCATATGGAATATCTTGTTTTACACCCGCTACTAAATCGACACTTAAGTCGTATTGGCGTAGTTCATCTACGTTTAATTTTACTTTTCGAAGTTTATTATATGTATGTAAAGATTGAATGTTTTTCTTTGTCGTATCAATTAAATTTTCATATACTTCCTTTGGAACCATATCGCCAAATAATGATTTCTCTAAAGCGGATGGATACTTTCTTAGCTTTGAAACAGTAACGTTATTTTTAATAGCGGCAGATAAAGTAGAAGCGATTGAGTTCTTTAACTGAACATACGGTTTGTAATACGCTTTATAAGCTTCTTTACGTTTCTCACGATTCTCATCTTCTATTAACTTCGAATACATTCCGCGTGTTAAGTTCACTTTCTTTCCATCATCAGTTGTCACTTCACCAAATACGATATCTGCATTATTTAACATACCAAACGTGTGCTGCGGCGATGAAAGTGCTTCACCCATTTGTGATAAAATGGCTTCTTGGTCTGTATTTAAAACATGTTTTTTATAGCGATATAATTCAAATAAATCTTCTTTATAATATTGTAAGCCTTCGGTTTCTTCTATGTAAGAATGTAAAGTGTTTTCATCTATGCTAAGTAGGAATGGAGAAAAGAATGATTTAGCTGCGCTTACTTTCACATGTAACTGTGATGCTCTATCGACAAGAGATTGAGAGTCAGTATCACGTGTATCAAGATCAGATTGTAATCTTGCATAAGCAAACATTAATGATAATATGCTAGATATTTCTTCACTCTTTGTTAAATAAGCTAGTAAACGATTGCCATCATGAATATTTCCGTTAAACTCTTTTAGTTCATTCGTTAAAACTTCAATCTTTTTATAGTCACTTTCCCAATCTTCCATTGCAGGGTAAATATCTGTTAAATTCCATTTTTCATTATCAGGTACTTGTAATCGATCTTTAAGTTCTGTCATAATCATTTCCTTTCTAAAAACGTAGTTACATTTCTATATAACTATGAAATACAACAAATTGCAAAATATCCCTTCTGAAAATTGAAAAGCCTTGCCGGAAGTGGCAAGGCTTAAAAGTTATAATGTAATGCCGAATTTCGAATGTAAGAAGTTTACATATTGTTCATCTGTAACTGGTTCTTTTAATTTTTTACCGTTTTTCGTTAGGGTAAAACTATCTTTCGTTAAAGAGGCATGCCCATCTTCAGTTAGTTTTACAATAAGAGGTACTTTATTAAAGGGGGATTCTTCATGTTCAACGATAATTTTTTGTGCTGCATTTGCTTTTTCCTCATTTACTTCTTCCAAGTAAAATGCATAGCCTAACGTCCAATCATCAGTAGAAGATTGATCTAAAAACGCATTGTTTTTACGCATTTCTAAAATGTAATTTCCTTTTTCAGTTGTTTCTTTACGAATACGATAATCTCCTGTTACCGAGTGAACGACTTCACCTGAGAAAGGAACAGGGGCAAGAGGTAAGTATGATCCGAATCCAACTTCAATTAAATAAAGTTCATGATGATGTTTTAAAACAGTTGCGATATGTCCAGAATCGACAGCCCATTTAGAGTTTGCAGCATTATAAACTGTTCCTGAAACGAGATGAACAGTGAATCCAGTGTCTTTAAGGAAGTAATACATAGTCGGATTTAATTCATAACAAAGACCGCCACGGTTTTTTACTAAAATTTTTTCTTTTAAATTTTCTTTTGATATTTCTTTAAAGTTATTTTCGAGAACATTTAAGTTTTCAAATGGAACAGTTTGCGCCATTGCGTACATGATGTAAGATAAATCTTCAAATGAAACTGTTTTTGTCTCTTCTATATTTAATCGTGTGAAAAATTGTTTTTGAAAGTCGGTCATAGAAATCCCTCCGTAATACTTTTATAGATAAATTGTAAACAATTTTGAATACGATGTGAATTTTAAACTATGCGAGGGTACTGGTGGAATAGTTGAATTCATATTTAAATAATGTGAGAGATTAAAAGATTGCTACTTTACTAAAGATAGAACGAATATTATAATAATTTTAATAAATCATGCAAACGCTTTCTTGAAGGGGGATGGTGTAAATATGTTGAAAAGGATTATGGTAGTCTGTTTATTGTTTATTTTGCTTTTTCCTAATACATATGAGGTGAATAAGGCAGAAGCAGCAACGATAAACAATGGAACATTAATGCAGTATTTTGAGTGGTACGCTCCGAATGATGGTGATCATTGGAATCGTTTGCGTACTGATGCTGAGAGTTTAGCTCATAAAGGAATCACATCTGTATGGATACCACCTGCATATAAAGGGACTTCACAAAATGATGTAGGGTATGGAGCCTATGATTTATATGATTTGGGGGAATTCAATCAAAAAGGAACTGTGAGGACGAAATATGGGACAAAAGCACAGTTGAAATCTGCAATTGAAGCTTTACATAAGCAAAGCATCGATGTGTACGGTGATGTAGTTATGAATCATAAAGGTGGGGCTGATTATACGGAGAATGTAACAGCTGTTGAGGTAGACCGTAACAATCGAAATATTGAAGTATCAGGTGATTATCAAATTAGTGCATGGACGGGGTTTAATTTTCCGGGACGTGGGGATTCTTATTCTGATTTCAAGTGGAAATGGTATCATTTTGACGGAACGGATTGGGATGAAGGAAGGAAATTAAATCGGATTTATAAATTTAGGGGTATAGGTAAAGCGTGGGACTGGGAAGTGTCTAGTGAGAATGGGAATTATGATTATTTGATGTATGCAGATCTTGATTTTGATCATCCTGATGTTGCGAATGAGATGAAAAAATGGGGAACGTGGTATGCGAATGAATTAAATTTAGATGGCTTTCGTTTAGATGCTGTTAAACATATTGATCATGAATATTTACGCGATTGGGTAAATCATGTCAGACAGCAAACGGGGAAAGAAATGTTTACGGTGGCTGAATATTGGCAAAATGATATTCAGGCTTTAAACAATTATTTGGCGAAAGTCAACTATAATCAATCTGTGTTCGATGCACCGCTGCATTACAATTTTCATTATGCTTCAACAGGAAATGGGAATTATGATATGAGAAATATTTTAAATGGAACAGTAATGCAAAATCACCCTGCACTCGCAGTTACTCTCGTTGAAAATCATGATTCACAGCCTGGCCAGTCATTGGAATCTGTAGTGAGTCCGTGGTTTAAACCGTTAGCATATGCATTTATTTTAACTCGTGCGGAGGGCTATCCTTCCGTTTTCTATGGTGATTACTATGGTACAAGCGGGAATAGTAGCTATGAAATTCCAGCGTTAAAAGATAAAATTGATCCAATTTTGACGGCACGAAAAAACTTTGCATATGGTACGCAGCGTGATTATTTAGATCATCCAGGTGTGATTGGCTGGACAAGAGAAGGTGATGGTGTACATGCGAATTCTGGTTTAGCGACATTACTCTCTGACGGACCAGGAGGATCAAAGTGGATGGATGTTGGAAAGAATAACGCAGGGGAAGTATGGTACGATATTACGGGTAATCAAACAAATACTGTAACAATTAATAAGGACGGATGGGGGCAGTTCCATGTAAATGGAGGCTCAGTTTCCATATATGTTCAGCAGTAAATTGGTGATGAAAAAGAAGAGGTAGACTGAAATATAAGTTTTCCTCTTCTTTTTTACATGCTGCATAGTTATAAAAGTATGACACCTTTACTTCTTATAAAACATATAGTATGATGATTTCAGTAAATTAGATTTCAATGACTATAATATAAATTAATGAGAGGTGCTTTTTGTGAGTGCGGTAGGTACTAAATAGGAAAAATTTAATGAAATAAATCGGATAAGAACAGGGGGATTTTTATGTACATCATACCCCTAATTTTGTCATGGATTTATTTCGAGACCTATGAAGATACCTACAATACTTTATAAAGCGTGTAATAAGGGGATTGCCATCTGTTTTTTTATGGCTTATTTCCTCATATGTTATTACACATGCCTTGTAAATGTAAAAGCTGCGGTATCCCCGCAGCTTTTTTGTATATATTTATTATGTATAAAAATGGTAATCGAATAATGTAGAGCTCATTGGAATCTAATGAGTAGGTATCTTCATTTATGATATAAATCAATCATAGTGAGGAGAAACAAAATGAATACGATGACTTTTGAAAAGTTACAATATAATGAATTGAAGGAAATAGTGAAATCATATTGTGTAAGTGGATTAGGTAAGGAATTATTAAATAAATTAGAGCCGAGTACGAGTATAAAAGTAGTGAGGAATCGTTTAAATGAAACGACAGAAGCACGAGCTATACTAGATGCAGAAGGGCATGTACCCTTTTTCGGAATTTCCAATATCGCTAGTACAATTCAAAAATTAGAAAAAGGGATGATTTTAGATCCAGCAGAGTTAGTGAGTGTGTCAGACTTTTTACGTGGATGTAGAAAGATTAAAAAATTTATGTTAGATAAAGAATTTTTTGCACCAGTATTAGCTTCCTATGCAAATTCAATGACTGAATTTAAAAGTATTGAAGAGGAAATTAACTTTTCAATTAAAGGAAATGGAATTGATGCAGCTGCTAGTAAAGAGTTAAAACGAATTCGAAATAACATTGATTCTGTAGATGGAAAAATAAAAGAACGTTTAACGAAGTTTTTAAATAGTAGTGCAAATAAGAAATATATTCAGGAATTCTTTATTAGTAAAAAGGATGATCGCTATACAATTCCGATCAAGTCTACTTATAAAAATCAAGTTGCGGGAAGTATTGTTGAAGCATCTGCAAAAGGTTCTACTGTATTTATAGAACCACATACGGTTACAAAGTTAAATGCGGAACTCGCAAGTTTGAAAGCAGAAGAAGCGATGGAAGAGTATCAAATTTTAGCGACTTTATCAGGAATGGTATTAGAAAACATTTATCATATAAAAATTAATATAGAATTGATTAGCCAATATGATATGGTATTTGCGAAAGCGAAGTTTAGTAAATCAATCGATGGAATAGAACCGAAGTTAAACGATCATGGCTACATTCATTTAGTGAATTGTAAGCATCCGCTTTTAAGTGGAAAAGTAGTACCATTAAACTTTGAAATCGGTCAAAACTACCGTAGTTTAATTATTACAGGACCGAATGCGGGCGGGAAAACAATTGTACTAAAAACAATTGGATTGTTAACATTAGCGACAATGTCAGGCCTTCATATCGATGGAGATAAAGAAACGGAAATTGCTATTTTTGAAAATGTGTTTGTAGATATTGGTGATAATCAAAGTATCGAAAATGCACTAAGTACATTTTCATCTCATATGAAAAATCTGTCTGAGATTATGAGGATGTCAAATAATAATACGTTACTATTATTTGATGAAATAGGAAGTGGTACAGAACCAAATGAAGGTGCTGCGCTTGCAATTTCTATTTTAGAAGAGTTGTACCTTGCGGGATGTATTACAGTTGCGAGTACGCATTACGGTGAAATTAAACGATTCTCAGAAATGCATGATGATTTTATGAACGCGGCAATGCAATTTAATAGTGAAACGTTAGAACCGCTTTATAAATTAGTGATCGGTAAATCAGGTGAAAGTAATGCACTTTGGATTGCGAATAAAATGAATGTAAGAGAACATGTACTGCAAAGAGCGAAAGAGTATATGGGAAATAAAGAATATCGTTTAGGAAAAGTGAATGCAAGTAAAATTAGAAAGCCGAAATTCGTACAGGAAAAAAGCGGGGAGCACTATGAATACAAAAAAGGCGACCGTGTGAAATTGTTAGACCATAACGATTTCGGAATTGTATATAAGGAAAAAGATAATTTCTATAATGTTGTTGTATATTATAACGGTGAATTTATTGAAGTGAATATAAAACGTATGAACTTAGAAGTGACAGCGAAGGAATTATACCCAGAAGGATACGATTTAAATACGCTATTTGTCGATTATAAAGAAAGAAAAATGCAACATGATATAGGGCGCGGATCGAAAAAAGCGCTTCGTAAAATTGAAAAAGAAATAAGAAAGAATAGAGGATAATATAGGGTGGTAACGATTAGACAAGAACAAAAAAACGATTATAGAAAGACAGAAGAAGTTGTAAAAGAAGCATTTTTACATGAAGAATTTAGTGATAAAAAAGAACATGAACTTGTAAAACGTATTAGAGAATGCGACGCATTTATTCCAGAGTTATCTATCGTTGCGGTAGATGGGGAAATAGTTGGTCATATTATGTTATCGAAAATTACAATAGAAAAAGGTGATACTTCTGTAGATTCATTATCACTTGCACCAGTTTCAGTAGCTCCAAGTCATCAGAAAAAAGGAATTGGCGGAAAACTAATCGCCTCTGCTTTAGAGAAAGCGAAAGAACTTGGATATGGATCAGTTGTTGTGTTAGGACATCCGGAGTACTATCCGAAATTCGGTTTTAAGAAAGCAAGTAAGTGGAATATAAAAGCACCATTTGAAGTGCCAGATGAGGTGTTTATGGCGATGGAATTACGAGAGAATGCTTTTGAAGGTGTAGAAGGAATTGTACAATATTCGAGTGCTTTTGCTGAGTAGGAGTATCAATTAAGAAATGTAATGATAAAAAACGCTATCTTTTGTAGGGATATACAGAAAGGTAGCGTTTTTTATTAAGTAGATTTACTTACGTATATTTTGCTCAATGAATAATTGAGATGGTAAAATTGATATAGAAATGTAAAGGGAGAGAATATGATGAAGAAGCGAGAAACAGATAGTAATGGGAATTTAGTTACGTTATATGTTACGAGACATGGTAAAACAATATTAAATGCGAATCATCGCGCACAAGGTTGGGCAGATTCTCCGTTAGTAGAAAAAGGTGTTGAAGTGGCCGCAAATTTAGGAACGGGATTAAAAGGTATTCATTTTACTAATGTGTATAGTAGTGATAGCGGTCGAGCGATTGAAACTGCTAATTTAGTATTAAAATATAGTGAGCAATCAAAATTGAAACTTGAGAAAAGAAAAGATTTACGAGAATTAAATTTCGGCACTTTTGAAGGTGAAAAACTTGAAAATATGTGGGATGCAATCGGTAAAGCTGCGGGCGTTACATCACTAGAAGAACTCATGAAGTTTTCTATTGAAGAAATAATTAATCTCATTAGAGCAGCAGATCCTACAAAGCAGGCAGAAGATTGGGAAGTATTTTCTACTCGTATAAAAACAGAGATTCATAATATTAGTGAAGAAGCTGCTCAGAGTGGAGGAGGCAACGTTTTAGTTGTCGTTCATGGACTTATGATAACTGCATTAATAGAAATGTTAGATTGTAGTAAAACAAAACTTGGAGTGGAAAATGCAAGTGTAACGAAAATTTTATATAAAGATGGGGAATACATCGTCGAGTCGGTCGGAGATATGAGTTATGTTGAAAAAGGAAAAGAAAGTGTGGAAATATAATAATATCTCAAATAGAAATAAGAAAAGGAAGGTAGAGAAATAATCTGTACCCTTTGTAAAGGACATTTTAAAAAAAGTTAGGCAACATCAAGAAGATGATTTCTGTATTCAACAGGAGTCATCTTTTTTAAATT